>NZ_JBFTIO010000017.1:0-131438 GCF_056394985.1 Variovorax sp. 10N412
ACGGCCGGCAGCGTGAGGGTCAGCGTTTCCATGCCGCCGTCGACTTCGCGCGACACGGTGACCTTGTCGGCGGCCAGGTCGACCTTCGAGGCGAAGGTGGCTTGCGGCAGGTCGGCCAGCGCAGCCAGCATCTGGCCGGTCTGGTTGGCATCGTCGTCGATGGCCTGCTTGCCCAGGATGATCAGCGAGGGCTGTTCCTTGTCGACCAGCGCCTTGAGCAGCTTGGCCACGGCCAGCGGCTGCAGCTCTTCGGTGGTCTCGACCAGGATGCCGCGGTCCGCGCCGATGGCCATCGCGGTGCGCAGGGTTTCCTGGCACTTCGCGTCGCCGCAGGACACGGCGATGACTTCGGTCACGATGCCCTTTTCCTTCAGGCGCACCGCCTCTTCGACCGCGATCTCGTCGAACGGGTTCATGCTCATCTTCACGTTGGCAATGTCCACCCCGGTGCCGTCGCTCTTCACGCGCACTTTGACGTTGTAGTCGACGACCCGTTTGACAGGTACAAGAACCTTCATTGACTTGACTCCATTGGATTGCAAAAAGGGGGCTTTTGAGGGCAACCGGTCATTCTAGGACGCGACCTTTGCAGCCTTCGCGCTCTTCTCGACAACAGCGATGCCGATAAAAAGAACGATCGTGCTTTTCTTCGATTATAAAGCAGCGTCGGGGGCGTGGGGCAATGCCGACTGGTAACGATATTGGCACACCTTGCCGACCGTAAACACCCTCTCGCTGCCATCCAGCGCGAACCAGGCGCCTGCGCACAGGCTCGGCCTTGCCGGGCGGACAGCTATCGCCGCGTCGACCCCGTTTGATCTTTTTGATGCCGATGGATCCGCGTGCGCCATTTCAGCCCGCCATCGACCGCCTCGGGCGAAGCCGTATCTGGAGCTCCCGCCTCTCTTCCATCTATGTGCGCTGACAGACAGTCGAATGACACCGACACGTGCAGGCTGCAACTCAAGGCCTTGCAGCCTGCGGAGCCCCACATATGCCATCGAACGAAAATCACCTCATCCAGTTGCTTCCGGCCAGGGATCGCGAACGCCTTGTCGCGGCCTGTGAGCCGGTACAGCTGGACCTGGCGGAGGTTCTTTGCGAACCTGGCGCCCTCACCCGCCATGTGTACTTTCCGACCGAAGGATTCATCTCGCTGGTGGCGAAGGTCGAGGGAAGTACGGGTGTGGAAGTGGGCATGATCGGCCGCGAAGGCATGCTGGGCGCGCAACTCGCGCTGGATGTTCCCACCGCGCCGCTGCACGCACTGGTTCAAGGGCCCGGCGTCGCATTGCGCGTCGGTACAGACGCCTTTGCCCATGAGATGGAACGGAGCCCCGCACTTCAACGCCTGCTCAAGCGCTACATCTATGTGCTGATGCTTCAACTGGCCCACTCGGCCGCATGCCAGCGCTTCCACCTGGTCAATGCCCGGTTGGCCCGGTGGCTGCTGATGAGTGGGGACCGGGCGCGGGCCGAGACCTTCCATGTGACGCAGGAGTTCCTTGCGTACATGCTCGGGGTTCGAAGGGTGGGCGTCACCAATGCGGCGAGCGCATTGCAACGCGAGGGGCTGATCGAATACCACCGCGGAGAGGTCCATGTGCTGAACCGCAGCGGGCTCGAAGAGGCCGCATGCACCTGCTACGACGCTGACCGTCGTGCCTATGCCGAGCTTCTGGGTCAGCCGTCCGGCGCGTGAAATTCCACAACCATGCGGCTTGCCGACCAATGGCGACCCGGAGGTCGGGCAAGAAGGCACCCGCACCCCACAGCAACTTCGGCTGATCCCGTCGGCTGGACCCCATCCGGCGGAACATCTTCGGTGCGCCAGCGTACGGACGCACCGCTCATCGGGGCGCATGGTCGGGGCCGATCTGCACAAGGCATCCCCCATGACATTTGAAGAAGAAAAACGCGACGCCTGTCGCATCACAGGCCCAGAGGAAAAATATCTCGAGGCCACCCCTCTGATCGAGGTGCTGGCGGAAGCCCGCCACGGCGGTGGCAGTCTCGACGCCCGCGGAACGCCCGACCCGCTGTTCAACGCCGCAAAGGCGATGCTGCGGTGATCGGCCATCTCTTCACCAGTTCCCCGCTGGTCGCACTCTTCGTCACCATCGCGCTCGGCTATCTGGTCGGAAAGATCAAGATCGGCAAGTTCGTGCTCGGCGGGGTGGCGGGCACGCTGCTGGTCGGCGTGCTCATCGGGCAGTTCGGGATTCACCTGGACGACGGCATCAAGGCGATCTTCTTCGCGCTGTTCATCTACGCCGTCGGCTTCCAGGGCGGTCCGCAGTTCTTCCATGCACTGAACCGTCGTTCGCTCAACCAGCTGGCGTCGGCTTTCATCATGTGCCTCACCGGCTTGTTGTGCGTGCTGGCGGCCGCATGGATGTTCGGCCTGGACCGCGGCATGGCCGCCGGCCTCGCCGCGGGCGGTCTGACCCAGTCGGCCATCATCGGCACGGCGGGAGACGCCATCGCCAAGCTCGGCCTGTCCCCGGAGCTGGTCAAGACCATGCAGACCAACGTGGCCGTCGGCTACGCGGTCTGCTACATCTTCGGCTCGCTCGGGCCCATCATCCTGGTCACCTGGTTCTTCCCGGCCGTGATGAAGTGGGACATCCGGCAGGAAGCGGTCAAGCTCGCCAAGACCCTGTCGGGCGGCCGCGCCGAGCTTGACCCCGGCCAGTTCGATGCGGTTCGAAGCATCGTCACGCGCTTCTACCTGGCCACGCCACAGGGCACCGCCGTCGGGCGGACCACGCTCCAGCTGAACACCACGCTGTCCGACGCCGCTGTGGAGGCCGTCGTGCGCGACGGCAAGACGCTGGAGATCACCGATGCCACGGCGATCCTGGCGGGCGACATCGTCGCGGTGAGCGGCAAGGTGGCGGTGATGGGGCCCGCGCTCGCCTTGTTCGGGCACGAGGCGCCGGCACCCGACGGCTATTCGATCGTCGAGGAGGAGCGCGACATCATCCTGACGAGCCGGGCCCTCAGCGGCCGGGAAGTGGGCGACATCCACGACCACACCCGCATCGAGACCCGCCACGGCGTGTTCCTGACGCAGGTCAAGCGCATGGGGCATGCATTGCCCCTGCTCGACAAGCTGTTGCTCAAGAGCGGCGACGAACTGCATTTCATCGGCCGCCCGCAAGACCTCGACCGGGTCGAGCCGAAGATCGGCTACCGCATCGGCGCCGCGGCCGTGACGGACTTCATCTTCTTCGGCATCGGCATGGCGGTGGGCATCCTGATCGGCTTGATCGAGTTCAAGCTGTGGGGCGTGCCGATCTCCATCGGCAGCGGCGGCGGCTGCCTGCTGTCGGGGCTGATGTTCGGCTGGCTGCGCAGCGTTCACCCGAGGTTTGCGGCCCTGCCGCTGGGCGCCTCGAATTTTCTTCGCGACTTCGGCCTGGCCGTGTTCGTGGGCATTGTGGGCATCACCGCCGGGCCGCAGGCACTGGTCGCCATCCAGAAATACGGGCTGACCCTGCTGTTCCTCGGGTTCGGCGTGACGCTGATCCCACAGATCGTCACCTTCTACTTCTCGTACTACGTGCTGCGCATTCGCAACCCGATCGAAGCGCTGGCCTGCGTCGCGGGCGGCCGCAGCGCCAACCCGGCATTCGCGGCGCTGCTCGCCAAGGCCGGCAATGCCACGCCGGTCGTTTCCTTCACCGTGACGTATGCCGTTGCGAATGTTTTCCTGACGCTCTGGGGCCCGATCATCGTCGGTCTGGTCACCAGGAACGCGGCTCCCTGACCTCACCCTGGTACACCATGACCCCCGAAAAAGACTTCAGCCAATTCGACGACCTGAGCCCCTTCGAACTGAAAGACCAGCTCATCCAGCGGGCATCGTCGGACGCCCAGCGCCTGATGCTCAATGCCGGGCGCGGCAATCCCAACTTCCTTGCGACCTTGCCGCGCTGGGCCTTCCTGAGCCTGGGAGAGTTCTCGATGCTCGAAGCAGAGCGCAGTTACTCCTACCTGGACAGCGGCTTCGGCGGCCTGCCGGAGCTGCAGGGCATCGTGCAGCGCTTCGAGGCCTATGCCTCGAGCCGCAACGACAGCGACGGCATCAAGTTCCTGCGCTCGGCCATCTCGTACGTGAAGGACCGGCTGGGCCTGGACCGCGATGCCTTCCTGTTCGAGATGACCTCGGCCTTCCTGGGCTGCAACTACCCGACACCGCCGCGCGCGCTGGCGCACACCGAGACGATCGTCAAGGCCTACCTGGCGCAGGAGATGTTCGGCCCGATGAAATCGGACGGCAGCTTCTCGGTGTTTCCCACCGAGGGCGGCACCGCCGCCATGGCCTACATCTTCCAGAGCCTGCTGGCCAACAAGCTGATGAAGCCGGGCGACAAGATCGCCATCGGCACGCCGATCTTCTCCCCCTACCTCGAGATACCGCTGCTGGCCGAATACGGCCTCGAAGTCGTCGACGTGCGAATGGACGGCCACGCCGACTGGCAGTTTCCCGACGAAGAGATCGGCAAGCTGCTGGACCCGGCCATCAAGATCTTCTTTCTCGTGAACCCGAGCAACCCACCCTCTTCCAAGCTCTCCGACCGGATGCTCGACAAGATCGCAACGCTGGTCTCCACGCAACGCAGCGACCTGCTGATCGTGACGGACGACGTCTACGGCACCTTCGCCGACGACTTCGTCTCGCTGTTTGCCAAGTGCCCGCGCAACACCTTGTGCGTGTATTCGTTCTCCAAGTTCTTCGGCGCCACGGGCTGGCGCCTGGGTGCCATCGCGCTGCACCACGACAACGTGCTGGACGCCGCGCTGGCCGCGCTGCCGGAAGCGTCGAAGCTGCTGCTCGACACGCGCTACGCGACGCTGACCACCGAACCGCGCAAGCTGCTTTTCATCGACCGGCTGGTGGCCGACAGCCGCGCTGTGGCACTGAACCACACCGCCGGCCTGTCGGTGCCGCAGCAACTGCAGATGGCGCTGTTCGCACTGAACGGCCTGATGGACCGCCAGGGCCACTACAAGGAGGCCGCCAAGCTGCTCATTCGCCAGCGGCATCAAACGCTCTACCGGAGCATGGGCGTTCCGGTCGACCGCACGGCCAACGACGTCAACTACTACACCCTCATCGACCTGCAGGAGCTCGGCTGCAAGCTCTACGGGCTCGACTTCGAGGGCTGGTTCGTCAAGCGCGAGCTCGGCATCGACTTTCTCTTTCGACTCGCCGAAGAAACCGGTGTGGTGCTGCTGCCGGGCAAGGGCTTCGAGGTGATCGACATGTCCGCACGCGTCTCACTGGCCAACCTCACCGACGCCGAATATGCGGCGGTCGGCAGGTTCACGCGCCGCGTGCTTGACGAGTACCACGAGGACTTCAAGGCCACCAAGGTGGTGACCGCCGAATTGCTGAAGTGAACAGCGCCTTCAAGGCGCCTTGAAGTGGAAACTTCGAAGGCCTGGATATTCAATTTGCTTTCATGGGCGCTGCCATTCCCTCGTGGGTGGAGAAATAGCGCCGCGCCAGGGCAACCAGTTCATTGGTGGTCGGATGGTCCAGCGTCTGCCAGCCGACGATTTGGTTGCCCACGTCGGGGCGGTGCCTCTCGACGTAGTGGCGAAAGTCGGTTTGCACCGTGTGCGAACCCGCGATGAGCACCTGCGTGACGCCTGCCAGCGCGTCGCAGACGTCACCGAAGAACTCATGCTCGCTGCGCACCTGGCTGCCATGCTGACGGGTGTAGTGGACATGCGACTTCACCTGCTTTTCCAGCACCTGGGTGGCGTCGAACTGCAGGATCTGGGCGCTGTGATGGTCGGCCCAGACAACGGCGTGGAATAGCGACATGTGAATACCCTCGGGAACGCGATGCGACGACGGCACCGCTGGATTGCAGAAGAAGAGCTGTTGACCTGCAACGGTGCGCCCAATCGCCGCGAGCGTCCGTGCGCTGCCCCACCAAGACGAAGTGCATGGCGAAGCCACTCACGCCGACAAGATGCGACAGGTCTTGCCCCTGGTGCCTCGTCTGTGCGACGTCGAACAGACCAGCACACACCGTGCGCGCACAGTCGCGCTCAAGACAACGCCTGCCATCGCAGGCGCCCGCACGCCCTGACCGGAGCCCTACGCATGCCCAACCCCGCCGTTCACCCGCCCCTGGAAGACTTCACCCTGCTCGATGCCTGGTGGCGCGCCGCCAACTACCTCTCGGTGGGCCAGATCTACCTGATGGGCAACCCGCTGCTGCGCGAGCCGCTGGCGCTGGAACACATCAAGCCGCGCCTGCTGGGCCACTGGGGCACCACGCCGGGCCTGAACTTCATCTATGCGCACATGAACCGGGCCATCAATGCTCGCGACCTCGATGCGATCTTCATCGCCGGTCCGGGCCACGGCGGGCCGGGTGTGGTGGCCAGCACGTACCTCGAAGGCACCTACAGCGAGGTGTATCCGCACATCTCGCGCGACGCGGAAGGCCTCAAGCGCCTCTTCACGCAGTTCTCGTTCCCCGGCGGCATCCCGAGCCACGTGTCGCCCGAGACGCCGGGGTCGATCCACGAAGGCGGCGAGCTAGGCTATTCGCTGCTGCACGCGCACGGCGCGGTGTTCGACAACCCCGACCTGCTGGCCTGCTGCGTCATCGGCGACGGCGAGGCCGAGACCGGCGCGCTCGCGGCCAGCTGGCATTCGAACAAGTTCCTCAACCCCGCATGCGACGGCGCGGTGCTGCCGATCCTTCACCTGAATGGCTACAAGATCGCCGGACCCACGGTGCTCGCGCGCATCGGCGACGAACAGCTCACGCAGCTGTTGCGCGGCTACGGCTACGAGCCGCGCTTCGTGTCGGGCCATGACCCCATGCCGATGCACGGGCAGATGGCGGCCGCGCTGGACGCGTCGCTCGACGCCATCCGCGCCATCCAGGTGGAGGCGCGATCGGACGGCTTCAGCCGCCGACACCGCTGGCCCATGATCGTGCTGCGCTCGCCCAAGGGCTGGACCGGTCCGAAAACGGTGGACGGGGTGCCCATCGAGGGCACGCAGCGCGCGCACCAGGTGCCGCTGACCGGCTTTGCCGACAAGCCCGGGCACATCGCCCTGCTGCAGCAATGGATGCAGAGCTACCGGCCCGAGGAGCTGTTCGATGCCGACGGCGCACTGCGCGCCGACATCGCTGCGCTGGCGCCGAAGGGCACGCGCCGCATGGGCGCGAACCCACATGCCAACGGCGGCCTGCTGCTGAAGAACCTCAAGCTGCCCGACTTCCGCGACTACGCCGTGGCGGTGGCGAAGCCCGGCGCGGTGGACGCCGAGGCCACGCGCGTCATGGGCGAGTTCCTGCGCGACGTGATGCGGCTCAACGCGGCGGACAGCAACTTCCGCCTCATGGGTCCCGACGAGACCGCGTCCAACCGCCTGGGTGCGGTGTTCGATGTGAGCAACCGCACCTCCACCGCCGAGATCCTGCCGGGCGACGACCACGTCGCGCCCGACGGCCGCGTGATGGAGGTGCTCAGCGAGCACCTGTGCCAGGGCTGGCTCGAGGGCTACCTGCTGACGGGGCGCCATGGCTTTTTCTCGTGCTACGAGGCCTTCATCCACATCGTCGACTCGATGTTCAACCAGCATGCGAAGTGGCTGAAGGTGACGCGCCACATTCCATGGCGCCGCCCCATCGCGTCGCTGAACTACCTGCTGACCAGCCACGTCTGGCGCCAGGACCACAACGGCTTCAGCCACCAGGACCCGGGCTTCATCGACCAGGTCGTGAACAAGAAGGCCGAGGTGGTGCGCGTGTACCTGCCGCCCGACGCCAACACGCTGCTGTCCGTCACCGACCACTGCCTGCGCAGCCGCGACTATGTCAACGTGATCGTGGCGGGCAAGCAGCCCGAGGCGCAGTGGCTGGACATGGCCGCGGCCGAGCGCCACTGCACGGTGGGCCTGGGCATCTGGGACTGGGCCAGCAACGACAACGGCGTGGCGCCCGACGTGGTGATGGCCTGCGCGGGCGACGTGCCCACGCTGGAGACAATGGCCGCCGTCGACCTGCTGCGCACCTTGCTGCCCGACCTGAAGGTGCGCGTGGTGAACGTGGTCGACCTGATGGCGCTGGAGTCGCCCTCGGGCCATCCGCACGGGCTGGAGGACGCGGTGTTCGACTCCATCTTCAGCACCGACGCGCCGGTGATCTTCGCCTTCCACGGCTACCCCGCGCTGATCCACCGGCTGACCTACAAGCGGCGCAACCACGGCAACTTCCACGTGCACGGCTACCTGGAAGAAGGCACCACCACCACGCCCTTCGACATGACGGTGCTCAACCGGCTCGACCGCTTCCACCTGGCCGCCGACGCCATAGACCGCGTGCCGCGCATCCGCGACACCGCCGGCCATGTGCAACAGCACCTGCGCGACCGTCTGCTCGAGCACCGGGCCTACATCGTGCGCCACGGCAAGGACATGCCGGAGATCGAGCACTGGCGCTGGACGCAGCGCTGACAATCCGAAGGCCGGCCGGCTTCGGCCTTCGAGGTGCCCATGCGCAGACTTCGCTTTCTTACCAACCGCCACCGCGCGCCGTCGACGAACCTGGCGCTCGGCCTGCTGCTGGCCTTCAATGCCGGCGCCATCAATGCGGGCGGCTTCCTGGTGCTGCACATGTACACCTCGCACATGACGGGCTTCGCCTCGCAGCTGGCCGACGGCATGGTGCTGGGCAACGCCACCCTGCTGCTGAATGCGCTGGGCGCCATCCTCGCGTTCATGAGCGGGGCCGCCGTCTGCGCGATGCTCGTCAACTGGAGCCGGCAGCATCGCCTGCACGGCGTGTACGCACTGCCGCTGCTGCTGGAAGCCGCGCTCATGTTCCCGTTCGGGCTGATGGGCGCCATCACGCTGACGTGGCCGACGCCCTTCGCGGTGCCGCTCACCGTGCTGCTGCTGTCCTTCATCATGGGCCTGCAGAACGCGGTGGCGTCGAAGACTTCGGGAGGCAGCATCCGCACGACCCACATGACGGGCAACATCACCGACGTGGGGATCGAGCTGGGCAAGATGCTCTACTGGAATCGGCGCGCGGGCACCGCCCCGGCCCCGGTGCCGGTTCGCCATGACCGCGCCCGGCTGCGCAGGTCGGGCGGGCTGGTGTGCATGTTCGTGCTGGGCGGCGCGGTGGGCGCGCTGGGGTTCAAGTACGTGGGCTTCGTCTGCGTCGTGCCCTTTGCCGCGCTGCTGCTGGCGCTGTCGATCCCGCCGCTGCTGCGCGACGTGCCGCGCTCGAAGTCGCTCGCGCGGCGGCTCGGCTGGCACGGGCGTGCGGCGGCCGATGCGCAGGCCTCTAGGCGACCGGACTGACGCCCGCCGCCAGCTGGCGCCCGATCAGCGGTCGGCGGAATTCAACGCCGCGGACTCCGGGGCGGCGGGCAGCGATTCCACACGCACCACGCGCTGCGGATAGGGAATGTCGATGCCCGCGGCGCGCAGCCCGTCGAGGATGGCGATGTTGATCGCCGAGCGCAGGTTGTCCTTGCCCTTGTCGGGGTCGGCCACCCAGAAGTTCAGCGTGAACTCCAGCCCGTCGGGCGCGAAGTTCATCAGGAAGGCCACGGGTTCCGGGTCGGTCATCACGCGCGACTGGGCCTTGGCGGCCTCGCACAGGATGGCCTGCACCTGCGACACGTCGCTGTCGTAGCCGACCACGATGGTCGTCGTGATGTTGAACTTGCGGTCGGCCAGGGACAGATTTTCCACCCGGCTGGTGATGAGCGACTCGTTCGGCACGATGGCCTCGCGACCGTTGCCCGCGCGAATGAGGGTGTAGCGGGTCTTGATGTCGGTGATGCGGCCCTCGAAGGTGTCGACCTTCACGTTGTCGCCGATGCGGATCGAGCGCTCCAGCAGGATCACGAAGCCGCTCACGTAGTTGGCGGCCAGCTTCTGCAGCCCGAACCCCAGGCCCACGCCGAGCGCGCCGCCCAGCACCGACAGCGCCGTCAGGTCCACGCCCACCGCCGACAGCGCGAACAGCAGCCCCACCAGCAGCAGAAAGGCACGCACCGCATTCGACGCCACCTTGCGCATCGACAGGTCGGTGACGGCCTCGCGCAGGATGCGCTTCTCGATGGTGCTGGCAATCCACAGCGCGATCACCAGCACCAGCCCGGCCGACAGCACACCCTGGAAGATGGTCTGCAGGCTCACGCGCGTCTTGCCGAAGGCCAGCGTGATGTCGTCGAGCTCGGCCAGCACCGGCGGCAGCAGGCCCACGATCCACAGCACCGCCGCAATCCACGCCAGCCAGGAGATGGTGCGCTCCAGCAGCCGCACGAGGTTGGACGCAGGGAACACCGCGCGCAGCACCCGCGCGAACAGCCGGATGACCGCCAGCGACAGGAACACCGACACCGCGATGCGCAGCACCAGCACGGTCTGGAAATCGATCACCACGCGCCGGGCGACCTCGGTGAGCACCAGCGCCAGCAGCGGAAACAGCACGCCGTCGAAGGTGCGCTCGCCGAACCAGATGGAGTCCTTGGGCTGGTCGCGCCCGAACCATTTGCACAGGGCCCAGGCCAGCGCCACGCAGGCCACCAGCGCAGCGAGTTCGATGCCCAGGCCGCGCGCATCGACCTGGCTCAGGCGTTGGGTGAAGTCGTTGAAATTCATCTATGAAGAAAAAATCGGAGCGCACCCGCGTGCGCCGGTCGCGCTAAAGGTCCGCCAGCACGCGGATGTGGGCTTCCACGCTGCGCGCCAGGGCGTCGAGGTTGTAGCCGCCTTCGAGCATCGAGACGATGCGGCCCTTGGCATGGCGCCTGGCCACGTCGTGCACGCGGCCGGTGATCCAGGCGAAGTCGTTCTCGTTGAGCCCGAGCTGGCCCAGGTCGTCTTCGCGGTGTGCGTCGAAGCCGGCGCTGATGAAGACCATCTGCGGCTTGAATTCCTCGAGCCGCGGCATCCAGGCGGCCTCGATCATCTCGCGCACGTCCATGCCCCGGGTGTAGGCCGGAATGGGCATGTTCAGCATGTTCGACGCAGGGTGCTCGGTGCCGCTGAACGGATAGAACGGGTGCTGGAAGAACCCGACCATCAGCACGCGCGGGTCGTTCGACAGGATGTTCTCTGTGCCGTTGCCATGGTGCACGTCGAAGTCGACGACGGCCACGCGCTCCAGGCCGTGCACGTCCAGCGCATGCCGCGCCGCAATGGCCACGTTGTTGAAGAAGCAAAAGCCCATGGCCTGCTCGCGGCACGCATGGTGGCCGGGCGGGCGCACGGAGCAGAAGGCGTTCTCGAGCTCGCCGGCCATCACGGCGTCGGTCGCGGCAATGGCGGCGCCGGCGGCGCGGCGCGCGGCCAGCAGGGTGAAACGGGTGAGCACGGTGTCGGGGTCGACCTGCGCGTGGTCGGGGCCGCCGGCGGGCTCGTCGGCCACCAGGCGCTGGTGCAGGGCCTCGAGGTTCTCCACATGCGCCGCGCTGTGCGCCCGGGTGATCTGCTGCAGGGTGGCCAGCGGCACCTCGCAGTGCTCGAGCGCATCGCCCACGCCGGTGAGCAGCAGGCGGTCTTCGATGGCGTCCAGCCGGCCGGGGCACTCGGGATGCCCCTCGCCCATGTCGTGCTTCCAGAAATCGCGGTGTGTGAAGTAGCCGGTCTTGCCCATGTGTCTATCGCCACGTGCCCCTGTGTCTCTGCCGCCACGTCCAGACCTCACGCGGCATGGGGCCAGCACGTCTTACGGTATCGTTTGCATATGGATACAAATATGGACGTCGCCGCAAAGCTAGCCACATTGCTAAATCAGCTTAACACGGTGATCGTGGGCAAGGAGGCCCAGGTGCGCGACTGCGTGGCCTGCCTGCTGGCGGGCGGCCACCTGCTGATCGAGGACGTGCCGGGCGTGGGCAAGACCACGCTGGCGCACGCGCTTTCGCACACCTTCGGGCTGCATTTTTCGCGCGTGCAGTTCACGGCCGACCTGATGCCGGGCGACCTGTCGGGCGTGGCCATCTACGACCGGGCGCAACAGTCCTTCGTGTTCCATCCCGGCCCGATCTTCGCGCAGGTGCTGCTGGCCGACGAAATCAACCGCGCCAGCCCCAAGACGCAAAGCGCGCTGCTCGAGGCGATGGAAGAAAAACAGGTGACCGTCGAAGGCGAAACCCGTCCGCTGCCCACGCCCTTCTTCGTGATCGCCACGCAGAACCCGCAGGACCAGCTCGGCACCTTCGCGCTGCCCGAGTCGCAGCTCGACCGCTTCCTGATGCGCATCTCGCTCGGCTACCCCGACCGCGCCGCCGAGCGCCTGCTGCTCGCGGGCGCCGACCGCCGCGAAATGCTGGCCACCCTGCCCGCCCTGCTGACCGCCGAGGAACTCACCGCCCTGCAGCAGCGCGTGCAGCAGGTGCATGCGGCGGATGCGCTGCTCAACTACGTGCAGGACCTGATCGCCGCCACCCGCTCGGGCCGCTGGTTCCTGCAGGGACTGTCGCCGCGCGCCGGCATCGCGGTGCTGCGCGCGGCCAAGGCGCAGGCGCTGCTGGCCAACCGCAGCTACGTCGCGCCCGACGACGTGCAGGCCGTGCTGCCGCAGACGATTGCCCACCGCCTCACGCCCGTGGGCGACGCGGGCCGCGGCGCGGTCGAGCAGGTGCGCGCCATGATCGCGGCCGTGCCCTTGCCGTGAACCTCCGCTCGCGCATCGACGGCTGGTTCCTGTCGCGCCGCCCGCCGTCGGACACGCTGGAGCTGACGCAGCGCAACGTCTACATCGTGCCCACGCGGGCCGGCTGGACGCTCGCGGCCACATTGCTGGTGCTGCTGGTCGCATCCATCAACTACCAGCTCAACCTGGGCTACCTGCTGACCTTCCTGCTGGCCGGCAGCGTGGCCGTGGGCATGCACGTGTGCCACGGCACGCTGCGCGGGCTGGCGATGCACATGGTGGCGCCGGAGGCGCACTACGCGGGCGCCGCCGCGGTCTTTCGCGTGGTGCTGCACAACACGCGGCGCAGCGTGCGCTACGGCATCGGCATGGCGGTGCGCGGCAGCGGGCAATGGGCCTGGACCGACGTGCCGGCCGAAGGCACGTCGACCGTGGAGATCGCCTTCCAGCCCGAACGGCGGGGCCTGCATGCGGTGCCGCCGCTGACGGCGGAGACCCGCTTTCCGCTCGGCACCTTTCGCGTGTGGACGGTGTGGCGCCCGGCCGCGAAGATGCTGGTGTACCCCACACCCGAAGCGCATCCGCCGCCGCTGCCGCCGGGCGAGCCGCTGTCGGGCGCGGCCGCGATGTCCGCGGCGTTGCGCGCCCACAGCGCCGGGGAGTACGACGGCGTGCGCGCCTACCGGCGCGGCGATCCATTGAAGCTGGTCGTCTGGAAGAAGGCGGCCCGCGCGCAGGCCGCCGGCTCGGAAGACCTCGTCAGCCGCGACACGCAGCAAACGCAGCGCGAGGAGCTTTGGCTCGATGCGCAGCACACCGGCATTGCCGACCCCGAAGCCCGCATCTCGCGCCTGTGCGCCTGGGTGCTGATGGCCGACCGCCTGGGCGTGGACTACGGCATGCGCGTGGCGGGCCGCGTCGTGAAACCGTCGCAGGGCGAAGCGCACAAGCGCGCATGCCTCGAAGCCCTGGCCCTGTGCTGAAGAAAGCGCACGCATGAACAAGCTCATGACCCGGCTGGCCGCCTTGCCGCGGGACGCGAGGGACACGCTGTTCCTGCTGGCCGTCATCGCGCTGATCGTGCTGCCGCAGGTCGAGAACCTTCCCTGGTGGTGCACCGCCATCACCGCGATGGTCCTGTTCTGGCGCGGCATGCTCGCGGTGCAGGCGCAGCCGCTGCCCGGCAAATGGTGGCGCATCGCGCTGCTGGCGATGACGCTGGGCGCCACCTACGCCACGCACCGCACCCTGCTGGGCCGCGACGCGGGCGTGACGCTGGTGGTGATTTTGCTGGCGCTGAAGACGCTGGAGCTGCGCGCCAGGCGCGACGCCTTCGTGATCTTCTTCCTGGGCTTCTTCGCGATGCTCACGAACTTCTTCTACTCGCAGTCGCTGCTGACCGCCTTCACCATGCTGCTGGCACTGCTGGGCCTGCTGACGGCGCTGGTCAATGCGCACATGCCGGTGGGGCGGCCGCCGCTGATGCGGGCCGCGCGCACCGCCGGATGGATGGCGCTGGCCGGCGCGCCGATCATGCTGGCGCTGTTCCTGCTGTTCCCGCGATTCGCGCCGCTGTGGGGCACGCCGAGCGACGCCATGACGGGGCGCACCGGCCTGTCGAACACCATGCGCGTGGGCACCATCGCCGAGCTGGCGCTGGACGACAGCATCGCCGCGCGCATCAAGTTCGAGGGCGACCGCCCCCCCGCGCAAAGCCAGCTGTACTTTCGCGGCCCGGTGCTCGCGCAGTTCGACGGCCGCGAATGGACCGCGCTGCCGTCGTGGGCGCGCGGCGGGCAATGGTCTCCCAACCTGCGCGTGAGCGGCGAGCCGGTGCGCTACGAGGTCACGCTCGAAGCCAGCAACCGGCCCTGGCTGCTGACGCTCGACGCCGCCCAGAAGGCACCCGATGCGCCCGGCTTCGAAGTCAGCGGCACGCCCGACCTGCAATGGCTGGCGAACCGCCCCCTCAACGACCTGGTGCGCTACCGCGCCGAGAGCTACCCGCAATTCACGAGCGGCCCGCTCAAGCGCACCGGCGGCCAGCTGCAGGCCTACCTGGCGCTGCCGCCGGGCGCCAACCCGCGCACCGCCGCGCTGGCCGCCGACATGCGGGCCGACCCCGCGCTGGCCCACGCCGATGCGCAAGCCTTCGTGCAGGCCGCATTGCGCCGCCTGCGCACCGGCGGCTACACCTACACGCTGGAGCCCGGCGTGTACGGCAACGACACCGCCGACGAGTTCTGGTTCGACCGCAAGGAGGGCTTCTGCGAGCACATCGCCTCGGCCTTCGTGGTGCTGATGCGCAACCTGGGCGTGCCGGCGCGCATCGTCACCGGCTACCAGGGCGGCGAGTTCAACAGCCTCGACAAGTACTGGGTGGTGCGCCAGAGCGACGCCCATGCGTGGGCCGAGGTGTGGCAGGAAGGCACCGGCTGGACGCGCGTGGACCCGACGGCGTCGGTTTCGCCCGGGCGCATCGGCCAGCAGCAGCGGCTCGTGCCGCAGCCCGGCCTGTTCGCCGGCGCCATCGGCGCCATGAGCCCCACGCTCGCGCAGAACATCCGCGCCGCCTGGGAGGCCGTCAACAACGGCTGGAACCAGTGGGTGCTCAACTACACCCAGAGCCGCCAGCTCAACCTGCTGAAGAACATCGGCTTCGAGGCGCCTAGCCTCGAGGACCTGGCCTATGTGCTGCTCTACCTGCTGATCGGCGCGAGCCTGGCCGGCGCGGCATGGACGCTGTGGGAGCGCAGCCGCCACGACCCCTGGCTGCGCCTGCTGGACCAGGCGCGTGCAAGGCTCGCCAAGGCCGGCCTCCCATTGCCGGAGACGGCCCCGCCGCGGCAGATGGCGCAGGCGGCAGACGCGCGCTTCGGCCCCGCCGCGCACGCCGTGCGCGACTGGCTGCTGAAGCTCGAGGCGCAGCGCTACGCCGCAGCCACGCCCGGCTCGCTGTCCGCCTTGCGCGCCGAGTTCCGCCGCCTCGCCTGGCCCAGCGCCGACCCGCGCGGCTGAAACCACTTGTGTCCCCGAACAGGCGCCGCGCGGGCGGGCGGCACAATCGGCCCATGCGATTTTTTCTCCCCACGCCGTCGCGCGCCGCTGCGGCAGCCGCTCTCCTCGCCGCCTGCTGCGCCTGGTCCACGGGGGCTTTGGCACAGAAGTCCTCCAACGGCCGCGCGGCCACGGTCAACCCGGTGCGCGGCAGCACGCCGTACGCCACGCGCGACGACGCCATGCAGTTCGCCGACGAGGTGGCGGCGCGCCGCGGCCTTGACCGCGACTGGGTGCGCGCCACCATCGGCAGCGCGCGCTTCCTGCCCAACGTGCCTCGGCTCATGCTGCCCGGCCCGGTCGGCACCGTGAAGAACTGGCAGACCTACCGCAGCCGCTTCATCGACCCGGTGCGCATCGCGGCGGGCGTGCGCTTCTGGCGCGCCAACGCCGACACGCTGGCACGCGCCGAGCAGGTCTACGGCGTGCCGCCGGAAATCATCGTCGGCATCATCGGCGTGGAGACCATCTATGGACGCAACATGGGCAGCTTCCGCGTGATCGACGCGCTGGCCACGCTGTCCTTCGACTTTCCCGACGGCCACCCGCGCGCGGCCGAGCGCCAGGCCTTCTTCCGCGGCGAGCTCGAAAGTTTCCTGAGCACCGAGAGCCGCACCGCCGACGACCCGCTCACGCCGCTGGGCAGCTACGCCGGCGCCATGGGCATGCCGCAGTTCATGCCCAGCAGCATCGCCAAGTACGCGGTCGACTTCGACGGCGACGGGCGCGTCGACCTCGTCAACAACCCGGCCGACGTGATCGGCTCGGTCGCCAACTACTTCAAGGGCTTCGGCTGGAAGCCCGGCATGCCGGCCATCTACCCGGTGCACTTCGACGAAGCGCGGCTGCAGAAGGCGGTGCTGATGGCGCCCGACATCCTGCCGACCTTCAGCACCGACAGCTTCGTGGCCGCCGGCGCGGTGCCCGAGGGCGACGGCATCCGGCACAAGGGCCTGCTCGCGCTGATCGAGCTGCAGAACGGCGCCGACGCGCCGCCGAGCTACGTGGCCGGCACACGCAACTTCTACGTGATCACGCGCTACAACTGGAGCAGCTACTACGCCATGTCCGTGCTCGACCTCGGGCAAGAGGTCAAGGCGGCGATGGAGCAGTAGACGCCATGACGCCCGAGGCGCTGCGCGCGAACTGGAACGAGGCCTGGCAGGCGCTGGGCGTCACCGCGACGAACAACGCGCCGAACGATGCGCTGTGCGCGGAGTTGCAGCGCCGCTACGGCGAGCCCCAGCGCCACTACCACACGATGCAGCACCTGGGCGAATGCCTGGCCTGGTTCGAGCGCGAGAAGGCGCTGGCCGAACGCCCCGGCGAAGTGGCGCTTGCGCTCTGGTTCCATGACGCGGTCTACGACGTGCACGCGCACGACAACGAAGCGCGCAGCGCCGACTGGGCGCGGCAGGCCTTGCGGGCGGCGGGCGCGGGCGACGCGGCAGCCGACCGGGTTCATGCACTGGTGATGGCCACGCGGCACGACGCGGTGCCCGAAGGCCGCGATGCCGAGCTGCTGATCGACATCGACCTGTCGATCCTCGGTGCCGAGCGCGCGCGCTTCGACGAATACGAGCAACAGGTGGGCGCCGAATACGCCTTCGTGCCGCTCGAGGTGCGCCTGCCGCGCCGGCGCGAGATTCTTCAGCGCTTTCTCGACCGCCCGGCCCTCTACGCCACGCCGCGCATGCATGCGCTGCTCGAGGTGCGGGCGCGCCTCAACCTGCAGCGCTCGATCGCAGGCTGAGCGACCCGCTCAGGCGGGCACCAGCCGCCACCACTCGGAGCGTGCCGGCTCGCCGTTGCACGCTTCGTCGACCACGCCGAACAGCAATCCGTCGCGCGCAGCGCCCCGCTTCGCAAGCTGCAGCAGGCGCTGCGGATCGCGGCACAGCATGAAGCTCGCGTCGCCCTGCCATTCGAGGCATCGGCCCACTTCGGCCAGCATCAGCGCGGGCTGGCTCTGCATGAAGGTGAACGGCATCGGCAGGCCCATGTCCAGCTGCGACAGCCCCGCATGCATCGCGCTCCACGCACCGCGCAGGCTCGCCACGCGAATGCGCGCGTCGGCCGGCAAGGCGGTTTCGCCGGCCGCATCGACGCAGCTTCGCGCGCCGTGCATCGCCAGCTCTGTCCACAGGCCGACACGGCGCGGCCGCCGGCCGAGGCGTTGCGCCAGGTCGTCGCGCCATGCCTCGGGCAGCGGATCGGCCACGAAGTGGGCGACGGTGCGCCAGCCGCTCGCGGTGTCGCTCGTCATGCCGCGCAGTCCTTCACCACGAGCGACGCATGGCCGCCGCCGAACCCGGCCACGTTGAGCAGCATGTGGCGCAGCGTGCGCGGCGCCTGCTCGCTCAAGGCGATGCCCAGCGACGCGTCGAGCGGGTAGTCCCGCACGGGCCACACACGGCCTTCGATGCAGCCGGCCAGCAAGGCCAGCTCCGCCGCACCGGCGGCGCCCAGCGTGTGGCCAAGGGCCGACTTGAGCGAGACCAGCGGCGGCAACACATCGAACACCTGCTTGAGCGCCTCGGCCTCGATGGCGTCGTTGACCGGGCTGCCCGCGGCCTGCACCTTGATCAGGTCGATGTCGCCGGGCTGCAGGCCGCTGCGCGCCAGCGCCTCCCGGCACATCGCGCGTACGGCCGAGGCCTCGGTGCCAGACGGGTTGCGGCCGTCAACCACGTTCGAGCCACCCATGACCTGCCAGCGCGCGGGCTCGCAACGCAGGCGCAGTGCCGCCACGGCCTCGCCGAGCACCAGGCCCTTGCGTTGCGCGCCGAAGGGCTGCGCGCGGTCGGGTGCCAGCAGCTGCATCGCGCCGAAGCCGGCCACGGTGAAGCGGTTGTCCATCTCCGCGCCGACGACGAGCGCCTCCGCGGCATCGCCGCCGCGAACCAGGTCGGCAGCCGCCAGCACGGCGTTGAGCGCCGAGGTGCAGGCGGTGGACACGGTGAACACCGGGCCCTGCCAGTCCAGCGCGCGTGCGACCACATCCGAAAAATCCTGCAGGTCGCCACCGAAACGCTGATCCTGCGGTACGTGCTCCATGCCGCCGATGTCGAGCGAGGACGAGGCGACGAACAACGGCGCGGTGCGCGCGCCCCAGTCGCCGGTCTGCGCAACCACGCTGCGCACGGTGTGGCGCACGCGCTCGGTCCAGTCGCCCTCTCGTGCCGCCAGCTTGTAGACGGGCCAGCACACGCCGTGCGCCACCGTCACCGGTGTCGGTGGAACGCCGCCGCGCTGCAGTGCCGCCAACGCGGCGCGCATGTCGTCGCCCAGCACGCTGGCCAGGCCCGTGCCGGCCAGGAAGACATTTCTCATGCCTTACCCGCTTGCGCGAGGTGCTGCGCCAGGTGCGCAATGGAGGTCAGCGCGCGGCGCGTTTCCTTGCTGTCGGGCATGCGCAGGCCGAAGCGCTGCTGGATGATCATCGACACCTGCAGGGCGTCGAGCGAATCGAGGTCGAGCCGGGCCTCGGGGCCGAACAGCGGCTCGTCGTCGCCCAGGCCGCCCGGGGGCGCATCTTTTTCAACGGCTTCGAGCACCATGGCCTTCAGGCCGGCGATGAATTCAGGGGTAACGGTGCTCACGGTGTGCGCCTGCGAAACAGAAAAACGGCCAGAAGAAACATCAGCGCCGCGAACCCGGCCAGCCGGCCGATCTGCGGCAGCGCATCGGCCACGCCGCCGCCGCGCAGCAGCACGGTCAGCAGCGCTTCGAGCCCCCAGTTCATCGGCGAGACCTCGACCAGCCGCTGCATGAAGCCCGGCATGACGAACTTGGGCACCATGATGCCGCCCGCCGCCGCCATCAGCACATTGACCATGGGCCCGATGGTGGCGGCCTGCGCATGGCTGCGCACCAGGCAGGCCAGCGCGAGCGACAGGCTCACCGCCGCCAGGCTCACGGCTGCCAACGACAGCAGCAGCGCGCCCCAATGGATGCCCGCGAGCGACAGCGCGTCGCCGCCGATCAGCGGCATGAGCCAGATGCCGGCGGCCAGCATCAGCACCGCCTGCAGCGCATTGACGCCGAGGTACGGCAGCGCCTTCGACGCCAGCAGCATGGTGCGCGACACGCCCAGGCTCTGCAAGCGGCCAAGCGCGCCCGAGCTGCGCTCCTGCACGAACAGGCTGGACAGCGACGCCACCACGAAGAACATGCCGAACACCAGCCAGGCCGGCACGTTCTGCTGCACCGAGGTCGGCCGCGGGCCGGCGGTGGAGAAACGTTCGGCGCGCACCATCGCCTGGATGGACGCATCGGGCGCGGGGCCGGCCGTGCCCGGCACCGCCAGTGCGAGCCGCGCCTTCAGCTCGCCCGACGCACCGATGAGTTCGGCGCGCAGCGCGTTGAACAGGTTGGCGTCGATGCCGGGTTCGGTCAGCAATTGCACACGCGCCTGGGTCGACAGCGCGGCCGACTCCAGCTCTTCGGACAGCCCCGGCTCCATCACGATCACGTACTTCAGCGAGCCGTTGCGCAGCCGCGCCTGCCAGTCGGTGCCCAGCGGCTGCGGCGCGCCGTGGTTGCGCTGCCAGAGCTGCTGCAGCCACTGCGCGGGCGTGGCCGTGTCGCGCATGTCGACGGCATAGCTCAGCTCGGCCAGCGGCGGGCGGTAGATGTCTTTCAGCGTGAGCGACATGAGCACAATGAAGACCATGGGCATGAGGAACAACGCGGCCAGGCCGTGCATGTCGCGCACGAGGGCGAGCAGTTCCTTCTTGACGAGCGCGAGGAGCATGGGCGGGCGTTCAGTCGCGCAGCGAGCGGTGGGTGAGCGCCATGAACAGCTGCTCGAGGTCGTGGCGGCCGAACTCGGCGTGGCGCACTTCGATGCCGGCGGCTTCGAGTGCGGCCAGCACCGTGGCGGGGCCGGTGCGCTCGTTCAAGTGAATGCGCCAGTGCACACCGTCCCGCTCCACGGTGCCGAAGTGCGCGAGCATGTCGGCGTCGAGCCCGTCGGCGGCCAGCGTGAGCAGCATCGCGCTCTTCGAGAGCAAGGCATCGAGCGCCCCTTCGCGCAGCACATGCCCACGATCGAGAATGGCGACGCGGTCGGCAATGGCCTCGATCTCTTCCATGTAGTGCGACGCGTAGATGACGGCCGCGCCGGCCTGCGCGAGGCTCTTGATGGCGTCGAGGATGAAGGCGCGCGATTGCGGATCGACGCCCACGGTGGGTTCGTCGAACAGCATCAGTTCAGGCTCGGGCAGCAAGGCGATCGCCAGGTTGAGCCGTCGCTTCAGACCGCCCGAGAGGCGCTCGGCGCGAACGCCTGCGAACTGTTCCAGCTGGGCGAACTGCGTGCAGGCATCGACGCGCTGCTTCTTGCGCGCGCCCGACAGGCCGCCCGCCGCCGCGAACACCGCGAGGTTCTCCGCGACGGTGAGCATCGGATAGAAGGCCTGCTCCTGCGGCGCCACGGCGATGCGCGTGGGCGTTCTTGCGCGCACCTGGCGCAGCGGCTGGCCGTCGATGAGGATCTCGCCCGACTGCACCGCAAGGGCGCCCGACAGATGCGAGATGAGCGTGGTCTTGCCAGCGCCGTTCGGGCCCAGCAAGCCCAGCACGCAGCCTCTGGCCACCTCCAGCGACACGTCGGCGAGCGCCGCCGCCTCGGCGTGCGGATAGCGGTAGCCGAGCTGCTGCAATGCCAGCATCAGGCGACGGCAGCCTTGAGGTCGCGGAAGAAAGTCTCTTCCTGCTGCGCCTGCTCCCGCAGCTTGTCCGCCAGCGCCGCAGGGTCGACCGCCTCGCGCCCCTTCACCATGCGCGCCGCCTTGAGCGCAAAGGCGCGCCAACCGTCGCCGATGGCAATGAGCCGCTCGGACATCTGCTGCAGCTGCGGCTTGTCGAGCAGCTGCGCTGCCTCCTGCAGGAAGCCCGCGTAGATGAAACGAAAGCCCGCCCCGCCCGTGCCGATTTCTTCCTGCATGCGCACCACGTGGCCGATGAAGTCGACGCTGCGCGGGTCGGTGGGCGACAGCTTCTGCATGCGCCTGGCCAGCGTGCGCATGCCGCGCACGCCGACGATGGGAATCGGCGCGAGCATGGTGCGCACGGTCTTGCGGATGGCCTTGGTGACCGAGGCGGCATCGACCGCCTTGCGCTCGATGGCCTGCGGGTAGTACATGAGGCCCTTGGGGGCGAGCACGCCCTTGGCGAAGCGCGCGCGCGCCAGGTCGCCGCTCGGGCAGCGCACCGGCTCCTCGAACACCGGGTCGCTGATCAGGTAGTCGTCGCCGTCCTTGCCGTACACCAGCAGGTTGTGCGCGTTGAAGTGGAAGCGCATGTTCGGCGGAAAGTACGGCAACCAGTAGACCGAGGTCTGCAGGCCCACCAGCTGGCCGTCGGCCAGCAAGGCGTCGAGCCGCTTCTGGCCGGCTTCGGGGCTGCGGAAGGTCTCGAAGCGAAAGCGCGCGGCCATCGGGGCCAAAAGGCCCTTGATGATCGCCCGGGGTGGCATGCGGTACGAAATGAGCGGCAGGCCCGACAGCTTGATGAAGGGCAGGTACGCGAACGAAATGGCGGACGACAGGCCCAGCGCCATGCTCTCGCTCATCGGCGCGCCGTGGTGCCGCATGAGGCTGGAGATGACGCCGCTTTCGCAGTGCGCCGCCTGTTGGTGTTGAAAGTTCACGGCAGGCTTCGCAAGGTGGAAACGGGCAGGCCCAGCGCTTCGCCGTAGCGCGCGAGCTGGGCCGGCGACAGCGCGGCGAAATGGCGCGGCTGCAGGTGGCGGCGCACGCGCCATTGCCAGAAGCCGCTGGTCTGCGAGAGCAGCGCCACGTCCATGCGGCGTGTGTACATCCAGTACTCGAGCGGCGAGGCGAGCCCGGCCTTTACGCGCTGCTTCGCGGCCTGCGCCTGGTCGACCAGCAGGTCGACCGCATGGCTGGTGACGATCTCTTCCGCCTCCCAGCCGCGCGAGGTGGTGGTGACGACGCGGCCTTGGGCATCCCGCGCATACATCAGCTTGGAATGGCCGGCCAGGGTGGCGTTGCCCTCCTGCGGAACTGCGTCCAGGTCCATGTCAGGCCTCCCGCCGGGCCGACCCAAGGCAGGCCTGCGCCCCCTCGGCGGGCAGCGATACGCGAAGCGTTGAGCGTGGGGTTTTCATACCGCCTCCATGTAGATGAAGCCGCTGGAGAAGCGGCCGCTTTCGGGCACGAACATCAGGAGCTTGTGCCCCGGCTGGATGCGCCCGGAGCGGAACAGCTCGTCGAGCATGATGTACGGCGACGCCGAGCCCGTGTTGCCCTTGCTGGCGAGGTTGCTGAACCAGCGTTCGCGCGGGATCGTCAGGCCGACCGCTTCAAGGCAACGGGCCACCGGCTCGACGAAGTAGTGCGACGACAGGTGCGGCAGGAACCAGTCGATGTCCGCCGCCTTCAGGCCGCGCTTCTCGATGATGGCCGCCAGCGGCTCGCCCAGCGTGGCGCGCACGATGTTGTCGTTGAGCAGGCGCACGTCCTGCTTCACGGCGAAGGTCGATTCGCGCTGCCAGTCGTCGGGCGACTTGCGCGCCCAGCCGTCGAGGCCGCCCGCGGCGTTCTTCTCGGCGCCGGCGTACATGCACACGGGCAGTTCATTCGCGGCGGAAGACAGCTCGATCCACTCGACGCGCAGCGACAGCGGTCCGCGCGGCTCGCGCTCCAGCAGCACGGCGCCGGCGCCGTCGGACAGCATCCAGCGCAGGAAATCTTTCTCGAAGGCCAGCTCGGGGCGGGCCTCCAGGGCTTCGAGCTTGTGCTCGAGCTCGGCCTCGAAGCGCGAGCCGCGCATCACGGCCGAAGCCAGCTCCGAGCCGGTGGCCACCGCGCGGCGCGCGTCGCCCGCGCGCACCGACAGCCACGCATGCTTGAGCGCCGTGGTGCCGGCCAGGCAGATGCCCGCGCAGGCCACCACTTCGAGCCGTGGCCAGCCGAGCTCGCCATGCACCATCACCGCGTGGTTGGGCATCAGCTGGTCGGGCAGCGAGGTGCCGGTGGCCAGGCAGTCGACCGGGCCGATGTCGTCGCCCAGGCCGCGGATGGCCGAGGCGGTGAGCTGCGCGTTGGTCATGGCCAGCTGGCCGGTGGCGCGGTCGATGGCGTAGTGGCGCGACTGGATGCCGTTGCTGCGAAGAATCAGCCGCCGCGCACGGGAGGCCTTGCCGCCGATGCGACCGAGGACTTCTTCGATGTCTTCATTGCTGACCGGGGAAAAGGGCAGGAAAGCGGCGGTGCGGGTCAGGAAGACATCAGTCGTCATAGAGGTGGGAGCGGTCCGTGGCAGAGCCCGACGGGCACTCGAATTGGGCTGTCATTTTAGTCAGCCACCCCTTGAACAAAGGTCGCAGAAGCGCCTGGAGGGTCAAGCTCACGGGGACGACCGTGACAATCAGCGCAAGAAGGAACACGACATAGAGCAGCAGCAAGGGCTTGCGCGCCCGGGCGCCGGGGCCGCCCGCCGCCATGATGAGCTTGCCCCAGAGGTAGAAGCTGCGGGTGCCCGCCTTCTCGCTGATCAGGAGGCGCGCATCGGCCTGCACCGCGCCCAGGCCGGCCAGCAGGGGCTGCGTGCCGCGCTCCAGGCCCTGGTGCAGCGCATCGCGAAGGGCGCGACCGAAACGGGCGGTGCCGCGCATCTGTTCAGCGCTCAGTCCGGCGTCGGGCATGCCCCAGAAGCCGCGCTTGCGGCCCCAGATCAGCCAGGCCGGCGTGGTGAAGAAGGTGGCCAGCGTGGGGCCGGGGTCGGTCAGCACCACGTTGTCGATGAGCCGCGCGCCGGCGTCGGCGAGCATGCCCTTGAGCTTTTCGTGCGCCAGCAGCCACATGTTGCGGCACGCAATGACCGTGACCACCGGCTTGCCCTTGAGCAGGCGCGCTGCCACAGGGTGCTTCAGGAAGGCGGTGACCGGCTGCGAAGGCGCCAGGAACCACACCTGGTACGGCAGGATGACCAGGTCGAAATCTTCGTCGCCCGTGAACGACAGCGGCGCCAGCGGCTGCGGCTTCATGTGGGCCGATTCCGGAAAGGCATCGAAGAAGCGCAGGAAGGGCCACGGAAAGGGGAACGGCGCGAGCGGCCGCAGCACTTCCTCGTGCAGCTGGATCGACGGGTCGGCGCGCAGGGGCGCAACGATCTGCCCCGCCACGCTGTCGAGCTGGCCGGATTGCGAGTAACGAATCAACAGGACGCGCTTGGGGCGTCCGAAAGGGCTGGGGGAACTGGAAGTCACGTGGCGGGCAGTTTCGAGGGCCGTCGACTGTAAGCCAAGCATCGGCAGAACGCATCTGCCATTGGTCATGCCGTCGCGCCGGCCCCACGGCGGCCCGTACAGAAAAAAAGGTCCGCACCCTTCGGCGCGGACCCTTCCCGTGTGCTGGCGAAAAGTGGCAGCAGGCGCTCAGCGCACCTTGCCTTCCTTCCAGGCACCCAGCAGCTTGTTGTAGTCGATGGTCTCGCCCTTTGGCTTTTCGTTGGCCAGCTTCTTCCACGGGGCGTGGTCGTCGCTCAGGTACTTGGCCGGGTCACCCTTCGGGTTGAGCTTGGGCGCGCAATGGGCCATGCCGGCGCGCTCCAGGCGGGCCATCACGTTGTCCATTTCGTCGGCCAGGTTGTCCATGGCTTTCTGCGGGGTCTTCTCGCCCGTCACGGCCTCGGCCACGTTTTTCCACCAGAGCTGCGCGAGCTTCGGATAGTCGGGCACGTTGGTGCCGGTCGGGGTCCACGCCACGCGCGCCGGGCTGCGGTAGAACTCGATCAGGCCGCCGTACTTGTTGGCGTTCTGCGTGAAGTAGTCCGAGCGGATGTCGCTGTCGCGGATGAAGGTCAGGCCGGTGATCGACTTCTTCAGCGAGGTCGTCTTGGCAGTGATGAACTGCGCGTAGAGCCAGGCCGCTGCCGTCTTGTTGGCGTCGTGGCCCTTGAAGAAGGTCCACGAGCCCACGTCCTGGTAGCCGTTCTGCATGCCCTGCTTCCAGTACGGACCGTTCGGGCCGGGGGCCATGCGCCACTTGGGCGAACCGTCGTCGTTCACGACCGGCAGGCCCTTCTTGGTCATGTCGGCGGTGAAGGCCGTGTACCAGAAGATCTGCTGGGCGATCTGGCCTTGCGCGGGCACCGGGCCCGATTCGCCGAAGGTCATGCCCATGGCTTCCTTGGGCGCGTACTTCTTCATCCAGTCGATGTACTTGGTGAGCGCGTACACGGCGGCCGGCGAGTTGGTGGCGCCACCGCGCGAGACCGAGGCGCCCGTGGGCGTGCACTTGTCGGCAGCCACGCGAATGCCCCATTCGTCGATCGGCATGCCGTTGGGGATGCCCTTGTCGGCGGCACCGGCCATCGACAGCCACGCATCGGTGAAGCGCCAGCCCAGCGACGGGTCCTTCTTGCCGTAGTCCATGTGGCCGTAGATGGGCTTGCCGTCGATGGTCTTGACGTCCACGCTGAAGAACTCGGCGATGTCCTCGTAGGCGCTCCAGTTGAGCGGCACGCCCAGGTCGTAGCCGTACTTGGCCTTGAACTTGTCCTGCAGGTCCTTGCGCGCGAACAGGTCGGCGCGGAACCAATACAGGTTGGCGAACTGCTGGTCGGGCAGCTGGTAGAGCTGGCCGTCGGGCGCCGTGGTGAAGCTGGTGCCGATGAAGTCCTTCAGGTCGAGCCCGGGGTTGGTGAACTCCTTGCCGGCCCCGCCCATGTACTCGGTGAGCGACATGATCTTGCCGTAGCGGTAGTGGGTGCCGATCAGGTCGGAGTCGGACACCCAGCCGTCGTAGATCGACTTGCCCGACTGCATCGAGGTCTGCAGCTTCTCGACCACGTCGCCTTCCTGGATCAGGTCGTGCTTGACCTTGATGCCGGTGATTTCCTCGAAGGCCTTGGCCAGGGTCTTGGATTCGTACTCATGGGTGGTCAGCGTTTCGGAAACGACCGACACCTCCTTCACACCCTTGGCCTGCAGCTTCTTGGCGGCGTCGATGAACCACTTCATCTCCTCCATCTGCTTGTCCTTGGACAGGGTGGATGGCTGGAACTCGCTGTCGATCCATTTCTTGGCTTCGGCTTCTCCGGCCGATGCAGCGCCGTGCGCGGCGAACATCGCCGCTGCCAGTGCCAATGCCGTGTAGCGCATCTTCATGATGTTGTCTCCTCGGTTGTGCTTCCCCGGTTCTTTCATCTCGGCTCCGGGGAGGCGGAGAGCCGGACGCATCTCGAAATCCTCCGGGCCTAGCCCTTGCGCATCACCAGCGCGAGCACGAGCATCGACAGCACGAAGCTGATCCAGATCGAGGGCTCGGCCTCCAGGCTCATCCACTCCTGGAACTTGCCGGCCAGGCCGATGAAGACCAGGTTCACATAGGCCGCCGACAGCAGGCCGATGAAGAGCCGGTCGCCGCGCGTGGTGGCAATGGGCAGCCAGCCGCGCCGCATGACGGTGGGCGACTTGAATTCCCACACCGTCATGCCGACCAGCATGAGCGCGATGCAGATGAAGAAAACGGCCACCGGGGTGGTCCAGACCATCCAGTCGAACATGTCTCGGTCTCCTTAGACGCGGCCCATCGCAAAGCCTTTTGCGATGTAGTGGCGCACGAACCAGATGACGATGGCGCCCGGCACGATGGTCAGCACGCCCGCCGCCGCCAGCGTGGCCCAGTCCATGCCCGATGCGCTCACGGTGCGCGTCATGGTCGCCACGATCGGCTTGGCGTTGACGCTGGTGAGCGTGCGTGCCAGCAGCAGTTCGACCCAGCTGAACATGAAGCAGAAGAACGCCGCCACGCCCACGCCGGCCTTGATGAGCGGCAGGAAGATGGTGACGAAGAAGCGGGGGAACGAGTAGCCGTCGATGTACGCCGTCTCGTCGATCTCGCGCGGAATGCCGCTCATGAAGCCCTCGAGAATCCACACGGCCAGCGGCACGTTGAACAACAGGTGCGCCAGTGCCACGCCCAGGTGCGTGTCCATCAAGCCGACGGTGCTGTAGAGCTGGAAGAACGGCAGCAGGAACACGGCGGGCGGCGTCATGCGGTTGGTCAGCAGCCAGAAGAACACGTGCTTGTCGCCCAGGAACGAATAGCGCGAGAACGCATAGGCCGCCGGCAGCGCCACGGTGAGCGAGATCACCGTGTTGATCGCCACGTAGATCAGGCTGTTGATGTAGCCCGAGTACCACGACTCGTCGGTGAAGATGCGCGCATAGTTGGCCCAGGTGAGTTGCTGCGGAAAGAACGAGAAGCTCGAAAGAATCTCCTCGTTCGTCTTGAAGCTCATGTTGATCATCCAGTAGATGGGCAACAGGGCGAACAGGATGTACAGCACCAGGAAGATGCTGCGCTTGTGGAATCTTTTCTCAGACATGTTGACCCCCTTGGCGCGGCGCGCCGTCCCCCCGAAGGGGAGCATCCGCCTCGAGGCGGCTCGGCGACGGATTCATTTCTCCACCTCGACTTCCTGCGTACCCACCCGCTGCATCCAGTTGTAGAGCACAAAGCAGAACAACAGGATGATCAAGAAATAGATCAGGGAGAACGCGGCCGCCGGCCCGAGGTCGAACTGCCCCACGGCCTTCTGCGTCAGGTACTGGCTGAGGAAGGTGGTCGCATTGCCCGGCCCGCCACCCGTCAGCACGAAGGGCTCGGTGTAGATCATGAAACTGTCCATGAAGCGCAGCAGCACCGCGATCATCAGCACGCCGCGCATCTTCGGCAGCTGGATGTAGCGGAACACCGCGAACTTGCTGGCGCCGTCGATGCGCGCGGCCTGGTAGTAGGCGTCGGGAATCGAGCGAAGACCCGCGAAGCACAGCAGCGCCACCAGCGGCGTCCAGTGCCACACGTCCATCACCAGCACCGTGAGCCAGGCGTCGGTCGCACTGCCCGTGTAGTTGTAGTCGATGCCCATGACCTGCAGCGCATGGCCCAGCAGGCCGATGTCGGCGCGCCCGTAGATCTGCCAGATGGTGCCGACCACGTTCCACGGAATGAGCAGCGACAGCGCCACCACCACCAGCACCGCCGACGACTTCCAGCCCTTGGCCGGCATCGACAGCGCCAGGCCGATGCCCAGCGGAATCTCGACCAGCAGCACCGACAACGAGAAGCCCAGCTGGCGCCACAGCGCCTGGTGCAGCTCGTCGTCGCGCATCACCGAGGCGAACCATTCGGTGCCCACGAACACCCGGCGCTCGGGCGAGATGATGTCCTGCACCGAATAGTTGACCACCGTCATCAGCGGCACGATGGCGGAGAAGGCGACGCAGATCAGCACCGGCAGGACGAGCCACCAGGCTTTCTGGTTGATGGGTTTGTTGGTGGCGTTCATGGTGTTGCTCCTTCCCCCTTTGGGGAAAGGCTGGGATGGGGGCAGGCAGAGCGCCCGACGGATGTGCCGCTGGCCCCCACCCCTGCCCTCCCCCAACGGGGAAGGGAGAAAGACAAGGGAGCGGGAGCGAACAAGGTCAGGTTGTTCATGCCACCAGCTCCTCGTCCTTGTAGTAGCAGGTGTGCGCATCCAGCACCCGCAGCCACACCGTGTCCCCGACCGCCGGCGGCGGGTCGTCCGAATGCAGCCGCACCTTCATCACGATGCCGTCGACTTCGGCGCTCAGCATCGCGTGCGTGCCCACGTCCTGTACCTGTTTCACCACGGCCGGCACGGCACCGGCCGCACCGGCGTTCGACAGGCGCAGGTACTCGGGCCGGATGCCGATCTTCAGCGCGCCCCGCGGCAGTTCTCGCGTCGGCACCAGTGGCGTGCCCGCCACTTCGAGCGCGCCATCCGTGCTGTTCGCCGACAGGAAGTTCATGCCCGGCGAACCGATGAAATGGCCGACGAAGGTATGGGCCGGCCGCTCGAACAGGGCCTCTGCACTGCCGACCTGCACGGCCTTGCCGCGCGTCATGACCACCACCTCTTCGGCAAAGGTGAGCGCCTCGACCTGGTCGTGCGTCACGTAAATGAGCGTCAGCTTCAGCTCGCGGTGAATCTGCTTGAGCTTGCGGCGCAACTGCCACTTCAGGTGCGGGTCGATCACGGTGAGCGGCTCGTCGAACAGCACCGCTGACACGTCGCTGCGCACCAGCCCACGGCCCAGCGAAATCTTCTGCTTGGCATCGGCGGCGAGCCCAGCCGCGCGCTGGTTGAGCTGGCCGCTCATGTCGAGCATTTCGGCGATCTCGCCCACGCGCTTCTTGATCTGGTCTTCGGGCACCTTGCGGTTGCGCAGCGGAAACGCGAGGTTCTCGGCCACGGTCATGGTGTCGTAGATCACCGGAAACTGGAACACCTGCGCGATGTTGCGTTCCTGCGGCGTGGCGCGCGTCATGTCGCGGCCGTCGAAGGTCACCCTGCCCTGCGACGGCACGAGCAGGCCCGAGATGATGTTGAGCATGGTCGTCTTGCCGCAGCCCGAGGGGCCGAGCAGGGCGTAGGCGCCGCCGTCGCGAAAGCTCATCTTCAGCGGCAGCAGCGCGTAGTCGCTGTCCTGCGTGGGGTTGGCGCGGTAGGCGTGGGCCAGGTCGAGGTCGATGCGTGCCATGTCAGCCCTCCTTCACGCTTTCGCGTGATTCGCAATGCATGAAACAGTCGAGGTCTTGTCGTGGAACACCGCGGAGCCGGCTTTGCCGGGCCGCAGGTGTTGCCCCCTGGAGGGGGGTTGGCGAAGCGACACGAAGTGCGCGAACACGGGGGGTCATGCTAGGTCCTTCGCCATGCGGGTGCCAGCGCCAGCTTTTCGCCGGCATCGAACACATAGGCTTGCGCCGCGCTGAAATTCAGCGTGATCGAAGCACCCAGCTCGAAGCGGTGCACGCCGGTGAGCTGCGCCACCAGTTCACCCACCGCCGTATCGACGTGCACGAAGGTGTCGGAGCCCGAGATCTCGGCCAGCTCCACCTTGCCGGGCAAGGCGACGTCGCCCGCCCCCGCATTGACATTCAATGCGCTCGCGCGCAGCCCGACGGTCACTGCGCCCGCCGCGCCTTCAGGCACGGCCAGCGACAGCACGGGGCCGCCGGTCAGTTGCACCCGGCCGGCCGTGGCCGTGCCGGCCAGCAGGTTCATCGGCGGATCGCTGAAGGCGCGCGCCACGCGCAGCGATTGCGGTGCATGGAACACCTCGGCGGTCGGGCCGTACTGCAGCAGCTCGCCAGCGTCCATCACGGCCGTGTAGCCGCCGAGCAGCAAGGCCTCGCCCGGTTCGGTGGTCGCATAGATCACGGTCGAGTCGCCGGTGGCGAAAAGCTGCGTGAGTTCTTCGCGCAGGCCCTCGCGCAGCTTGTAGTCCAGGTTGACCAGCGGCTCGTCAAGCAGCATGAGCGGCGCGTTCTTGGCCAGCGCGCGGGCCAGCGCCACGCGCTGCTGCTGCCCGCCGGAAAGCTCGGCCGGCAGGCGCTCGAGGAACATGCCGATGTGCAGCTTGTCGGCGAGCGCCTTCACGCGCGCCTCGATGTTCTTCTCGCCGCGCAGCTTGAGCGGCGAGGCGATGTTGTCCGCCACCGAGAGCGACGGGTAGTTGATGAACTGCTGGTACACCATCGCGACGTTGCGTTCGCGCACCGGCATGCCTGTCACGTCCTTGCCATCGACAAAGACCTTCCCCGCGGTGGGCGTGTCGAGCCCCGCCATCAGCCGCATCAGGCTGGTCTTGCCAGCCTGCGTGGCGCCGAGCAGCACGGTCACCGCGCCGCTTTGGGGCGCGACGCTCTGCTCGTAGAGCCAGGTTTGCGCGCCGACCTTCTTGGTCACGCGCTCCAGAGTCAGTTGCATGTGTCCCCTCCGCCCATTTCGGGTCTTGGTTCAGCCGCTGGTGTTCAATCGCTCTGTCGGTCGCTCTTTGTCGATTTCTCTTCGATCGTTTCTTGTTCAGCCGGCCCTCTTGGGCCGCACTCTCTCACGCAGTCTTCGGATGGCCCTGCAGCCAGGCCTCGACCTGCTCGCGTTGCTCGGGCGTGTAGTGCAGGCCCAGCTTCGAGCGCCGCCAGAGCACGTCTTGCGCGCTCACGGCCCACTCGTGGTCCTGCAGGAAGCGCAGTTCGCGCTCGTACAGGCCGGGCGCCACTTCGGCGCCCAGGTCGGCAAAGGATTTTGCGTCGCCCAGCACGTCGGCAATGCGCGCGCCGTAGGCCCGCGCGAGTCGGCGCGCCAGTTGGCCGTACAGCCACGGGTGCCTGGCCTGCACCGCAGACACGAAGCGCTCGAAGTCGTCGTCGGGCCGTTTGGCCGCGCCGATCCAGGCCGACAGGTCGCCGCCCGCGAGGAAGGCGTTCTCGGTCCAGGCCGGGCGCTGCGCGCTCGACTGGCCCAGCATCTTGCCGACCTCGTCGGCCGCGTCCTCGGCCAGCTTGCGGAAGGTGGTGATCTTGCCGCCCCACACCGACAGCAGCGGCGCGGCGGTGGTGTTCGACTCCAGCAGGTAGTCGCGCGTGACGGCCGAGGGGTCGCCCGACGCGTCGTCCAGCAGCGGGCGCACGCCCGAGTAGGTCCACACCACGTCGGCCGGCACGATGGGCTTGTCGAAGTAGCGGCTGGCCTGGGCGCAGAGGTAGTCGATCTCTTCCTGCGCGATGCGCGCGGCGCCGGGATCGTCGCCGCTGATCTCGATGTCGGTGGTGCCGATCAGCGTGAACGCGTCCTGGTAGGGAATGGCGAAGATGATCCGCTTGTCGGGGTTCTGGAAGATGTAGGCATGGTCGTGCTCGAACAGGCGCGGCACCACGATGTGGCTGCCCTTGACCAGTCGCAGGCTCTTGGTGGCCAGCGCCTCGCCCTTGGCCGACTTGGCCACGCCGCGCAGGAAGGATTCGGCCCACGGCCCCGCCGCATTGACCACCGCGCGGGCGCGCAGCGTGCGATGCGCGCCGTCGGGCCCTTCGAGCGTGGCGACCCAGTCGTCGCTGCCGCGCTGCACATGAACGCAGCGGGTGCGCGTGAGCACTTCGGCGCCGCGCGACTGCGCGTCCAGCGCGTTGAGCACCACCAGGCGCGCATCGTCGACCCAGCCGTCCGAATATACGAAGCCGCGCTTGTACTGGTCCTTGAGCGGCTTGCCGGCCGCGTGGCGGCGCAAATCGACGCTGCGCGAAGGAGGCAGCACTTCTCGCCTGGCGAGGTGGTCGTACATGAACAGGCCGATGCGGACCATCCAGGCCGGGCGCATCGACGGGTCGTGGGGCATGACGAAGCGCAGCGGCCACATGATGTGCGGCGCGCTCTTCAGCAGCACCTCGCGCTCCTGCAGCGCCTTTCGCACCAGCGAGAACTCGTAGTACTCCAGGTAGCGCAACCCGCCGTGGATCAGCTTGGTGGACGAAGATGAGGTATGGGAGGCGAGGTCGTCCTTTTCACAGAGCACCACGCGCCAGCCGCGGCCCGCCAGGTCGCGCGCGATGCCGCAGCCGTTGATGCCGCCGCCGACGACCAGCACATCGCAATCGGCGGCGGGGCCAGGTGCGGAAACAGCTGGATCGGGGGAGAAATCGCTCACTGGAAGGGGCTCCATGGATGCATGACTTTGGTCACCAACGGCGGCCATTGTATTTTCGAGATTTTTCACTTAGGTTCCTTTTGGCGCGATTTTCCTCCGAGTTTTCCCTTACCCAGATTCGTTTTCTTTCGTTTTAAAGTGACGCGCACTGTAACCTTGCCGCAGTCTTCCTGCTTTCCACGACGCCTCTGTGAACTCCAACCCGCGCCAGATCAACCTCCTGGAGACCGTGCGCACGCGCGGCTCCATCACCGTCGAGCAGCTGGCCGAGATGCTCGGCGTGACGCTGCAGACCGTGCGGCGCGACGTGCAACGGCTGGCCGACGCGGGGTTGCTGACGCGGTTTCATGGCGGGGTGCGCGTGCCCAGCTCGACCACCGAGAACATCGGCTACCAGCAGCGCGAAACCCTGCATGCCGATGGCAAGGCCCGCATTGCCCGCCGCGTGGCAGAACTGGTGCCCAACGACTGCTCGCTGATCCTGAACATCGGCACCACCACCGAGGCCATCGCCAAGGCGCTGATGCGCCACACCGGGCTGCGCGTGATCACCAACAACCTGAACGTCGCGACCATCCTGAGCGGCAACACCTCGTGCGAGGTGATCGTGGCCGGCGGCTCCGTGCGCCCGCGCGACCGCGCCGTGGTGGGCGAGGCGACCATCGACTTCATTCGCCAGTTCAAGGTGGACATCGCGCTGATCGGTGTGTCCAGCATCGAGGCCGACGGCTCGCTGCGCGACTTCGACCTGCGCGAGGTGAAGGTGGCGCAGACCATCATCGCGCAGGGGCGCGAGGTGTGGCTCGCGGCGGACGCGAGCAAGTTCAACCGGCCCGCGATGATCCAGCTGGGCACGCTGTCGCAGATCGACCGGCTGTTCACCGATGCGGAGCCACCGGCGCCTTTTGCCGACCTGCTGCACGCTGCGCAGGTTCGGCTCGAGATTGCGCGCGAGCCATGAGCGCCTCCCGCATTGCTCCCTCCCCTTCCGGGGGAGGGTTGGGGTGGGGGCAGGACGGCGCGCAAAAAAGCACGGCGCCCGATCGAAGGCCTGTCCCCATCCCAACCTTCCCCCGGAGTGGGAAGGCGCAAGACAATGCCGCTCCACTGACCGGCCCCAGAGGAACCATCACGCCATGACCACTTACCTGCTCGCCCTGGACCAGGGCACGTCCAGCTCCCGCAGCATCGTGTTCGACCGCGAAGGCCACATCGTCGCCATTGCCCAGAAGGAACTCACGCAGATCTACCCGCAGCCGGGCTGGGTCGAACACGACCCGATGGAAATCTGGCGCAGCCAGCTGGCCACCGCGCGCGAAGTGCTGGTGAAGGCGAAGCTGCAGCCCACCGACATCCATGCCATAGGCATCACCAACCAGCGCGAGACCACCGTGCTGTGGAACCGCAAGACCGGCCAGCCGGTGCACCACGCCATCGTGTGGCAGGACCGGCGCGCCGAGCCCCTGTGCGCCAGGCTGCGCGACGACGGCATGACGGACACCATCCGCGAGAAGACCGGGCTGGTGATCGACGCGTATTTTTCCGGCACCAAGCTGCGCTGGCTGCTCGACAACGTGCCCGGCGCGCGCGAACAGGCCGAGCGCGGCGAGCTGGCCTTCGGCACCATCGACAGCTGGCTCATGTGGCAGCTCACCGGCGGCAAGGTGCACGTGACCGACGTGAGCAACGCCTCGCGCACCATGCTCTTCAACGTGCACGACAACCGCTGGGACGCCGACCTGCTGAAGGCGCTGGACATTCCCGCCGCGCTCATGCCGAAGGTGCAGCCGTCGAGCTCGCACTTCGCAGACACCGACGCCGCCCTGCTGGGCCGCGCCCTGCCCATCGGCGGCGTGGCCGGCGACCAGCAGAGCGCCCTGTTCGGCCAGGCCTGCTTCGAGGCCGGCATGGCCAAGAACACCTACGGCACCGGCTGCTTCCTGCTGATGCACACGGGCGGCGCGTTCCAGCCCTCGCACAACGGCCTGCTCGTGACCAGCGCCGCGCAGGCCGACACCACGCCTCAGTACGCCATGGAAGGCAGCGTGTTCGTCGGCGGCGCGGTGGTGCAGTGGCTGCGCGACGGGCTCAAGGCCATCAAGGGCAGCGCCGAGGTGCAGTCACTCGCCGAGAGCGTGCCCGACGCGGGCGGCGTGATGATGGTGCCGGCCTTCACCGGCCTGGGCGCGCCCTACTGGGACGCGGACGCGCGCGGCACCATCACAGGCCTCACGCGCGGCACCACGGTCGCGCACATTGCGCGTGCCGCGCTGGAGAGCATCGCCTATCAGAGCGCCGCGCTGCTGCAGGCCATGAGCCGCGATGCGGTGGCCGCCGGCGGCAAGCCCGTGGCCGAACTGCGCGTGGACGGCGGCGCCAGCGTGAACGACCTGCTGATGCAGTTCCAGGCCGACCTGCTGGGCATTCCAGTGGTGCGGCCCGAAGTGATCGAGACCACGGCGCTGGGCGCGGCCTACCTCGCCGGACTGTCGACGGGCGTCTACAGCGACGCGCGCCAGTTGTCCAAGCTGTGGAAGGTCGAGCGCCGCTTCATCCCGACCATGGGCCGCGCGCAGGCCGAGGAATCGATGGCGCGCTGGGAGCGCGCGGTGCGCCAGGCCACGGCGACCTGATTCCGCGCGGCCTTCGCGTTGTCTACCAGCCCCAGGTGAGGCGCTTCGACACCCAGCCGGTGGCGCCGTCTTCGTGCCGCACCTTGAGCCAGTCGCCGCGGCGCTCCAGCGTGCGCAGCACGTCGCCGTAGCCCGCCTTCATCACCACCGGGCTGCGCGTGCTCGGCGAGCGGCGCAGGTTGGCCGCCCGGGCATTCACGACGTGATGCGGCGTCTTGTCGGTCATGCGGCGGAACACCCAGGCCTTGTCGCCCTCGAAGTCGCTGACGTGCAGCCATTCGCCTTTTCTGCCGATCACCTTGAACGGGTAGCCCTTGTTCACCGTCCAGTGCGTCTCGTGGCGCGGGCCCGGGCCGGTGCGCATGTTCAGCGTCTTCACGGCCACGCTGACCATCTGTTGCTGCTGTGCGGCGGAGGCGGAGGCGGACGGCAAGGTCATCCACGAGAGGGCGAATGCGAGCAACAAGGCGGGCAGGCGAATGAATCTGGACATGGAGCGGAGCTTCCTTTTCTCTCAAGCGTGAAGAATGTCCGGCGGTGCCGGGAGAGCCCGTCTGGGAGCCCGAGGCCCGATAAGTTCCGCGGGCATTTCCCTGAAAGCACCTCGCGGCCATCGGGGCACCGAGGCACGCCGCATATGTCGCACGGCAGAATGCGCCCGCCCCGACCCTGCCGCGCGCCGACCGCTTGACCACCTTTCCCTCGCACCCCTCCCCGCCATGCCGCGCGTCCGGCCGCGGCGCCCTGCTCGCCTGCGGCGTGGTCGGCGCCACGCTGCTGGCGCTCATCGCCCTGGGCCACGACGGCCGCCGCATCGCGCAGCTCGCGGTGCTGGCCGCCCCCGCAGTGCTGTGGCTGCTGTGGCCGTTGCGCAGCGCGCGCATGCGGCAGTTGCGCGCGGTGCTCGTCTGGCTCTGGGTGATGGGCTTCGCGCTCGACGGCGCGGTGCGCGCCTACCTGCTCGACACCTACCAGGCCGCGCCCGACGGCGCGATGGTGCTGGGCGCCGCGGCGAACACCAATGCGCGCGAAAGCGGCGAGTACCTCCGGATGCACTGGCGCTCGGCGGTCGTGTGGTGTGCGGTGGTCGTCGCGGCGGGCGTGCTGGTGGGCATGTTCGCCCGGCGCGGCGCGCGCGCCTCGGCCTCCAGGGTCGGCCTGTCACGCTGGATCACGGGGCTGGTCGTGCTCGCGCTGCTCGTGTCCTGCGTGGCCTATGCGAGCAAGCCATGGCGCCGGCTGCATCCTGCGATCTTCTGGACCCAGTGGGTGGACTCCCTTCACACGCTGCAGGCCGCCTGGGCCGACCAGCAGAAGCAGCGCGACCGCCTCACGGCGCAGGCGCAGGCCATCGCGCCCGTCGTCACACAGGCGGGACCTTCCACCGTGGTGCTGGTCATTACCGACAGCATCAACCGCGACAACATGGGCCTGTACGGCTACGGCCGTCCGACCACGCCGCGCCTGCAGGCGCACAAGGCGCAGACCGGCGACCAGATGACTGTGCTGAAGAACGCATGGTCGGTCGACGCCAGCACCCTGCCCTCGCTGCGCAACATGTTCCATTTCGGGCTGCCCGACAGCGAGAACCCGCCGCACGTGCTGGCCCTGGCGCGCGCCGCGGGCTACAAGGTCTGGTGGATCAGCAACCACGACGACCTGGCCATCGAGCAGCAGCACGCGCGCTTCGCCGACGTGGTCGACATGGTCAACCGCACGCCCGGTCGCGCCAGCGCGTCACTCGACGGCGAGATCCTCGACTGCGTGCAGGAGGCCTTTGCGGACACCAGCACCGACCGCAAGCTGATCGTGGTTCACCTGATGGGCGCGCACCCGCACTACAGCCTGCGCTTTCCGGCGAATGCCAACCCCTTCGACGACGACGCGGACGCGGTCGAGAGCGGCTTGGTGAAGGAAGGCCGCTCTGCCTGGGTGCGGCGCTTTCGCCAGGAGTACGACGCCGCGCTGCTCTACCACGACTTCGTGGTGTCGGAGCTGCTGCAGCAGACCCGTACCGCGGGCAAGCCGGACGAATACAGGGCCTGGATGTACCTGTCGGACCACGGGCAGGAGGTGGGCCACGTCAGCGACCGCGCGGGCCACAGCCCGTCGACCGCCTCGGGCTACCGCATTCCGGCAGTGGTGTGGCGCAACCAGCAACCCTGGCTGCCGGATGCCGCCCAGCAACCGTTCCGCGCGGACTGGACGGGGTGGACGCTGATGGACATGCTGCACATCCGGTGGAACGGGCAGAAGCCCGAGCGCAATGTGCTGGGGGGCGCCTACCGCTGGGAGGCGCCAGGGATTCCGGTGGCCGTCGAATCGTTCTCGCGCTGAGAACGATCGACGAACTGCCCCGTGCTCAGTGCGCCGGAACCAGAAAGTCCTGGCTGATGCGCCCGCCCAGTTCGTTCACACGATCGAGGAACTGCGTGAGGTAGGCGTGCAGCCCGGTCGCCAGGATCTCGTCGACCCGCGCGTACTGCAGGTCGGCCAGCAACTTGCCGGCACGGCGCTGCGTTTCGGCGCTCTGCTCGTTCTGCACCTTGGCCAGGTTGCTCACCACCTCGGCCAGGCTCGCATGCAGCGAGCGCGGCATGTCCGCGCGAAGGATCAGCAGCTCGGCCACGCGCTCGGGCTTGATCACGTCGCGGTACACCTTGCGGTACACCTCGAAGGCCGAGACGCTGCGCAGGATCGCGCTCCAGTGATAGAAGTCGTACTCTTGGTCTTCCTCGGTGGCGGCACCGAAGAACTCGCTGTTCAGCGCGTGAAACTTCACGTCCACCAGCCGCGCGGTGTTGTCCGCGCGCTCGAGGAAGGTGCCCAGGCGCGAGAAGTAGAAGGCCTCGTCCTGCAGCATGGTGCCCAGCGTCACGCCGCGCGACAGGTGCGAGCGGAACTTGACCCATTCGAAGAACTGGCCCGGGTCGCGCTCGAAGTCGCCCTGGCGCAGCATGCGGTTCACTTCGAGCCAGGTGGTGTTCTGCGTTTCCCAGGCTTCGGTGGTGAGCGCGCCGCGCACGGCGCGCGCGTTCTCGCGCGCAGCCTTCAGGCAGGAGACGATCGACGAGGCGTTGCTCTCGTCCTTGACCATGAATTCCATCACCTCGTTGGGCGCGATCTGCTCATACTTCTTGTTGTAGAGCGGCAGCAGCTCGCTGATGGACAGCACGCCCTGCCAGCCGTACTTGGCGACTTCGGCCGACTGGGGCAGCAGCGAGGTCTGGTAGTTGACGTCCAGCATGCGCGCGGTGTTCTCGGCACGCTCGGTGTAGCGGGACATCCAGTAGAGGTGGTCTGCGGTGCGTGAAAGCATCGTGTGTTCTCCTAGTTCCTTGCCTGCACTCAGACCGACGACGACTGGCTTTGCGACTGCGATTGCGCCTTGGGCGCGCGCTCTGCTTCGAGAATCCAGGTGTCCTTGGTGCCACCGCCCTGCGACGAATTGACCACCAGCGAACCTTCCTTCAGCGCCACGCGCGTGAGGCCGCCGGGCACCATCTGCACCTCGCTGCCCGAGAGCACGAAGGGGCGCAGGTCGATGTGGCGCGGCGCAATGCCCGCGTCAACGAAGGTGGGCGAGGTCGACAGGCTCAGCGTGGGCTGGGCGATGTAGCCGTCGGGCTTGGCGATCACGGCCTTCTTGAAGTCCTCGATCTCGGCCTGCGTGGCGGCCGGGCCGATCAGCATGCCGTAGCCGCCGGCGCCGTGCACTTCCTTGACGACCAGGTCCTTCATGTTGTCGAGCGTGTACTGCAGCTCGTCCTTGTTGCGGCACATGTAGGTGGGCACGTTCTTCAGGATGGGCTTTTCGCCGAGGTAGAACTCGATCATCTTGGGCACGTAGGGGTAGATCGACTTGTCGTCGGCCACGCCGGTGCCCACAGCGTTGCAGATCACCACGTTGCCCGCGCGGTAGGCGCGCATGAGGCCGGCGGTGCCGAGCGTGGAGGTGGAGCGGAACACGTCGGGGTCGAGGAAGTCGTCGTCCACGCGGCGGTAGATCACGTCGACCCGCTTGGGGCCGCGCGTTGTGCGCATGTAGACGAAGTCGTCCTTGACGAACAGGTCCTGCCCCTCGACCAGTTCAATACCCATCTGCTGCGCGAGGAAGGCGTGCTCGAAGTAGGCGCTGTTGTACATGCCGGGCGTGAGCACCACCACCGTGGGCTCGGCCGTGGCGGGCGGCGCGCTCGCGCGCAGGGTTTCGAGCAGCAGGTCGGGGTAATGCGCGACCGGCGCGATGCGGTTCTGGTTGAAGAGCTCGGGGAAGAGCCGCATCATCATCTTGCGGTTTTCGAGCATGTAGCTCACGCCGCTCGGCACGCGCAGGTTGTCTTCGAGCACGTAGTACTCGCCGTTGCCGTCGGCATCGGGGGCACGCACGATGTCGATGCCCGAGATGTTGGAGTAGACGTTGTGCGGCACCGTGACGCCCATCATCTCGGGGCGGAACTGCGCGTTGTTCAGGATCTGCTCGGCCGGGATGATGCCGGCCTTGATGATGTCCTGGTCGTGGTAGACGTCGTGCAGGAACCGGTTGAGCGCCGTGACACGCTGCACCAGCCCCTTTTCCATGCTCGCCCACTCGTGGGCGGGAATGATCCGGGGCAGCAGGTCGAACGGAATGAGCCGCTCGGTGCCGGAGCCGTCTTCATCCTTCGCGCCGTAGACGGCGAAGGTGATCCCGACCCGGCGGAATATCATTTCCGCCTCTTCGCGCCTCGAACGCATCACCTCGCCGGGTTGCTTCGCAAGCCATTGGTCGTAGCGCTTGTAGTGCTGTCGGATCGCAGCCCCCGAATAGGGCAACTGCTCATACATCTCATCGAATTTGTGCATGGAACGACCAATCTCCTAGAGCCATAGCTTAGCAAGTTCGAGGCCAGTAGAACCCCTTATGCCAGGCCAGGAGACGGGGCTGACGGCTTTTATTTTCCAGGCTGCGCCGCGGGCCCTTCGCTCGCCGTGTGCTTTTTGCGGGGCGAAAGAAATGCCTTGATGCGATCGCCGCTCTCGTCGCCGTAGAGGCTGGCGAGGAAGGATTCGCGCTCCGCGTCGAGCTGCTCGCGACGGCTGCGCCCGCGCGCGCCGTGCACCAGCTGCTTGATGCGGGCCTGGGCCTCGAAAGGGCCGCGCGCGAGCTGCTGCGCCCATTCGAGCGCCGCTGCATAGGCGGTGCCGCTGGGCACCACCTTGTTGACCACGCCCCAGCCGTGCAGGCGCTCGGCGCTGACGGGCGTGCCGTCGAGCAGCATCTCCAGGGCGGCCTGCGGCGGCAGCGCGCGCGCCAGCGAATCGGTGCCGCCGGCGTCCGGCGACAGGCCCATGTTGACGTACGACATGGCGAATTTGGCGTCCTCGGCGGCCACGATGAGGTCACAGGCCAGGCACACCGAGAAGCCGCCGCCCATGGCCGCGCCCTCGACGGCGGCAATCACCGGTTGGGGCGCCTCGTGCAGCGCCATGATCCATTCGTGCAGCGCGTCGATGTGGCCGCGCTGCTCCTCCACCGGGAACTTGCGCTGCCGGGCAAGCCGCTTCAGGTCGCCGCCGCCTGAAAAATGCGCACCCTCGCCCGTCAGCACGATGGCGCGCACGGTGCGAAACCCCGCCGTGGCCCGCACGGCCTGGGCGGCGGCGCGGTAGACCGACGGATTGAGCGCGTTGCGCGCCTTGGGGTTGCTCAGCGTCAGGACCAGCACCGCGCCTTCCCGATGCGTGCGAAGGCGCGCGCCGGGGGCCTCCGGGGCCGGCGCCCCGGGCGCGTCGCTGCCGTGGCCGGTCATGGCGGAGATGGATTCGGCGGTCATGGGCACGGTCCGACGAACGGCGGCTGCCTGAAATTGCAAGGGGAGCGCATGGTGTTTCCTTTCGGAATGAATACGAAGGTACACAACGCATCGGATTCACAAAGGCATGACACGGTCCGTTCTTTACCCGTCATTTTTAACAATTTGTTCACGCTTTTGGGCATTCAAAAGCACCTGCAAATCCGACCTGACCAAAAAGTCAGCCCGGTTCTGACGGCAGGCGGTGCTGCCAGTACCGCGCACGCCGCTCGCGCTTGCAGCGCACGTCGGCCGGCCGGGCGCTCGACCAGTGCGCCGCGCCACAACGGGTGTTCTCGACCAGCCGCACGTTGCGCTGTGTGTACCGGTCGAGCACCTCCGGCGCCGGATGGCCGAACCTGTTGCGGTAGCCGGCCTGGACCAGCGCGATGCGCGGGCGCACCGCGTCGAGGAACGGTGCGCTGGACGAGGTCTTGCTGCCGTGGTGGGGTGCCAGCGGCACGTCGGCACGCAGCAGATCCGGCGTGCGCGCGACCAGCGCGGCCTCCTGCAGGCGCTCGATGTCGCCCGCCAGCAGCGCCGTGGCGCGGCCGTTGCCGATGCGCAGCACGCACGACACGGCATTGGGCCGGGTGAAGCTGCGGTAGTCGGCGTCGAACGGATGCAGCACCTCGAAGCTCACACCGTCCCAAGTCCAGCGCTGGCCCGCTTCGCAGCGCTGCGCCGGGCGAAGTGCCTGCAGCGGATGCGTGGCCTCGATGGAGCTCAGCAGGGCCGCCTGCGGCTGCATCGCGAGCACGGCCGGCGCGCCGCCGGTGTGGTCGCTGTCGCGGTGGCTCAGCACCAGCATGTCGAGGCGTTCTCCCTGGGCGCGCAAAAGCGGCACCAGCACGCGATGGCCGGCGTCGCTGTCGAGGCTGTAGCGCGGACCGGCGTCGTACAGCAGGCTGTGCGTCGCGGTGCGCACCAGCACCGCATTGCCCTGCCCGATGTCGGCCGCGAGCAGTTCGAAGTCGCCAATGGCGGGCCGGGGCGCCTGCCACAGGAGCACGGGCAGCAGCAGCGGCACGCCGAGCGCGCGCAGCGACCACGGCAGTCGCATCGCCAGCAGCATGCCCCCCGCCACGCCAAAGGCGGCCGCCCACGCGGGCGGCGCCGCCATCGACACCGTGGCCCAGGGAAGGCCGGCGAGCCATTGCAGCAGCAGCGTGAGCCACCGCACGGCCTGGGCCCCGAGGTCCCACGACGGCGCCACGGCCACACCGAGCATCGCCAGCGGCGTGACGACCAGCGTGACCCACGGAATCGCCACCGCATTGGCCAGCAAGCCGACCAGCGACACCTGCTGGAACAGCAGCAGGCCGAGCGGCGTGATCGCCAGCGTGATAACCCATTGCTCGCGCAGGAACTGGAAGAGCCGCGAAGACGCATGCGTATTCTTCTCTCCGGGCACCGCCGCATCGGCGGCGAACAGCACGCCGACCGCCACGAAGCTGAGCCAGAAACCCGCCTGCATCAACGCCCACGGATCGGCCGCCACCACCACGGCGGCCGTCAGCAGCCACACATGCGGCCAGGGCCAGCGCCGCCCGGTGAGGCGCAGCAACGCCACCGTCGCGAGCATCCAGACCGTGCGCTGCGAGGGCACGCCCCAACCGCTGAAAAGCGCATAGAGCGCGGCCAGCAGCAAGCCGCCGACCAGCGCGGCCAGCAGCAAGCCGCCGACCAGCGCGGCCTGTGGCGCCGGCACGCGCAGCATGAGCCGGGTGCTGCGCCGCCAGAGCCAGCCGACGACGTGCGCGGCAAGCCAGGCGAACATGGTGATGTGAAGGCCCGAGATCGACATCAGGTGGGCCACGCCCGTCGCGCGAAAGACGTCCCAGCCCGCGCGGTCGATGGCGCTCTGGTCGCCGGTGACCAGGGCCGCGATCACACCCGCCTGGCCGCGGTCGGGCACCCGCGCGAACACGGCGTCGCGCACCGATTCCCGTGCGCGCTCGACCGGGCGCAGCCATGTGGTCGACAGCAGGGCCGGGGCCGCGTCGCGCGCACCTGTGCGCACGTAGCCGCTGGCATGCAGACCTTGCTCCCACATCCACAGCTCGCCGTCGAAGCCATGCGGGTTGCGGTTGCCGTGCGGCGCCTTGAGCCGCACCGTGAAGCGCCAGCGCTCGCCGGCATGCGGCGCATCGGCGAGGTCTTCGGCATACCAGCCGAGCGCGATGCGGTCGGGCACGAGCGGCGGCGTGCCTTCGGTGCGGTCGGCCCAGCGCGCGGATTCGACGTCCAGACGGAATCGCGCGCCGGCCTCGTTGCGTTGAGGCATTTCCGCGACGACGCCGGTCACCTGCAGGTCGCGCCCTTCGAGTCCGGGACGCAGCGCGCCCTGCGCATAGGCCACGGCGCGCCACCCCGCGAGGCCCGCGCCAGCCATGGCGCCGCACACGAGCGCGATCGTCACGAGCAGTTGCGCCGGCAAGCGCCGCCACGCGAGGCCAGCCACGGCAGCCAGCAGCAATGCGGCATAAAGCCATGCCGGCCACAGCGTCGGTTGCTGCAGCTGCAAGGCCGCGCCAAGCAGCGAGCCGCCCAGTGCGGCGAAGGTGCCTGCGCCGCGCGCAACACCGGCCACAGCACCGCCGGCCGTGCGAAACGACGTCAACTCGAGCCCCCCATCCCCATGATGCAAACCCTCCCCAGGTCGCGCTCAATGGCGCGTTAATTGCTTGGCATCTGGGCTAGTATGCGTCTCACCAGAGACATCTTTTCGATGCAATCTGTCAGTACTGCACACAAAAACGCATGTCCATTCACGCCGCTCTCCACCACGTCACTCACTACAAATACGACCGCCTGGTGCAGTTGGGCCCGCAGGTCGTGCGCCTGCGTCCCGCGCCGCATTGCCGCAGCAACGTGATCTCGTACTCGCTGCGGGTCGAACCCGCCGAGCACTTCGTCAACTGGATGCAGGACCCGTTCGCCAACTACCAGGCGCGGCTCGTGTTCCCCGAGAAAACGCGCGAATTCAAGGTCACCGTCGACCTCGTGGTCGAGATGGCGGTCTACAACCCCTTCGACTTCTTCCTCGAGCCGCAGGCCGAGAACTTCCCGTTCAAGTACACGGCCTCGCAGGCCGAAGAGCTCGCGCCCTACCTCGTGGCCGACCCGGTCACACCGCTGCTGGAGGCCTACCTCGACAAGGTCGACCGCAAGGAACAGCGCACCATCGACTTCCTGGTGGGCATCAACCAGCAGGTGCAGCAGGACGTCAACTACCTGATTCGCATGGAACCCGGCGTGCAGACGCCGGAAGAAACGCTCGCCAGCGGCAGCGGCTCGTGCCGCGACTCGGGCTGGCTGCTGGTGCAGTTGCTGCGCCACATGGGCTTGGCCGCGCGCTTCGTCTCGGGCTACCTGATCCAGCTCACGCCCGACGTGAAGTCGCTCGACGGCCCGAGCGGCACCACGGTCGACTTCACCGACCTGCACGCCTGGTGCGAGGTGTTCCTGCCGGGCGCCGGCTGGATCGGCCTGGACGCCACCTCGGGCCTGATGGCCGGCGAAGGCCACATTCCGCTGGCCTGCACGCCGTCGCCGTCGAGCGCCGCGCCCATCGAGGGCGGCGTCGACGAGTCCGAGGTCGAGTTCGGCCACGAGATGAAGGTCACGCGCATCTACGAATCGCCGCGGGTCACCAAGCCCTACACCGAAGAGCAATGGTCCGAAGTGCTGGCCCTGGGCGACGCAGTCGATGCGCGCCTGAAGGCCGGCGACGTGCGCCTCACCATGGGCGGCGAACCCACCTACGTGGCCACCAGCGACCGCGACGCGCCCGAGTGGAACACCGACGCCCTCGGCCCCACGAAGCGCGGCTACGCCACCGAACTCGTGCATAAGCTGCGCGCCGAATACGGCAGCGGCGGCTTCCTGCATTTCGGCCAGGGCAAGTGGTACCCCGGCGAGCAGTTGCCCCGATGGGCGCTGTCGATCTTCTGGCGCGCCGACGGCCAGACGCTGTGGCACGACCACGAGCTGTTCGCCGACGAACGCTTTCCCACGCACTACACGAGCGAAGACGCGCGCCGCTTCACCACCGTGCTGTCGCACAAGCTCGGGCTGACCGAGCGCTACATCCAGCCCGGCTACGAAGACACCTACTACTACCTCTGGCGCGAACGCCGCCTGCCGGTGAACGTCGACCCCTTCGAATCGAAGCTCGACGACGAACTCGAACGCGTGCGCCTGCGCCGCGTGTTCACGCAGAAGCTCGACGCGGTGATCGGCTACATGCTGCCCATCGAGCCGGGCAACGCCGATGGCGACGCGCCTGCGCTCGCCGGCCCGGGCTGGAAGACCGGCCCCTGGTTCCTGCGCGACGACCGGCTGTACCTGATTCCGGGCGACTCGCCCATGGGCTACCGCCTGCCGCTCGATTCGCAGCCGTGGGCGAGCAAGGGCGACTACCCCTACCTGATCGAACGCGACCCGACCGCGCCGCGCGGTGTGCTGCCGAGCGCCACCGACTACCGCGCGCGCTATGCCGAGACTTCGACGTCGGCGCCGCAAGGAGACCGCGGCGCCGTCCCGTACGCCTTCGGCACGCCGCCGGTGGTGCCCGCGGCACTGCGCATGCAGGGTGCCGGAAGCGCCGCCGCCGCGACTGCGTCCGCAGGCACAGGGCCCGCAGCCGCCGCCCAAGACGCCGAAGACATCGGCAATGCCGCCACGCGCCAGCCGCTGCGCGGCGAGTCCGCCCACTGGGTCACGCGCACCGCGCTGTGCGTCGAGGTGCGCGACCCGCGCCGCGCCAACGGCCCGTCGGCCGAGAAGAAGGGCAGCGCCTCGGGTGTGCTCTACGTCTTCATGCCGCCTCTGGCGCGCCTGGAGGACTACCTCGACCTGGTCGCGGCTGTCGAAGCCACCGCGCGTGACCTGGGCGTGCGCATCGTGATGGAAGGCTATCCGCCGCCGCGCGACCCGCGCCTGAAGATGCTGGCCGTCACGCCCGATCCGGGCGTGATCGAGGTCAACATCCACCCGGCCCACAACTGGAAGGAACTGGTCGCGCACACCGAGTTCCTCTACAACGCCGCGTTCGAAACCCGCCTGTCGGCCGAGAAGTTCATGACCGACGGGCGCCACACCGGCACCGGCGGCGGCAACCACTTCGTGATGGGCGGCGCCACGCCCGCCGACAGCCCGTTCCTGCGCCGGCCCGAGCTGTTGGCCAGCCTGCTGCTGTACTGGCACAACCACCCCTCGCTGAGCTATCTGTTCTCGGGCATGTTCATCGGCCCGACCAGCCAGGCGCCACGCGTGGACGAAGCGCGCAACGACCAGGTCTACGAGCTCGAAATCGCCCTGCAGGAAATCGCCAAGAACCGCGAGATCTACGGCGCCAACATGCCCGCGTGGCTGGTCGACCGCACGCTGCGCAACATCCTGATCGACGTGTCGGGCAACACGCACCGCAGCGAGTTCTGCATCGACAAGCTCTACTCGCCCGACTCCAGCACCGGCCGCCTGGGCCTGCTGGAACTGCGCGCCTTCGAAATGCCGCCGCATGCGCGCATGAGCATCGCGCAGCAGCTGCTGATCCGCGCGCTGGTCGCCCGGTTCTGGGACGAACCCTACAAGGCCCCCGTCACCCGCTGGGGCACCGAGCTGCACGACCGCTTCCTGCTGCCGACCTTCGTCAAGATGGACTTCGACGACGTCATCAGCGAAATGCGCCAGGCCGGTTTTGCGTTCGATCCCGACTGGTTCGCGCCGCACTTCGAGTTCCGCTTCCCGCTGGTCGGCCAGATGCAGGCCATGGGCGTGGAGCTGTCGCTGCGCAACGCGCTGGAGCCGTGGCACGTGATGGGCGAAGAGGGTTCGGCGGGCGGCACGGTGCGCTATGTCGATTCGTCGCTCGAACGCATCGAGGTGCGCGTGACCGGCCTGAATGAAAGCCGCCACGTCATCACCGTCAACGGCAAAGTGCTGCCGCTGCAGCCCACCGGCGTCACGGGCGAGTTCGTGGCCGGCGTGCGCTACAAGGCCTGGAACCCGCCCTCGGCCTTGCACCCCAGCATTCCGGCCCATGCGCCCTTGACCTTCGACCTGGTCGACACCTGGATGAAGCGCTCGCTGGGCGGCTGCCAGTACTTCGTGGCCCATCCGGGCGGACGCAACTACGACACCTTCCCGGTGAACGCCTACGAGGCCGAAAGCCGCCGCCATTCGCGCTTCACGCGCACCGGCCATACGCCGGGCCTCATGCGCACCCCGCCGGCAACCATCGAGTTGCCGGGCAGCCGCGAATTCCCGTTCACGCTGGACCTGCGGCGATAAGGGGACATTCCGCACACGGCTGCCACGGACACCCCGTGACGGCGGTGTGACAATCCCCCTCCTGTGGAACCTTTGAACGAATCCCTGTTCGACGCCCAGGCACTGGACTTTCCAGCGGCCCTGGCGTCGGCGCTCGCCCCGGCCGCGCTGCCCGGCCATTTCGACGAACTGCGCGGCAAGGCCACGGCGGTCGTGCCCGCGCGGCCGGCGCCCGGCGCGGCACCCGCCCCTGCCGCCGCTCCGCTGCTGTACGACGCCGCCACGGAACGCCCGGTCATGCCGGCCCCGCCGCTGCCCCTGCCGCAATCGCAGTCTCAAACGCAGTCGTCGCAATCCCAATCCCAATCGCAATCCCAGTCTCAGTCACAAGGCCCGTCCGGCGAACAACCGCCGCTCACCCCCGCCTGGAATGCCTTCTTCGAGCAACTCGGCCCGGGCGGCTTCAACGACCTGCCACGGCGCGCCGTCAGCCTCGAGCGCCAGATCCGCGACAACGGCGTCACCTACAACGTCTACGCCGACGCCAACGGCCCGCAGCGGCCCTGGTCGCTCGACCTGTTCCCGCTGATCGTCTCGCCCGAAAGCTGGAGCCAGATCGAGGCCGGCGTGCTGCAGCGCGTGCGCGTGCTCGACCGCGTGATGGCCGACGTCTACGGCCCGCAGCAGTTGCTGGCCGAAGGACTCATTCCGCCGGCGCTGGTGAGCGGCCACCCCGGCTACCTGCGCGCGCTGCACGGCGTGAAGCCGCCCGGCGACACCTGGCTGCACATCACGGCCTTCGACCTCGCGCGCGGCCCCGACGGCAACTGGTGGGTGGTGTCGCAGCGCACGCAGGCGCCGTCGGGCCTGGGCTACCTGCTCGAGAACCGCCTGGCCATCACGCGGCAGTTTCCGCAGGCCTTCGAGGCGCTGCACGTGCAGCGCCTGGCGGCCACCTACAGCGCCATGATGGAAGGGCTGCAGCGCATGTGCCCGGCCGGCGTGCCGCCGCACATCGCGCTGCTCACGCCCGGCCCGTACAACGAAACCTACTTCGAGCACGCCTACCTGGCGCGCTACCTGGGCATCACGCTGGTCGAGGGCAACGACCTCACCGTGCGCGACCAGCGGCTGTACCTCAAGACCCTGCAGGGCCTGCGCCCGGTGCACGGCCTCATCAAGCGGCTCGACGACCAGTACCTCGATCCGCTGGAGCTGCGCCCCGACTCCACCCTGGGCGTGCCCGGCCTGCTGCAGGCCATTCGCGCCGGCAACGTGCTGGTGGCGAACATGCCCGGCTCGGCCTTCCTCGAATCGCCGGCCCTGCTGGGCTTCCTGCCCGGGCTGGCGCGCCGCCTGATCGGCGAAAAGCTCAAGCTCCCCGCGCTGCCCACCTGGTGGTGCGGTGAACGCGCCGCGCTCGAGGCCGTGCTGCCGCAGCTCGGCGACTGCGCCATCAAGCCCACCTACCCCGGCTTCGAAGGCCGCGCCAGCTTCGACGCCGTGCTCGGCAGCCAGCTCGGCCGGCGCGAGCTCGACGAATGGGCCGGGCGCATCGTGCGCGAGGGCGACGTGCACACCGTGCAGGGCTACCTGCCGCTGTCGCAGATGCCCACCTGGGCCAATGACATGGGCCCGGGCCACATCGCGCCGCGCGCGATGCTGCTGCGCGTGTTCGCGGTGAGCGACGGTGCGCAGTCGTGGCGCGTGCTGCCCGGCGGCCTCGCCCGGCTCGCGGGCCCCGACGCGCAGATCGCCTCCATGCAGCGCGGCGGCAGCAGTGCCGACGTGTGGGTGCAAACGCATGGCGAAGTCGACCGCACCACCCTGCTGCAGCCGCACGCCACGCCGGCCTCGCTCGCGCGGCACCGCGCGCCCGTCACCAGCCGAGCGGCGGAAAACATGTTCTGGCTCGGCCGCTACACCGAGCGCGCCGAGAACGCGGTGCGCCTGGCACGCCTCACGCTCAACCTGCTGGGCGGCGAAGACCAGTCCTCGCGCCCGCTGCTCGAATGGCTGCACCGCATGGCGCTGCGCAACGCGCTGGTGCCGGCCGAGGCGCCGAGCGCGCCGCAGTCGCGCCGCGTGTTCGAGCGCGCACTCGTGGCCGAGCTGGGCGACGTGGCGCATGGCGGCAGCGTGGGCTACAGCCTGCGCTGCATCCGCGAGGCGGCCGCCGCCGTGCGCGAGCGCCTGTCGCAGGACAACTGGAACCAGATCGTCCGCGCCGAGACCGAATTTTTGCGCCGCGCCGCCGAGCAGGCCGGCGAAGGCAGCTTTGCCACCAGCGCCGCGCTGCGCGCGCTCGAATCCGCCAGCACCGCGCTGGCCGCCATGACCGGCGCGCAGACCGACCGCATGACGCGCGACGACGCCTGGCGGCTGCTGTCCATCGGGCGCCACATCGAGCGCCTGGGGTTCCTGTCGAACGCGCTGGAGGCCGGTTTCGAGAACGGCGCCGTGCATGAGGTGAGCGGCTTCGAAGCCATGGTGGCGCTGTTCGACAGCACCATCACCTTCCATGCGCGCTACCAGCAGCGCCGCGACGTCGCCACCATGGTCGACCTGCTGGTGCTCGACGCCGAGAACCCGCGCTCGCTCGCCTGGGTCACGCAGACCCTGCGCGGGCGCATCGCGCGGCTGGCCGGCAGCGCGCCGGGCAAGCTCACCGCGCTGTCCTACGAACTGCCCGACCCGTCCAGCTGGACGCTGGAGCACCTCTGCGCCGCCGGACCCGACGCGAACTATCCAGCGCTTCTGGAGCTGCTCGCCAACTGCGAGAGTGCCGCCTACCATGTGTCGGACGCCATCGGCACACGCTACTTCACGCTGACTTCGGAATCGCTGCGCTCCGTAGGCGCTTGAACGGGCACTCCCCCATGCTTCGCACACTTCGTGTCGCTTCGCACACCCCTCGCGGGGGGTCAACGCCTGCGGCCCGGCAAAGCCGGTTCCGCGGCGTTCCACGATAAATTCAAGGAGACGCGCATGCGCTGCACCGCCATCAACCGCCGCTTCGTACTGACCGCCTCGGGCCTGTGCATGGCTCTCGCTATCGCCGGCTGCGGCAAGCAGGAGCCCGCCCCGCCCGCGGCCTCGAGCGCCGCACCGGCCGCCGCTCCCGCCCGCGTGCTCGTGGTCGGCACCGACGCCGCCTATACCCCCTTCGAGTCGCAGAACGACAAGGGCGAGATCGTGGGCTTCGACATCGACGTGGTGAAGGCCGTCGCGCAAAAGGCCGGCATCGAGGTCAAGTTCGTGAACACGCCATGGGAAGGCATTTTCAATGCGCTCGACCAGGGCGACCGCGACCTGCTGGTGTCGGCCATCACCATCACCGACGAGCGCCGCCAGACCATGGACTTCTCGCAGCCGTATTTCGACGCGAAGCAGCTTATCGCCGTGAAGAGCGATTCGCCCGTGGCGAAGTTCGACGACCTCAAGACGCTCAGGGTGGGCGTGCAGAACGGCACCACGGGCGACGAAGTGGTCGGCAAGCTGCTGGGCAAGGCGAACACCGCCATCAAGCGCTTCGAGTCCACGCCGCTCGCGCTGAAGGAACTCGAAGCCGGCGGTGTGCAGGCGGTGGTGGCCGACAACGGCGTGGTGGTGCACTACCTCGCCAACAACAGCGCAGGCGGCTTCAAGACGGTGAGCGATGCGGGCTTTCCGGTCGAGAAGTACGGCATTGCGGTGAAGAAGGGCAATGCCGGGCTGCTCGCCAAGATCAACCAGGGCCTCGAAGGCATCCGCACCGACGGCACCTACGCCAAGATCTACGCCGCGCACTTCGGTGCCGCGTCGAAGTAATCCACACACACCACGCGCCATGCTGCTCCACGTCACCCACGAAACGCGCTACGAGTACGCGCCGCCGGTCGAAACGGCGCAGCACCTCGCCCACCTGAAGCCGCTGGCCACCGATTCGCAGCGCCTCGTGAGCCACAAGCTCGCCATCGAGCCGCCGCCCGCGCAGCGCGGCGAGCGGCCCGACCTCTACGGCAACACGCGCGCCTTCTTCGCGCTCGAGTCCACGCACGACCGGCTCGTGGTCACGGCAGAGAGCGTGGTCGAGACCTCGGTGCCCGTGCTGTCGCCGGCCATTGCGCGCGAGCTGCCCTGGGAGACGGTGCGCGAGCGCTTTCGCTTTCGCAAGGACGCCACCTTCGACGCGGCCTCGGAGTTCGTCTTTCCGTCGCCCTACGTGCCGCGCCACGACGACTTCGCGGCCTACGCACGCGCCAGCTTCGTGCCCGGGCGCCCCACCTTCGACGTGGCGATGGACCTCACCGAGCGCATGTACGAAGACTTCGCCTACGACGCCGACAGCACCGAGATCAACACCCCCGCCGTCGAGGCGCTCGCCCAGCGCAAGGGCGTGTGCCAGGACTTCGCCCACATCATGATCGCGTGCTTCCGCACCCTGGGCCTGCCGGCGCGCTACGTGAGCGGCTACCTGCTCACGCAGCCGCCGCCCGGCCAGCCCCGGCTGGTGGGCGCCGACGCCTCGCACGCCTGGGTGTCGGTGTACCTGCCCGGCGAGGACAACGGCAGCCCCGGCGGCTGGGCCGACTTCGACCCCACCAACGGCCGCCAGCCCGGCGAGGACTACGTCACGCTGGCCATCGGCCGCGACTACTCCGACGTGTCACCGATGCGCGGTGTACTCCATGGCGGCGCCCGGCACACGCTGAGCGTCGGCGTGACCGTGCAGCCCGTGGGGGAAGTGGTCGAGGCGCTGGCGCAAACCCGGACACAATCACTTTCTCAAGACAAGGAGTCTCCATGAGCGTTTACGACAAACTTTCCAGCCTCGGCATCACCCTTCCCCCGGTCTCGGCGCCCGCCGCGGCCTACGTGCCCTTCGTGCGCACCGGCAACCTCGTGTTCCTGTCGGGCCACATCGCCAAGAAGGACGGCAAGGTCTGGGCCGGCCAGCTCGGCGCCAACATCACCACCGACGAAGGCAAGCAGGCCGCGCGTGCCATCGCCATCGACCTGCTGGGCACGCTGCACGCGGCCGTGGGCGACCTGAACAAGGTCACGCGCATCGTCAAGGTGATGAGCCTGGTGAACTCGGTCGGCACCTTCACCGAACAGCACCTCGTGACCAACGGCGCGAGCGAATTCTTCGCCGAAGTGTTCGGCCCCGAAAAGGGCGCGCATGCCCGCAGCGCCTTCGGCGTGGCGCAGATCCCGATGGGTGCCTGCGTGGAAATCGAGCTGATCGCCGAAGTGGGCTGATCCCGCCCCGGGCGGCTACCGACATTCGAGGCCTGACGGCGGTGGTCGTCAGGCCTCTTTTCATTTGAAGCCATGACATCGACCCCCACCCAGTTCATCGCGCAGGCCAGGCAGGACCCGGTCAACGCCGCCCTGCTCTCGCGCCTGCCCGGCCTCGGCCTGCCCCAGGGTTTCCTCACCGCCGGAAGCCTCTTCCAGGCGACATGGAACCATCGCTGCGGCAAACCGCCCGGCTGGGGCGTGAAGGACTACGACGTCTTCTACTTCGACGACACCGACCTGTCGTGGGACGCCGAAGACGCCGTCATCCGCCGCGTGCAACAGGCCGTGGCCGACCTGGGCGCGACCGTCGAGGTGAAGAACCAGGCGCGCGTTCACCTCTGGTACGAAGCGCGCTTCAAGTCGCCCTACCCGCAGCTTCGGTCCACGCGGGACGGCATCGACCGCTACCTCATTGCGTGCACCCGCGTCGGCATCGACCTGGCCGACGGAACGCTCTATGCGCCCGACGGGCTCGACGACCTGGCCGCGGGCATCCTGCGCATGAACCCGATGCTGCCGATGCGCGAGCTGTTCCTCAAGAAGGCCGGCGACTACCAGGCCCGGTGGCCATGGCTCCAGGTCGTCCAGCCCGAGGCCGTGCGCAGCGACCGAGCGATTACTTGCGCTTCCAGCTCGCCACCGTGATGAACACGCCGGTCTCTTTCGCATCGCGCAAGCGAACGCTGTAGCGGCCGGCGCCGTCGGTGCCGTTGAAGACGATTTCGCGGCCCTCCTGCTCCGGGCTCGCGCCCTTGGTGAGTTCGCGGTAGGTGTCGACCAGCGCGCCGAGTTCGGCGTAGCTGCGCAGCGTCACTTCGGCGTCGGGCAGCTGCGGCTCGTTGCGTTGCGAGCGCTGGTAGTCGGTTCGCATCGGCTTGCCCGCGAGCGCCTTGGGCCGCACGATCTTGCCGGCGCTGGCCGTGCTGTTCACTTCGCCCGCCTGCACCAGCAGCGGGTGCAACGACGCCGGAAAGCCCGGCGGCAATTCATCCTTGCGCCAGCCCGGCACATCGGGCTGGCCCACGATGTACTCGACGCTGGCGATCTTCTGCGCGTCCGCGGCCTTTGCCGGGTCGTCGCTCTCGGCCATGGCCGCCAGGAAAGCCGGCAGCGTCTTGCCCCAGACGACCAGCGGCGCGGCGTCTGCCTGCCTGGCGCCGGCGGGCTGGAAGATCGACAGCACGGTCTGCGGTGCCGGGTTGCATACGTCGGGCTTGTCGCGCTCCGCCGCCGCCTTGCAATGGCCGTTGACCAACCCGAGCGCCAGCAGCTTGCCTTCGGCGTCGATCAGCATCGCGGCGCGTTTCTCGCCGTGGTCGCCGCCGTTGACTGACGCGATCACCTTGCGGCCGTCGGGCCACACCGTGCGCGTGATGTCGTGCCTGGAGCGCATGCCCTCGAGCACCTGTTGCGCAATGAGGCTGTCGGGCTCGGTGTAGCTGCCGCGCGCATAGCCGACCATCGCGACCACCGCAGCGCGAATGCCCGGCTGCTCGCTCAGGCGCAGCGGCGGCGCAGGCAACTCGGTGGTGACGGCCCCCGAGGCATCAGGTTGCGCGCCTTGTGCCTGGGCCCCGAGCGCGCAAGCGAACAGCAGCGACGCGACGACGGTTCTGGCAAGCGGTGCGTTCATTCGGCGAGTTCCATTTCAATGTTGGTGACCGCGGGCATGCGGCGCCCGTGCGTCAGATTGACAACAAAGGCCACGCCCTTGCTGCTGCCCGCGATGAAGCCCGTGGGGCCGTTCACGTGGGACACGAAGTCCTTGAGCGGCGGCGACAGCTGCTTGTAGAAGGCGATCACCTGCTCCTGGCTGTCGGTGGTCTGTAGGCGCATCACGCGGCCTGCCTTGGCGTTGCTCACCATCTGCTGGTAGGTGCTGTGGAGCTGCGCGTTCGGGTACAGCGGCACCTGCGCCGAAAAGCCCGTGGGCCGCTTCGCGGGGCGGGCCGCCATGTGCGCTGCGTCCAGCGTGACGTAGTCGGTGCGCACGATCTTCTCGTCCGCGCCGGAGACCAGGTCGTCCTTCGGCACCTGCGTGCTCCAGGTCAGCAGCGGCTGCGCCTCGGCGCGATCGACGCCGGGACGCAGGAACACCACCAGCTCCGCATGCTGGTCGTCGCCGCGGCAGGTCGGCGCGGCGCCGCAGCCGCGATGCACCAGCGCGGCGGCCAGCACTTCGCCGCTGCGGTCGTCGACCAGCACGGCGGCACGCTCGGCGCCGTCATTCATCCGGCGGTACGACGACAGCAAACGCCGCTCACCGGGCAACGCGAGTTCCTTGCGGTGCATGGCGGTGGCCAGCCCGTCGATCAGCTGTTCGGCCACAAGGCCTTCTTGCCAGAAGTACGAGCCCGACGCCATGCCCGCGAAGCGCACCACGGCACGGTCCAATGCGGGCACCTGCATGCCCTCGGCCTGGCCGCCGGCGTGCAGGAACGCCATGGGCTCGCCCGCCGAGGCGGTGCCCAGCGAGGAGAGTGAAAGAACCAGGAAAGCAGAGGAAAAAGCGAGTCGGAATCTGGAAGGCATCGAAGAGAAAAAAGAGAGAAAAGAGAAAAGCGGGAAGGGAGCGTTGCGCTCCAGGCGGGCAGCGCGCAGCCGCCGGGGGTCGGATTCTAGAAGGCGGGTACAAACACCTTTGTCAGCAACCCTTCATTGCCATGTCCAGATACCGTCCGCCACCGCCCGCGCCCGACAGCGCACTCCATGCACTCGAACAAAAGCTCGGCGTCGTGCTGCCGCCGGTCCTCAAGGCCTGCTATGCCGCTTCCAACGGCGGCACCTTCGGCGACCCGCGCCGCAGCGACGGCGAATGGCAGTTGCACCCGGTCTTCGACGCCACCGACCGCAAGCAGATGAAGCGCACCGGCGAAGACATCGCGCACTACACCAAGCTGGCGCTCAAGGACGCGCGCTTTGCGCGCAACGGCATCAGCATCGCGCACGACTACACGCTCTTGCAGCAGCTGTTCGTGCTGCGCGACGAGGCGACGGGCGTGGTGGCTGAAGAAATCTACATGTTCGACGCGTTCGCCGGCACGTGGTGCGAGCCGTACGCAGCCGACCTGCGGGCCGCCATCGACCAGGCCCGCGTACCCGAAGCCGCGCAACCCGACCCCGCGCGTGCGCTGCCCGAGTTCCGCTACTACGCCGACCCCTTCGCGTCGGGCGTGCTGCGCACGTCGGGCGAGGCCTGCGCATGCTGCGGCAAGGCCACGGGCTACGTCTACGGCGGCAGTTTCTACGCGGTGGGCGACACATCGAACTTCTGCCCGTGGTGCATCGCCGACGGTTCGGCCGCGGCCAAGTTCGACGGCGAGTTCAACGACGCGGCGTCCATCGGCATGGGCGAGGCCGAGCTGCCCGCCGCCGTGGTGGCCGAGGTGTCGCAACGCACGCCCAGCTTCTTCAGCTACCAGCAAGAGCAGTGGTGGGCACACTGCAACGACGCCGGCCGCTTTCTCGGCGAGATCGAGCATGTCGACCGCGCCCTGCTCGCGTCGGAGGCGGCCAGCGACTTCGTGCGCGCCACCTGCGACGAGGCAGACCTCGGCGGCGACACCGGTTGGCAATGGCTGCTCGACACGCCGTCGCGCAAGCGCGGCATCGCGGTGTTCGTCTTCGGCTGCCTGCACTGCGGCCGGCTGGGTGGCTATGTCGACCACAGCTGACGCGTGAGCCCGCGCAAGATCGTCATCGGCGAGACCCGCTACGCCTGGGTGGTGCGGCGCATCGATGCGCACCACCTGGTGCTGCGCATCTGGCCCGGCGAGCGCCGGCGAAAGGACTTTCCGCTCGAGGTGCGGCTTCGGTTCGACGACCCCTGGCTGAACTTCGGCGAAATCGTCGCCGCCGTGGCCGTGCAGCGCGGCGACGCGTTCCAGCTGGCGCCCGTCACGCCGCGCATGGTGCGCAGCACGATCGAAGCGGCCATCGCCGCGGGCTGGACATCGGGCAGCCCGCGCGGCCACCGCTTCTTCGACCGGTGCATCGACGGCACGTTGACGCCGACGGACAGCGCGCAGCGCGCCGCAGCGCCCTGAGGTTCAACCGGTCGGGTGCGCCGGCGCCTGGCCGCGCGCACGCTCTGCACGAGGAACAGGAACACCGCACCCGCGACCAGGACCATGACGATGCGCTTCGCCACGAAGCCGATGGTCACGGCCGCTAGCGCTGGCTGCAGGATGGCGGTGTGCCCGCCATCCGGTTTCAGACCGCAGCGGCCGCGATCTCCAGTTGCGTCAGGCGCCGCGCCATGCGCCCGACGAAGTTCTGCGTCACGTGCGGCAGCACGCGCTGCGAGGGCACCACGATGCCGACCTGCAGCTGGTCGAGCGCGGGCAGCTCGAAGGGCCGCCAGATCAGGTCGCCGCGCTTCAGGTCGTCGATGAAGGCGATCTTCGAAAAGCACGAGATGCCCTTGCCGGCCATGATCAGCCGCTTGAGCATCGGTGTCGAATTGCAGGTGGCGGCCGGTTCCATGTCGTCCCAGAACGCGGCGAACTCGGGCGACAGCGCCGCGCTGATGACCGGGTGCGAGCTCGAGCGCAGGAACGGATAGCGCGCGCATTCCTTCAGCGACACGCGCGCATGGTTGGCCAGCGGATGACCCGGCGGCATCACCACGCCGATCGGCAGGTTGGCCAGCGCCACCGCCGCCACGCCGCCCGGCAGCCGGTTCACGAAGGTCATGCCCACGTCGACCTGGCCCGACATCACCATCTGCGCCACGTCCATCGGCTGCACCGCGGTGATGGTGTACGTCACGGCGGGGAACACCTGGAGAAAGTCTTCCACCGCCGAGGGCAGCATCTCCTCGAAAAACGAGTCCATGGCCGCCACCTTCACGTGGCCCGTGCGCTCGCCCTTGAGCGCATCGAGCTCGGTGCGCATCACCTGGTACTGGTGCAGCGTTTCCTGCGCGTGCTTGAGCAGGCGCTCGCCCGCGGCATTGAGCCGCAGGCCGTTGGGCATGCGGTCGAACAGTTCCACGCCCAGCTCGTCTTCCAGCTTGTGGATCTGCCGGTTGACGGCGCTCGCGGCCACGAAGAGCCGCTCGGAGGCCTTGCGCACCGAGCCGCAGCTCGCGACCTCGATGAAGTACTTGAGGATGCTGGCATGCATCAGCCGGCCCTCCCCATGTGCAGCCGCTCAACCGTGCGGGTGCGGCATCGCGGCAATGGCCGGGTGGTCGCAGGCCACGCGCCTCGCGTCGGCGCCGCCCGGCGAGCCGAGCCCGCTGACGTTCGCCGCGAAGAACTCGCGGTTGATGCCGGTGAAGTGCGCCATTTCGGGCGGCAGCCGAAGGTCTTCGTAGATGGCCTGGGTGGGGCAGGCGGACACGCAAACGCCGCAGTCGATGCATTCATCCGGGTGAATGTACAGAGTGCGCTCGCCTTCGTAGATGCAATCGACCGGGCAGCACTTGACGCAGGCGCCGTCCTTGACGTCGATGCAGGCGGCGGTGATGACGTAGGGCATGGCATCGGGCCTTCGTGACGGCGGGCGAGCCCTAGCGGCCCAGCCACTGCGGCTTGCGCTTCTGCTGGAACGCCAGCACGCCTTCGTCGGCATCCTGCGACTGCAGCGCCGCCACCAGCGCCGGCAGCCGCATGCGGTGCGCCTCGGCCGGCGACAGCGTGCCGGTGCGGCGCACCACCTGCTTGATGGCCTTGAGCGACAGCGGCGCGCAGGCCAGCAACTGCTGCACCCAGCGGTGCACGGCCGCGTCCAGTTCCGCGCGCGGCACCACCTCGTTGACCAGGCCCATCTCTAGCGCGCGCCGCGCCTTCACGCGCTGGCCGGTGAGCATCATGCCCATGGCCTGGCGGTAGGGAATCTGCCGCTGCAGCAGCAGCATGCCGCCGTCCAGCGGCAGCCGGCCCACCAGCGGCTCGGGCAATCCGAAGCTCGCCTCCTCGCAGGCCACGACGATGTCGCAACCCAGCACCATCTCGAAGCCGCCGCCCAGCGCGAAGCCGTTGACGCGCGCGATCACCGGCACGTCCAGCGTCTCGCGCAGCGCGATGCCGCCGAAGCCGCCGGGGCGCGCCGCGGCCCAGTACTCCACGCCCTTGAGGTTGGAGGTGTTCTTCAGGTCCGCGCCCGCGCAGAACGAGCGCTCGCCCGCGCCGGTGAGCACCACCGCACGGATGTCGTCGCGCGCTTCGATCTCGGACCAGATGCGCTGCAGTTCGGCCTCGGTCGGCAGGTCCACCGCATTGAGCACGTCGGGGCGGTCGATGGTGACCGTGGCGACGTGATCGACGACCTCGAAGAGAACGCTCATGCCCCGGTCTCCTCGATCAGTGCGCGCGCTTCGGCCAGCACCTCTTCGGTGTGCTGCCCCAGCTTGGGCGGGTCGCGCCGCAGGCCGGCCTTGGCGCCCGACATGTGGATCGGGCTGGCGATGAACCTGAGCTTGCGCCCGGGCGACGAACCGCCTTCCAGGATCATCGCGTTGTGCAGCGTCTGCGGATCGACGAGTGCCTCGCGCATGTCGCGCACCGGCGCAGAGAGCAGGTCCTGCTCCTCCAGCTTGGCGAGCCAGTGCTCGCGCGTGCCGCTGGCAAAGCGCTCGTGAAAGATCGCATGCAGCGCCGTCTTGTTGGCGAACTGCGCCTTCAGCGTGGCGTAGCGCGCGTCGAGCGACAGGTCTTCGAGCCCCAGCGCCGTGCAGATATCGCGCAGCGGGTTGGCCTTGAAGGCGCCCACCAGCACCAGCGGGCCGGTCTGCGTGTCGAACACCCCCGACAGCGGCATGGCAGCCCAGTTCACCTCGGAGTCTTCCATCATCACCATGGCCGCCTCCTGCATCTGCATGGCGAGCATGGAGTTGTAGAGCGACACCGAGATCTTCTGGCCCTCGCCCGTGCGCTCACGCTGCAGCAGCGCCAGCAGAATGCCCTGCACCATGTGCATGCCCGCGGTGTAGTCGGCCAGCGCCGTCGGGTAGATCGACACCGGCACCGAGGCGTCGGCGCGGCGCGCCATCACGCCGGTGAGCGCCTGCGCGAGCACGTCCTGCCCGCCCTTGTGGGCATACGGGCCGGTCTCGCCGAAGCCGGTGCCCACCGCGTAGACGATGCGCGGGTTCAGCCGCTTGCAGTCTTCGTAGCCCAGCCCCAGGCGCTCCATCACACCGGCGCGGAAGTTGTTGGTGACCACGTCGGCACCGGCGATCAGCGCCTTCACCAGTTCCATCTGTTGCGCATCGCGCAGGTCGATCTCCACACTGCGCTTGTTGCGGTTCAGGCTGCAGAAGATCGGGTTGTCGTGGCCCGCCACGGGCGCGAAGGTGGAGCGGCTCAGGTCGCCCGCGCCCTTGCGCTCGATCTTGATCACGTCGGCGCCATGGTCGGCCAGCATCTGCGTGCAGACCGGGCCCATCATCACCTGCGTGAAGTCGATCACGCGGATGCCGTCCAGCGGCAGTGCGGCGGTGCTCATGCGGCCTCCTGGGTGAAAGAACGCGCAATGGCGGGCACGTCGGCGTTGGGGCCCTTCTGGTCGCCCGGGTCGGCGCCCTGCGCGCGCAGCGTCTTCTGCAGCTTCGCGATGTCGACCTCGCGCACCGACACACCGGCATTCAGCGCCAGCGCCGCGGCCGTGCCAGTGGCCTCGCCCATCGCCATGCAGGGCGGGATCTCGCGCGAGATCTTCTGCGCGGCCGAGGTGGCCGAGTAGTGGCGCCCGGCGACCAGCAGGTTCTCCACGCTGCGCGGCAGCAGCGTGCGGTACGGGTAGTAATAGTCGCGCCCACGGGCCACGCTGTCATCGAAGCGCGTGCGCTGCGCCACGTCTTCCTTGGTCATCACGTAGGCGCCTTCGAGCAGCCGCGTCTGGCGGATGCCGGTCTGTGGCGCCATGTCGATCAGCGTGCACTTCGCAAAACCCGGCAGCCTGGCGCGCACGAACTCGATCACCTTGTGGATGGTGGCGCGGCCCTGCACCTCGGCGCGCGTCAGGTCGCTCACCTTCAGGCCGTCCAGGCCCGGCATGTGCGGGCAGTTGCACCACACCACGCCCGGCAGCGGCGTCTTGAGCCACCACGCCTCCCAGGCGCCGCCCAGCATGTGCTTGATCTCGCGGTCCAGCGCCTGCCAGGCCACGGGTTCCTCGCGCTCGAAGCGCTCGGCCTCCTCAGTGTCGACGGCACCCAGGCGGAACACGGTGGTCACGATGTAGCTGCCGCTGATGTGCGGCGCGCCGGCCGAGGCCGCCACGTCGAGGTCGCCGGTGGTGTCGATCACCACCTTGCCCAGGATGGCCTCGCGCCCGCCCTTGGTCTCGCAGACCACGCCCTTGACCTTGCCGTCTTCCACCAGCGTGCGCGAGAACCACGAGTGCAGCCGCAGCTCGATGCCGGCCTGCTGCACCATCTCCAGCGAGGTGCGCTTCCACGCGTCGGGGTCGAAGGCGGCGGCGAAGCAGATGGGGTGCGGCTTCTCCTTGCTGTGGAAGTCGTAGGTGCCCCAGCGCTTCCAGCGCCGCACCGACTCGGGCAGCGTGCCCCAGTCCTGCTGGCGCGGGTACTCGGCCAGGCCGAGCGCGGACATGCGCTCGATCATCTCCAGGCAGATGCCGCGCACCGAAATTTCCTGCTGGTGGCTGTCCCACATGTCGTCCAGCACCAGCACCATGCCGCCCGAGGCCAGGCCGCCCAGGTGGTTGTAGCGCTCCAGCAGCGTCACGCTCGCGCCGTTGCGCGCGGCGGCCAGTGCCGCGGCCTGCCCTGCGGGCCCACCGCCGACCACCACCACGTCCGATTCGGCCGCCACGCGCACGTCGTGCGCGGGCTCCTGCATCCAGTCGCCAATACGGCTCATAGAACTATCTCCTTTAGAAATTTTCGGGATGCGGCGGCACGCAGGCCGCCACCTGTTGCAAGTGCGGCAGCGCTCAGTGCACGCTCTCGGGTTGCCAGCGGATGACCCACTTCTCCGCCAGCGTGACCAGCAGGAAGAACAGGCCCGACAGCGTGGCGCTCATGACGATCGCGGCGTACAGCAGCGGCGAATCGAAGTTGAAGGTGGCCTGCAGGATCATGGCGCCGATGCCCACCGTGGCGCCCACCCACTCGCCCACCACCGCACCGATCACGCACATCGACGCCGCGATGCGCAGGGCCGAGAACAGGTAGGGCAATGCGTTCAGCAGCCGCAGGCGGAAGAAGATCTCGGTCTTGCTCGCCGACAGCACGCGCATCAGCTCCATCGCCTGCGGGTTAACCGACTCCAGCCCGCGCACCATGTTCACCAGCGTCGGAAAGAAGCACACCAGCGCGGCGATGGTGATTTTGGGCTCCATGCCGTTGCCCATGATGAGCACCAGCACCGGCGCCTTGGCCACCAGCGGCACGGCGTTGAACATCAGCACCACCGGAAAGAAGATGTCCTGCAGCGTCTTGTTGTGCACGAAGACCGTGGCCACCGCGATGGCCGCGAGGTTGCCCAGCACGAAGCCGCCGGCCGCCTCCATGGCGGTGGGCAGCAGGTTGTCGAGCAGCACGGCGCGCTTGGCGTAGAGCGTCTCCAGCACGGCCCACGGCGTGGGCGCGATGAAGGGCTTGACGTCGAACACGGCAATCACCGCCCACCACAGGAAGAGAAGGCCGGCAATGCCCAGCGCCGGCAGGATGCGGCGGCCCAGGCCTGGTATTCGGGGTCGACCGGTGCGGCGAAGGCACCGGGCACGGCGGTGTCGAGGGAGCGTGTGTTCATGGCATCGGCCTCAGCAGGTTTCCAGCACGCGCCGCAGATGGCTCGTGAGGCGAACGAATTCGGGGGTCTCGCGCATTTCGAGCGTGCGATCGGCGGGCAGCTCCACCGGCACGATCTCGCGCACGCGGCCGGGGTTCGCCGCCAGCATCAGCACGCGCTGGCCGAGGAAGGCCGCCTCGTGGATGCTGTGGGTCACGAAAAGAATCGTCACGCCGGTCTCGCGCCATACGCGCAGGATTTCTTCGTTGAGCCGGTCGCGCGTGATCTCGTCGAGCGCGCCGAAGGGCTCGTCCATCAGCAGGATCTTCGGGTCGCTGGCCAGAGCGCGCGCAATCGACACGCGCTGGCGCTGGCCGCCCGACAGTTCGTGCGGGAAGGCGTGCGCGCGGTCCTTCAGCCCCACCAGCTCCAGCAGTTCCTGCGGCGAGCGGCGGCCCTTGCGGCTCGCGCCGCCGCCGACCTGCAACGGCAGCTCCACGTTCTGCAGCGCGGTGCGCCACGGCAGCAGCGCCGCGTCCTGGAACACGAAGCCGATGTCGCGGTTCTTGCGCGCGGCCTGCGGCGTGGACGACAGCACCTCGATGCGGCCGCGGCTGGGTTGCAGCAGGTCGGCCACCACCCGCAGAAAGGTCGACTTGCCGCAGCCCGAGGGGCCCAGCAGCGTGAGGAACTCGCCGAGCGCCACGTCGAGGTCCAGGCTCTGGAGGGCGGTGACGTCGCGGCGCTCGGTGAAGAAGCGCACGCCGATGTCGCGGCACGCGATGGCCGGCGCGGATGAACGGGCTGTGTCGAGAACGGCGGCCATCGTGTCAGCCCTTCATCGCCCGCGCGGCGGCGGTGGCCTTGAGCGGGTCGAGCGAGATCACGTCGTCCACCTTCGGCGTGCGCGCGGTGAACTGGCCCAGGTCCGCATAGGTGGCGATCTGCTCCTGCCACACGGCCGGGTCCATCGCGCCCCAGCCCTGCGTCTGCGCGGCACCGCCGAAGGCGTACTCGAGCATCACGTCGACCGCCACGCGCTCGTCTTCGCGCTTGAGGTTCGGGTACTCCTTCACCAGCATGTCCACCGCCTGGTCGCGGTTGGCGCGCACGTGGTGCCAGCCCTTGGCGGTGGCACGCAGGAAGGCCTCGATCACCTTGGGCTGGGTCTCCAGCGTCCTGGTCGATGCGTAGTACGGCAGCGCATAGAGGCGCACGCCCGCGTCCCACTGCGTGAGCGTGGCGATGTCGGGTCCCAGCACCTTGATGGCCGTGGTGTTCGTGAGCCAACCCGTCACCACGTCGACCTGGCCCGTGAGCAGCGGCGACATGTCCGCGCCGATGGAGACGACCTTCACGTCCTTCTCGGCGATCTTGTTCTTCGCGAGCAGCGCGCGCAGCAGGATGGCGGCCGTCGACGGAATGCCCACCCGCTTGCCCACCAGGTCGGCCGGCTTGCGCACCGGGTTCTTCGCGAGTGAGAAGTAGGTGTACGGATGCTTCTGCGCGCCCACCGCGAAGCACTTGATCGGCAGGCCCTGCGACACGGCCAGCATGATCGACGGGCTCGACGACACCTGCCCGACCTCGTAGCGGCCCGAGGCGATGATGGCCACGCCGTCGATGTTGGGGCCGCCCGGCTGGATCGCGAAGTCGATGCCCTCCTGCTCGTAGAAGCCCATGCGCTTGGCGACCACCTCGCCGATCTGGTTGCCCCCCACGATCCAGCCCAGCTGCATGTTGATGCGCGCCTTGCCCTGTGCGAAGGCGTCGACGCTGAGCAGGCCGCCGGCGGAGAGACCGCCGGCGATGAGGGACGTCTTGAGGAGACTTCGGCGACCGGGGTCCCGGAGATTGGCCATGGCGAATTCCTTGTGGATGCGATGAGGTGAACGGATGCTAGGAGCGCGCGGCGAGCGCACCAAGCACCGTTTTTCGCAACGGGCGAACTAAAAAATAGGTCCCCTTGCGCTTCCCCAATGACATCGCGGTGCATGGGGCGCACCGGCGTGCACCACATGCGGGAAAACGTGAATCCCGCGGCTAGAAAAGGCCTTGCTGCGCGGTCGTCAACGCCATGAAGCTCTCGCCCATCGGCTGCAGGATGGCGTCGGCAATCGGTTGCAGCTGCTTGCTCAGGTAGTGCTCGTGGTCGATGCGGGAATGGCGCGTTTCCAGCGGCTCCGGCCCGTTGCGGGTCATGACGTATTGAATCCAGCCGCCGCTCTGGTACTGCATGGGCCGCCCGACACTGGCGTTGTACGCGTCGGCGATGCGCGCGGCGCGCACCTGAGGCGGCACGTTGACCAGGTAGGCATCGAGCGGGTGGCGCAGGTGCTTCCTGTAGATGAGCAGGTCGTCCTTTGCGCCGGCCAGCGTAGCGCGTGCATAGTCGGTCACGAATGCCTTGTACGGCTCGCCCTGAAAGATGCGCGACAGCAGCCCCTCCTGGAACTGGCGCGCCAGCGGGGTCCAGTCGCTGCGGGCCATCTCCAGGCCGCGGTAGACCATCTCCTCCTTGCCCGATGCATCCATGCTCAGGCCCGCATAGCGCTTCTTGCTGCCCACCTCCGAGCCCCGGATGGTGGGCATGAAGAACTTCCTGTAGTGGGTGTCGAACTCGATCTCGAGCAGGTTCTCCAGGCCCTGCTCCTCGCGCAGGGTTCGCGTCCACCAGCCGTTGATGTCCCCCGCCAGTTCGGCCGCGACGGCGTGCGCTTCCTCGTTGCTATGGGTGCGCCTGAGCCAGATGAAGATGGAGTCGGTGTCGCCGTAGATGACCTCGTAGCCCCGGCGCTCCACGAAGTCGCGCGTGAGCTTCATCATCTCGTGGCCCCGCAGGGTGATGGCGGACACCAGCTGGGGATTGAAGAAGCGGCAGTCGGCCGCACCCAGCACGCCGGCGAAAGAGTTCATGAGCAGCTTCAGGGCCTGGGACAGCGGCTCGTTCCTGACCCGCTTGGCCTCGTCGCGGGCACGCCAGAGCGTGGTCACGATTTCGGGCAGGCAGTGCTTCTCGCGGGAGAAGACGGTTCCTCCCGGCCCGTTGACGTGCATCGCCGGATCGCTGGCGTTCGAACCTTCCATCAAGCCCACCGGGTCGACCAGGAAGGTGCGGATGATCGAGGGGTACAGGCTCTTGTAGTCCAGCACCACCACCGAGTCGTAGAAGCCCGGCTTGGAGTCCATCACGTACCCGCCGGGATAGGCCTTGCTCGCGATCTCGCGCACGTTCGGCGCCACGTAGCCCAGGCGATGCATGCGCGGCAGGTAGTGGTGGCTGAACGCGGCAATGGAGCCGCCGAAGTGGTCGGCCTGCAGGCCGGTGGCGTGGGCGCGCTCCATCATGAACTGCAGCAGCTTCGCCTTCTCGAAGATGCGCAGCACCAGCTCGCAGTCGCGGATGTTGTAGCGCGCGAGCGCGGGCTTGTCGTGCTGGTAGCGCCGCTCGATGTCGGCCATCTTGTCGTACGCGTCGCCGATGGACTTGCCCTCGCCGAGCAGCGCTTGCGACACGGTCTCCAGGCTGAACGAAGGAAAGCTCCACACCGCGGCCTTGAGCGCGTCGATGCCGTCGATGACCACCCGGCCGGGCATGGGTGCGAACAGGTAGCCCTGCTTGCCCGGATGGGTGCGCCACGCGACAGGCCGCCGCTCACGCCCCAGGAGGAGCGGCGCCCCGCAGTCGTCGGCTGTCTTCTGAAGCACGCGCAGGTCGAACTGGATGACGTTCCAGCCGATCAGGACGTCCGGGTCGTTGCGCTCGAACCAGTCGTTGAGCCGCTCGAGCATGGCCTTGCGGGTCGGGCAATAGACGAGCGAGAAGTCCATGGGCGCATGCCGTTCACCCGGCTCTGCCGGCTCGGGCGGCGGCTCGCCCAGCATGAAGACAACCCGTTCCTGCGTGCCGTCCAGCGCAATGGAATAGAGCGCTTCGTCCTGGCTCGTCTCGATGTCCAGCGACACCACCTTCAGCACCGGCCTGAATTCGGGCGCGGGCTTGAGCTTGCAGTCGATGAGGGTGGCGCCGTCGACCCGCCCTCCCTCCACCCGCACGCCGGCGGTGATGAACCGCTCCATCAGGTAGCGATCGTGCGGGCGCACATCGGCTTCGAGCAGCGGAACGCCCAGCGGCTGGAGGGCACGCGCCAATCGACCGAGCTGGCGGAAGTGCGTTGCATAGACACCGACGACGGGTTCCTGTTGGAAGGTCTTCAGTTCGAGTTCACGCAGTTGCATGCCCGGCATGGCCGCGAGCTGCGCCTGCACAGCCGCCCTGTGCCGGGTCGCGACGAATGCGACGGAGCTCCGGGCGGTCAGGAGCACTTTCAGCGGCCCCGCATCGGTGGCCAGCCAGTACTCGATTTCGGTGCCCGACGGGGCATCGCGCCAATGGCGAGTGAGGATGAAGCCCTTGAGTTCGGTGGACGCCACGAGAGCTTGAAGGGTCGGAGGAGGCGGAAGGGCAGGCTGGGGCACAGCCGATTTTCGCCCGGTTGCGGCCGGGCGGCGTTGGCCGCAATGCGACGCACCGAGGGAAAACGCCGAGCCCCGCTTCCACGTTCATTCCTACAGTCGAATCCGTCCGCGCGGACGCAGGCAGCAAAGAACAAAAGGAAGACGCGCCATGGAATTCGACTACGTGATCGTCGGTGGCGGCTCCGGCGGCGCCACCCTGGCCTCGCGCCTGAGCGAGGACCCCGGCGTGCAGGTCTGCCTTGTCGAAGCCGGCGGCGAGGGGCGCGGCATTCTGGTGCGCGCACCGGCCGCCACGGTGGCGATGCTGCCGGGCCGCCCGCGCATCAACAACTACGCCTACCGGACCGTGCCGCAGCCGGGCCTGGACGGCCGCCGCGGTTACCAGCCGCGCGGGCGCTGCCTGGGCGGCTCGAGCGCGATCAACGCAATGCTCTACGTGCGCGGCCACCGCGAGGACTACGACGACTGGGCCCGCGCGGGCTGCGCCGGCTGGTCGTTCGACGAGGTGCTGCCCTACTTCATTCGCGCCGAAGGCAACCAGCGCGGCGCCAGCGCGCTGCATGGCGCCGACGGGCCGCTGCAGGTGGCAGAGCAGCAGAGCCCGCGCGCGATCACCGAAGACTTCGTGCGCGCCGCGCAATCCTGCGGCATTCCGCGCAACGACGACTTCAACGGCCCCGAGCAGGAAGGCGTGGGCCTCTACCAGGTCACGCAGTTCCACGGCGGCGCGAAGAACGGCGAGCGCTGCTCGGTGGCCGCGGCCTACCTGCACCCGGCGATGAAGCGCCCCAACCTACGCGTGCTGACCGGTGCGCAGGTGCTGCGCGTGCTGCTCGAAGGGCGCCGCGCGGTGGGCGTCGAGATGCGGCGCGGCGGCAAGACCGAGACGATCGCCGCGCGCCGCGAGGTGGTGCTGTGCGGCGGCGCGTTCAACTCGCCGCAGCTGCTGATGCTGTCGGGCATCGGAGAACCCGGCGAACTAGGGAAACACGGCATCGCGGTGCGGCACGCGTTGCCGGGTGTCGGGCAGAACCTGCAGGACCACACCGACTTCATCCTGTCGTACACCTCGAAGGACACCGACCTGTTCGGCATCGGCGCGGTCGCGGGGCTGAAGCTGATGAAGGCCGTCTTCGAGTGGCGCAAGCGCGGCACGGGGCTGGTCGCCACGCCGTTCGCCGAGGGCGGCGCCTTCATCAAGTCGTCGCCCGAGCTGCGGCGGCCCGACCTGCAGCTGCACTTCGTGATCGCCATCACCGACGACCATGCGCGCAAGCTGCACATGGGCTTCGGCTTCTCGTGCCACGTGTGCGTGCTGCGGCCCAAGGGCCGTGGCGACGTGCGGCTGAACGATGCCGATCCGCTGTCGGCGCCGCGCATCGACCCGCGTTTCCTGTCGGAGCCGGAGGACCTGGCGCTGCTGCTGCAGGGCGTGAAGACGACGCGCGAGATCCTGCGCGCGCCGGCGCTCGCGAAGTACCGGCACCGCGAGCTCTACACGGCCGACGCCCGCACCGACGAAGAGCTCGTGCGCCACATCCGCGCGCGCGCCGACACCATCTACCACCCGGTGGGCACCTGCAGGATGGGCACGGACGCGATGTCGGTGGTCGACGCGCAGCTGCGCGTGCATGGCATCGAGAACCTGCGCGTGGTCGATGCCTCGGTCATGCCCACGCTGATCGGCGGCAACACCAACGCGCCGACCGTGATGATGGCCGAGCGCGCGGCCGACTGGATGCGCGGGCCGATCACCTTCGACCGCGCGGTGCAGGACGCTAGGTCGCCTGCGACGAGCCCCTGACCACCAGTTCGCCGGGCAGCAGCAACTGGCGCGGCGGCACGTCGAGGCCGCGCAACCGTTCGATCAGGCAGTGGGCCGCCGTGCGCCCGATGGCGTCGGTCGGCTGGGCCACGGTGCTCAAGCCCGGCCCGATGAGCGAGGCCCACTCGGGATCGTCGAAGCCGACGAAGCCCAGGTCGTCGCCGAACCGCCAGCGCAGCCGGGCCATCGCCTGCGCCACGCGCAGCGTGACCACCGCATTGCCCGCGACCACGGCCGCCCTGCGCCCGCGCCTGGCGCGCTGGCGCAGGGCGCGCAGCGCTTCGTCGAGCGCCTCGTGGCCCCCTTCGACGCATTCGAAGATCTCGCCCGCCACGCGCGGCTCGTGCGCGGCCACGCAGGCGCCGAAGGCCGCCGTGCGTTCGCGCCGCGAGCTCACGCCTTTCTGCGGCTCGGTCACGTACAGCAGCTCGCGGTAGCCGCCTTCGACCAGGTGGCCGCAGGTGGCCGTCATTGCGGCGTGGTTGTCGAGCGAGACGAAGTCGGTGTGCATGCCGGTGTGGCGCCGATCGACCAGCACCGCCGGCTTGCCGTGCAGCGTGACCGCGTCGACCACGTTGCTGCCGCGGCCCAGCGTGTTGAGGATGAAGCCGTCGACCTGGTAGCCCGCGAGCGCATCGATGGCCTCGCGCTCGCGTTCGCTCTCGTTGCCGAGGTTGAACAGCATCACGAGGTAGCCCGCGTCCTGGCAGGCCTTCTCGGCGCCGCGCAGCACGGCCACGGAATACGGGTTGGTGATGTCGGCCACGATCAGGCCGATGAGGCGCGAGCGACCGTGGCTCAGCGCCTGCGCCATCGGGCTGGGCGAGTACTGCAGCGCCGCGATCGCGACCTCGACGCGCGCGGCGATGTCGGGGCTCAGAAGACGTTCGCGATGGTTGAGAAAGCGCGAGACGGTGGCTTTGGAAACGCCGGCTGCTTCTGCGACGTCGGCGATGGTGGCGCGGCCGCTCGGCTTCATGGTCTTGCTCCTTCCCCCTTTGGGGGAAGGTTGGGATGGGGGCAGGCAGAGCGCTCGATGGATGCGCCGCTTGCCCCCACCCCTGCCCTCCCCCAGCGGGGGAGGGAGAAAAGCCTGGCACCGGTCATGCGCTCGCCGTGTCGTACGGCGCTGTCGGCTTCTCGCCAGCCAGCACCTGCAGCAGATTCGTCGTGGCCAGCTCGGCCATCGCATGGCGCGTCTCGTGCGTGGCCGAGCCGATGTGCGGCAGCGGCGTCACGCGCGGGTGCGTGCGCAGTGGCGAGTCGGCCGGCAGCGGCTCCTTGGCGAACACGTCGAGCCCGGCGGCGCGCAGCGTGCCGTGGTCGAGCGCGTGCAGCAGCGCCTCTTCGTTCACCGTGGCACCACGGCCGCCATTGATGAACGAAGCACCCGGCTTCATGCGCGCGAAGAAGCCGGCGTCGATCATGCCGCGCGTCGCGTCGGTCAGCGGCAGCATCGCCAGCACGATGTCGGCACGCGCCAGCAGGTCGTCCAGCGGCGTGTGGGTGGCGCGGCCTTGCAGCTCGGGCGCCTGCGCGGCCAGGTCGACCGCGCGGCGCGAGTGGTAGAGCACCGGCATGCCGAAGCCCAGGGCGGCGCGGCGCGCCACGGCCTGGCCGATGCGCCCGAAGCCGAGGATGCCCAGCGTCTTGCCGTGCACGTCGGTGCCGAACAGTTCTTCACCAATGTTTTTCGTCCAGCGGCCTTCGCGCACCAGGTTCGACAGCTCCACCACGCGGCGCTGCGTGGCCATGAGGATGGCGAACACCGTGTCGGCCACCGTCTCGGTGAGCACGTCGGGCGTGTGGCACAGCACGATGCCGCGCGTGTGCAGCTCGGCCAGTGCGTAGTTGTCGACGCCGACCGACACGCTGGAAATCACCTGCAGCTGCGGCGCCGCGTCGAGCAGCGCGGTGTCGACGTTGTAGCTCGAGCCGATGAGCCCGTTCGCGGTGCGCAGCGCCGCGGCAAAGGCCTCGGGCTCCTTGCGCGGATCGGCCACGGTGACGTGGTGCGCGGCCTGCAGGCGGGCCAGCTGGTCGTCGGGCAGCGCCCGGAACACGAGCACGTTCTTTGGCGTCATGGTTTTCAAAGCCCCGCTTCTTCGAGTTGCGCCCGCGTCGGCAGGCCTTCGGTATCGCCCAGCACCTGCACGGCGCGCGCGCCGATCCAGGCGCCGCGACGCACGGCGTCGGGCACGCTCCTGCCTTCGAGCAGGGCGCTCACCACGCCGGCCGCGAAGCCGTCGCCCGCGCCCACGGTGTCGATCACTTCCTTTACCGGGAAGCCCGCGACATGGCCGGTGCCGGCCACGTCGCTGTCGTAGTAGGCGCCCGCGGCGCCGAGCTTCACGACCACCAGCTTCGCGCCGCGCTCGCGGTAGAACCTGGCCACGTCCTCGGGCTTGTCGTGGCCCGTGAGCAGCAGGCCCTCTTCGATGCCGGGCAGCACCCAGTCGGCGCGCGAGGCGAGCTCGTTGACCCAGTGGCGCATGGTCTCGGTGGACGACCACAGCGTGGGGCGCAGGTTGGTGTCGAAGGAGATGGTGCGGCCGGCCGCGCGCATCACGTCCATGGTCTTCAGCGCGGCCTGCAGGCTGGTGTCGGAGATGGCGGCGAACACGCCGGTGGCGTGCAAGTGGCGCGCGCAGCGCAGCCAGGCCTCGTCGACGTCGCCCGGGCCCATCTGGCTCGCGGCCGAGCCCTTGCGGTGGTATTCGATCGGCGGGTCGCTGCCGTCGGTGACGCGGCCCTTGAACTGGAAGCCGGTGCGCTGCGCCGCGTCGGTGATCACGTGCGAGCAGTCGATGCCTTCGGCGCGCATCGCGCCCAGCAGCGCGCGGCCCATGGAGTCGGTGCCCAGGCGGCTGGCCCAGCCCACCTTCAGGCCCAGGCGCGACAGGCCGATGGCCACGTTGGTCTCGGCGCCGGCGGTGCGCTTGAAGAACGACTCGGCGTTTTCCAGCGGGCCGGGGCGGTCGGCCACGAGCAGCAGCATGGCCTCGCCGAACAGGGCGACGTCGAAGGCGGTAGGTTCTGTCATGTTGTTGTCGATTTCCTTGCGATCTACAACGGCGCGCGCGCCGCGCGGATGAAGTCGATCTGTGCGCGGGTCACGGCCAGCAGGTCGTCGCCCACGAGCGGGTATTCGATGGCATGCGGCACGTCGGCCGGCAGCGCGCGCAGCACGGCGCGCCACGGCGCGACCGAGTCGCCCAGCGGCACCGCCACCCACTTGTGCGGCAGCCGCTGCGCGCCCTTGCAGTGCACGTAGCGCACGCGGTGGCCCAGCGCCTGCGCGGCCTGCAGCGGGCACTCGCCCACCCAGTGCCAGTTGCCCATGTCGAAGGTCATGCCCAGCGACACGCCGGCACGGTCGGCCACGTCGAAGAAGGTCTGCAGCGCGGCCAGCGTGCCGGCACGCACGGTCTGGTCGTTCTCGATGACGAGTTCGACGCGCGTCTCGGCCAGCTGCACCTTCAGGCCCCACAGCGAGCCGTGCGACGACGCCTGGAAGTCGCCGATGGACATCTTCAGCCGCTTCGCACCCACGCGCGTGGCGGCATCGATGCCGCGCTTGAGCGCGGCGCTGTCGAGCCAGCCACCTTCGGCCCACAGGCCTTCGGGGCTGGAGTACACGGACGCGAGCCCGTTCAGCGCGGGCAGTTCCGCCTCGGCGTCGCGCAGCATCTCGCCGCGCACTTCCACCGAATCGGCGCCGGCCGCGCGGGCCAGCTGTGAGCACCAGAGCTGGCCGTGGCGGCCCACCTCGGCCGCACCGAAGGACGACAGAGAAATCAGGACCTCGAAGGACATCAGTGGCCTTGGTGCGAGCTGAGGATCTGGCCGAGGAACTGGCGCGTGCGCTCGTCCTTGGGGTTGCCGAAGAATTCTTCGGGCGGCGCCTGCTCGACGATCTTGCCTTCGGCCATGAAGATCACGCGGTCGGCCACGCTGCGGGCAAAGCCCATTTCGTGCGTCACGCACAGCATGGTCATGCCGTCTTCGGCCAGGCCAATCATGGTGTCGAGCACTTCCTTGACCATCTCGGGGTCGAGTGCCGACGTGGGCTCGTCGAACAGCATGATCTTGGGCGTCATGCACAGCGCGCGCGCAATGGCCACGCGCTGCTGCTGGCCGCCCGAGAGCTGGCTGGGGTACTTGCCGGCCTGCTCGGGAATGCGCACACGGGTGAGGTACTTCATGGCCACCTCCTCCGCTTGCGCCTTGGTCATGCCGCGCGAGCGCATCGGCGCGAGCGTGCAGTTTTCCAGGATGGTCAGGTGCGGGAACAGGTTGAACTGCTGGAACACCATGCCCACTTCGGCGCGCACCGCGTCCACGTTCTTGCCACCGGCCGTGAGGTCGATGCCGTCGACCACGATGCGGCCCTTCTGCACCGTCTCCAGCCGGTTGATGCAGCGGATGAGCGTGGACTTGCCCGAGCCCGAAGGCCCGCAGATCACGATGCGCTCGCCCTGGCGCACCGACAGGTCGATGCCGGTCAACACCTGGAATTCACCGTACCACTTGTTGACCGCTTCCATGCGGATGATCGATTCCGTCGTCATGCCAGGGTTTCCTTGCTGCTGCTTGCTGTGCTTGCTTGCCAGTGGGCTTACTGCATCTTGGGCAGGTCGGCCTGCAGCCACTTTTGATACAGCTTGTTGAGCTCGCCGTTGGCGGTGTTCTTCTGCACGAAGTCGTTCACGGCCTTGGTGAGTTCTTCCTGGCCGGGGCGCATCGCGATGCCCATCGACTGCTGCACCAGCGTGAACTTGTTCTCGAAGGTGTTGGCAGGCACGCGCTTGGCGATCTGCGCGGCCACGGTCACCGAGCAGCCGATGGCGTCGACCTGGCCCGAGATGAGCGCCTGCATGGCCGAGGCGTCGTCGTCGAAGCGGCGGATCTCGGTGCCTTCGGGTGCGGCCTTGGTCACGGCCACGTCCTGCGTGGACGCACGGGCCACGCCCACGCGCAGGCCCTTCAGGTCGCCGGCCGCCTTGATGGGGGTCTTGGTGGCGCCGTACAGCACGATGGTGGCGGCCGCGTAAGGCGTGGAGAACTGCACCTGCTTCGAACGCTCGGGCGTGATGGCCAGCGAAGCGACCAGCAGGTCGACCTTGTTGGTCAGCAGGAAGGGAATGCGGTTGGGGCCGGTCACCGGCACGATGTTGGCCTTGACGCCCCAGTCCTTGGCCAGCAGCTTGGCCACGTCGGCGTCGTAGCCGTCGGGCTGGTTCTTGGCGTCGGTGGTGCCGTAGGGCGGAAAGTCGACCAGCATGCCGATGGTGATCTCGCCCTTCTTCTTGATGTCGGCCACGCTTTGCGCCGAGGCGAAGGGTGCGAACACGGTCAGGGCGGCGCCCAGGCCGAGGGCTGCGAGCGCTGCGCGGCGGGTGGTGGTACGGGTCATTGGATATGTCTCCTGAAGAAAGGAAGGAACAACGAGAAAGAAAAAAGCGAAAGCGAAAAAAGGGACTTCAGCGCGCCAGTGCACGGGCGCGCTTGCGCTCCATGCGCGCGGCCAGCAGCGACAGCGGCCAGCAGATCGCGAAGTAGATCGCCGCCACCACCGAGAACACGATGAGCGGCTGGAAGGTGGCGTTGTTGACGATCTGCCCGGCGCGCGTGACCTCCACGAAGCCGATGATGGCCGCGAGCGACGTGCCCTTGATGATCTGCACCACATAGCCCACCGTGGGCGCCAGCGCAATCTTGAAGGCCTGCGGCAGCACCACGTCGCGCATGCGCGCGCTGTACTTGAGGCTGAGCGCCTCGGCCGCTTCCCACTGGCCGCGCGGAATGGCCTCGATGCAGCCGCGCCAGATTTCCCCGAGGAAGGCGGCGCTGTTCAGGATGAGCGCCACGCCGGCCGCCACCCACGGGTTGATGTCCAGCCCCAGCACCGGCGCGCCGAAGAACACCAGGAACAGCTGCAGCAGCAGCGGCGTGCCCTGGAAGATCTGGATGAAGGTGGTGGACACGCCGCGCGCCCAGCGCGACTCCGACGTGCGCATCAGCGCAATGGCGAGCCCCAGGATCGCGCCGCCCACGAAGGCGATGGCCGACAGCGCCAGCGTCCACTTGGCCGCTTCGAGGATGAAAAGGAATTCGGGAAAGCCGAAGGTACGCATGGTGTGGTCTCCGTCCGTCGTCTGTTACCGGCGGTCCGGATAGTTGAGCGTGCGCTTGTAGATCAGCTTGAACATGCCCGAGAAGGCCAGCGCCAGCGCCAGGTAGATGCCCGCGACCACGATGTAGATCTCGAAGCTGCGGAAGGTCTGCGACTGCAGGTTGGCGGCCACCGAGGTCAGGTCGTCGGCCGAGATGACCGACACCACGGCCGAGCTCAGCATCAGCAGGATGAACTGGCTGGTGAGCGCCGGGTAGATGGCCTTCAGCGCGGGCTTGATGATGATGAAGCGAAAGATTTCCCACGGCTTGAGGTTGAGCGCGCGGCCCGCCTCGATCTGCCCCTTGGGAATCGACTCGATGCCCGCACGGATGATTTCCGTGGCGTAGGCGCCCAGGTTCACCACCATGGCCACCAGCGCGGCCGTCTGCGGCGACCAGCGCAGCCCGATGGCCGGCAGCGCGAAGAAGAAGAAGAACAGCTGCACGAGGAACGGCGTGTTGCGGATCACCTCGATGTAGGCATTGATGACGAAGCGCAGCCAGCCCGGCCCCGAGGTCTTGCCCCAGGCGCAGAAGATGGCGACCAGCAGGCCCAGCACCGTGGCGATGAGCGACAGCTGGACCGTGATCCACGTGCCCTTCAGCAGCAGCGGCCAGGCGGCGAAGACGGCGTCGAATTGAAACTGGTAGTTCATGGTGGGCGAGTGCCGCAGGGGCGCCGGGTGTGCGCGTGCATGCCTCGAAAGCAATGCTTGCAGCTTATATGAAACCGGTTTCAGGCCGACCTAGGGATTCCCCTAGGTGGTCGTTTTGTCCCAATGGAAAACGACGCCATGGGCTTGCACTGCTCCGGCCTGCGAATCGAATCCATCTCGAGTTCAGAGAATTCGACAAAACGTTGCTTGTGTAATCAGGGTTAACAAAATTACACTCAGAAACAAACAGTTGCTCGATCGCGTTTCGCACCGAACAGCGTCTTCCACTGTCTCGGACGGCTTCGCTCGAAACGGTCTGTGCATGGCGAGGCTGAATTCATCGGCAGAGGGGCGCCTCCAGCGCGCCGACCAGGCACCCCGGACCTGTCGTCGACAGCGCGACCGAGGCGCGAGTCCGAGAGAGAGAACCGAAAGCCCGTCAATGCACACCCCTCAAGAACATCGATTCATTCCCCGTCGTCGCGCCGCCGCGAAAGCAGCCGTGCTCGGCGCCGCCGCGCTGCTGGGCCTGAGCGGCTGCGCGTCGTTCAGCGTGGACACCGCCCAGCTGTCGACGCCGGAAATCCGTGCCACCCTGGCGCAGGACAAGGTTGCGCTGCAGCGCGACATCGAGCCGCTGGCCGGACCGCTGACACTGGACGGCGCCATCGCCCGCGCCATCAAGTACAACGCCGACCGCCGCTACCGTGCGATGGAAGAAGCCGTTGCCATCGGCACCTTCGAGGTCGGCAAGTTCGACATGCTGCCCAAGCTGATCGCTTCGGCCGGCTACCGCGAACGCAACAACGACCTGATCACCCGCAGCGTCGATTCCGTCACCGGCCTGCCGTCGCTGGCCAATCCGTATATTTCGTCGAGCCGCGAGGCCGCCACGGCTGAAATCGGCCTGTCGTGGAGCCTGCTCGACTTCGGCCAGAGCTACTACGCCGCGCGCCAGAACGCCGACCGCGTGCTGATCGCCGGCGAACGCCGCCGCAAGGCGCTGCACAACCTGATCCTGGACGTGCGCACCGCCTATTGGCGGGTGGCCGCCGCGCAGAAGCTGATGCCCTTGCTGCGCACGACCATCGCCGATTCGGAACAGGCGCTCAAGGACGCGCGCAAGGCCGAGGACGACCGCATCCGCTCGCCGCTGGAGCCGCTGCGCTACCAGCGCCAGCTGCTGGAGAACCTGCGCCTGCTGGAGACCATCGAGCAGGAACTGTCCACGGCGCGCGTCGAGCTGGCGACCCTGACCGCCCTGCCGCTCGCCACGCCCTACACCGTGGTCGAGCCGGCCAGCGAAGTGAACACCGTCTGGCTGCAGCAACCGCTGGACCGGCTGGAAGCGGTGGCGCTGCTGCGCAACCCCGACCTGCGCGAAGGCATGTACAACGCCCGCATCGCCCAGCAGGAAACGCGGCGTGCGCTGCTCAAGCTGTTTCCGGGCCTGTCGTTCAACTACGGCTTCAAGCACAGCAACGACGACTTCCTGATCCACCAGAACTGGAACGAGGTCGGCGCGCAGATCTCGTTCAACCTGCTGGGCCTGCTGTCGGCGCCCGCGCAGATGCGCCTGGCAGACACCGGCGTGGCGCTGGCCGACCAGCGCCGCATGGCGATGCAGATGGCCGTGCTCACCCAGCTGCACATCGCCCGCCTGCAGTACGCCAACACCGCCCGCCAGTACGAACGCTCCGACGCCATCGCGCAGGTCGACGGCCGCATCGCCCAGCATGTGGCCAACCAGGCCGATGCGCAGAAGCAGTCGGTGCTGGACCGCATTTCGCAGCAGAGCACCTCGGTGCTGTCGCAGCTGCGCCGCTACCAGGCGCTGTCGAACGCCCAGGCGGCGGCCTCGCGGCTGCAGGCCACGCTGGGCATGGAGCCGTCGGTCGACGCCTCCTCCACCATCCCGCTGGCCGCCCTGACCGACGCGGTCGGCCAATCGCTGCAGACCTGGAACAAGGGCGAGTTGCCGCCCGCCGAGGAAGCACGGTGAGGCCGTCCGTGCGCAACGCGCGCCTGTGCGGCGCGCTGGCCTGTGCGCTGTTGACGCTGGTGACGCTGCCGACGGGCGTGCAGGCGGCAACGCCGCTGCCGGCGCCCGGCTCGGCGCTGGAAACACGCGAGGTGCGGGCCCAGCTGGCGCCGCGCCGCTACACGACGCTGGCCGCCGAGATCGGCGCCAAGATCAACCGCCTGCCGCTGCCCGAGGGCGCCGCCTTCAAGCAGGGGCAGATGCTGGTGCAGTTCGACTGCCTGCTGCAGCAGGCCCAGCTCGCCAAGGCCGAGGCCGCGCTGATGGCGGCCAACACAGCCTGGCGCGGCAACCAGAAGCTGTCCGACCTGAATTCGGTGGGCAAGGTCGAACTCGACGTGTCGAAGGCCGAAACGCTCAAGGCGCAGGCCGAGGTGTCGGCCAACCGCGCGCTGATCGGCAAGTGCCAGATCGTCGCCCCGTTCTCCGGGCGCATCGCCGAGCAGAAGGCGCGCGAGCAACAGTACGTGCAGCCGGGCCAGCCCCTGCTGGAGATCATCGACGACAGCCAGCTGGAGCTGGAGTTCATCGTTCCGTCCCGCTGGCTCGCATGGGTGCGTACCGGCACCGCGTTCGAAGTCAACATCGACGAAACCGGCAGGACCTACCCGGCCAAGGTGCAGCGCATCGCGGCCCGCGTCGATCCGGTGAGCCAGTCGGTCAAGCTGAGCGCGGTCATCGATGGCCGCTTCAGCGAGCTGGCCGCCGGCATGAGCGGCAAGGTCCTGATGGCGCCGCCGCCGACGCCGCGCTGACCTCTTTTCCACCCGTCCAGCGCAACCGCCGCGCCTCTTCAGGGAAGCCTGCCATGAACCCGACAATCTCCCCCCTGCGCCTGCCCGCCGGCGCCCTCGGCAGCCGCCGCCCGCTGTATGCGGCGTCGCAGCTGCTCGCGCTGGAACAGCGCTTCATGTTCGACGGCGCCGTGGCCGACGCCGCCCATGCCGCGCAAGCCGCCCACGACAGCGCGCCGCCGCCGGTGCCGCCGGCCGTGGAAGTGCGCGCCGCCGAGCCGGCGAAGGACCAGGGCAAGAAGGAGGTGGTGCTGGTCGACACCTCGCTGGCGAACTACAAGAGCCTGGAAGCGGGCGTGCGCGACGGCGTCGGCATCGTCGAGTTCGACGGCAGCCGCGACGGCCTGGCGCAGATCGCGCAATGGGCGGCCAACCAGAACGGGCTGGACGCGATCCACATCCTGTCGCACGGCTCGCAGGGCGTGGTCAATCTCGGCACCACGCAGCTGACCGAGTCCTCGCTGTCATCGGCCGCCACGCAGGGCGAACTGGCCGAACTCGGGCGCGCGCTCACGGCCGACGGCGACCTGCTGCTGTACGGCTGCGACGTGGCCGCGGGCAGCGGCGGCGCGAAGTTGCTGGACGGCATCGCCAAGGCCACCGGCGCCGACGTCGCGGCCTCGACCGACTTGACCGGTGCGGCCCGGCTGGGTGGCAACTGGACGCTGGAGGCGCACGACGGCACCATCGACGCGCGCGAGTTGGCGCTGGCACAGTACGACGGCGTGCTGACGGTGGTCCATATCAGCGACGCCGACCTGCCAGGCAATTACTACTACAACACCACGGTGGTCCGGAACATCAACGGAAAGGATGTCAGCTTCACCGGTCCCAACCTGCTGCACACCGGCGACGATGTGCTTAATCCCGCTGGCGCCGACCTGATCGGCAGCGACCTGACCATCTCCGTCGCCAGCGGTGCCGCCTTCAGCCTGGCATCGATGAAGATGGACAACTACCTTCCCGTCCATTTTGCGCTGACCTATGCCAACGGCACCAGCACCAGCTTCGACCTGCCCGCCAATGGTGGTTTGGAGCTGGTCAACGCCTTCGGCAAGTCGATGGCCAACCTGACCAAGATCGTCATAACCTCCAACGACTACGTCGGCCTGCAGGATTTCGACATCACCGTCAATCCGGGACCGGCCAGCACGGTCAACTCGGCCGCGCTGTCGACCGACACCGGCACCAGCGGCACCGACTTCATCACCAACACCGCGGCACAGACCATCAGCGGCACGCTGTCGGCCAACCTCGGCAGCGGCGAAAAGGTGCAGGTGTCCTACGACAACGGCGGCACATGGAGCGACGCCACCAGCTACCTGGTCGGAACCAACACGTGGAGCACCAACACCACGCTGGCCGGCAACGGCATTTTCATCGCGCGCGTCACCAACGGTGTTGCCGCCAGCACAGCCTACTTGCACTCCTACACGCTGGACACCACGGCGCCAACCACCAGCTTCAGCGGCATCGCGCTGTCGGCCGACACCGGCTCCAGCAGCTCCGACTTCATCACCAAGACCGCGCCCCAGACCATCACCGCCACGCTCAGCGGCGCACCGGCCGGCACCGACATCGTCTACGGTTCGCTCGACGGTGGCAACACCTGGGCCAACATCACGAGCAAGGTGAGCGGCACCACGCTGAGCTGGAACGGCGCGACGCTCGGGGCTGGTAGCAACGCCATCATGTTCAAGGTCACCGATGCCGCCGGCAACGACAGCCCGCTGAGCTTCCAGAACTACACGCTCGACACCACCGCGCCCACCAAGAGCGTGGCCACGGCCGCGTTCTCCAGCGACAGCGGCACCTCCCCGACCGACTTCAACACCAACGTGGCGGCGCAAACCATCAGCGGCACCTTGTCGGCCAACCTGGCCAGCGGCGAGCGCGTCTACGTGTCGCTCGACAACGGCAGCACCTGGAGCGCCGCCACCGCCACGGTCGGCCAGAACACATGGTCGCTGGCCGGGCGCACCCTCACCGCCAGCAGCACGCTGAAGGTCAAGGTCAGCGACACCGCCGGCAACGACGGCGCCGTGCTGTCGCAGGCCTACGTCTACGACACCGCCGCCCCGACGATCACCGTCACCGGCCTGGCACTGTCGGCCGACACCGGCAGCAGCGGCACGGACTTCATCACCAGGACCGCAGCCCAGACCATCGGCGCGACGCTGAGCGGCGCGCTGGCCGGCGGCGACATCCTGTACGGCTCGCTCGACAACGGCGCCACCTGGACCGACATCACCAGCAAGGTCAGCGGCACCGCGCTGTTGTGGAACGGCGTCACGCTGGCCGGCAGCAACACGCTGCAGTTGAAGGTGGTGGATGCCGCCGGCAACCAGGGCACCGCGCGCAGCCAGGCCTACGCGCTCGACACCAGCGCCCCGGCCACGCCCGGCACGCCGGATCTGGCCACGGCCAGCGACACCGGCGCGCTCAACAACGACAACATCACCACCGACTCCACGCCGACGCTGAGCGGCACGGCCGAGAACGGCAGCACCGTCACGCTGTTCGACGGCGCCACGCTGCTCGGCACCGTCGTGGCCGGCGCCGGCGGCTGGAGCTACACCACCGGCGCGCTTGGCGACGGCAGCCACACCCTCACGGCCGTGTCCACCGACGCCGCCGGGAACGCCTCGGCTGCATCCGCCGGACTGACCATCACCATCGACACCACCAAGCCCACCGTCGGTTCGGTCGCGGTGCCGGCCAACGGCACCTACTACAGCGGTGGCATGCTGGACTTCACGGTCAACTTCAGCGAAGCCGTCATCGTCGACACCTCCGGCGGCACGCCGCGCATTGCCCTCGTGGTCGGCGCCACCACGCGCTACGCCGACTATGTGTCCGGCTCGGGCAGCAGCGCGCTGGTGTTCCGCTACACAGTGCCGAACGGTGACGCGGACGCCAACGGCATCACCATCGGCGCGCTGTCGGCCAACGGCGGCAGTCTGCAGGACCGCGCAGGCAACAACGCCACGATCACCCTCAACAGCGTCGGCAGCACGGCCGGCGTCAACGTCGACGGTACGAACCCCAGCATCACCAGCGTCAGCGCAAGCACTGCCGACGGCGCCTACGGCAGCGGCCAGACCATCACCATCACGGTCGGTTTCTCCAGCGCGGTCACCGTCGACACCACGGGCGGCACGCCGACACTGGCACTCGATGGCGGCGGCAGCGCCACCTACACCGGCGGCTCGGGCACCGGCACGCTGACCTTCAGCTACACCGTGGGCGCCGGCCAGAACAGCGCCGACCTCGACTACAGCTCGTCCAGCGCACTGTCGCTCAACGGCGCCACGATCATCGATGCCGGCGGCGCCCATCAGGCCGCCGCGGTCACGCTGGCCACGCCGGGCACGGCCGGCTCGCTGGGCGCCAACAAGGACATCGTGATCGACACCGCCGCGCCGACCAACACCGCGGCCGGCGCCGCCTTCTCGGCCGACACCGGCAGCTCCGGCAGCGACTTCATCACCAGGACGGCGGCCCAAACCATCAGCGGCACGCTGGTTTCCAACCTGGCGGCCGGCGAGAACGTCTACGTCTCTCTCGACAACGGCGCCACCTGGGCCCTGGCCGCCGCCACGACCGGCTCCAACACCTGGTCGCTGGCCGGCCAGACACTGACCGGCAGCGGCACGCTCAAGGTGCGCGTCAGCGACAGCGCGGGCAACAACGGCGCCGCCTATTCGCAGGCCTATGTGCTCGACACCACGGCGCCGACCACCTCCTTCAGCGGCGTTGCGCTGTCGGCCGACACCGGCAGTTCCAGCACCGACTTCGTCACCAACACCGCGGCCCAGACCATCACCGCCACGCTCAGCGCGGCACCGGCGGCCGGCGACGTCGTGTACGGCTCGCTGGACAACGGCGCCACCTGGACCGACATCACCAGCAAGGTGAGCGGCACCACGCTGACCTGGAACGGCGTCACGCTGGCCGCCAGCGACACGCTGAGGCTGCGCGTCACGGATGCTGCCGGCAACAACGGCGCGAGCACGAGCCAAGCCTATGTGCTCGACACCACCGCGCCCACCACCAGCGTGGCCAGCGCCGTCTTCTCCAACGACACCGGCGCCTCCCTCACCGACTTCATCACCAGGACCGCGGCGCAGACTGTCAGCGGCACCCTTTCAGCCAACCTGGCGGCTGGTGAAACCGTGCTGGTCTCGCTCGACAACGGCGCCACCTGGACTGCGGCCAGCATCGCCGTCGGTAGCAACGCCTGGTCGCTGGCCGGCCAGACGCTGACCGCCAGCAACACCCTGCAGGTCAAGGTTGTCGATGTTGCCGGCAACGATGGCACCGTGATCTCGCAGGCCTATGTGTACGACACGGCGGCCACGGTGCCGAGCGTAGCCCCGCTGACGGCCATGAGCACCTCGCCCGTGCTCACCGGCAGCGTCACGCTGGCGGCCGGCGAGACCCTGACTGTCACCGTGGGCGGCGCCACCTACGACGTCACGCCGGTGGCCGGCGCCTGGAGCCTGGACCTGGCCACCGCCGTGCCGGTCAGCGGCACGCTGACCCTGGCGTTGAACCAGCGCTACGAGGTGGTGGCGACAGTCACCGATCTCGCGGGCAACGTCGCGAACGACACGACGGCCGGCGAGCTGGTGCTGGGCACGGTGCCCGCCACCACGGTCACGGGCGCATCGTTTTCCGCCGACCACGGCGCCAGCGGCTCCGACTTCGTGACCAACGCCGCCGGCCAGACGGTCAGCGGCAGCCTCTCCGCCGCGCTCGCGGCCGGTGAGTCGGTCGAGGTGTCGCTCGACGGCGGCAGCACCTGGCGCACGGCCGTGGCCGGCGTCGGCGCGACGCAATGGTCGATGGCTGCCACGCTGTCGGGCAGCGGCACCCTGGCGGTGCGCGTGGCCAATGCGCTCGGCGGCGGCACGTCGTACCGGCAAGCCTATGTGCTCGACACGACGGCACCCGCCAGCGCGGCCGAAGGCATCGTGCGAACCGGCGGCGGCGCCGTGCAGGGCAGCCTGTCGGTGCCGCTCGGCGTGGACGAGACCCTGTTCGCCTCGCGCGACGGCGGACAGAACTGGTTCGCCGTGGCGGTGGCCGCCGACCGCACGTCGTGGTCGCTCGCGGGGGCCGGCGACGGCACCCTGCAATTGAGGGTTACCGACCTGGCGGGCAACACCGGGCCGCTGCGCGAGGTGCCGGCGGCTACGTTGCCAACCCCCACACCGACACCGACACCGACACCGACACCGACTCCAACGCCCGTCGTTGTGACGCCCGCCTTCCAGACGCCACCGACGCCGACGCCGCAACCCTGGCTGCCGGCGCCCGCCGCGGACATCCCCCCGATGCGCGTGCCCGTGTTCGCGGAAGACACCAGCGTGGCCGGTGGATGGCAGTTGGACGCGCTGCAGCCCGATGCCGTCCTGCGCGGCGGACTCGCCGAGTTGCTGGCCGTCATGCCGGGACGCGACGCAGCCGAGTCCCTGGGCGCGGGCGATCGTGCCGGCCGTGGCAGCGTGCTGCTGGCCGGCGTGCCGATCAACGACCTCGCCGTGCGCGGCGGCGAGCCGATCTCGCTGCAACTGTCCAGCGACACCTTCGCCCAAGGCGACGAAAAAACCAGGCTCGAACTGCGTGCGCTCATGGTGGACGGCAAGGCCTTGCCGGGCTGGCTCAAGTTCGACGCCCGCACCGCGCGCTTCGAAGGCACGCCGCCCATTGCCTTCGAGGGAACGCTGACCTTCAAGGTGGTGGCGCGCGACGCGCACGGCCGCGAGGCGGTGCAGGTCTTCAAGATCACCGTGACCAAGGACGCGGGCGTCAAGGGTGCGAGCGCCGGTTGGCAGCTCGACCTTGCGGAACCGGCCGGCCGCGCCAGCCTGAGCGACCAGCTGCGCGCCGCGCGCGGCGGCGCCACCGATCGCCTGGCGGCGCTGTCGCACAGCGCGGCAGCGGCGAGACTGCGGACATGAGCCCTGGCGCGCCCGCCAATCCGCTGCTCACGCTGCTCGAGCTGGCCCGGCGCGCGCGCGCCGCGGCCAGCGCCAACGAGTTGGCCTTCCTGGCCGTCAACGACACCCGCGTGCTGGCGCCGTACCGCCAGGCCGCGCTGTGGTTCGGCGCGGGCGGCGTCCACACGCTGTCCGGCGTGGTGGCGGTCGAAGCCAACGCCCCCTATGCGCAATGGATCGACAGGCTGTGCCGAACGCTCGCCGCGCAGCACGACACCGGCGGCGCGCTGGCGGTCGACCCCGCGCAGCTGCCGCGCGACGTCGGCGCCGCCTGGAACGAATGGCTGCCCGCCTTCGCCACGTGGGTGCCGCTGCGCGGCCTGCACCGGCGCGAGGACGCGCAAGCCGGCGCGGTGGCGGACCCCGCAGGTCTGCTGCTGGCGGGCGACGCACCCTTGCCGCCCGAACAGTTGGCCGTGCTCGACGAATGGATGGACACCTGGCAGCACGCCTGGCGCGCCACGCATCGGCGTTCCGCATGGTCCGTGGCCGCGCTGCCCGCACGGCTGCGCGGCTGGTGGAACGTCGGCGCCCAAGGCAAGCGGTGGCGCCGGCGGCTCGCCGTGGGGTTGGTGCTGCTGGCCGTGCTGTGCCTGCCGGTTCGCCTCACTGTGCTGGCGCCCGGCGAACTGGTGCCGGCCAACCCGGCCACCATCCGCGCCCCGCTGGACGGCGTGATCGCGGACTTCGCGGTCCGTCCGAACCAGATGGTGGCCGCCGGCGCGCCGCTGTTCTCCTTCGACCAGGCACCGATCGACAGCCGCCTGAGCGTGGCGCGCGAAGCGCTGGGCACCGCCGAGGCCGAATACCGGCAGGCGGCGCAGATGGTGCTCAACGACCCGCGCGCCAAGCCGCAGCTGGCGACGCTGCTCGGCAAGATCGCCGAGAAGAAGGCCCAGTCGGGCTTTCTCGAAGGCCAGGCCCAGCGCTCGCGCGTGCTGGCGCCGCAGGCGGGCATCGTGTTGTTCGACGATCCGTCGGAGTGGATCGGCCGCCCGGTGCAGACCGGCGAACGCATCATGCAGGTGGCCTCGGCCACCGATGTCGAGATCGAGGCCTGGGTCCCGCTGGGCGACGCCATTCCGCTGGCCGACAACGCGCCGCTGCACCTGTACCTGGCGGCGTCGCCGCTGTCGCCGGTGTCGGGCACGCTGCGCTACATGAGCCACCGCGCCACCGCCCGCCCCGACGGCAGCTACGCCTACCGCGTGCGCGCCAGGCTCGACGCCCCCGTCGACCAGCGCATCGGCCTCAAGGGCACGGCCAAGCTGGCCGGTGAACGGGTCCCGCTGATCTACTGGATGCTGCGGCGCCCGCTGGCCAGCATTCGCCAGTTCCTTGCCGTGTAGGGCCGCATGCCGCCGAGCCTCCCCGTCCTGCGCCAGGAGCTGGCCATCGGTGCCGGTCCGCGGCTGGCCGACGGCCAGCCCAGCTGGACGCTGCACGACCCGGTGCGCAACCTGTTCTTCCAGCTCGACTGGCCGAGCTTCGAAATGCTCAGCCGCTGGGACCTGCGCGATCCTCACGCGGTGCTCGGCGAGATCAACCGCGACACCGCCTTGCAGCTCGACCCCGACGCGCTCGAGCGCCTTGTGACCTTCCTGCGCGAGCAGCAATTGCTGCAGCCGGGCCACGGGTCGGCCGCCACCATGGCCGCGATGCGCGACAGGCAGCGCGGCAACTGGCACCAGTGGCTGCTGCACAACTACCTGTTCTTTCGCATTCCGCTGCTGCGGCCGGACCGCTGGCTGAGCTGGCTGCAGCCGCGGCTGGCGTTTCTGTTCGGCCCCACTTTCCGCCGCCTGACCATCGCCGCCGGCGTGCTCGGGCTGGCCGGCGTGTACCGCGAATGGGACCGCTTCTCCGCCACGCTGATGGACACACTCAGCTGGAACGGCGCGGTGCTGTACGGCTGCGCCATCGTGTTTGCCAAGACATGCCACGAGATGGGCCATGCGCTCACGGCCAAGCGCTACGGCTGCCGGGTGCCGACCATGGGCCTGGCGTTCTTGGTGATGTGGCCGGTGGCCTACACCGACACCAACGAGGTGTGGAAACTGGCGCGCCGCGGACAGCGGCTGGCGGTCGCCAGCGCCGGCATCGTCACCGAACTGTGCATTGCCGTCTGGGCGACGCTGGCCTGGACATGGCTGCCGGAGGGCGGCCCCAAGCAGGTCGCGTTCCTGCTCTCGACCACCACCTGGATCACCACGCTGGTCATCAACGCCAGCCCCTTCATGCGCTTCGACGGCTACTACATGCTGTCGGACTTTCTCGGCCTGCCCAACCTGCACGGCCGTGCCTTCGCGCTGGCGCGCTGGGACTTGCGCGAACGCCTGTTCGCGCTGGGCGAGCCGGCGCCGGAGGCGTTTCCGCGCCGCCGCCATGTCGGCCTGATCCTGTTCGCCTGGGCGGTCTGGATCTACCGGCTCGTGCTGTTCCTGGGCATCGCGGCGCTGGTCTACCACTTCTTCATCAAGGCGGTCGGGATCGTGCTGTTCGCCGTGGAGATGGTCTGGTTCGTCGCGTTGCCCGTGTGGCGCGAGCTGCAGGCATGGCGCGCGCGCCGCACCGCCCTGCGCCGCAGCCGACGTGCCCGCCGCAGCGCCGTGCTGGCGGTGCTGCTGGTGCTCGCCTTCTTCCTGCCGTGGCCCGACCGCGTGCACACCTCGGGCCTGCTGCAACCGCAGGCTCGCCTGGCGCTGTATGCCCCGGTCTACGCCAAGCTGGACGCGCTGCCGGTCGGCAACGGACAGCCGGTGCAGCCGGGCCAGGCGCTGCTGCGCCTGTCCTCCGCGGAGCTGGACCTGCGCGCCCGCGAGGCCGGCGCGCGCCACGACATGCTGGCCTGGCAATCGGCGGCCTCCGGACTCGATGCGACCAGCCGCAAGGACTGGCAGGTGCTCAACGACCAGCTGGCCTTTGCGAGTGCCGAGCAGGCTGCCGTGGGGACCGACCTGCAGCGCTATCGTCCGGTCGCCCCCCATGCCGGGGTGATGGTCGACATCGACCCCGACCTGCGTCCCGGCGAATGGCTCAAGGGCCAGGAATACCTCGGCTCGCTGGTGACGCCCGGCCGGTGGCAGGTGGTGACCTATGTGGGCGAGGAGGCCGTGCGCCGCATCGCCCGCGGCGACCGGGCGCTGTTCATCTCCGACGGCCTGGGCGGACCGGCGCTGCGGCTGACGGTGGCCAGCATCGACCGCGACGCCAGCCGCACGCTGGGCGAGCCCGAGCTGGCGTCGCTGTTCGGCGGCGACGTGCTGGTGCGCGAGAAGAACGGCACGCTGTACCCGGAACACGCGGTCTACCGCGTGCTGCTGGACGCCGACGAGGCGCTGCCCGCCACACACCCGTCGTGGCGCGGGCGCGTGGCCATCGCCGGGCGTTGGGAAGTACCGGCGATGCGCTTCCTGCGCTACGCCGCCTCGGTGGGCTGGCGCGAGGCCGGCTTCTAGCGCGCGTCTTGCGTCTTGCGTCTTGCGCGTCGCGGCGTTGGCAGGCGCCGACACGCCTGTCGCCCAAACGCCCGGTTGCTGCCTACACTGCGCCATGCCGAACCCACCCGCGGACAACATGCCCTCACATACAGTTCCGGCAGGCTCGCCTCCCGCGGGCGCGCCCGTCGTGCAGCATTTCAGGCAGGCGCTGCTGTGGCCCCTGCGGCTGATGCCCGCGCCCGGCGCCAGGCCGGTCCACCACGGGCCCTGGCACGTGCTGCGCGAGATGGGCGACGCCTCGCCGTGGCGCGAGGAGGTGGACGAATACACCGGCGACAGCAGCCGCTTCCACGAGCGGCACTACAACGAGTTCGTGAGCTTTCTGCCGTACGTGCAGCGCTTCCTGTACGGCGAGGGCCGCGCGCACGGGGACAGCGGCAGCGACGGCGATTCGCCGATGCGCATCTTCCGCCGCCACGACATCGCGGCGGTGCGCGTGGTGGCGCAGCCGGGCGACGCGCCGGTCACGCTGCAGGTGGTTCATTGCGACCTGTATTTCTTCTTCGACATCGACGTGGTGCTGCTCAACCTCGAGGTCGGCGCGGACCACCTGAGCCTGGCCCAGGCGCAGGAAATCCTCTACCGATTCGGGCGCGCCTACCCCGCGGGCTGGGAGCCCGACGGCACCGCCCTGCACTGCATGGCCAGCGTCGAATGGCTGGGCGCCGACGGCCGCGTGCTCGCGCGCTCCGACGCGCAGCAGCGCGACGCCTTCCTGTCGCATGTGGCCCAGCACCGCGCGCCGCGCATCTCGTCGCACTGGGCGTTCCTGATGCAGCCGCTGGTGACCGACTACTCCGAGGAGCCCGGCGCGCTGCGCTACCGGCAGATCGACTACTACCGCATGCCGGTCATGGCCTACCTGTCGCTGGACGATCCGCGCCGCCTCACGCGCGACGACTTCGTGCGGCTGGCGCTGGTCACCGGCGCGGGCGCGGCCGATGCCCACCTGCCCTATGCCGAGCACCACCTCGCGGACTTCGAGCACAAGTACTGCTACGACCGCTTCTGGGTCGATGCCGGCGCGGCCCCGCGCACGCGCTACCTGTGCAACGGCCATGCGCTCGTGGTGGTGGGCGATGCACATTCGGAGTTCTTCTGCTGCCGCGACCGCGGCGTGCTCGCGCAATTTCGCCACCAGCACTTTTTGCTGTTCCTGATCGCGCACTTCCAGAAGGCGTCGCTGCTGATGTTCTCCGACCAGCTGGTGGAGGCGCTGAGGAAGCTCGACATCCGCAGCACGCCGAGCGTGAAGCAGTTCAAGCGCGCCATCCGAGCGAGCTTCGAGCGCTTCCTGCGCTTCACGCACCGCTACTGGTTCCACGAGATCTCGGAGCAGGCGCAGGTGCGCGCGCTGTCGCATATGTGCGCCACGCACCTGGGCCTGGACGCGCTCTACGACGAGGTCAAGTCGCGCATCGCCGACATGAACACCTACCTGGACGCCGACAGCCTGCGCCGCCAGGCCAGCACCGTGGTGCGCCTCACGGTGGTCACGCTGTTCGGGCTCATCGGGACCATCACCACCGGCTTCCTGGGCATGAACCTGCTGGCCGAGGCCGATGCGCCGCTGTGGCGCAAGGCGGTCTGGTTCGGCGTGGTGTTCGCAGCGACCACCTGGCTCACGATCTACACCATGGTGAAGTCGCAGCGCCTGTCGGACTTCATCGACGCGCTGTCGAACGACAGGCTGGGGTTGCGGGGGAAGATGGCTGCGCTGGCGAGGGTGTGGCGCTCGGGTGGCGACTAGCGTCAGTTGGCGCAAGCTGGTGGCGACGATGAACCACAAGTCCCGAACCCGGCGTTTTCACGACCGGTCACGCACGGTGCGCCTTCGCTGACAGCAAGCGTCGTCACAGCCCCACCCGGCTGCTGCGGCGCAGCGCCTCTATTGAAGTCTTCAACCACTTCGTACAGAGGCTCCCTACATGAACCGCATCGCCACCACATTCCTTGCAAGCTGCATCGCCCTGGGCGCCGCTTCCGCCATGGCACAAGCAGGCGGGGGTGGCGGCCCCGGCCTGAACAGCCCCGACAGCCCCGCCATGCAGCAGAACACCTCGCCCGGCGGCACCGGGCCTACCAACCCCAATGGCATGACCACCGCGCCCACCGCCACGCCGGGGACGCCGAACTCGGGCGGCAACCTGTCGGGCAGCACCAAGGCGCCGGGCGGCGCAATGAGTTCGGGCCGCAAGTCGGACGGCAGCTCGAAGAAGGGCATGACCAACAACACCCAGGGCACCGGGCAGGCGCAGACGCCGAGCTCGCAGTAAGCACCGCAGTCGGCAGGCGTCGCTGCCGCCTGCCCGCGAGCACGAAAAGGGCTGCGCCGATATGATTTGGTCGCCCCGACGACCGCCCCCCCGCGCTTGAACTTCAACACCCCCGCAGCCACAGCCCACGCCCCTTCCCTCTGGGCTCCGCTCGCGCACCGGCCGTTTCGCGGCCTGTGGACGGCCGGCAGCCTGTTCTTCGTGGGCAACGCCATGCAGAACATGGCGGCGTCGTGGCTGATGATCGAGCTCACGGCCTCGTCGTTCCTTGCGGCGCTGGTGCAGACCGCTTCGTTCCTGCCGATGTTCCTGCTGTCGCTGCCCGCCGGCGTGCTGGCCGACACCACCGACCGCCGCAAGCTGATGCTGCGCATCCAGGGCGTGTACGCCGCTGCGGCGCTGGTGCTCACCGGGCTGGCGCTGGCCGGCTGGGTGGGGCCGGGCACGCTGCTGTTCTTCACCTTCCTGCTGGGCGTGTGCACGGCGCTGCAATCGCCGTCGTGGAACTCGGCCGTCAGCGACACGGTGGAGCGCAAGGAGCTGCCTCAAGCCATCACGCTGGTGTCCATGGCCTTCAACGGTGCGCGCGCCGTGGGGCCGGCGCTGGCGGGGCTGGTGTTCGCGTTCACCGGGGCCAGCGCGGTGTTCGCGGCGGCCGTGCTCACCGCCATGGGCATGAGCTACGCCACCGGCCGCTGGCCGCCGCGCCCGCCCTTGCCGGCCAAGCTGCCCGCCGAGCGGCTGTGGGGCGGCATGCTGAGCGCGCTGCGCTATGCGCGGCATTCGCCGGCCATCTTCGCGCAGCTGGTGCGCACCGCGGGCTTCAGCGGGCTGGGCTCGGCGCTGTGGGCGCTGCTGCCGGTCATTGCGTCGCAGCGGCTGGACCTGGGTGCGGCGGGCTACGGGTTGCTGATGGCCTGCCTGGGCACGGGCGCGGTGTCGGCGGGCTTCTTCGTCGGGCGCATCCGCTCGCGCTTCGGGCTCGACACGCTGGCGGCCTGCTGCTGCCTGGTGTTCGCGAGCGCCATGCTGGTGGGCGCGCTGTCGACCTGGCGCCCGCTGGTGTACCTGAGCTTCGTGCTTGGCGGCGCGGCCTGGATGACGATGATGTCGACCTTCAACGCCGCCACGCAGACCAGCGCGCCGCCGTGGGTGCGGGCGCGCGCCGCGTCGCTGCACACGCTGTGTTCGCTGGGGGCCTTCGCGCTCGGCTCGGCGCTGTGGGGGGCGGTGTCCAGCCTGCTCGGGCTGCCGGCCGCGCTGTGCCTCTCGGCTGCGTTCATGGTGGCGAGCGTGGGCCTGGCGCGGCCGTACCCGCTGCGCATGGGCGCGGACGACGAGGTGACGCTGGCCGCGCACAGCGACGAGCTGCTGCTGCCGAAAGAGCCCGAGTTCGAGGCCGGGCCCGTGGCCGTCGAAGTGGTCTATTGCATCCGCGAGGCCGACGCGCGGCGGTTTCTGGACACGGTGCAGCAGTTGGCCGTACCGCGCCGGCGCGACGGCGCCACCTTCTGGCGCGTGTACCGCGACCTGGGCGACCCGAGCCGCTACGTGGAGCGTTTCATCGTCACCTCGTGGGCCGACTACCTTCGCCAGCGCTCGCGCGCCACGGTGGCAAGCAACGAGCTGGAGGCCAGCGCGCGCGTGTTCCAGGTGCCCGAGGTGCCGGTGGTCACGCGGCACTACCTGGCCGAGCGCAGCCCCTGACGCCGAGTTTCAGGTGTCCACCCAGCGGCACGCCTCGTCGAGCGTGGCGCGCGTGGTGCGGAAGCGGTTGGCCGGATGCGCCGGGTCTTCGTAGCCGAAGGAAATGCCGCACACCACCTGCCGGTCCGGCGGGATGTCGAACCACCGGTGCAGGAACTTCGCGCGCGACGCGATGGCGGCCTGCGCGATGCTCGCCACGCCGCGCGCCCGGGCGGCCAGCATGAAGTTGCTCACGTAGGCGCCGCAGTCGAGCACGCCATAGGTGCCGAGCACGGCCTCGGTGGTGACGAGCGCCATGTGCGGCGCGCCGAAGAATTCGAAGTTCAGCTGTGCCTGCCGCGCCGAGGCTTCGCGGTCGCCGTGCGCAATGCCCACGCTGTCGTACAGCTGGAAGCCGCACTCGCGCCGCCGCTCCCGGTACACGCCGCGGTACTCGGCCGGCGGTGCGATGTCGAACGACGGGTCGGCCGAGGCCTCGGGCTCGGCCATGGCGCGGCGCAGCCGCTCGGTGGCCGCGGCGCTGGTCACCGCCACCTGCCAGGGCTGCGAGTTGCACCACGAGGCGGTGCGCTGCGCGGCGCGCAGGATGGCGTCGATCAGCTCGCGCGGCACGGGCTCGGCGAGGTAACCGCGGCAGCTGTAGCGCGCGTCGAGCACGGCGTCGAAGGCGCCGGCCTGCAAGGCGTCTGAAGACGTGGGATTCATGTCGGGTCCAGCAAGGGTTGCATGGGTTCGGCGCGCGTGCGCAGGAAGCCTTGCGCGGGCGCGATCCAGTCGACGGCGTGCGGCAGTTCGGCCGCACCAGAGAGCGCGCAGGGCGTGCAACGGCCGCTGAAGAGCGTGTTCTCCTGCACGAGCAGGAAGCAGCGCTCGCCCGAGACCTGCACGGTCTTCAGCGTCAGGCCGCCGAGGTCGAGCAGGTCGCTCGCGCTCTGCGCCGGATCGCCGGCGCCGGTGAACAGCGTCCAGCGGATCTCCCCCGGCGCCGCCGCGCGCACGGTGGCCCGCGCGATGTCATCGCCAGGGGGATCGATCAGCGCCCATTCGCCGCGGTCGCCGCCGCCCACCAGGTAGCTGTTGCACTCGGCCTGCGCGCCGGTCGTCACGCGCACCACGTGCGGCGACAGGCGCACCACCAGCCCGTCCTCCAGCGCGTGGCGGCCCTGGCCGTGGCCATCGGGGTCGATGCGCCCCAGCTCGGCATAGGCCGGCTCCCACGGGTTCACCGGATGGCGCCCGCCCGGGCCGGTGGCCACGCGCGGCATGATCATCGGCACCTCGCGCAGCGCCTGCGCATGGTCCATGCAGTCCTGCGCCTTGGCGAAGGACTGCAGCTGTTCGAGGATGCGGCGCGTCACGTTCATGAGCTTCAGCGCGCGCTGCGGGTTCAATGCCTCGGCGGGCGTGAGCCACAGGCACTCGACCGTCTCGCGCGTGTCGGCGCTCGGGGTCTGCGCCGGCGGCGCCAGCGCGACGAAGAAGCGGGTGTCGAAGCGGCGCGGCATGCCCGGCGGAGTGAGCCAGTGGCTGAAGTAGCGCAGCCGGTCGACCGCGAGTTGCCAGCCGCGCGCGCCGCACATGTGCAGCAGCGCGTCGGAGCCCAGCTCGGCGGCGTGGCGCATGGCGGCGCGTTCGTGCGGCGGCAGCGCGTCGAGCGCCACCAGCCCGCCCGTCTCCTCGGAGGCGAACAGCAGCCCGGCCTCCTCGAAGCACTCGCGCACGGCGGCCACGTAGTAGTCGAGCCCGTTCGCGGGCACCGCCAGGCGCAGGCTCGCGGCGGCGTCGTCCAGGCCGCAGCAGGCCGCGTGCATGGCGGGGTCATGCGTGTCGACCGTGCCGCCGGGGAACACGCTGGCGCCGCTGTTCTGGTCGGCCTCCTTCTCGGCCCGGCGCAGCATCAGCACCTCGAGCCCGGCCGCGCCGTCGCGCAGCACGATGAGCGAGGCGGCCGTGCGAATGGGCCGCACGCCGGGCGCAGCAGGCGTCTTCATGCCTTGGTTCATCGGGACATTCATCTGTGGTGGATCTGTTCAAAGGTTAGCGGGTCGGTCGCCATGGGGCGTCCCGGGCGCGACACCCGACGGCTTTCGGCGCCGGAACCTCAGGGCCGCATCGCCATGCGCATGCGCCGCGAAAGTATCGTCCAGCCGCATGCATTCAGGGCGTCTGTGAGGCAGCGCACAGACGCCGGGCGCGCGCGCGCCTACAAGCTGGAGTCATCTTTCGCAGTGCACCCACCGCTGTACTCCCCATGATCTACCTCGTCCGTCCCGGCCTTCCCCAACCGCTCACGGTCGCGTCCCCGCCCGGCGAGGCGCAACCCGTCCCCGCAGCGCACGACGACCTCGAGAACTGGACCGACCTGCTGCAAGCATTGACCGCCCGGCTGCGTTCGGGCGCGCGGGCCGGGGCGGCGGACGCATCGGCCCGAGGCGCGCAGCGACTGCAGCAACTGGTGACGGATTGCGCCTCGGACCTCGACCTGCTGCACCAGGCACTGTGCGCCGAGCGCGCACGACAGCACCGGCTGGAGACGGGCGTGACCAGGACGGCCGCAGGGTCGGGCGAATCGCTCGCGGCCGCGCCAGGTGAAGCTCGGAACGGTACCGCACAGACGCCGGGCCTCATGCATGCGACAGTGCACGAGGCAGCGGCCTGCGCCGATGTCTGCGCGCCACCCTGCCTCCAGAAAGATCTCCAAGATGTCCGACGCCCCCTACTTTCATGACGCCTCCGGCACGGTCCGTTTCTCGGTGACCGTGGAAGGCGGCCAGGCCGTGAGCGCCAGCATCGGCAGGGAGGTGCTGCGCTACCACTTTCGCACCGCCGAGAGCGCCGATTCGCTGGCAACCTTCGGGCAGCACGTCGATGAGATCGAGTCGGCCGTGCGGCGCCGGCTGGCGCAGGGCGCGATGGAGCCCGTGATGCTGCGCGAGCACGACATGCGCAGCCCGGCATGAGCAGCCGGCGAGCGACGAGCCCCCGGCATGCGCCCTAGCCTCGGGAGAGCAGGTCCGTGTAGCTGCGCCGGTTCGCCCGGTAGCAATCGCAGGCCGCGCTCTCCAGCCCCTGGCGGTCGGTGATGGTGATGACGCCGCGGCGGTAGTCGATCAGGCTGCGCGTGTGCAGCGCCGTGGCCGCGTTGGTGATGCCCACCCGCCGCACGCCCAGCATGCGCCCAAGCACCTCGTGCGTGAGCGTCAGGCGCGCCGAATGCGCACAGTCCTGCGTGGTGAGCAGCCAGCGCGCGAGGCGCTCCTCGATCTGGTGGAACTGGTGGCACAGGCCCAGGCGGCCGAACTCGGCCAGCAGCACGCACACATAGCGATTGAGCACGCGTTTCAAGGTGGCGCTCTCCAGCAGTTCCTCCTCGAACGATTGCGCCGTCAGCCGCCATGCCAGGCCCGCGCCCTGCACCAGCGTGCGCAGCGGCGCGCGCTGGGCGTCCAGCGACAGCTCGTAGCCCAGGGCACCGTCGTTGCCGACCATGCCGGTCTGCAGGCCGTCGTGGCCGTCGGCCACCGACACGAGCGAGACAAAGGCGCTGGTGGGAAAGTGAATGTGCAGGATCGGGTCGCCCGGTTCGTACAGAACCTGCGCCGCCCCCAGCTGCACGTTGTCGCACCGGGCGAGCAGGCGATCCCGGTCTGCGGGCGGCAGCGCTTCGAGCAGCCGGTTGAGCACCGGGGCGGCGGGGTCTGGAGTCACGGAACCGCCTGTTGAAAAGAGGAAAGAGCGCAAGCGCCGTCGCATGAACACGTCGGCATCCGCATTGTTGCCCGCCGGAGTGTCGTCATCTGTGCGCCTGCGTACCGAGTGGAATGCGGGGAACCCGGGCGCGCAGGCTCAGCTGGCGAGCCGGTCCGGCAGCAGACGGTCCGTTTCGCGCTTGACGACTTCGTAGCACTCGCACACCTGGCGTTCAAGCCCCGGCCGGTCGAGCACGGTGATGTGGCCGCGCGCGTACTTGATCAGGTTCAGGCGCTGCAGCTTGCCCGCCGCTTCGGTCACGCCTTCGCGCCGCACGCCGAGCATGTTGGCGATGAGCTCCTGCGTCATCACCAGTTCGTTGCCGGGCAGGCGGTCCAGGCTCAACAGCAGCCATCGGCACAGCTGCTGCTCCAGCGAATGGTGCCGGTTGCACACCGCCGTCTGCGACATCTGCGTGATGAGCGACTGGGTGTAGCGCAGCAGCAGGTGAAGCAAAGGCCCGCCTTTTTCGGTCAGTTCCTTGATATGGGTCGCGCTCACCCGGTAGGCATTGCCCGCGCTTTGCACCACCGCCCGGTTGGGCGTGCTGCCCCCGCCCATCAGGAGCGAAACCCCCACCATGCCCTCGAAGCCCACCACGGCAATTTCAGCCGATTGCCCGTTTTCCAGCACATACAGCAGCGAAACGATGGCGTCGGTCGGAAAAAACACGTACTGCTGCACCACGCCGGACTCGTAAAGCACTTCTCCCAGACGCAGCGGCACCAGTTCGAGCAGCGGTTTCATCCGGGCCATCACCTCGGCGGGGATGACATCCAGCAGGCTGTTGCGCGCGGCAGCCGCAGGCAACGAAGACGAAGACGAAGGCAGTGCCATGGCAGGGAGCGGCTTCCAAAGTTCACATGATTCTGCGGCGCATCCACTCGCGTCTGTACGTTAGCGCACAAAGTACTGCCATTTTGTTTTAGGGGGGCGTCGGTGCGCTGGCGAACGGTGCCGGCAACGATTTGGCGCTAGCGTGGGAACAAGTCACCTCTGCTTTGGAGGAAAACCCTTGCGGGGACGCAGGAGGCCGAATGCCCATGCGAATGCTCAGCCGCCTGTGCTGCGCGCAATTACCGCTGCTGATCGACGACCAGGAGGAAATCCAGATGTGCGAAGTGCTGCGCAGCGCGGGGCTCATCGAGGCCGACCTGCCGCCGGTGCTGTACCGGCGCGGGCACCACGTGTATGCAGGTCAGGCCACCGTGATGCGTGTGACGCCGAAGGGCCTGTCCGCGTCGGGGCAGAAGCGCTGAACGAAGGGGCTGTGCGGGCGGCGTCCAATTCAACCGCTGCGCCACGGTGCCTAAAAAAAAGGCGGCTTTCATGCACCTGAAATCTTTCGATTGCAGCAAAATCCCGGGCTTCGAGAAAACTCATTCCAAGATCGCAATGACGCTGGACGACCTGTTTGCCGATAGCCATCTGCTGCCCACGGTACCGAAGGTGGTGTTCGATCTCATCGAGATCCTGCGCGACGAGGACGCCGCGGTCAGCGCGGTGGCTCGCAGGCTCGAGCTCGACCAGGTGCTGACCGCCAGGGTCCTGCGCCAGGTCAACTCCCCCTATTTCGGGCTTCGGCGGAAGATCTCGTCCATCCAGGACGCCATCCAGATGCTGGGTTTCTCCTCGATCCGCTCCCTGGTGGTGAGTTCGGGCCTCACGGGCACCTTCCGCAAGGTCGACGGCGTGAACCTGCCGGCGTTCTGGTCGCACAGCCTGCGCGTGGCGTCGGTGGCGCGCTACCTCGCCGGCAAGACCCGGCGCGTCGACCAGAGCCTCGCATTCACCGTCGGCAGCATGCACGCCATCGGCCACCTGATCATGGCCGGCGCCATGAAGGAGCAGATGGCCGTGCTCAATGCAGCCCACCCCTTCGACGCCATGGGCCGCCTCGAAGTGGAAAAGCAGCAGTGGGGCTACCACTACGGCGACGTCAGCGCCCGGCTGGCCGCACGCTGGGAATTTGCCTCCGACTTCACCAGCGCCCTGGCCGGCTTTGCCGACCCGATGGCGTGCGAACAGCAAGACCCGCTCGCCAATGTGCTGCATCTGGCGGTGTGGCGCGTTGCGCTGGAGCGCGAAGGGCTCGTGATCGGCGATGCGCGGCACGTGTGGCCGGCCCTCTCGGCCGACGCCATCGGCCTGTCGGAAGCGGTCGTCCAGGAGATGCCGGCACCGCGCGAGCTGGCTTTCGATCTCGAATCGATGATCGCCTGAGCCTGCGCAGTCCATGGCACAGGGCAAGCGAGTTTCCGCAGACATCAGCGAGGACGCCCTTCGGGCGATCAAGGACATGGGCGCCGCCGCCAAGGCGGGCCGAATCGGCGCGGGCGAGGGGCAGGCCGCGGCGGCCGCCCGCCTGGGCGTGCACGTGCAGACCATCGCGCGGATCGAGTCCGGGGAACCGGGCGTCGCCATCGGGCACGTGCTGGGCATGCTGGTGCTGTACGGCATCACGACGAAGCTGCAGCAGCCGTAGTCGCCCATCAGGGGGCGAGCCTCGTTCAGAGGGTCACAGTCATTCGAGCATGGGACAGGCAGCGCAAGCGTGCGGGGTCGCGCTATCCTCGCCGCCCCACCCACCTGCGGAGCACCGATGACTTTTTGCGCTGTCCTTGCATTGCCGGGCTTGAGCCTGGCCGTCGCCGACACGAGATTCACCTTCGAGGGGAACACGCCCGGGGTGCAGCACCACGACGGCCCCGACGACCTGTCCATCGACATCGCCGGCACGGGCCACCGGACCACGCTGCCCTTCCATCGCCGCAAGCTCCAGATGATCGGGCGCAGCTGGGCCACGGGCACGGGCGGCGTGCTGGCCGTGCGGGCGGCCCTGAACGCGCTGAGCGCCGCCGCGGCGCAGGACGGCCCCGCCGCGCGCGCGCTCGTTCTTGGCCGGACCGACGAGCTTCTCAAGGACGCCCGCGCCGCGAGCGCTCCGGACGCCAGCCTTCTGGACACCATCCTGATGTGCGCGCGCTTCGCGCAGGCGCCGGCCGTGCCGCTGCCGTGGGCGTTCTCGCTCACCGAGCGAGCCGGCGACGCGCCGCAGAAGATCGAGTCGCCGATCCTGGTCAATTGGCCGCTGGCGCTTGCAGACAGCGATCAGCTGGCGGGCGCGGAAGACGCGCTCGACGCCGGCCTGACCCGGTCGGGCGGCCTGCCGGACATTGTTCGCGCCTTCGCGGGCGCGCTGCACACGAGCTCGCAACACGGCGCGTCGTGCGGCCCGATCGCCCAGATCGGCTTCACCGCCGATCGCGGGCCGAAGGGCGTTCTTTCTTATTACGTGAGCGCGAACGCGGCGGAACTCAGCCGCTGCAGCGACGCGGAGTTCGAAGCGTTGATCGGGCAGCCGATCGAGGTTTCCGAGGGAAGCTGAGGTTGTCGCCAGGCAGCCTTCTCAAAGGGCACCTGCGAGGGTCAGCTGTCGCCGGCTCGTCCAAAGGTTGACCAGGGCGTCGAGCTCCGTGGCATGGAGCCGGTCGGGCCGGACAGCTCCTTCGTCGAGCAGGACCCCTGTCCCGAGCGAGGCCTGCCAGCAATTGTCAGAGAGCTTCCTGAAATGGCCGAGGCACACGTATCCGAATGGCGCCGAAAGGGAGAAGGCACATCGCCGCAGCAGCATGCCGTCGCTGCGCGCGCCTTCTACCTCCTTGGTCGACACGAGCACGTGCAGACCATCGTCCTGGAGGATGTTCTGCCTCGGCAGGATGGCCAGGAGCGGGGAAGGGCGGGGGGAACTCGAATCGGGCATGACTGTCCGTATATCGGCAACCGGGCGCGCAAGTTGAGGGCGCCGATGTCCGGACAAGGGTAAGCACCCAAGCCCGGTGCCCGCCTCGTCGACCCCCCTTCTCGCGCAGCACTTGCGCCAAGTCCGGCAGCCATTCGCAGCCGGCCTTGGGCCCAAGCAAAAATCCCGAAGTCGCGCTATGGTTCGGTGCCGCTCCCCACGGCGAATTTCAAAAAGAAGGCAGGGCCCATGATCGATCTCAACATCAACGGCCAGTCCGTTGCCGTCAACGCCCCCGACGACATGCCCTTGCTCTGGGCATTGCGCGACATCGTCGGCCTGACCGGCACCAAGTTCGGCTGCGGCATCGCCCAGTGCGGCGCCTGCACCGTGCACCTCGACGGCCAGCCCGTGCGCTCGTGCGTGCTGCCGGTCGGCAGCATCGGCAAGAAGGCCATCACCACCATCGAGGCCATCGCCCAGACGCCGGCCGGCCAGAGCATCCAGAAAGCCTGGCTCGAGGTCGACGTGGTGCAGTGCGGTTACTGCCAGTCGGGCCAGATCATGTCCGCCGCCGCGCTGATCCAGCGCACGCCCAACCCGAGCGACGCCGACATCGACATGGCCATGTCGGGCAACGTCTGTCGATGCTGCACCTACTCGCGCATCCGGGCGGCCATCAAGCAGGCCGCCACCGGCAAGCCCGAGGTGCTGCAGTCGGTCGTGGCCATGCCCGCCAGGAGCACATCGTGAGCGCCGCAGGCATCAGCCGGCGCGCCGCGCTGCAGGCCGGCGGCCTGGCGCTCGCCTTCACCTGGGTCGGGGGCAGCAAGGCCTTCGCGGCCATCAGCGCCCGGCAGCAACCCGCCGACGCGGCCGCCGCGCTGGCGGACGGCAACCCGGCCTTCGCACCGAACGCCTTCATCCGCATCGACGCCGACGGCGGCGTGCGGCTCGTGATGCCGATGGTCGAGATGGGCCAGGCCATCTACACCGGCTCGGCGATGCTGCTGGCCGAGGAGCTCGGCGTGGAGCTCGACCAGGTACGCGTGGAGCATTCGCCGCCGAACGAGGCGCTCTACGGCATGCCGCTGCTGGGCGGCCAGATCACCGGCGGCTCGACCAGCACGCGCGGCACCTACGCCGTGCTGCGCGAGGCAGGCGCCGTGGCGCGCACGCTGCTGGTGGCCGCCGCCGCCGCGCAATGGAAGGTCGACCCGGCGAGCTGCACCGTGGCGCGCGGCGTGGTAAGCCATGCGGACTCGAACCGGCAGCTCGGCTTCGGCGCGCTCGCCGGTGCCGCCGCCAAGCTGCCGATGCCGGGCAAGGTCGCGCTGAAGGAGCCGAAGGACTTCAAGCTCATCGGCCAGCCGCTGCGCCGTGTCGACTCCGCCGACAAGGTCAACGGCAAGACGCAGTTCGGCCTCGACGTGCGCGTGCCGGGCATGAAGGTGGCCACGGTCAAGGCCTGCCCCACGCTGGGCGGCGTGCTGGCCTCGGTGGACGACAAGGCGGCGCGCGCGATTCCGGGCGTGGTAGCCGTCATTCGCATCAAGGACGCGGTCGCGGTGGTGGGCGAGCATTTCTGGGCCGCCAAGCGCGGCCTCGACGCGTTGAAGCTCACGTGGACGCCGGGGCAGAACGCCGCGCTCACCACGCAGCAGTTGCGCTCGGCGCTGACCGACGCACTGGCCAAGGGCAAGGCCATCGTCGGCAAGGAAACCGGCAAGCGGCCCGAGGGCACGCTGGTGCAGGCGACCTACGACCTGCCGATGCTGGCCCACGCGACCATGGAGCCGCTCAACACCACGGTGCATGTGCGGCCCGACGCGTGCGAGATCTGGGTGGGCACGCAGGTGCCGGCGCGCTGCGTGAGCGTGGCGGCCAAGATCACCGGGCTGGCCGAAGACAAGGTGGTGGTGCACAACCAGTACCTGGGCGGCGGTTTCGGGCGGCGGCTGGAAACCGATTCGGTCGAGCAGGCCGTGGCCTTCGCCAGGCAGGTGCCCTACCCGCTCAAGGTGGTGTGGACGCGCGAGGAAGACATTCGCCACGACATCGTGCGCCCGATGTACCACGACGACATCTCGGCGGTGGTCGACGGCGACGGCGACATCCTGTGGTTCGGCGACCGCATCGCGGGCGGCACGGTGCTGGGCCGCTGGGCGCCTGCCTTCATGGGCAAGGACGGCATGGACGGCGACCTGATCGAATGCGTGGCCGAGCCCTGCTACGACCTGCCCAACCTCAAGGTCGAATGGGTGCGGCACGACATGCCGGCGGGCCTGAACGTCGGCTGGTGGCGGGGCGTGGGGCCCACGCACAACCTTTTCGTGATGGAGAGCTTCATCGACGAACTGGCGCAGCGCGCCAAGAAGGACCCGGTGGCCTACCGGCGCGCCCTGCTGAAGAAGAACCCGCGCACGCTCGCGGTGCTCGACCTGGCCGCGGAAAAGATCGGCTGGGGCAAGGGCGCGCTGCCTGCGCGCACGGGCCGCGAAGGAAACGAAGGCCGCGTCGGGCGCGGCGTGGCCGTGGGCGACCCGTTCGGCAGCCGCGTGTGCGCAATGATCGAAGTGGAAGTTTCGCCGCAGGGCGAAGTGCGCCTGCGGCGCGCAGTGGTCGCGCTGGACTGCGGCATTGCCGTGAACGCCAGCTCCATCGAGGCGCAGATCCAGGGCGGCCTGCTGTTCGGGCTGAGCGCGGCGCTGTTCAGCGAGATCACGCTGCAGGGCGGCGCCATCGAGCAGAGCAACTTCCACGACTACCGGATGCTGCGCATCAACGAATCGCCGCCGGTCGAGGTGCACACCGTCAAGAGCGGCGAAGCCCCCGGCGGGCTGGGCGAGGTCGGCACCGCCATCGCCGCACCGGCGCTGGCCAACGCGATCTTCGCGGCCACCGGCGTGCGCTTGCGCGCATTGCCCGTGAACCGCGCGCTGCTGGCGCAGGACAAGGAGGCGCTGAAGAAGAAGGTCGCCGATGGCGGGCCTTCAGCCCATGAAGCGCAGGGCGAAAGGAGCGCGGCATGAAGCGGTTCTTCAAGGTGCTGGTGGTGCTGGTCGTCGTGGCCGCGGGGCTGTATTTCTTTCTGAACCGCACCGACAAGTCCGAGGGCGAGGCGCCGGTGCTGGCCGGCGCGCCGAGCGATGCGGCGCTGCTGGTGCGCGGCGAGTACCTCACCAAGGCCGCCGACTGCATCGCGTGCCACACGGTGGCCGGCAAGGGGCAGCCCTTTGCGGGCGGCGTGCCCTTCGTGCTGCCTTTCGGCACGATCTATTCGTCGAACATCACCGCCGACCCGGCCACGGGCATCGGCGGCTGGAGCGACGAGCAGTTCGTGCGCGCGGTGCACGACGGCGTGCGCGCGGACGGCAAGCGCCTGTACCCGGCGTTCCCGTACACCTCGTACACGGCGCTCAGCCGCAACGACGTGCTCGCCATCAAGGCCTACCTCTTCAGCCTGCCGCAGGTGAACCAGCCGAACAAGGAGGCCGACTTGGGCTTTCCGTTCAACCAGCGCTGGGCCATGGGTTTCTGGAACGCGGCCTTCTTCAAGAGCAGCCGTTTCGAGCCCGACCCGGCCAAGCCGCTCGCGTGGAACCAGGGCAAGTACCTGGCCACGGCGCTTGGCCATTGCGCGGAGTGCCACACGCCGCGCAACCTGGCCTTCGCGCTGGAGACGAGCAACAACCTCGCGGGCGAATCGATCCAGGGCTGGCGCGCCTACAACATCACGTCGGACGCGAAGAACGGCATCGGCGCCTGGAGCGACGCCGACATCGCCAGCTACCTCACGACCGGGCATGCGGACGGCCGCGGCTCGGCCTCGGGCCCGATGGGCGAGGCGGTGGAGCACAGCCTGCAGCACCTGAAGCCGCAGGACACCGCGGCGCTCGTGAGCTACCTGCGCACGGTGCCGGCCAAGCCGGGCAAGGACCCGATCGAGATCGACGCCAAGGCGCCCTGGGCCGTGGCGGCCAGCGCGGCGGCGCCTGCGGCCAACACGGCCGAAGGGCACGAGCAGGGGTTGCGGCTGTTTGCGGCGGCATGCGCCAGCTGCCACCAGTGGAACGGGCAAGGCCAGCAGACCAATTTCGCGTCGCTGCTGGGCACGCGCGGCGTGAACGACCCGGGCGGCGCCAACGTGACGCAGATGATCCTGCAGGGCGTGAACATGCGCGTGCACGACAACGAGGTGTACATGCCCGCATTCGGCAAGGCCTACACCGACACCGAAGTGGCGGCGCTCGCCAACTACGTCATCGCGCAGTTCGGCAACAAGCAGGGCACGGTGACGCCGGAGTTCGTGGCGAAGCAGCGTACGCGCTGAGGCGCTGAAGCGCGGGAGGATCCGGCATCGTCGATGACCGGATCCAGGAACTCGGCCTCAGCCCTTCACGAACGCCAGCAGGTCCGGGTTGATCACGTCTGCCTGCGTCGACAGCATGCCGTGGGGAAATCCGTCGTAGCTCTTGAGCGTGCCGTGCTTGAGCAGCTTGGCCGACAACGGGCCCGAGTCCGCGTAGGGCACGACCTGGTCGTCGGTGCCGTGCATCACGAGCACCGGCACGTCGATCTTCTTCAGGTCTTCGGTGAAGTCGGTTTCGGAGAACGCCTTGATGCACTCGTAGTGCGCATTGGCCGCGCCCATCATCCCCTGCAGCCACCAGCGGTCGATCAGGCCCTGCGAGATCTTCGCGCCCGGGCGGTTGAAGCCGTAGAACGGGCCGGTCGGCAGGTCGATGTAGAACTGCGCGCGGTTGGCCGCGAGCGCGGACCTGATGCCGTCGAACACCTCCATGGGCAGGCCGCCGGGGTTGGCCGGCGTCTTCACCATGATGGGCGGCACGGCGCTCACCAGCACCGCCTTGGCCACGCGGCCCGGCTTGGCGCGCGCCACGTAGCGCGCCACCTCGCCGCCGCCGGTCGAATGGCCGATGTGCACGGCGCCCTTCAGGTCCAGCGCGTCGGTCAACGCGGCGACGTCGGCGGCGTAGGTGTCCATCTCGTGGCCGCCCGACGTCTGCGAGGAACGGCCGTGGCCGCGCCGGTCGTGCGCGATCACGCGGAAGCCCTTGCCCAGGAAGTACAGCATCTGGGTGTCCCAGTCGTCGCCGCTCAGCGGCCAGCCGTGGTGAAAGACGATGGGCTGCGCGGTGCGCGGGCCCCAGTCCTTGTAGAAGATGTTCGTGCCGTCCTTGGTGGTAACAAAGCTCATGGTGGATCCTTTGGTGTGGTCGGGATGGGTTGCGGCTGGCGCTGAAGGCTTCTGCGCGGCAGCCAGGGTCGAGGTGCCAAGGGCGGAAACCGTCACGATGCCTGCCGCACTCGCCAGAATGCTCCGCCGCGAGGCACCTGTCGATGTTTTCGTGTGGATGTGGGACATGCTTCTTTCCATGGGTCGCGTTGCTCGGCGGCGAATGCAGGATTGCCTCGCCGACACCGGTACTCTGGTCGAACGGGCGCGGTAAATCTTGAACGGAATGCCTGTGCTTTGAACGTTGTCGCCGGCAGCCTGCGCAGGTTTGCGCTCGCCTGCGCCCCACCGGCAGCGTCGGGTACCCCGAACTCGGGATACTCCTCACCCTGCGGCGCCCGCGCCGCGTTCTGTGGAATCGAGTTGCAGCAAGCCAGACCGTTGGAAGAGAAAGCCGCCCGCAAGGCCTTGTTGTGGATCGTCGCGGGGGGCTTCTTCATGCAGTCGCTCGACACCACGGTCGTCAACACCGCATTGCCGTCGATGGCCAGCAGCCTGCATGAAAGCCCGCTGGCGATGCAGCCGGTCGTGGTGGCCTACACGCTGACCATGGCCATGCTGACGCCGGCCTCGGGCTGGCTCGCCGACCGCTTCGGCATGCGCGCCACCTACCTCGTGTCGATCCTGCTGTTCGTGCTGGGATCGGTGTGGTGCGCTGGCGCGCAGTCCCTGACGCAGCTTGGCGCCGCGCGCGTGCTGCAGGGGCTGGGCGGCGCGATGCTGCTGCCCATCGGACGGCTGGCCATTCTCCGCAGCGTGTCGGCCGAGGGCTACATCGCGGCGCTCGCCACCGTCAGCGTGGCGGGGCAGCTCGGCCCGCTGCTCGGGCCCACGCTGGGCGGCTGGCTGGTGCAGTCCGCCAGCTGGCACTGGATTTTCTTGATCAACGTGCCGATCGGGCTGGTGGGGCTCTGGGCGGTGCGGCGCTTCGTGCCCGTGGGCCGGCTGGAAGACGCGCCGCGCTTCGACTTTGTCGGCTTCGGCCTGCTGTCGCTGTGCATGGTGGCGTTCTCGCTGGCCATCGATGTGCCCACCACCACGCACCGCGGCGCCTGGTCGGCCGGGCTGTTCGCGCTCAGCGCCGTCTCGGCGCTGGCCTACCTGCCGCACGCGCGCAGGCGCAGGGCGCCCTTGTTCCGGCTGGGCCTTTTTCGCGAGCCCAACTTCGGCGTCGGCCTGCTGGGCAACCTGGTGGCGCGCATCGGCAGCAGCGCGGTGCCTTTCCTGCTGCCCCTGTTCCTGCAACTGCAGCTGGGCTACAGCCCCTTGCATTCGGGCCTGATGATGATTCCCGCCGCGCTGGCCGGCATCGTCACGAAGTCGTGGATCAGCGGGCTGGTCAACCGCTTCGGCTACGACAGCTTCCTGCTCGGCAACACGCTGATCGTGGGGGGCTCGATCGTGTCGTTCTGCCTGATCTCGCCCGAATGGCCGTTGTGGGCACAGGTGGTGCAGCTCGCTGTCTTCGGCGGCGCGAACTCCATGCAGTTCGCCGCCATGAACAGCGTCACGCTCAAGGGGCTCGGCAAGGCGGATGCCAGCAGCGGCAACAGCCTGTTCTCGATGGTGCAGATGCTGGCGATTGCGCTGGGCGCCACCATCGGCGGCGGCCTGGTCGGGCTGCTGTCGGGCGAACTGGCCTCCACCGCGCTGGCGTTTCGCTACACCTTCATCGCCGTCGGGGTGATCACGCTGCTGTCGGCGGGCGTGTTTCGCTGGCTCGACGAGGCGCGGTTCAAGGCGCAGCCCCGGCGCACGTGATTCCGGCGCTCGCTCAGCAAGCCAGCTCGTCCACCACCCGCCGCACCGTGTGCAACGCGCTGCGCAGGCCCTCAAGACCCACAGAGCCCAGCGCCAGGCGCAACGCGTGCGGCACGTGCGCCGACGTGGCGAAGGGCTCGGCCGTCGACACCGACACTCCTTCGCGCACCAGCGCCGCCGCGACCCGGTCGGCGCGCGTGTCTTCCGGCAAGGGCAGCCACACGAAGTACGACGCCGGGTGGCGCACGCACCTGAGGCCCGCCAGCGCCTCGGTGGCAATCGCCTGCCGCAGGGCGGCGTCTTGCCGCTTCTGCGATTCGAGCCGTCCGACCGTGCCGTCGTCCAGCCACGCGCAGGCAATGGCGGTCGTCACGCCCGGGGTGCACCAGGTCGTGGCCCGGATCGCGCGTTCGAGCTTCGACACCCACGCCTCGGGCACCACCACGAACCCCACGCGCAGGCCGGTCGCCACGCTCTTCGACAGGCCCGAGACATACACCGTGGTCTCCGGTGCCAGCGTGGCCAGCGGCACGGGCGGCATCTTCTTCGGATCGTCGGCCAGGAAGGCATAGGCCGCGTCTTCGATGACCAGCAACCCGTGCCGCCGCGCGATGGCCACGAGCCGGCGACGGCGGCTCTCGCTCATCACCCAGCCCAGCGGGTTGTGCAGGGTCGGCATGGTGTAGACGGCCTTGACGCGGCGCTTCGCGCACAGGCGCTCCAGCGCGTCGAGGTCGGGCCCCTGCCCCGACGCGGGAACAGGTGCCAGTTCCAGGCGATGCGCCTCGGCGAGCGCCTTGAAGCCCGGGTAGGTCAGGGCGTCGACCGCCACCACGTCGCCCGGTTTCAGCAGCGCCATCACCGTCACCGCCAGGCCGTGCTGCGCGCCGTCCACCAGCAGCACCCGCGACGGCGGCACGACCAACCCGCGCGACACCAGGTGCCGGGCGACGCAGGCCCGCTCGTGCATGCGCCCGCCATGGGGCGCGTAGCGCAGCATCGACTCCAGCTCGCCACCGGCGGCGAGTTGCCGCAAGGCAGCGCGCAGCAGGTCGGCCTGCCCCGGCAGCGACGGGTAGTTGAAGTTCAGGTCCACCAGGCCCGCCGCCACCGCCTGCTGGTCGATGCCTTGGCCCGGGGGCAGCGCGGTCTCGCGAACGAAGGTGCCGCGGCCGACCTCGCCGCTGACCAGGCCCATGGCCTCCAGCTCCGCATAGACGCGCGAGGCCGTGGCCAGCGCCAGGCCGTAGTGCCCGGCCAGCCGCCGGTGCGTGGGCAGGCGGGTGCCCGGCGGCAGGCGCCCGCTGCGGATCTCGGCCGCGAACTCGTCGACCAGTTGCTTGTATCGGGCTTCAGCCATCGCGGGATGTATCCATGACAATTTTTTGATTGTATGGAGCGGCTTGCCTACGATGAGCACCTTCCGCGCCCCAACCCCAACACGCCCCCTCGCCATGCACATCGCCATCCTCACCTTCGAAGGCTTCAACGAACTCGACTCGCTCATCGCGCTCGGTGTGCTCCACCGCATCAAGACGCCGGGCTGGCGCGTGACCCTGTGCTGCCCGAGCCCGCAGGTCACGTCGATGAACGGTGTGACGGTGCACGCGCAGTCCTTGCTGGAAGAAGCGCGCCATGCGGATGCCGTCGTCATCGGCAGCGGAAGCAAGACGCGGGAGGTCGTCGGCAACCCCGAGTTGATGGCGCGCCTGGCGCTCGACCCCGCGCGCCAGCTGATTGCCGCCCAATGCTCCGGCACCTTGATCCTGGCCAAGCTCGGGCTCGTGGGCAGCGTGCCGGCATGCACCGACCTGACCACCAAGCCGTGGGTGCAGGAAGCGGGGGTGGAAGTGCTGAACCAGCCCTTCTACGCACGGGACAACGTGGCCACCGCGGGCGGGTGCTTTGCCGCGCCCTACCTGGCCGGCTGGATCATCGCCCGCACCGAAGGGCTGGAGGCCGCGGCGGCGGCGCTGCACTACGTGGCGCCCGTGGGCGAGAAAGAAGCGTACGTGGCCAACGCACTCGGCAACATCAGGCCCTACCTGCCGAATTAGGGCCGTGCGGCCTGGCTGCGTTGCTGGGTGACGGGCACGTGCACGTCCCACTTCTGCGCGGAGTTCACCGCCCGCGTGCAGACCACCGAAATCACGCGGCGGCTGTGCTCCGACAGCTCGCCGCCCTTCGTGTTCGAGAACCAGCGGATGGAGCCCCACCGCGCCGTCAAAGGCACCGCGCACCTCGGCACCAGAACCTTGAGGTTCGGCTCCATCGCTTCCCAAGTGCCGTGGGTCCTGGCGTTCTCGCGGGCGATGAATTCACGCGCCGCTTCGCGTATTTCGTAGAGGCCGTGGACCGCGTCATTGGAACGCATGCCCTCGATGCCCGAGGCGGCCAGACAGTGCGCGGACGCGGCGAGCCACAACAGGGGAAAGAAAGGCAGGAGCCGGCGAATGCTTTTCATGGTTTTACGGCGCAGGGAAGCGATAGGTGTGGGCTACATTGCCGAACGATTTCCAGGCTTGGAGGAGCGTTGCAATGACGGAAGTCTGCATGGTATTTTTTCGGGCCGGCACATGCGATCTGGCGGGGGCAGCTTCTTCGCTGCGTGAGCATGGCCTCGATGTTTCGCAATTGCCCGACGTGTTGGTTGCGAGCAGTGCGGAGTCTCCACCGTTTTGCATTCGCGTTTCGAGCGCACCGTACGTTCAAACGGAGGCGCGCGAGATCGCCGTGGGTACGCCGCACGAAGCGGCAATGCGCGAGTGCACGGCACGTTTCGAGATAGAGATCGACGACCTGGACGAAGCGCTCGACGAGATCAACACGCTCATCGAAGTGCAAGCCGCACTGCAAGAGGCGTCGAACGGCTACCTGTTCGTGCCTTGGAGCGGGCATCTGTGTGAGCCATGAAATTTCTACCTTCGCCGGGCTGCATTGAGTCGGGCGAATCGAGAATTTCCGGCGCATTTGTTTTTCGGGCCGGGCCGCCTTTCTCAATCGTGAATGCCCTTTTCACTCAAAGCCCTGCCTGTGAGGCGAGGAAGGCATCGCACGTCGAACACCGGCTACAAATTGATTGATTGAATGAATGAGCCGCTTCGCCTCGCGACATAGGGCTTGAGCGGGTGCAATTGAAGTCGAGCTTGATGCCGGCCAGCTGAGGACAGAAAGGAGGCGCACTTCGATACGCTGCCACCTTTCCCTCATCCGGCCAAGCACGGGGGGTGCTTTACGCCTGCACCGCGGTCGGCGGGTCAGCGCGGCTGCGGTACTTAGATCGCGATGACTGACCGTCGCGTTCGGGCCCGAACCGGCTGTACAGGTTTCTCCAGAGCGGACCTCCATCGCCTTGCCTTCAGCATTGGTCCGAGCACCGTCTCCGACGTCGAGGTCCAGGTCGAGCGATTCAGATGGATTTCTGCAGTTCGGCCGCTGAAACAACAGGCACAAGTGGGTCCCAATGAAAGAGCTGGACGTATGTGTCACACCCGGATTCGCCTGAACACATAGCCATGGATGCAACCGCCATGTGCACCTTGTGCTCTGGAGCTTCGTAAATCAGCGCAAGCATCGTGCGCCACAATTCTCCAGGCTGCTCAGTTCCGAAAGTGAAATTGAAGTAGGCCCCGCTGTCTTCTCCGCTCTGAAATGCGTGGTGCCGGACAAGGTCTACACGACTCGCCAACTCGGTGAACAGGTCGGTCAGCCGAGCGATGTCTATGCCCGGCGACCTCTCAGGTTGTACCTGGACGGAGATGGATTTCAAATCTACCCTCGGTTGATGCGGGTGCTCGAAGAAACAGCGTTGCGAAGGACCGTTGATGGCCGTCTGCCGTCAGGCACGCCGGCGCCGTACTTCGCTAAAGCGCATGCGCCGTAGGCTGCCTTGCGACTCAAGTTGACCAGACTCGACGAGCAGCGCGAGCCGCTTCACGAAGAAGACATCAGGAATTCCGCTCAGGCGGTCAGGCATCGAAAGCATCGCCATCCCGACCACGCGTGCGACCTTCCTCCAATCGTCGGAGACTTGAGAAAGAATTGCCGCATCGATGCGCGCCAGCACGCCTTGAGGCAGCCTGGCGAGCCGTTCGCTTTCAGCGGGTGAAAGCTCGGTGTCTTCGTCATTCATCGTGCTGAATTGTTGGATGTGTCAGCCTAACCGGATGGGCTGCTCGCGGCCGGATTTTTCCCTGCAGCGCGACTGGCTGGTTCTGGCCGATGGAAGTCGAAGGCAGGGGAAGCCAAAGGTCAGATGGAGCCGTACGGCGTTATCCTTACCAGACAGTCGTCAGCTACTTCGAAGTTCCTCAAGATCGATACCCACTAAGGAGTTTGCCTTTATCGCGAGCGCGGTACGCAACCCTACGACGACTTGAAAGGCCTTAAGAGGCACTGAGCCGAACTCGAGGGAGGAGCGATAGACCCCCGCTGCGATGGGTTCGACAAGTTTGCCCAGAAACAACGGGATGGGGACTACTTCATCGAAAAACTGCCCGCACGCTGGGCAGCGTTTTGCACGTTCAGCCGCCGAATATTCCAGTGCTTTTTGCGGGCGCAGCCAGTAGAAATCCGGGTCCGCCGGTAGCGCAATAAAGTCTTCTTTCGTAGCACCGCCCTCCTGGAGCACCCTGCGCAGGCGTTCTGACACCAGGATATAGCCGTCATACGTAGCGGTGATGTCCCTACGACGCTTCTTCACGCGGTACTCGGGACCGATGTAGAGGGCATCGACCTTTACGCCGCATGCCGGGCAAGTCGCCGGATGAGGTCGCCCCACGACTCCGAAGCGCCATTCACCGATTTGATCATCGGGCTCGTAGGTTTCGTCGCCCAACATGTAAGAGTTGTCGTTGTGCCCGAATAGCGTATATGCCCACACTGTCTTGGCTTGCTTCACCTGCCTCCCTTGCATGTAGTCGTGCAGCCGTCGTTGGTCAATTTGTTCCTCTGCTGTGACTGGATTTTGACCACTGGCGCGACCGACCGGTCCTGGCCGACTGTAGCCGCATGATTTGCCGAAAGCTGGCATCCCATCCACGCGTGTGAAAGCCGCTACCGCTATCGTTGTTCTGGTTTTCGCCTGGCTTTCAATTCAGATATTTCTTTCTCGACGAGGGCGACGAGTTCCGGAGTTTCCTCAAAAGACTCGGCGCTAACAATCTTGGACATGGCTTCGATGGCCAACTCCAGATCCTCGTCGTAGTTGTGAATCGGCCATACGTAGACACGACCGAGCATGACGAACAGAGCGCCCGCAGCACGCACGACTTCTGGTTCGTCAGTTGCATCGGCCTTGATTCCCTCGAGCCACTTATCCCTTAACTTGGTCGAATCCATGAGATTGCCAAACCAATCGGCAGCGGCATCGTTGTCCCAAGGTTCAAAAGCCCACATTCCCATACCTTGCCTCCTTTATCTAGTACGCGACGACAGGCCGTTTCCTGGCCGAATTTTTCCAGAAGTGGCGAGCCACCGAAGGCGACCAATCAATCACCAAGGAAGACCAACTCTCCGCCTCGTGAAGTCCGGCGGCAGTTGCCCGCCAACGGTTACTTTCCAGTCGATCATTCGATAGCTCGCGTTTCTGGGTGTCTTTTCATGGCCGACCGTGGCTGAAGCGAGGTCTGCATCGCATTGCTCTAAGCGGTCGCCCGCATCTCCAATTTAATTGCCGACCTTGTCACGTTGCCAAACTCTCCAAACGCGACCCACTCCCTACGGGACGTGAATCGATGCGGGGACATCGCAGAAGGTGGCTCCCGCAAGTTCGACCCGGTTGCGCCCGGCGGCTTTGCCATGGTAGAGGGCCGCGTCGGCTTCTTTCAGGGCATTTCCCAGAGCATCTGCCCCCGTGAAGGCGTGCGAAATCCCGATCGTGATCGTGCATTTCAGCGGGGGGTCGATCCCATGGACAACAGTTGTCGAATTTTCGATGGCCGAGCGCAAGCGCTCCGCCAAGTGCGTGACTCCCCGAACGTCGGTGTTCATGCAGATGACAACGAACTCTTCTCCGCCGTTGCGGACCGCCAGATCGCTCCCACGAACATGGGCACGCAGTACCTCCGCCACATGGCACAGCACCTCGTCCCCAGCTTGGTGACCATAGCGGTCGTTGATGCGCTTGAAGTGGTCCACGTCGGCCATCACCACATAGGCCGAAACGGCCGTGCGCGATTTGAAATATCGTTGCAGCGCCTCCGTGAGTCCGCGGCGATTGAGCAGCTTTGTCAGGGGGTCGCGCGCGGCCAGGTTGCGCAAGTCATCGGACAAGCGGCGCAACACCAACCAGACAATCGAAGGCGGCAGCACGGTGGCCAGGAATGACATGTAGACGTAGAACACCAGCTGGAAATTTCCGCTCATGCGCAGTGAGTCCAACCCCGTGCCCAGAAGATGCACGAACTTGACGGTGTTGAGGATGCAGATGCCGCTGATCAGCAGCGCAAAAAATATCATCTCTCCGTACAGGTCCCTGGCAAATGTGAGCACGCCATAGATCACGGTGATGGTCATGACCAGGAACAGCAGCGCCGACATCCCTGAGAGCATGGCGTACCGGGCGACGGGGCCTAAGCTCCATTGCACCAGCATCTGCGCCACGACGTAGGCACCGGCAACTGCAAACAGCGGGCGCCACAACGGAACCGCTCGGCCAAAGAAGCGCATGGCACCCAGCCAATACGCCACCGGCGCAGCGAGTGTGAGCGTGTGATTGATGACGCTCATCAAACTCCAGGTGGGACCTCCTTCGGCAAATTGCAGCGCATATGCCAAACCCAGCAACAGATTGCCCGTCGCAAAGAAATCCATCCCCATCTTCTTGCCGTGCAGGCGCTTGCTGATGAGAAAGAACATCGCCGAGAAGCACAACAGGTGTGCGCACAGCATGCCAACGAGAATGGTTGCGACCATTTGATGTCGAGAGAATGAGGCGGAAAAACGGGCCCGAAGGGACTAGGTGACATCTAACTGGCGTTGAGCAGCAAGTCCCGGAAGACACTGCCAGAAAGAGGTTCGATGCTGCGGCCGATTCTGGCCGAGTTCTGCCGCACAGCGGTGACTGCGAGGGCCCCACGGCGATCAACAACCCAGCCCATTTCGGATCGCTTCCCAGCGCACTTGCCGGCGGGTGTCAGTTGATGATCTCCCCCATGCCCACGCGCACACGCTCCCTGAGTTGCCGTACGTACTCCGCATCGAAGAGCTCCCAGGTGGCCAGTTCGCCGACGATCCGAAGCGGCTCCCGGCTGCGGTACGAGCGTGTGGGGTTGCCCGGAAACTTCTTGTCGGTGACGTTGGGGTCGTTCTCGAAGGCACCCGTGGGTTCGACGATGTAGACGCGGCCACGGCCTTCGCCCTTCGCCATTTCGGCGGCCAGCCCGGCGCCCTTTGGCAAGGCGGTGAAGTAGATGTGATTCATGACGACGCGGCCGTCGTAGTTCGACCGGAAGCCTGCGGTGAGCAGGTCGCCCACCTGGAGGTCCGCCCGCGTGCCGTGGTAGTAGGGGCCGGTGTCCAGTACATCCATCGCGGGTCGCTCCTCTGCGGAAAGGAAAAGCCGCGGAGTCTACCCGGGTCGATTTTCAAGCGATTGCCACACCCATACGCGGCAGCCAGCCCGCGAAGCGTCGCCTAATTCGCGTCCCGGACAATGCCCCCATGCCCCCCCGCAACCGCATCGTCCCGCTCATCGTCGCCTCCCCGCTCTTCCTGCAGAACCTCGACACCTCGGTGATGGCCACCGCCCTGCCGACCATCGCCGGCGCGCTCGACGTCAGCGTGCTGCACCTGAACCTGGCCATCACCTCCTACCTGCTGAGCCTGGCCGTGTTCCTGCCGGTGAGCGGCTGGCTGGCCGAGCGCTTCGGCGCCCGGCGGGTGTTCTGCGTGGCGGTGGCGTTCTTCTCGCTGGGCTCCACCCTGTGCGGCGCCGCGCAGACGCTGCCGCAGCTGATCGCGTTCCGCGTGCTGCAGGGGCTGGGCGGCGCGATGATGCTGCCGGTGGGCAGGCTCATCCTGCTGCGCAGCGTGCCGCCCGCGCAGATGGTGTCGGCCATGGTGTGGTTCACCGTGCCGCCCGCGTTCGGCCGGCTGGCCGGGCCGCTGTTCGGCGGCGCCATCGTCACGCTCACCTCGTGGCAGTGGATCTTTCTCGTCAACATTCCCTTCGGCCTGCTCGCCATTGCCGGGGCGCTGCGCTTCATCAACAGCGACCTGCCCGAAGACAGCGCGCCCGCGCCCTTCGACATCGAAGGCTTCGTGCTGCTGGCCGTGGGGCTCACCGCGCTGCTGGGCAGCCTGGAGATGGTGGGCAAGGCGCTGCTGCCGGTGCCGGCCATCTGGGCGCTGGCGGGCTTCGGTGCGCTGGCCTCGCTGGTGTATCACCTGCGAAGCCGCCACAAGGCCAGTCCGCTGATCGACCTGGGCATCTTGCGCTTCTCGACGTACCGCGCGTCGATCGTCGGCGGCACACCGCTGCGCATTGCCATCGGTGCCTCGCCGTTCCTGCTGCCGCTGATGCTGCAACTGGGCTTCGGGCTGTCGCCGCTGGCCTCGGGCAGCCTGACGATGGCCACGGCGCTGGGCTCGCTGGCCACGCGCACGGTCATGGCCCGGGCAATTCGCACGGTCGGGTTCCGCTCGCTGCTGGTGGGCGCCACCTGCCTCACCTGCCTTTGCTATGTGAGCTACGGCTACTTCCGTCCGACCACGCCGCATGTGCAGATCTTCATCACGCTGCTGTTCGGCGGGCTGGTGAACTCCATGGTGATGGTGTCGCTGCAAACGCTGGGCTTCTCGCAGATTCCCAAGCCCCGCATGAGCCATGCGGCCACGCTGAACAGCATGGCGCAGCAGCTGTCATTGAGCCTGGGCGTGACGCTGGGCGCCTCGCTCGTCACGCTGGCGGCGTGGTGGCACGGCAGCGGCGCCCAGCTGACGGCGGCCGATTTTTCTCCGGCCTTCGGCGTGGTGGGGGCGATGACGCTGCTGTCGCTGCTGTCGTTCACCAAGCTCTCGAAGGACGAAGGGGCGGGTTTGCGCTGACACGGTCACGCATTGCTGCGCCGCCCGCGCTCGAAAGCACGTCGGCCGGCGGCCCGTTCAGGCCAGCACCGCGAGCAAGCTCACTACCCCCAGTCCCACCGCCGCCAGCGCATCGCCGGCGATCAGGCCGCCACCGAACAGCGACGCGCCGCTCATGTCCTGCGGCGCATCGGGCCGCGCGGGCGCACGATGCGCCCACACGCTGCCTGCGACCCCGCCCGCGCCGAGCCACAGCGACGTGGGCAGGCTGACGAAGCCGCCGAAAGACAGCGCATACGGCGACGGCAAAACGATCGCGTCGAGCACGAAGCTGCGCGGACGCAGCCACTTGCGCAGCACCTCGATCGCCAGGCCCGCCGCCATGCCCACGCCGATGGCCGTGCGCTGGAACGGCAGGTCGGTGGTCAGGCTGCGCAGCACGCCGACGAACTTGTAGGTCATGGCCGAGCTCCACTCGGCCGGCTGCTGGTCGGCCTTCAGCACGGTCTGGTCCTGCAGCAGCACGGGGTAGGCGGCCATGAAGAGCTTCGCGAACACCACGGCCAGCACGGCGCCCACCACGACACCCAGCACCTGGTAGCGGAACTGCACCACGCGCGAGGTGCCCAGGCGCCAGCCGGTGGAGCGGTCTTGCTGCATGTCGCAGGCCACGCCGGTCGCCACCAGCAGCACCGCACCGGCCATCAGGCCCACGCCGGGGTCGCGCAGGCCCAGGGCGGCAAGGATGACGATGGTGACGACGAACGCCGACGAGATCGGGTTGGCGTCGCTCACGCCCACCGAGATGCCGTTGACCAGCGCGAACACGAAGACCAGCGCCACCGCCACCACAAGAAAGAACACGGGCTGCCCCAGCAGCCAGTGGCCGCAGGCCACGGTGGCGCCCGCCCAGAACACCACCCACAGCACGAGGCGCCTGCCGTCGATGCGCAGCCCCGCACCGGCGACGGGCTGCGGCGCATCGAGCGCGGCCTGGCGCCGCGCGTGCGGCAGCGCCCGCGCAAAGATGAGTGCCATGTCCACCAGGGCGGCGCCCATGATTGCGCCCAGGGCAATGAGAAACATGATCTTGCGCGGCGGGTCGCCGGCCTGGAGCCAGCCGATCGAGACGAAATACGGCTGCAGTGCCACGCCGATCAGGCCTCCCATCACCGCGGGAATGCCGATGCGCGCGCCCACCACCAGCCCCGCGCCGAAGGTCGATGCCGACAACCCGATGGCGCCCAGCCAGGGCAGGCGTGCCGCGGCCAGCCCGGTCATCAGCCCGAGACCCATGCCCCCGCCGAGCTGGCGCACCGAACGCCGCAGCAGCGCGGGGTCGGTCAGCGCCCGCAGGATGTTGGCCACCGCCAGCCCCGACGGAAACGCCAGGCGCATGCGGTCGACCAGCACCGGCGTGTAGAGCATGCCCACGCCGACGCCGAACATGCCGACGCAGGCCAGGTACAGCACCATCTGCCAGGCCGGCGGCTGCGGCAGCCCCATCCACGCCATGGCCTGCAGCAGCACGCCCAGGCCGCTCATGCTGGCGACCGAGGCGGCGGCGGTCTGGATGTAGTTGGCGCCGTGCCGCCCACTGGCGCCATAGCCCGCGGTGACGACGGAGCCGAGCAGGCCCGCCAGCACCTGGCCGCCGACGAAGAAGCCCAGCGAGAGGTTCATGTAGGCCGCGGTCACGCCGGCCAACGGCCCCAGCACGCACATGCCCACGGCCGCCAGCAGCAGGTGATAGCGCCAGCTGCCCTCGACGGGCAGCCAGCGCCAGCGCGGGCCTTGGGGTGAATCCATGGGCGAGATGATCTCGCAGTCTGCGAGCTTGGGCGGAAGACGGCTCGCTAAGCCGCAGTCGGCGCCTGCCCGCGCAGCGCGGGCTGATCGGCGTCGGGCTTGCGCTGAAGCGGCAGCCACAGCGTGAAGCGCGTTCCACCGAGGCCGGATTCCCAGCTCACCGCGCCGCCGATGGCCTGCGCGCGCCGCTGCTGGTTGCGAAGGCCCCGGCCGCCGCGCTGAAGGGCGTGGTCCACCGCGAAGCCCGCGCCGTTGTCCTCGATCACCACCGACACGCCCTGGCCGTCCGCGGCGGTGCTGAAGCCGATGGTCGTGGCCCTCGTGTGGCGCAGCACGTTGGCCACGCACTCCTGCATGATCCGCAAAATGTGCAGCGCGCTGCTCGGGTCCAGCCAGGGCAGCGCGGGCACGGGCTGCACCTCCCAGCGCAGCGCCACGCCGGCGCTCTCGATGCGCGGCGCCAGGCGAAAGCGCAGCGTGGCCAACAGCAGCAGCAGGTCGGCGTCCAGGCTTTCCATGGAGTCGATGGCCAGCTTCAGGTCGTCCATGCAGCCCTTGAGCACGCCGGACACCTCCGCGTCGTTCATGGCGCCCTGCTCCACCGAACGGATGGCGCTGATGAGCGACGAGCCCAGCCCATCGTGCATGTCCTGCATCAGGCGCCGGCGCTCGGCACCGAGCATCTGCTCGTTCTCGATCACGCGCAGCCGCAGGTAGCTTTGCTCCAGCTCGGCTTCGCGCGCCTGCAGGCGTTGCGCCAGGCCGGTGTTCAGGCGACCCACCTCGGCGAACGCGTCGGTGTACCGCTGGAACATGATGTACGAGAAGATGAAGAACAGGCCGATGATGGCGTAGGGTGACGTGTACACACTCTCCGGGCTGACCAGGTTGTTCTGCAGCAGCCCGTCGTACGAGGTGAAGACCACGGTGAAGAAGGCCCAGCCCGCCACCAGCCGCCCTTCGGGAAACTTCGAGCGCAAGGCCTTGCGCAGGTTCACCGAGAAGATCAGCACCGCCACCGGCAGCACCACCAGGTTGAGCAGCGGCGTGAACAGGTAGAGGCTGGCAACCGACCTGGACACATGCGGCAGCGTGCCAATATTGCACACCACGGCCAGGGCCACCGACGAACGGGTCAGCCACACCGAGGGCTGCCGGTGCAGGCGCTGCAGAAACAGGTGGATGAGAATGATCAACCACAGCATGGAAGCCACGGTCATCCATTCGAACCACTCGTCGGAAATGGGCAGGTAGTCGCCGCTCACGAAGTAGTGAAGCATGCGCACGAAGGCCAGCGCCGAGATGGCCGAGAACAGCAGGTAGAGCGATTCGCGCCGCTTGCCCGCCCACACCGCGAACGCGAACGCACCGACCGCCAGGAACGCGGCGCTGCCCATGAAGGGCAATTGCACCTGCAGCAGCTGGCGCGCCTGGTAGCGCCAGTTCAGCGCATCCTGGTCGCCCACCCAAACGGTCGAAAAACCGCTGCCGCTGCTGCGCAGCCGGTTCACGCGGATGAGCACGGTGGTGGGCGCCGGCGTGTGGGCCGCCGCGTTCAGCGGCAGCAGCAGCGGATGGTTGTAGCCGTTGTGCACGGGGCTGCCGTGCGACTGATACAGCAGCGCGCCGTCGCCGTACACCGCAATGTGGCCCAGGGTCTTCCAGCGCGGAAGGTAGAGCAGCAGCGGCCGCGCCGACGGCGCCAGCCCGGCCAGGTCGATGCGGTACCAGTCGGTGAGGGTCTGCACGCCGCCGCTCGGTGTGGGCACCAGCTCGCGCGCAGCCGTATGCGGCAGGCTGATCGCCTTCCATCCTTCGCTCGGCAGCCCGGCGTCTTCGCTGCGCCGCTCGGGGGCCGAGTAGCCCGTGCCGGGAACCGACAGCAGTTCGGCCCGGGTGATGTGGACCGCACCGTCGCGCTGCAGTTGCGCATCCGCTGTCGCCGATTGGCTGGCGGCCATGCAAGACAAGGCAATCAACGGCAGGGCCAGCCACAGCTTCGCGGTCCAGCCGCCGAGCCACCGGGAGTGCTTGCTGGGTAGCTTCACGGCGGCGGAAGAAGACCGGGGTGAGGGCATGGTGCGATCGAAGTGACCAGCGGCTGGAACAGCCGGGAAGGCCGGCCATTATCCATACGCCTGAGGATGCCACCTTCGCTGCTTCGCGCGGCCTCAACTCACCATGTAGCCGCCGTCCACCGGCAGGATCACGCCGGTCATGAACGATGCGGCCGGCGTGCACAGGAACACGGCCGCGCGTGCCACATCGTCGGGCGTGCCCCAGCGGCCCATGGGCGTGCGCGCCAGGATGGGGCCGGCGCGCGCCGCGTCGTCCTGCAGCGCCTGGGTCATGGGCGTGGCGATCCAGCCCGGCGCCACCGCGTTCACGCGGATGCCGTCCGCCGCGTAGGCGATGGCCAGGGACTTGGTGAGCTGCGCCACCCCGCCCTTGCTGGCCGCATAGGCCGGCACCAGGCCGCCGCCGAAAAAGCTCAGCATCGACGCCGTGTTGACGATGCAGCCCTTGCTGGCCTTCAGCCGCTCTCGCGTGGCGCCGCACACGCGCATGGTGCCGGTGAGGTTCACGGCGAGCACTTTCTCGAACACCTCGATGTCGTGCTCGGCGCCGCGCTGCAGGATGCCCGCGCAGTTGAAGACGATGTCGAGCCGTTCGATGTCGGCCAGCGCCGCGTCGAGGCCGGCGCCCGAGCCGATGTCGGCCTGCCTGAGCTCGACCGCCGCATCGAGCGTGCCGTCGCCGCCGCTGCGCCCCAGCGCCGTGACCTGCGCACCGAGCGCGGCCAAGTGGTTGGCGATGACGGCGCCGATGCCCTGCGTTCCGCCGGCCACGAGTGCGCGCTTGCCGTTGAAGAGTCCGGGCTGGTAGGTCATGGTGGGAGTGTTGCCTTGGGAGAGTGGATAGGGATGTGCGTGCGCAGTGTAGACAAGCACCCGCCCGCCACGGGCCTCCACAAAATCTCCCAATTCGGTCGCCATCATTCCCCTGTCCGCTTGATTCCTCCGGCGGACACCTCCCTCCACAGGCCCTTTGCGAGATCGGGGCCATTCAGCCCGCCTTCGTGCGGGCTGTTTTTTTTGGGGTCAGCGGGACGCCTGAATCTGCCTGATGACAGCTTCCTTCTCGCGGTTGTAGACCTGCGGGTTCGCCGGATCGATGGCGTGCGCGCGATCCTTGGCACGCTCGTATCTCTCTCGCAGGTCGGGCCTGCGCCGCAGGATGTCGATGAAGGCCAGCGAATCGACGTGCACCGGATCTCCCCGATGGCAGATGTGCACGTTCACGTTGTAGGTCTGTCCTTCGTGCCGCACGCTGCCGCACACATAGGGCTTCTCGTCCTTGTCGACCCACACCGGGCGCCGGTGGAAGCCCAGGCGCTCGAACGCGGCCTGCTCTTCGCGCAGGTCCGAACGACCCGAAAGGGCCGCGATGTCGACCATCGGCTTGCCCCTCAAGCCATCGATGGCCGTGCTTCCGATGTGCACGAGCTCGACGCCGTCGATGCCCTGCGCAACAAAGGCGAGCACCTGCCGGAACACCTCGGCGTACGCGGGGTTGAAAGGGACGATGTGACGGTGCCGCAGGTCCTCGTCGAAAGCCTCGATGTGCATGGCCGGCTCCTTCTCGTGAATGCCCGATCCCGGCCGACTGTAGCCGGGCATGGGCGGGGCGCGTCAGGGCGCCTCCATGCCCTTCTGCACCAGCACCGCACGCCCCTCGGCGCTGCCCAGCAGCGCCAGGAAGGCCTGCGCGGCCGACGGGTCGCGTGCGGCCGAGCCCACCGCGCCCGCGTACACGGTGTAGTTCTGCACCTCCGCCGGAATCGGCCCGACCAGCGTGGCGCCCGGCACGGCCAGGATCTCGCTGACCTGGTGCACCGCGATGTCGGCCTCGCCGTTCACCACGCGTTGCGCCACCAGCCCGCCGGGCACCAGCACCGCCTTGGCCTGGATCTGCGGCGCGATGCCCATCTTCACGAACAGCTGCGACAGGTACACGCCGCTGGAGCCGCCCGCGGCCGGGTCGATGTAGGCGACCGCGCGTGCGTCGAGCAGCGCCTGCCTGAAGCTGGCCACATTGGAGATGTCCGGCGCGGGCGCACCCTGCTTCACCGCCACGCCGATGGCCACGCGCGCGAGCCGCGCGGCGCTGCCGGCCGCCACCTTGCCCGACGCACCCAGCTGCTCGATGGCGGCCGGCGTGAGCACCACCAGGTCGAAGGCCTCGCCGTTGCCGATGCGCTTTTGCAGCGCGCCGGTGGTGTCGTTGTCGATGCTGAGCTTGTGACCCGTGCGCTGTTCGAACACCGGGGCCAGCGCCACCACCACGGGCTTGAAGGCACCAGCGGTCAGCACCTTCAGCTCGGCCGCCAGGGCGCCGGTGCACAGGGTCAGGAGCGCGAGGGTCAGGGTGAGTTTTTTCATGTGTTGCCTTGAAGGAAGAGTGCAGCCGCCACCGGCCGAAGTCTCGCATTGCCGTTGCGATGCAATGACCCTGCCGCACTGTATCGACTAAGCTTTGCCGCCATGCAGTTCCCGTTCCCGCCCAAGAACCGATGGCTGTGCGCAGCCGTCCTGACGATGGCATGTCTCCAGAACGCGCTTGCGGCCGACGAAGAGTCGGTGCGTGAACTCGCCGAGACTTCCCAGCACATGCTCAACGAACTGGCCAGCCAGGTGACCGACCTGCGGGCCATGGCCGAGCGCAAGACCTTCAACACCGTCACCAAGACGCTGGAAAAGCAGGTTGGCCAATGGCCCACCGAGACCGACGCCACCGAGAAATACCGGCCATGCAAGAACGCGCTCGAACGCGCGCTCGACGTGGCGCGGCTCACGCACGCCAAGGCCACCGGCACCAAGGCCGCCACGCCGGCCGAAGAAAAGGCGTGGCTGCAGGAACACGCGAAGCTGACCGACAAGCGCACCGTCTGCGAGCGTGTGCTGCGGCATCCGCTGATCCGGGCGTCCTGACCCCCACGCTCGCGCCGCTTCTTCTTCCACTTTCCGGAGCCCGCATGGCGTCTTCATCCACCGCCGCACACCCCCACTACGACCGCCTGATCGCCGCGGCGCGCACCCTGCCCCCGCTGCGCGTGGCCGTGGTGCATCCGGTGAACGACGTGTCGCTCGAAGCGGTGCTGTCTTCCGTGCGGCTGGGCCTGATTGCGCCGGTGCTCGTCGGCCCGCGCGAACGCATCCAGGCCGCGGCGGCGGCCATCGGCGCCGACCTGTCGGCCTTCGACATCGTGGACGCACCGCACAGCCATGCGGCCGCCGATGCCGCCGTGGCCATGGCCCTGCGCGGCGAGGTCGACGCGCTGATGAAGGGCAGCCTGCACACCGACGAGCTCATGGGCGCGGTGGTGCGCCGCGAAGGCGGCCTGCGCACCTCGCGGCGCATCAGCCACTGCTTCGTGATGGACGTGCCGGGCCACTCGCAGCCGCTGGTCATTTCGGATGCGGCGATCAACATCGCGCCCACGCTCGAGGAGAAGGTCGACATCGTGCAGAACGCGATCGACCTTGCGCATGCGCTGCACATGCCTGCCGTGCGGGTGGCGATTCTGTCGGCCACGGAAACCGTCAACCCCAAGGTGCCCTCCACGCTGGACGCCGCCGCGCTGTGCAAGATGGCCGACCGCGGCCAGATCACCGGCGCGCAGCTCGACGGCCCGCTGGCCATGGACAACGCCATCGACCCCGAGGCCGCGCGCATCAAGGGCATCGTGTCGCCGGTGGCCGGCCGCGCCAACGTGCTCATCGTGCCCGACCTCGACGCGGGCAACATGCTCGCCAAGAGCCTCACCTTCCTGGGCGGCGCCTACGCCGCGGGCATCGTGCTGGGCACGAAGGTGCCGGTGATCCTCACGAGCCGCGCCGATTCGGAATCGGCACGGCTCGCCTCGTGCGCGGTCGCGTCCATGCTGGCGAAGGCCGGGCGCGAGCGGCTCATCAAGGCCGTCGGCTGACGGCCTTGCGAATTCATCAGTCCTGCAGGCAGAGGTACTTGAGCTCCAGGTAGTCCTCGATGCCGTGGCGCGAGCCTTCGCGGCCGAGCCCCGACTGCTTCACGCCGCCGAAGGGCGCGACCTCGTTGGAGATGAGCCCGGTGTTGATGCCGACCATGCCCGTCTCCAGCTGCTCGCCCACGCGCCAGATGCGGCGGCGGTCTTCGGTGAACACATAGGCCGCGAGGCCGAACACCGTGTCGTTGGCCATCGCGATGGCTTCTTCTTCGGTGTCGAAGCGAAACAGCGGCGCCAGCGGACCGAAGGTTTCCTCGCGCGCCACGCGCATGCGCTGCGTCACGCCGGTGAGCACAGTGGGCTCGAAGAAGGTGCCGCCCATCACGTGCGGCTTGCCGCCGGTGCGCAGCTGCGCGCCCTGCGAGAGCGCGTCGTCGATGTGCTCGCGCACCTTGGCCACGGCGCGCGCATCGATCAGCGGGCCCTGCGCCACGCCGGCTTCCAGCCCGTTGCCCACCTGCATCGCTTCCACCGCCTGCACCAGCCGCTGCGAGAGCGCGTCGTAGATGCCCGACTGCACGTAGATGCGGTTCGCGCACACGCAGGTCTGGCCGGCGTTGCGGAACTTGGAGGCGACGATGCCCTCGACCGCGCGCTCCAGGTCGGCGTCGTCGAACACGATCAGCGGCGCATTGCCGCCGAGTTCGAGCGACAGCTTCTTGATGGTCGGCGCGCACTGCTGCATCAGCAGGCGGCCCACGCCGGTGGAGCCGGTGAAGCTGAGCTTGCGCACGGTGTCGCTCTCGCACAGCGCGGCACCGATGGCCGGCGCGTCACCGGTCACGATCTGCAGCACGCCCGGCGGCAGCCCGGCCTCGAGCCCCAGCACGCCGAGCGCAAAGGCGCTCAGCGGCGTGAGCTCGGCCGGCTTCACGACGATGGTGCAGCCCGCGGCCAGCGCGGGGGCGACCTTGCGCGTGATCATCGCGGCCGGAAAATTCCACGGCGTGATGGCGGCGCACACACCGATGGGCTGCTTGAGCACCACGATGCGCTGGCCAGCGCGCTGAGGTTGCAGCACCTCGCCGTCGACCCGCTTGGCTTCTTCGGCGAACCATTCGATGAACGAGGCGGCGTACGCAATTTCGCCGCGCGCTTCGGCCAGCGGCTTGCCCTGCTCCAGCGTCATGAGGCGGCCCAGGTCGTCCTGGTGCGCGAGCATCAGGTCGGCCCAGCGGCGCAGCACCTGGGCGCGTTCGCGCGCGGTGCGTGCGCGCCACGCGGGCAGCGCGGCGGCGGCGCCGGCAATGGCGCGCTCGGTCTCGGCGCGGCCCATGCGGGGCACGTCGGCAATGTGCCGGCCCGTGGCGGGGTCGGTCACGGCGAGCGTGGCGCCGCTGTCGGCGGCGGTCCATTCGCCGTCGATGAGGCAGGCGGGCTTCAGCAGGTCGGGGCGCTTCAGGCCCAGGGCGTGGGTGTTGTTCATTGCAGTGATCCCGCTCATGCCTTCAGTGCGCCGTCGATGATGCCCAGCGCGCGCTCGAACAGCGCATCGGGAATGGTCAGCGGGTACAGGAAGCGGATCACGTTGCCGTACATGCCGCAGCTCAGCAGCAGCAGGCCCTGCTCCATCGCCTTGGCCTGCACGCGCTTCACGGCTTCGGCGTCGGGCGCGCCGGTGGCGGGGTCGCACAGCTCGATGGCAACCATCGAGCCCTGCGCACGCACTTCGGCGATGGCCTGGTTCGACTCCTTCGCGTCAAGCAGCCGCGACACCAGGCGCGAGCCCAGCTCGGCGGCGCGGTCGCACAGCTTCTCGGCTTCGATCACGTCGAGCACCGCGTGCGCGGAGGCCACGGCCAGCGGGTTGCCCGCGTAGGTGCCGCCCAGGCCGCCCGGTGCGGGCGCGTCCATGATGTGCGCACGGCCCGACACCGCCGACAGCGGCATGCCGCCCGCCAGGCTCTTGGCCAGCGTGACGAGGTCGGGCTCCACGCCATGGTGCTGCATGGAGAACAGCTTGCCGGTGCGCGCGAAGCCGCTCTGCACCTCGTCGGCGATGAACACGATGCCGTGCTCGTCGCACAGCGCGCGCAGGCCCTGCATCAGCTGGGTGGGCGCGACGTTGAAACCGCCCTCGCCCTGCACCGGCTCGATGACGATCGCGGCCACGCGCTTCGGGTCGATGTCGGTCTTGAACAGGCGCGCCAGCGCGGCCAGCGAGTCCGCCGCGCTCACGCCCTGCAGCCCGCTCGGAAACGGCACATGGAACACGTCGGCCGGGAACGGGCCGAAGCCCAGCTTGTACGGGGCGACCTTGCCCGTCATGGCCAGCGTCATGAGCGTGCGGCCGTGGAAGCCGCCGCCGAAGGCCACCACGCCGGCGCGGCCCGTGTGGGCGCGCGCGATCTTCACGGCGTTTTCGAGCGCCTCGGCGCCGGTGGTGAAGAAGGCGGTCTTGACCGGGCCCGCAATGGGCACCAGCGCGTTCAGGCGCTCGGCCAGCGAGATCACGCTTTCGTAGGGAACGATCTGGTAGGCGGTGTGCGTGAAGTTCGCCAGCTGCGCCTGGATGGCGGCGACCAGCTTCGGGTGGCGGTGGCCGGTGTTGAGCACCGCGATGCCGGCGGCAAAGTCGATGTACTCGCGGCCCTCCACGTCCCACAGGCTCGCGTTCTCGGCGCGCTGGGCATGAAAGTCGCACATCACGCCGACGCCGCGCGGGGTGGCGGCAAGGCGGCGGGTCTTGAGTTCGCTGTTGGTGGTCATGGAGGCTCGCTTGAAAAAGAAGGGGGTGGTGATCGCTCGGAAGATCTGATTGAATCCCCTATTGGCCCCACCGAAAAGATCCACTTTTTCTACAACGCATGGGGCCAATTGAAAACCGCATGAAATCCATCTGTGCCGACCTCGTGCTGCAGCGCCTGGCCCCCGACGCGGCCACCGCGGCGACGGCGCTGAACCGCCAGCTCTACGACTGCCTGCGCGAGGCCATCCTCGACGGCAGCCTGCCGCCTTCGAGCCCCCTGCCCGCCTCGCGCGACCTGGCGCGCGAGACCGCCATGTCGCGCAACACCGTACTGCACGCCTATGCCCAGCTGCAGGCCGAGGGCTATGTGCATTCGCGCGTGGGCAGCGGCACCTTCGTGGCCGCGACCACGCCCGAGAGCCAGCTGAGCGCCGGCCGCGCGCGCACCGTCGCGCCCGAGGCGCCCGGCACCGTGCGGCTCGCCAAGCGCGCACAGGCGCTGGTGGCCGACGCCTCCGCCGCGCCACGCCAATGGGGCGCCTTCATGCCCGGCGTGCCCGACGTGACGCAGTTCCCGCACCGCACCTTCGGACGCATCGTGTCGCGGCTGTGGCGCGCGCCCACGCCCGAGCTGCTGACCTACTCGCACGGCGGCGGGCACCCCGCGCTGCGCGAGGCCATTGCCGAGCACCTGCGCGTGGCGCGCAGCGTGCGATGCGACGCAAACCAGGTGCTGGTGACCGAGGGCGTGCACCAGGCCATCGACCTGTCGCTGCGCATGCTGGCGGACCCGCGCGACACGGTGTGGGTCGAAGAGCCCGGCTACTGGGGCTTTCACAAGGTGCTGCAGATGGACGGCACGCGCGTGCGCGCGCTGAAAGTGGAGGCCGGCGACGAAAGCCCCCAGGCCGGCTGGCCGCGCGGAGGCACGCCGCCGCGCCTGATCTTCGTGACGCCCTCGCACCAGTACCCGCTGGGTTCGGTGATGAGCCTGGCGCGCCGCCGCGCCCTGCTCGACCACGCGCGCGCCTCGGGCGGGTGGATCTTCGAGGACGACTACGACAGCGAATTCCGCTTCGCGGGCCGGCCGATTCCCTCGATGCAGGGCCTGGAGGCCGACAGCCCGGTGATCTACGTCGGCACCTTCAGCAAGACGCTGTTCCCGGGGCTGCGAGTGGGCTACATGGTGCTGCCGCGCGCGCTGGCCGCGCCCTTTCGCACCGCGCATGCCGACCTGTACCGCGAAGGCCATGCCATCACGCAGGCGGCGCTGGCCGAGCTGATCGAGCAGGGCCACTACGCGGCGCACATCCGCCGCATGCGGGTGCTCTATGCGCGAAGGCGCGCGCTGCTGGCGGGGCTCATCGCCACGCACCTGGGGCCGGCGTTTCTGCATCCGCAGGCCAGCAATGCCGGGCTTCACCTGGTGCTGCAACTGCCCGAGGGCAGCGACGACGTGGCGGTGGCGCGCGACGCCGAGGCCCAAGGCGTGCTCACGCGCCCGCTATCGCGCTACTACCGCCGAGGCGGCGCACAGCGCGGGCTGTTGCTGGGGTACGCGTGCGTGCAGGAGGCCGACATCGAGCCGGCGTTTCGCGTGCTGCTGGGCTGCCTGCAGCGCGCCGGCGCGGCTACCATTCGCGCGCATGTCTCCTGATGCCCTGCTCCCCGTCGCTGGATCGATCGGCTTCGAAGGCCCGTCGCTCGAGGTGGCGCGCCGCCTGATCGGCGTGACCCTGCTGATCGACGGCGTGGGCGGGCGCATCGTAGAGACCGAGGCCTACGACAGCACGGAGCCCGCCGCCCACGGCTTCGGCGGCCTGCGGCCGCGCAATGCCGCGCTGTTCGGCCCGCCGGGACGCGCCTACGTCTACCGCTCCTACGGCATTCACTGGTGCCTGAACTTTGTCTGCCGCGAGGCCGGGCACGGCGCCGGAGTGCTGATTCGCGCGCTGGAGCCCACCCACGGCATCGAGCGCATGCGAGAGCGACGCGGCCTCGACGACGTGCGGCTGCTGTGCGCAGGCCCCGGCCGGGTCGGCCAGGCGCTCGGTGTGGACCTTGGCTTCGACGGCATGGCGCTGAACGCGCCGCCCTTCGCGCTGCTGGCGCAACCCGGCGACCACCCGCCGCTGGAGATCGCGGTCGGGCCGCGCATCGGCATCTCGAAGGCGATCGAACTGCCCTGGCGCTTCGGTGAGAAAGGCTCGCGCTACCTGAGCAAGCCGTTTCCGCGGCAGTGAACGCAGGCATGCCCGGCTCGGGTCGGGTGTGTCAGGCGGCACGCGGTGCCAGCTGCCGGATTTGTGTCTTGCGTGGAAGCAAATGTGGCGCTTCCTTGCACGGTGGCAGCAGGCCGGCGAGGCCCTTGCACGGCGTATTGCAGAAGCTGTATTTGTTCGCGCTTATCGAGACTTCGTGCCGCTCGTAACGGCTATAGCGCCGAGACGTTCTCTACAGTGAATGCCCCTGTCACTCACTACCCCAACAAGGGGACAAGGAAGGCGCTACACACACAGCACACAGATCTTTGAAGGCTGCTTGCCTCGCGGCAGGTTGTCGGTGCGAAAGCAGCGATGCAGATGCGAGGTATCAAAGGCGACGGCCGGGGTGTTACTAGCATCCCGACCGTCTAACCAAATCAGTGCAACAACCTTGGAAGGAACGCACAAAAATGGCTACCAACACTATAGCCCGGCCACCCACGCCCGGAGCTTCCGAAGACAACGCCCAAGACTCGGCGGATCTTCTTGAAAACACCCTCTCTCAGCTCGAAGCTCTCCTGTGGGTCTGCCACGGGGAAGACATCGACTGGTTCAGCGGGGATGGGCCTCGGCAACTGGACAACTTGCTTTGGCTTGCGGCTGAACTGGCGCGGAAGGCTGGGGAGTTGTTTCAGCTGAACGAGAAGGCGCGGAAGGAGGCGCCTGCGACCGGCACCTAGCGGCCGGTCTGACGGGCTGCGAATTTCGCCGCCCGTCTATTGAGTGCGGACTGCCAGGTGCCCAGATCACTGCTAGCGTTCAATCGCCAGATGTGAGGGGCTCGGATGGTCCCGTGAGTTGTGGATACCCTGCAAGGCAACGGCGCGGCACACGCGTTTGGTCCAGCGGAACTGGCCGAAGCGGTGTGGTCTGCGGATGTTGATGCTGTCGTTGATGAAGCATTGCACGCTGAATATCTGATTGTCAAAGTCCGGCTTCCATAGCAGAAGGTGAATGACGTAGTGCTCATTCGGGGTCAGCCGCAGAGGTTGCCGAATTCGTCCTTGCCTCCCATGCTGCGAGGAATATGTGACGCGCCTCGTAATGCTGGCTTGACCATGGCTTTCGGTTCAGTGCGAGGTTGATGATGCGATCGTGAAGCTTTCGTAGTTCGACTATTTAGTTGATAGATCGATCTCTCCATGACCCTTTAAAGAACGCCGTAGGCACAATGGCGCGGCCATGATCACCACTGCTGTCGCCCAACCCGTACCCACCGTTGCTGCTCCCGCGCAGGCTGCATCAGCACCTGTGCCCGGGCCAACTGGGCCTCAAACCGCGACGGTGCCTGTGACCCCGGCATATAACGCGATCACCGTTCAGTTACAAGATGGAAAGAAGGACAAGGACTGGTATGTCGATCCGACTTTTTGGGCAGCAGTCGTTCCAGCGATAGCGGTGCTGGTAACCATCTGGAATACAAACAAGCAGCTGAAGTTCAGCAGGAATTCCCAAGACAGGCAACTGGCCGATGACAGGGAGCGGCAGGAACGAGAGATCAAAGCCGAACATGAACGCGCGAGACTCGATCGCGTCACGAAGGCTCGGCAAGAGATTTATAGCGGCATGCTTGCGGACTATCAAAAGGTGCAAGGCTTAATCGCTAGCTTGCCCGAAAGCGACCTCGACAAGGAAATCACTTTCACTGAAATTGCGGTGATGAGCGCCAACGTGAACAAGCTGTGGGTTTGGGGCGAAACGGAGTCGGCGTATCAGGTTCGAGAGTTTTTCTCTCAGGTCAACGAAATGGCATGGCTGGCTCGTGGCAAAGCCGAAGCAATCCGAGCGCTGAAGCGCCAGTACAACCACTTAAATAATCAGTTAACTGAGTCGACGCGCGAGCGCGACAAGTCAGTGCATCAAATTCGCGAGCATGAGGCGATGGCGGAGTACCTGCACAAAGAAGAGACTTGGATTCAGCTAAACGACCTTTTGCAGCGGGACTACAAAGCGCATGAGGCGAATAGGAGCTCTGCGAGTGACCTGTTGCTTAAGGTATCAGTGCGAATCGTTGTGAATCGCCCCGGATTTTGTGGAGGCTCAACACTCTGAGAGGATTGAGCCATGAAGAAGTCGAACAAGTTCTCACCCGAGGTGCGTGAGCGCGCAGTGAGGATGGTGCAGGAGCACCGTGGGGAATACCCGTCGCTGTGGGCGGCGATCGAGTCGATTGCACCGAAGATCGGCTGCGTGCCGCAGACGCTGAACGAATGGGTCAAGCGTGATGAGGTCGACAACGGCGTTCGAGAAGGCGTGACGACCAGCGAGTCCCAGCGGATGAAGGAGCTCGAACGCGAGGTCAAGGAACTGCGCCGAGCCAACGAGATCCTGAAGCTGGCGAGCGCGTTTTTCGCCCAGGCGGAGCTCGACCGCCGGCTGAAGTCCTGAGGGATTTCATCGACAGGCATCGTGCCACCTTCGGGGTCGAGCCGATCTGCAGGGTCTTGCAGGTCGCCCCGTCGGGCTACCGGCGGCACGCGGCGCTGCTGCGCGAGCCGCATAAGCGCTGCGCCAGAGCACTCCGCGACGATGTCCTCATTCCGGCGATACAGCGCGTCTGGCAGGCCAACATGCAGGTCTATGGGGCCGACAAGGTCTGGAGGCAACTGGCGCGCGAGGGCACGACGGTGGCCCGCTGCACGGTCGAGCGGCTGATGCGGCGCCTGGGGCTGAGAGGTGTGATGCGCGGC
>NZ_JBFTIO010000018.1:0-127189 GCF_056394985.1 Variovorax sp. 10N412
CGAAATACAGCAGCGCCAGGCCGCCGGTCTTGCCGACCTTCTTCATGTCTTCCATGCCGGCGATGCCCACCACCACCGTGCAGAAGATGATGGGCGCGATGATCATCTTGATCAGCTTGATGAAGCCGTCGCCCAGTGGCTTCATCGCCTCCCCTGCCGCCGGGTAGAAGTGGCCGAGCAGCACGCCGATGATCACCGCGGTGATCACCTGCACGTAGAGGGAGCGATAGATCGGGAGCTTTTTGGCAGGTGTACTTGTTGTGTTTTCCATGGATGCCTCCGGAGGGTTCAAGACTGTAGAGAGCGATTGGGCCGCTTTCCATTCGTAGAAGCCACATTCCCTGAACAAAAAAACCCGCCGAGGCGGGTTCTTTCTTCAGGTGGCAGTCAGCATGCTCAGTGCATGTGCAGGCCGCCGTTGACCGAGAAGTCGGCCCCGGTGCTGTAGCCGCCTTCGTCCGTGGCGAGCCACGAGATGATCGAGGCGATTTCGCTCGGCTCGCCCAGGCGCTTGACCGGGATGGTGGCCACGATCTTGTCGAGCACTTCCTGGCGGATCGCCTTGACCATGTCGGTGCCGATGTAGCCCGGGCTCACGGTGTTCACCGTCACGCCCTTGGCGGCCAGTTCCTGCGCCAGCGCCATGGTGAAACCGTGCATGCCTGCCTTGGCGGCCGAATAGTTGGTCTGGCCGGCCTGGCCCTTGGCGCCGTTGACCGAGCTGATGTTGATGATGCGGCCCCAGCCCTTTTCGACCATGTCGCCCACCACCTGCTTGGTGACGTTGAACATGCTGTTGAGGTTGGTCTCGATGACAGCGCTCCAGTCCTCGGGCGTCATCTTGAGGAACATGCGGTCGCGCGTGATGCCGGCGTTGTTGACCAGCACGTCGATGGCGCCGTGCGCCGCCTTGGCGGCGGAGAAGGCCTCGACGGTGGATTGCCAGTCGCCCACATTGCCGACCGACGCGTGGAAGTCGAAACCTTCGGCTTTCTGTTCGGCAAGCCATTTGGCGTGGTCACGGGTAGGGCCGCAACCGGCAACCACGGTGAAACCGTCCTTGTGCAGACGCTGGCAGATGGCTGTTCCGATGCCACCCATGCCCCCGGTGACATATGCAACTTTCTTGCTCATAAGATTTCCTTGATGTGTACGTAGCAAAAGCCTGAACGGCCGCCTTCACTCTAGCGAGTTTCAAGCCACGCCCCTCTGAGGAAAACACTGAGCCAAGCTTGCAACCAGCTGTCACGAAGCGGCCTTCGCGAGCAGGCTCTATCCTCGCATCTCCAGCATGCCCGCACGCGCTGCGCACTCTTGCGCGGGGCCCCGCACACCCGGCACACCCAGGAGTTCTAAAGTATGAGTTTCGGCATCATCGTCTTCCCCGAGGTCGAGGAACTCGACTTCGTCGGCCCGTGGGAAATGCTCACCATGTGGAGCAAGCTGGCCGGCGGCCCGGCCCAATGCCTGGTCGTGGCCGAGAAGCGGGAACCGGTGGTCTGCGCCAAGGGGCTGTCCATCAACCCGCACGTGTCCTTTGCCGAGTGCCCGCCGCTCGACTACCTGCTCGTGCCCGGCGGCATGGGCACCCGCCGCGAGGTCGACAACCCCGCCATGACCGGCTTCCTGGCGGAGCGCGCGCCCGGCTGCAAGGCCCTGCTCTCGGTGTGCACCGGCGCCTTCGTGCTGCACGCGGCCGGCCTGCTCTCGGGCAGGACCGCCACCACCCACTGGGGATCGCTCGACCGCCTGCGCGCGCTGGGCGACGTGAAGGTGGTCGAACAGCGCTTCGTGCAGGACGGCAATGTCTGGACTTCCGCGGGGGTATCGGCCGGTACCGACCTGATGCTGGCCTTCATCGCCCACACCGCGGGCGAGGAAGCGGCCGCCAAGGTGCAGCTGCAGTCCGAGTACTACCCGGCGGACACCGTGTACGGCAGCACGGCCAGCCATGCGCGCGCACCGGCCTACGTGAAGCGGCCCGGCACCCCGTTCAAGAAGCCATGAGCGCCGTACCGGTTCCTGAACCGCTGGCCGTGCTGGCCGCGCGCGTCGGCGAAACGCTGCGCGCGCGGGGGCAGACGGTGGCGGTGGTCGAATCGTCGGCCGGCGGCCTGGTGTCGGCCGCCCTGCTCGCAGTGCCGGGTGCCTCGGCGTACTTTCGCGGCGGCGCGGTCGTGTACTCGCGCCGCGCAGGGCGGGCCCTGCTGGGCCTGACCGCCGAGGACATGACCGGCATGCGCGGCGAAACCGAGCCTTACGCGCGCCTGGTCGCCGGCCGCGTGCGCGACACCCACCACACGACCTGGGGCATCGCCGAGAGCGGCGCGGCCGGCCCGGTCGGCAGCCCGTATGGCGACGCGCCGGGGCATGTGTGCCTGGCCATCGTGGGCACGGTCACGGTGAGCCGCACCATCGAAAACGGCGACACCGACCGGCCGCGCAACATGGATGTGTTTGCGCGGCAACTGCTCGCGCTGTTCGAAGAAACGCTGGCGGCAGAGGCATCGCCCTCGTCATCCACCTAGTTCAGCCGCAGTCCTTCGCCGGCCCAGTCCCGCACGCGGCGCTGGCAGGCGGCGATCCATGCGCCGAGCTCCTTGCCCTTGCGTTCCGGCGCGTTCGCCACCAGGCCGTCGGGGTGGCGCAAGCCCGCCGCATAGCGCCTTTGCGCGTCTTCGCTTGCCGGCACGAAGCCGCAGTGCGTGCGCGAGAACTCGTCGAACTGCGCATCCCACGCATGGAAGACGAGGTTGTACCGCGGGTCTTCGGCGTCCTCGTCATAGCCCTCGAGGTCCTGCTTCAAAGGCGTGCGCCCGCCGAAGCCCGGTACCGGCGAGCGCAGCGCGGTCCATGCCATGCGGCCGTCGGCCGAGAAGCGCACGACGAGAAGGCCGGGCTCCCACTCCACGCACCAAAGGAGGTCTTCGCCGTCCAGCACATAGCTGAATCGCGCGCCGGTGTGCAGGATCATGGCCGGGCCGTCGAGGTAGGTCTCGTCGTCCAGCGCCTGAAAGGTGGGCACCACGCGCTCGCGGAGAAAGCGCGCGTCGTCCTCGGGCACCGGCGCCGTGTGCATCACTTCGCGGCCCTGTTCGTCCTCCACGAAAATGGCGTACTGGTATTGCATCGGGCTGTTCTGCACCGTCTCTCCCCCCAAAAAAGGCGCCAGTTTAGTGGCGCCTTTTCGACTTTTCGCAGGCTCGGAGGATCAGTCCGCCTGCACGCCCGCCGCGCGGATCACCTTGCCCCACTTCTCCACTTCCGCCGCGAGGTGGGTGCGCAGGCTTTCGGGGGTCTGCTTGTCCAGCGGCACGATTTCCGAGCTGAGTTCGGCCAGGCGGTGCTTGACCATGTCGTCCTGCAGGCCGGCGCGCAAGGCCGCGTTCAGCTTGTCGAGCACGGCCGGCGGCGTGCCCTTGGGCGCATACACGCCGTGCCACACCCGCACGTCGAAGCCCTTCAGGCCTTGCTCGTCCAGCGTCGGAATGCCGGGCATGCTCGACAGCCGCTGGGGCGTGGTCACGCCGAACACCTTCACGCGGTTGCCGTCCTTGATGACCGGCGCGGTCTGCGTGGTCTGGTCGCACAGCAGGTCGACCTGCCCGCCCATCAGGTCGTTCAGCGCCGGGCCCGCGCCCTTGTACGGCACGGTCGTGAGCTGCACGCCGATCTGGTTCATGAAGAGCAGGCCGCACAGCTGCGACACCGCGCCCACGCCCGCGTTGGCCAGCGTGACCTTGTCCTTGTTGGCCTTCACGTAGGCCAGCAGCTCGGGGTAGGTGCTGGCGGGAAAGTCCTTGCGCGAGAGCAGCGTCATCGGCACGTCGAGCACCTGGCCGATGTACTCGAAGTCCTTGAGCGGGTCGTAGTTGAGCTTCTTGTAGAGCGCGGGCGCGGTGGCCATGCCCATGTGGTGGATCAGGATGGTGTAGCCGTTGGGCGCCGCGCGGGCCACGCGCGCCGGCGCGATGGTGCCGCCCGCTCCCACCGTGTTCTCGACGATCACCGTCTGCCCCAGCGACTTGCCCATGGGAATGGCGAGCATGCGCGCCACCACGTCGGTGGGGCCGCCGGCGGAGTAAGGCACGACCATGACGATGGGCTTGTCGGGCCAGGCGGACTGCGCCGCCGCCGGCCATTGCGCTTGCGCGGCCAGCAGGCAGGCGCCCACCGAGGCGGCGATCAGGGTCTTGAATTTCCGGCTCTTCCTGGTTGCGGTCATCTCTTTGTCTCCTATGGTCATGGGTGTTCGTCAGGGGTCCGCTCAGGGCACCTCTTGGGCATCGAGTGCCAGCAGGCGCTCGGCCAGCCGCACCACCGGCGCGTCGACCATGCGCCCGTCGAGGCTGACCACGCCGCCGCCGGAGGCGCGAACGGCGTCGATCACACGGCGCGCCCAGGCCAGTTCGGCGGCGCTCGGGCCGAGCGCGGCGTGCACCGGCGCGACCTGGTCAGGGTGGATGCACAGCTTGGCGCCGAAGCCGCCGCGCCGGGCGCGCGCGGTGTCGACGGCCAGCCGGTGCGGGTCGCGCCAGTCGGCCGTCACGCCGTCGATGGGCGCGGGCAAACCGGCGCGGCGCGTGGCCAGCAGCAGCGCGAGGCGCACCGGCACCAGCTCGGCTTCGTCCGCGTCGCAGGCCAGGCCCAAGTCGGCCTGGAAGTCGAGGTTGCCGAACGCCAGGCGCAGCACTTGCGGGCCGGCGGCCAGTGCGTCGGCCGCGTCCAGCCCCGCGGCCGATTCGATCAAGGGCACCAGCACGCCCTTCGGGCCGATGGCTTCGGCGATGCGCAACAGGTCGGCCGCACGCTCGGCCTTAGGCAGCACGACGCCCGCGATCAGGCCCTGCGCCACCAGCGCGCCGGCCTGCACGCAGTCGTCGGCGTGCCACGGCGTGCCTGCCGCGTTGAGGCGCACCAGCAGGCGTTGCCGGTCCGCGGCGGGCAGCGCGGCGAACGAGGCTGCAAGCCCCTCGCGCGCCATTGCCTTGCGCTCGGGTGCCACCGCGTCTTCCAGGTCGACGATCACGCCGCCCGCACCGGTGGCCAGCGCGCGGGCATGCCGCTCGGGCCGGTCGGCCGGCACGAACAGGAAGCTGCGCGCCAATGCCAGCAATGCCAGCGATGCCCGGCTCATACGGCTTTCGCCTCGCGCAGCGCGGCGATGTCCGCCTCGCTGCGGCCCAGGCCGCGCAGGATGGCGTCGGTGTGCTCGCCGACCGCCGGCACCGGGTCCATGCGGTAGTCGAACGCGCTCTGCCGGCCGGCCGGCAGCAAGGCCGGAATGTCCCCGGCGGGCGAGCCCACCTGCCGCCAGCGGTCGCGCGCCTTCAGTTGCGGATGCGCCCACAGGCCGGCCATGTCGTTCATGCGCGCGTTGGCGATCTGCGCCATGTCGAGCCGCTCCAGCACCTGCGCCGAGCTCAGCGCGGCGAAGGTCTCCACGATGATCGCGCGCAGGGCCTCCCGGTTCTCGTTGCGCCGCGCGTTGCTGTCGAAGCGCGCGTCGCTCGCGAGCCCCGCCTGCAGCAGCACCTTGTCGCAGAACCCGCGCCACTCGCGCTCGTTCTGCAGCCCCAGCATCACCGTGCCGCCGTCGCCCGCGGGGAACGGGCCGTAGGGGTAGATGGTGGCGTGCGAGGCGGCGCTGCGCGGCGGCGGCGGCGCGCCTTCGTAGGCGTAGTACATCGGGTAGCCCATCCACTCGGCGAGCGACTCGAGCATCGACACGTCGATGTGCGAGCCCTTGCCGGTCTTGCCGCGCTGCAGCAGCGCGGCCAGGATGCCGGTGTACGCGTACATGCCCGCCGCAATGTCGGCGATGGAGTTGCCCGACTTGCACGGATCGTCCGGCGTGCCCGTGACCGACAGGAAGCCCGCCTCGCTCTGGATCAGCAGGTCGTAGGCCTTCTTGTCGCGGTACGGGCCGTCGTCGCCGTAGCCCGAGATGTCGCACACGATGAGCCGCGGGTGCCTGGCCTGCAGTGCTTCGGCACCGAGCCCCATGCGCGCCGCGGCGCCGGGGGCCAGGTTCTGCACCAGCACGTCGGCATCGGCCAGCAGCTCCTGCAGCACCGCCAGCGCGGCGGGTTGCTTCAGGTCGAGCGTGAGGCTTTCCTTCGAGCGGTTCACCCACACGAAGTGCGAGGCCTCGCCGCCCACGCGGGCGTCGTAGGCGCGCGCGAAGTCGCCCACCTCGGGGCGCTCCACCTTGACCACGCGCGCACCCAGGTCGGCGAGCTGGCGGGTACAGAACGGCGCGGCAATGGCGTGCTCCAGCGAGATGACGGTGATGCCGTCCAGGGGTCTTGTCATGTCCGTGGGTCTCCAGAATCAGGCGAGCACGGCCGTGGCCTGCATCGTGAGCCAGCCGTCGGCGTCTTCGCTCCACAGTGCGAAGGTCTTGCCGTCGGTACTTGCGTCCGCCGGCTTGCCGTGCACGCGGAACGGCGCGGTGTCGAAGGTCGGCCGTACGGCGCGGAACTCGAAGCGCGCCAGCCGCGCGCCGGGCACCTGGCGGCGCAGCAGGTCGACCAGCAAGGTGGCGATCAGCGGGCCGTGCACGATCAGGCCCGGATAGCCCTCGACCTGCGTCACGTAGCGCCGGTCGTAGTGGATGCGGTGGCCGTTGAAGGTGAGCGCCGAGTAGCGGAACAGCAGCACGTCGTCGGGCGCGATGTCGCGGCTGAAGGCGGCGTCCTTCGGTGCGGGCACGGGCGGCGGGCCTGCTTCGCCGGGCTGCGCGGCGGCGCGGTAGACGATGTCGTGCTCCTCGGTCAGCGCGAGGCCGCGTTCGTTGCGCACCTCGTGGCGCACGAGCACGAACACCAGCTCGCCGGTGCGGCCCGCCTTGTGCGTGACCGAGACGATGGTCGAGGTGCGCTGCACCTTGTCGCCCACCTGCAGCGGGTTGCCCGGTTCCCACGCGAGCCGCCCGCCGGCCCACATGCGGCGCGGCAGCGGCACGGGTGGCAGGAAGCCGCCGCGCTTCGCATGGCCGTCTTCGCCGAGCTCGGACTGGCGGTGGTGCGGCAAGAAGTACAGCCAGTGCCACAGCGCGGGCAGGTGCGTGCCGGCAGCGGGTGGTGCGTCGTCGCGGTCGAGCGTGGCGGACAGCGCGTGCACAGGCGCCGCGGTGATGTCGTCGGCCAGCGTTTCGCTGCGGCCTTGCCAGGCCTGCAGCTTCGCCAGCGCTTCGCCGTTGATGAGGGGTGTGTCGTTCATCGGGTTCTTCATTCAGTCGACCGCGGCGCCGGAGGCCTTGACGATCCGCGCCCACTTGGCAAGGTCGTCCTGCAGCAGCGCCGCGAACTGGTCGGGGGTGGTGGGCGGCGCAATCTCGACGCCCTGCTGGTCGAGCTTGTCGCGCAGGTCCTTCGAGGCCAGCGCCTTGCGCGTGGCCTCCTGCAAGGTGGCCAGCACGTCGGGCGGCACGCCCGTGGGCGCAAACAGGCCGATCCACAGCGTGCCGTTGTAGCCCGGCACCGCTTCGGCAATGGTGGGCACGTCGGGCAGCACGGCCGAGCGCTTGTCGCCACTCACGGCCAGCGCGCGCAGCTTGCCGGCCTTGATGTGCGCGAGCGCCGAAGGCAGGCTGGCGAACACGATCGGCAGTTGGCCGCCCAGCACGTCGTTGAGCGCGGGCGCCACGCCCTTGTACGGCACGTGCTGCAGCGAAATGCCCGCCATGCTGTTGAGCATTTCGCCCAGCAGGTGGTTGAGCGTGCCGTTGCCGGCCGAGGCGTACTGGTAGTTGGCGCCCTTCTGCCGCGCGAGCTTCAGGAACTCGGCGAAGTTCTTCGCCGGGAACGACGGGTTGACCAGCAGCACGTTGGGCACCGCGCCGACGAGGCCGACGGGCTTGAAGTCTTTCACCGGGTCGAAGCCCGGGTTCTTGTAGAGCGCCGGGTTGATGGCCTGGCTGCTGCTGATGGTCATGAGCAGCGTGTAGCCGTCCCTCGGGCCCTTGGCCACCAGCTGCGTGCCGATGTTGCCGCCCGCGCCGGGCCGGTTGTCGACCACCACGCTGGCGTTGTTCATCACCTCGCCGAGCTTCTGGCCCACGAGGCGCCCGACGATGTCGTTGGTGCCGCCGGCCGCCTGCGGCACCACCAGCGTGACGGGGCGCGAAGGGTACGGCTGGGCGACGGCCGGGCCCGCGTGGATCAGGGTGGCTGCGGCGGCGAACGCCAGCAGCGCGAGTGCGCGAACGCGCGGGGTTCTTGTTGTCTCCATGGCCGCATGGTCGTTCGCCCTTCCCTCGCGCGCAATCTGCGATTTCAAAAGCCAGCCTTCTGTGATTCCGAAGGCTTGGCTACGATCGGCCATGCTTTTCGACCTGACCGACCTTCGCCTCTTCGTGGCCGCGGCCGAGCTCGGCAACCTCACGCGGGCGGCCGAGCGCCAGCACCTGTCGCTGGCCGCGGCGAGCGCGCGCATCAAGTCGCTGGAGACCCAGGCCGGGCTGCAGCTGCTGCAGCGCGAGGCCCGCGGCGTGCGGCTGCTGCCGCCGGGCGAAGCCTTTCTTCATCACGCGCGGCTGGTGTTGCACCAGACCGAACAACTGCGCGCCGACCTGCTCGAGTACGGCGGCGGGCTGCGTGGCCACCTGCGCGTGTTCGCCAACACCACGGCCGTGACCGACTTCCTGCCCGAAATACTGCCCGGCTTCCTGGCGCGCAACCCGCGCATCAACGTTGACCTTCAGGAAAAACCGAATGCTCAGATTCCGCGCGGCGTGCTCGACGGGCGCGCCGACCTCGGCATCGTCGCGGGCCAGGTCGACACGCTGGGTCTGGAGGCCATCCACTTCAGCACCGACCGGCTGGTGCTGGTTACCGCGCGCAAGCACCGCTTCGCCAAGCGCCGCAGGATCTCGTTCACCGAGACGCTCGACGAAGACGCCATCGGCATGCAGCAGGGCAGCACGCTGCAGGCCTTCCTGGCGCAGATCACCGACAACCTGGGCAAGCGGCAGAAGCTGCGCATTCAGCTCGGCAGCTTCGACGCCATGTGCCGGATGATCGGCAGCGGCGTGGGCATCGGCGTGGTGCCGGAATCAGCGGCGCGCCGCAACCAGGACAGCATGCAGCTCGCGCTGATAGAGCTCAGCGACGCGTGGTGCGTGCGCGAGCGGTACCTGCTGGTGCGCGACCGGGCGGCGTTGCCGATCTACGCGCAGGCGCTGGTCGACACGCTGTGCCGGCATTACGCGGCGCCGGCCATCTCCGGGTGAAGTTCCGGGTGAAGTCCCGGTTGCGCTCGCGCCCGTACCGATTTCGCCGGTCCAGCAATGGGTTGAGGCCGGAATGTGAACAACGCGGCGTAATCCCCATTTTCTGTGCACAACTTTGGGGGCAAGTCAGGTGGAGCCTTGTAAAACGAATATAAGTTATTGTTTTATAAGGAAATTCTACACATTGCTCAAAATTTGAGCGGTGAACAAGATTGGCAGCCCAAACCGCAGCGGCACCGGGTGAAACCCTGGATCGAGCCTGTTTTTTCGCTGGTAACGCGCCCACTTGGGCGTGGAATCGCGGTTTTCCTGCTTAGTCCCCATTTTCTGTGCACAACTTTGGGGACAACTGAGGTGGAGCCTTGTAAAACAAATATAAGTCGTTGTTTTATATAGGTATTCCACACTTTGCTCAAAATTTGAGCGGTGAACAAGATGCAACGGATCTCATCACCTCGCTGCACTCTTGAAGTCGAATGACTTACAGCAGACCCTAGTACGGCGGTGCCTTGCGCTGCCGCTGCGCCCGCGCCGCTTCGGTCCACCAAGCCAGGTCGTCGGCGAAGCGGCCGAAAGACCGGTCAAGCGATTCACCCGCAGGTCCGGTCGGCTTGCCAGCCGCGTCCAGCGTCTGCGAAATCGGCCCGACGGCAAGCGTGCTCGACACCACGACCATGCCCATCTCCGACAGGATCGAATGCCACACCGTGCCCGAGCGCACGCCCGAGAAGCGCCCCGCCGAGTAGCTGGCCACGGCCGCCGGGCGCCAGAACCATTCTTCGAGAAAGTGGTCGGTGAGATTCTTCAGGCCCGGCTGCGGGCCCCAGTTGTATTCGCCGGTCACGAAGACGAAGGCGTCGGCTGCGCGGATCTTGCCGGCGAGCGCCTCCATGGCCGCGGGCGCGGTGCCCTTCGGGTATTCCTTGTACATGCGGTCGAGCATGGGCAGGTCGACCGCCTTGGCGTCGATCAGCTCGGCCTGCGCGCCGCGTGCGTTCAGCCCGGCCACGATGTAGTCGGCCAGGCGCACGCCCATGCGGTCGGAGCGGTACGAACCGTAGAAGACCAGGATGCTGTCGCTCATGGGGGGCCCTTCTTGGCTTGGGTCAGGTCGGCTTTGCGAGCTTGTCCTGCGTCTGGGTGTCGAAGTCGGCCGCGTCGTGGCGCTCGTGCAGTTGGCTCTCGGGCTGACCCCAGGCGCGGTTGACCATGCGTCCGCGTTGCACCGCCGGGCGCTGCGCGATCTCGTCGGTCCAGCGCAGCACGTTCCTGTACTCGCTCACCTGCAGGAATTCGCCCGCTTCATACAGCTGCCCCTTGGCCAGCGTGCCGTACCAGGGCCACACCGCCATGTCGGCGATGGTGTAGTCGTTGCCCGCCAGGTAGCGGCTTTCGGCCAGCCGGCGGTCGAGCACGTCGAGCTGGCGTTTCACCTCCATGGCGAAGCGGTCGATGGCGTATTCGATCTTCGTGGGCGCGTAGGCGTAGAAGTGGCCGAAGCCGCCGCCCAGGTACGGCGCGCTGCCCATCTGCCAGAACAGCCACGACAGGCATTCGGCGCGGGCCGCACGTTCGGTCGGCAGGAAGGCGCCGAACTTCTCGGCCAGGTACTGCAGGATGGCACCCGACTCGAACACCCGCACCGGCACGGGCTCGCTGCGGTCGAGCAGCGCGGGAATCTTGGAGTTGGGGTTCACCGCCACGAAGCCGCTGCCGAACTGGTCGCCCTCGTTGATGCGGATCAGCCAGGCGTCGTACTCGGCGCCGGCGTGGCCCAGTGCCAGCAGTTCTTCCAGCATCACCGTGACTTTCACGCCGTTGGGCGTCGCCAGCGAATAGAGTTGCAGTGGATGCTTTCCCACCGGCAGGTCCTTGTCCTGGGTCGCGCCGGCGATCGGTCGGTTGATGTTCGCGAAGCGCCCGCCGCTTTCCCTGTTCCAGGACCAGACGGTGGGGGGCGTGTAGACGGCCGGGGTGGTCGTGTCATTCATGCAATGCGTTCCAGGAGTGCCAAAGACGATGATCATTCTCTACGACTGCGCCACCGCACCGAGTCCGCGGCGCGCGCGCATCCTGCTTGCCGAAAAGGGCATTGCGCACGACACCGTGCAGGTCGACCTGGTCCATGGTGAGCAACTGGGTGCCGCCTACCGCGCGATCAATCCGCAGTGCACGGTGCCTGCGCTGCGCACCGAAGAAGGCGCGCTGCTGACCGACAACGCTGCCATTGCGGCCTACCTGGAGGCGCAATACCCGCAGCCGCCGCTGATGGGCGTCACGCCGCACGAAAAGGCCGAGATCGCGAGCTGGACCTGGCGCGCGGAATTCGAAGGCCTGATGGCCATTGCGGAGACGCTGCGCAACGGCTCGCCCGCCATGGCCGGCCGGGCCCTGCCCGGGCCGGTGAACTACGCGCAGATTCCCGAACTGGCGCAGCGCGGGCTGGTGCGGGTGCAGCAGTTCTTCGACACGCTGAACGAGCGGCTGGCCGGCCGCGAGTTTCTCGCCACCGACCGGTTCAGCCTGGCCGACATCACCGCCGTGGTGGCGGTGGACTTTGCCCGCGTGGTGCGCGTCAAGCCCGGGGAGCAGCACCCCGAGCTCGTGCGCTGGCGCGCTGCAATGGCGCAGCGCGCGTCGATATCGCGCTGAGCGATCAACGCTCGATGGTGAGCGCCACGCCCATGCCGCCGCCGATGCACAGCGAGGCGATGCCCTTCTTGGCGTTCTGGCGCTGCATTTCGTGCAGCAGCGTCACCAGGATGCGGCAGCCCGACGCGCCGATGGGGTGGCCGATGGCGATGGCGCCGCCGTTCACGTTCACCTTGTTCACGTCCCAGCCCATTTCGCGGTTCACGGCGCAGGCCTGCGCGGCGAAGGCTTCGTTGATCTCGAGCAGGTCGAGGTCGGCGGCCTTCCAGCCGGCGCGTTGCAGCGCCTTGGTCGACGCGGGCACCGGGCCCATGCCCATGATGGCGGGGTCGAGGCCGGCGGTGGCATAGCTGGCGATGCGGCCCAGCGGCTTCAGGCCGAGCGCGGCGGCCTTCTTGGCGGTCATGACCATCACCGCGGCCGCGCCGTCGTTCAGGCCGGAGGCATTGCCCGCGGTCACGCCGCCGGCCTTGTCGAAGGCGGGGCGCAGGCCGGCCAGCACTTCGGCGCTGCTCTTGCGGTTGATGAACTCGTCCTGGTCGAAGACGATCGGGTCGCCCTTCTTCTGCGGAATGCTCACGCCGACGATCTCGTCCTTGAACTTGCCGGCGTCCTGCGCGGCGGCGGCCTTGGTCTGCGAGCCCAGCGCCAGTTCATCCTGCGACGCACGGTCGATGTTGAACTTCTTGGCCACGTTCTCGGCGGTGATGCCCATGTGGTACTGGTTGTAGACGTCCCACAGGCCATCCACGATCATGGTGTCGACCAGCTTCCAGTCGCCCATGCGCTGGCCGTTGCGCGAGTTGGGCAGCACGTGCGGCGCCATGCTCATGTTTTCCTGGCCACCGGCAATGACGATCTCGCTGTCGCCCGTGGCCACGGCCTGGGCCGCCAGCATCACGGCCTTCAGGCCCGAGCCGCACACCGCGTTGATGGTGAGCGCCGGCGTTTCCTTGGCGCCGCCGCCTTTCAGCCATGCCTGGCGTGCGGGATTCTGGCCCGCGCCGGCCGCGAGCACCTGGCCCATGATGGCCTCGCCGATCTGGTCGGCGGTGAGGTTGGCACGCGCAATCACTTCCTTGATGACGATGGCACCCAGCTCGGTGGCCGCGATGCCGGCGAGCGAGCCGCCGAATTTGCCGACCGCCGTGCGTGCAGCCGAAACGATGACGATGTCTTCCATGAGGTTCTCCGTTGAAGTGATTTGAAATCTGTGGCGCGCTTGCGCTGTGCGCTCAGGCTCTTGCCTTGACGTAGCGCCCCGGTGCCGGCTCGATGGCCTTGTAGGCCTTGCCGTTGCCGTAGCCCTTGGGCGCCGGGATCTGCTTGCCGGCGTTGCCCTTGAGCCATTGTGCCCAGTCGGTCCACCAGCTGCCCGGATGCTCCTGCGCGCCGGCGAGCCACTCGGGCTGTGTTTCGGGGAACTTGCCGTCGTTGCGCACCCAGTGGCTGCGCTTGTTCTTGGCCGGCGGGTTGATCACGCCGGCAATGTGGCCCGACGCGCCCATCACGAAGCGCTTCTTCCCCGGCAGCAACTGCGTGGACGCGTACGCCCCGCCGATCGGCACGATGTGGTCTTCGCGCGAACCGTAGATGTAGGCCGGAATGTCGATGCTGCCCAGGTCGATCTTCTCGCCGCACACGGTGAGCGCGTTGGGCTTGGCCAGCTTGTTCTCGTGGTACGTGTTGCGCAGGTACCAGGTGTAGAACGGGCCCGGCAGGTTGGTGGCGTCGCTGTTCCAGTACAGCAGGTCGAAGGGCGGCGGGGTCTCGCCCTTCAGGTAGTTGCCCACCACGTAGTTCCACACCAGGTCGTTGGGCCGCAGGAAGCTGAAGGTCGAGGCCAGGTCGCCGCCGGGCAGCAGGCCGCCCTTGCCGAGCTGCATCTCGCGGTAGGCCACCATCGGCTCGTCCACGAAGATGTCCAGGATGCCGGTGTCGCTGAAGTCCAGGAAGGTGGTCAGCAGCGTGACCGACGCGGCCGGCTTCTCGCCGCGCGCCGCGAGCACGGCCAGCGCGGTGCTCAGGATGGTGCCGCCCACGCAGAAGCCCAGCGTGTTGATCTGCTTGCTGCCGGTGATGTCCTGTACCGTGTGGATCGCCTGGATGGCGGCGTTCTCGATGTAGTCGTCCCAGGTGGCCTTTTCCATCGACGCGTCGGGGTTGCGCCAGCTCACCACGAACACGCGGTGGCCCTGCTCGTTCGCATAGCGGATGAGCGAGTTCTCGGGCTGCAGGTCGAGGATGTAGAACTTGTTGATGCAAGGCGGCACCAGCAGGAACGGCCGCTCGTACACCTTGGCGGTGAGCGGCTTGTATTCGAGCAGCTGGAAGAAGTCGTTCTCGAACACCACGGCACCCTCGGTGGTGGCCACGTTGCGGCCCACCTCGAAGGCGCTCTCGTCGGTCATGCTCACGTGGCCCTGCTTCACGTCGTGCATCAGGTTCTGGATGCCCTTGGCAATGCTCTCGCCCTGCGTGTCGATGGCCTTCTTCTGCGCATCGACGTTGAACGCGAGCGAGTTGCTCGGCGACGACGCGGCCATCCACTGCTCGACGGCGAAGCGCAGGCGCGCGCGGGTCTTTTCGTCGGCGTCGATGGCCTCGGCCATGCCGAGCATGGTGCGGCCGTTGAGCAGGTACACGGCGGCCGAGAAAGCCGACAGCGGGTTGCTGCCCCAGGCATCGCCCGCGAAGCGCTTGTCGCCCTCCGGCTTCGCATTGAAGCCCTGGCGCCAGAGCTCGGTGGCTTCGGCCACGTACTGCTGCTGGATGGCCTGGAGTTTTTCGGGCGCAATGGAGAACTTGGGCAGCTCGGGCATCTTCATGCCGCCGGGCAGCTCAGGCATCTGCCACAGCGGCGTGCCGCCGGGATTGAAGGCCGAAGCACCCTGCGCGGTGGACTGCTGGAACGACGCCAGCGCCTTGCTCCATCCCTCGGAAAGTGCCTGCTGGAAGGGCGCGAACGCATCGGCCCCCGTGGTTTGCTTCATCATGTCTCCTGGTCCTCACCTGAATCGATACGGATGGCTGGCGTGTTTTGAGTATCCTGCATTCACCGGACCCTCACAACGCATTCACTGCGTCGGCGCGCCCTTTCCCTTACCAACTGAAACTTCTCGTGTTTATCCATCTGATCGTCATCGGCTGGCTGTATGTCGTCGTCATGATGGCCGTGGCCGAAGCCACCAACACCAACGGCACGGTGCTGGGCGCCATCTTCACATTTCTTTTGTACGGATTGGGCCCGGTGGCACTGGTGGTTTACCTGATGGGCACCCCTGGGCGTCGACGCGCCATCAAGCAGCGCGAGGCCGAGGCACAGGAGGCCGCGCGGCGCGCAGCCGCAGAAGCACATGCGGCTGCGGCTGCTGAAGACGCCGGCTCAGACCTTCCAGACCAGGGCGGCGAAGCGCCCGCTGATGCCGTCGCGCCGGTGCGAAAAGAACCGTGAGGGGTTGCCGACGGTGCACCAGCCGCTGGTGCCGTCGTTGCCATGGACCGATGCAATGCCCGCCGCGCGCAGCCGCTGGCGCGCCAGCGCGGGCAGGTCGGCCAGCCATTTGCCGGCCGCCGGCGCGGGCCGGAAGCACGAGGCGGCTTCGGACGCATGCGCCTCGAAGGCGGCCTTGACCTCGGGGCCGACCTCGAAGGCGCCGGGGCCGATGCAGGGCCCCACCCACGCCATGACCTTGCCCGCGCCTTCCGCGCCGAAGGCCTTGACGGCCTGCTCGAGCACACCGCCTGCGAGCCCCCGCCAGCCGGCATGCGCAGCGGCCACGCGGTGGCCCGCTTCGTCGGTGAAGAGCACGGGCAGGCAATCGGCCACCATGATCGTGCAGGCCAGACCGGTGGTGGTGGCGGTGCAGGCATCGGCCGCGGTGCCGTCGCGCACCACGTCCTGCGCATCGTCGAGCGCCACGACCCCGGTGCCGTGCACCTGCTGGAGAAAGACCGGACGCGCGCTGACCGCGCTGCGCAAGCGGTCGCGGTTGTGCGCCACCTGCGCGGGTTCGTCACCCACGTGGTCGCCGAGGTTCAGGCTCTCGTAGCGGCCCAGCGAAACACCGCCGTCGCGCGTGGTGCACACCGCCCGCACGTTCGCCGGCGCAGGCCAGTCGGGCACGAGCCAGCGCGCGTTCCAGTGCCCGTTCACGGCGCTCAGGCTTCCGCGTCGGGCGCCTGTGAAGGCTGTGCGCGCTGGAAGGCTTCGAGGTCCATGCAGGCCTCGAAGGCGGCCATGCTGCGCGGCAGGCCGCTGAAGTCGCAGTCGAAGCGGCGGCCGTTGAAGATCTGCGGCACCAGGCAGCAGTCGGCCAGGGTCGGCGTGTTGCCGTAGCAGAAGGTGCTGCCGGGATGCAGCGCGAGTTGGCGCTCGAAGGCCAGCATGCCGTCGCGCACCCAGTGGCGGTACCAGGCGTTCTTGGCCTCTTCGTCGAGCTTGAGGTCTTTCACCAGGTACTTGAGCACGCGCAGGTTGTTCAGCGGGTGGATCTCGCAGGCGATCGATTGCGCCAGTGCGCGCACGTGGGCGCGGCCGACCGGGTCGCTCGGCAGCAGCGGCGGCTCGGGGTGCGTCTCGTCGAGGTATTCCATGATGGCCAGCGACTGCGAGAAGCGCTCGCCCTCGTCTTCGAGCAGGGGCACCAGCATGTCGGCCGAGATGGCGGAATAAGGGCCGGTGCGGTGTTCGCCGCGCGCGATGTGCACGGGAACGTAGTCGTAGTCCAGGCCCTTCAGGTTGAGGGCGATGCGCACGCGGAACGAGGAGGAGGAACGGAAGTAGTTATGCAGCTTCATGATTTTCCAAGGATAGCGCTCCTGCGCGTCGGCTTCAGGCGCACGGGGTCAGGCGCGGGGTGGCGCCTGCAGCACGCAGCGCAGGTCGTGCAGCGCGGCCTTCGGTGCTGTGGCGGCGCGCCATTCGTCGAGCACGCGGCGCGCGGCAGCCTCCTCGCGCGAGGCGATGCCCAGGCGCCACGGCCCGAGCGTGCCGGGTGCTTCGTCGGCCCCGTGGTTGTGCTGGCCCTCGCCGAAGGGCCGGCCTTCGGAGCAGGCGCGGCACAGCACCTGCATGCTGTCGGTCCAGTTCTCGGCGGCGGCGCCGGTGGCTTCGAAACGCTGGATGAGTGCGGCGATCTCGTCCTTGGTGACACCCTCGATCGAAACCTCGTAGGTCGAATGGTCCGAGGGTGCAATCAACTCGAGCGCGTCGAACACCGGCACCTCGCGCCCGCCGCGCAACCGGTAGCCGTTGGCCGCGCCGTCGTGCAGCACCAGGTCGCCGTAGCGGTGCCCGCATGCGGGCGTCGGCACGTTGCGCAGGATGGCGCGTGCCGGGTCGATGCGGTCGGCCCAGACCACCTCGGTGCCCTCGTCGCCATGCACGCGGATGGGCGTGAGGCCCACGAAGTGGTCAATCGGACCTTCGCCGTCCGCAATGCCGATGCCGTATTGCCGCCAGGCGCGCCGCGCCGTGGCCCAGTCGCCCAGCGCGGTGGCCGCAATGCCCAGGTTCCAGAGCGCGCCTTCGTTGCCCGGCTCGCACTGCACCGCGCGGGCGTTGGCGTGCAGCGAGGCGGCCCAGTCGCCGCGGTACTTGTGGATGAGGCCGGCGTTGTACCAGGGCGCGGCCCAATGCGGATGCACGGCGCTGGCCTGGGCATAGGCTTCGAGGGCGCCGTCCTGGTCGCCTTCATCGTCGCGCTGGCGACCGAGTTCGTTGAGGGCGTTGGCTTTGCCAGCTTTGCCGAGTCGCAGGGGCATGGTGGGAACGAGCAGGAGCAGGGAGATGGGCGGGGCGCCTATTGTGAGCCCCTCGCCTCTGGCACACTGCCGGCTTCCCGCTTAGGTTTCGCTGAAAAAGGACACGTCGCAATGGCTTCCGAGTTTGTCTTCGCCCCGCCCGCCACCGTTTCGGTTCCCGTGGCCGGCCAGCCCGCCCGCTTTCCGGTGCACCGCATCTACTGCGTGGGCCGCAACTACGAAGAGCACGCCAAGGAAATGGGCTTCACCGGCCGCGAGCCGCCCTTCTTCTTCATGAAGCCGGCCGACGCGCTGGTGGTGGTCGATGCGGGCCAGACCGGCACCATGGCCTACCCCTCGCTCACCCACAACCTGCACCACGAGATCGAACTGGTGGTGGCCATCGGCACCGGCGGCAAGAACATCCTGGCCGCGGACGCGCACAAGCACGTGTTCGGCTACGCCGTCGGCCTGGACATGACGCGCCGCGACCTGCAGAACGAAATGAAGAAACAGGGTCGCCCCTGGGACATCGGCAAGAGCTTCGAGCAGAGCGCGCCCATCGGCCCCATCGTGCCCGTGGCGCAGGCCGGCGACGCCGAAAAGGCCGAGATCTCGGTGCAGGTGAACGGTACCGATCGCCAGCGCAGCACCGTGGGCAAGCTGATCTGGAACGTGGCCGAAACCATCGAGCACCTGTCGGCCGCGTGGGAGTTGCAGCCCGGCGACCTGATCTTCACGGGCACCCCGGAAGGCGTGGCCGCCGTGGTGGCCGGCGACACGCTCGTGGGCGAAGTCGCGGGCCTGCCCAAGCTGACCGTCAAGATCGTCTGAAGACGGCGGCCGGCGTCATGCTCCTGCGCGTACCCATCAAGCATTGCAAGAACTGCGGCACCGCGGTGGTCTACCGCGTGCCGGACGACGGCGACACCAAGCAGCGCGCCGTCTGCCCGGCCTGCCACACCATCCACTACGAGAACCCGCTGAACGTGGTCGGCACCATCCCCGTGCTGGGCGACAAGGTGCTGCTGTGCAAGCGCAACATCGAGCCGCGCTGGGGCAAGTGGACGCTGCCGGCCGGCTTCATGGAACTCGAAGAAAGCACCGCCCAGGGCGCGGCCCGCGAGACCGATGAAGAGTCCGGCGCCCACTACGTGATGGAGGGCCTGTTCTCCGTCATCAGCGTGGTGCGCGTGGGCCAAGTGCACCTGTTCTACCGGGCCCGGCTGCTCGACGACAAGTTCAACCCTGGCCACGAGACCATCGAGGCGAAGCTCTTCACCGAGGAAGAAATTCCCTGGGACGAGATCGCCTTTCGCACGGTGCGCGAGACGCTCGAGCACTATTTCGAAGACCGGCGCCGCGGCAGTTTCGACCGCGTGCACACGTTCGACATCGTTTGACCCCCACCACCTCCACATGACACATCGCCTTCCCGTGCTGCGCACCCTCCTCGGCCTCGGCTTCGCCCTGGCTGCCTCTGCGCATGCGGAAACGGTGGGCGAGGTGGACACCGCCTTCAAGCTCATCGGCCCGGACCACAAGATCGTGGTCGAGGCCTACGACGACCCCAAGGTCTCCGGCGTGACCTGCTATGTGTCGCGTGCCAAGACCGGCGGCATCAAGGGCGCGGTCGGGCTGGCCGAGGACAAGGCCGAGGCCTCCATCGCCTGCCGCCAGGTCGGCCCGGTGAGCGTGACGCAGCCGCTGCCCAAGCGCGAGGAGGTCTACAGCGAGCGGCTGTCGATTCTGTTCAAGCGCCTGCGCGTGGTGCGCATGGTCGATCCCAAGCGCAACACGCTGGTGTACCTGACCTACTCCGACCTGCTGATCGACGGCTCGCCCAAGAACAGCATCACCGCGGTGGCGATCGACCGCGGCACGCCGATTCCGCTGAAGTAGCCGCCGCGCCAATCACCCCTTCGCGCCCGGTTGCTCTTGGCAGGCCGGCGCACCGGTTTGCTAGCATCGCCCCTCCGGCCCGCCCCCGGCGAGCCGGACCGCAGGAACCCTCCGCAACGAATCCGTTCCCACACAGCGCCATGCATCTTCAGACTTTTGTTTCCCGTACCGCCGCCCTGGCGCTGGTTGCCGTGAGCCTCGCGGCCTGCACCACGACCGATCTCAACCCGCCGCGCACCGGCCAGGGCCCCGTCGTCGCCCCGCCCGCGCAGCGCCAGGCGCTGTTCGTGCGTCCCGCCGCCGGCGCGACCATTGCGCGCTTCGACGGCGTGCGCATCAAGGGCATCGACATCGCCGGCAACCTGGGCGATCCGATCGTGGCGTCGGCCGACGGCCGTGTGGTGTACGTGGGCGGCGAACTGCCGGCCTACGGCAACATGATCATCGTCAAGCACAACGAGACCTACCTCACTGCCTACGCGCACCTGCAGACCATCGGCGTGAAGGAAAACCAGGTGGTCCGCCAGGGCGAGAAGATCGGCGAAATGGGCAAGAGCAACACCGACCGCGTGAAGCTGCGCTTCGAGATCCGCAAGAACGGCAATGCCGTGAACCCGGAGCCCTACCTCAACGGTTTGCTGCAGCAATAGACGGCGGACCTCGCCCGACGTTCGCCTGACGTCTCCGGCGCCCATTGAAAAAGCCCCTCGCGGGGCTTTTGCTTTTTCAGGGTGCCACCGCGTTGAAGTCTCGCAGCACCACGTCGCGCCAGGTGGCGTCGCGCGTGCTGACGAACATGCTCTTGTAGGTGATGCCGCTCTGCGCTGGCAGGTTGAAGGTCTTCGACGCAGCACCCGCGCCCGAGGGCGCCACGTCGGCCTGGTCGCTCACGCTGGCGCTCGGCCCCGTCATGAGGCTCAGGAAGAACTCCGCCGCAAAGCCGGGGTTCAGGCCCGTGGCGCTGACCGAGAAATCGGCGCCGCCGGCATAGGCCGCCAGTGAAGGCGTGGTCGTGAAGCCGGGGTATGCGGCCGCCGCGGCTTCGGCCAGCGTGAAGGGGCGCGCATGGAAGCGGTGCTTGTAGACGATGTCGAAGCCGCTGAACTTGGCCACCGTGGTGCCGTCGGCTTCGTACGCCGTGAAGGTGTACTCGGGCGTGGCGGGAATCGCCGCGATGTCGCTGTCCGACAGGCCCGCGGTGCCCGGGATGTTGCTGCAGTTCGACGCCAGGTAGTAGATGTTGTTGGTGCCCGAGCCCTGCAGCGGCCAGATGCCGCCGCCGGCGGGGCGCATGTGGCGCAAGCCCGCCACCGGCAGCCCCGGGCCCGTGACGACCACCGACGCGGCCGTGTTGCTGTTGCTGGTGTTGGTGTCCTGGATGGAAAACTGCAGCGAGGTGCTCACGCAGCCCATGGCGTTGTCCTTGCTCGCCTGGATGTGCGGGTTCAGGTCGAACACGCGCCCGTCGCCGCGCAGGCGCCACACGCCGTCGGTGCCCTTCACGAGCTGCATGCCCTGGTTGTTGCTGAAGGCCACGCCGTTCTTGTCGCGGTGCGTGAACTCCACGAAGGCGCGCGGGCTCGTGTTGTTCGCGTCGATCGTGTAGTTGATGCGGTTGATGACCACGTCCGAGAAGCTGGCGCCGATCAGGTTGGTGTCCGCCGCCACTTCGTTGGCGAACTGCTGGGCGCTGAGGTCCGAAGACCTGAAGCCGTAGGTGCCGGTGACGGGGTTGCTGCCGTCCGTCATCAGCGGCAGCAGCACGCCCGGCGCCGGCAGGCCGTTGGCGAACTTGCCCACGTAGTCGCTCAGCGCCTTGCGGATCAGCGTGATGTCGTCGGCCGCCGTTTCCATGCCCGCACCGCTCAGCGGTGTGGTGCCGGCGTCCTGCGCGGCCTTGACGGCCAGGTCGTCGGTGATCTGCTGCTGCGTCACGATGTTGGTGATGGTGGCCACGTTGGTGGCCGGATCCACGCTCACGCGCAGCACGTCCAGCGCCTTGTCGAGCGCGCTCGACAGCGGGGTGAAGGCGGTGCGCAGCAGGTCGATGCTCGCGTCCACGCCCAGCGCCAGCAGCACCGGCAGCAGCTTGGCCTTCAGCGCGTCGGACTCGGCCTTGAGCTCGGTGGCCGAGAGCCCGGAGAACTCGCCGCCGTCGAAGTACTGCGCAGCCACCAGGCCGGCGATGTTGGCCACCACCAGGTCGGTCAGCGGCGTGATGTTGATGGTGCCGTTGGCATCGGCGGAGGTCGCGGCCGAGTGGATCACGGTGCGCTGGCCGCCCACGACGCCCTCGGCGCGGAACACGAAGGGCCCGGTCATGTCGCTCACATCGACGAGGTAGTTGCCGTCGACCAGCGGCACGGTCTTGGTGGCGCCCTTGGCGTCCTTCACCGTGACGGTACCCGACAGCGGCAAGCCCGAGGCCGCGGTGCCCGAGAACGTAACAGCCGCTGCCGCAGGCGGGTTGCTGGCGGGCGGGTTGACGGTGCCCCCACCGGCGACCGGAAACCCGGCGAACCCGCCACCTCCGCCACCCCCGCCCCCGCCGCACGCGGCGAGCGAGATCAGGAGCGCCGCTGCGCACGCGCAGCGCGTCGTCTGGAAGAGCCTGTCGGCCGTTGCCGGGGTCGCGGAATTTGTTTTCATGAAATGGTTTCAGATGAAGAGGGCAAACAAAAGAATCAACTCGTAACACGAGCGTTGCAATTCTTCTGTGCCCTCCTTCACCTCGCCATCCTCTGTTTTGAGGATGCGGCTGCAAGGCACCTATGGCTTTGCGGTGCCCAATGCCTTCGCCGTGCCGGGTCCTAGAGCAGGCTCTCGGGGACCAGCGGCGCCAGCAGGTTCAGCCGCCAGCGCGCCCAGAAATCGGTTTCGGGCTCCTGGTGCAGGATGGTGTCGGCCGCATCCCCCGCCGAGGCCGGGCTGACCCATTCGATGGCGCCGGTCGGCCCCAGTTGCAACTGGTAGGCGCCGTCCAGCCGCATGAAGCCGATCAGGCTGATGAGCTGCTGCGCGATCTGCGGGCTGAAGATGAAAATGCCGACCTCGGTGTTGTGCAGCATCGAGCGCGGATCGAAGTTCATCGAGCCGATGAACACCGTCTTGCGGTCGATCACCGCCGACTTGCCGTGCAGCCGCCCGCTGGCCGAGCCGTACATGCCGAAGCGTTTCGTCTGCTCCACCCGCTTGGGGCTCAGCTCGTACAGCTCGACGCCCAGGCGCAGCATCTCGGGGCGGTAGCGGCGGTAGCCAATGTGCACCAGCGATTCGTCGGTGGCGGCCAGCGAGTTGGTCACGATGGTGTAGCTCACGCCGTTGCCGCGCACGAGGCGAATGGTTTCCATGCCGCCGCGCCCCGGAATCAGGTAGGGCGTGGTCTGCAGGATCTCGTTCTCGGCGCCGCGCAGGTAACGCCGCACGTTGTAGAGCACGCTGTCCCTGGCCTCGTCGGCGGGCGGGCCCCGTGCCTCGTCGGTGGCGCCCAGCGCCTTGGCCGGCGCGTCGGCGTAGGCCTCGGCACGGGCCCAGGCCAGCTTCAGCGTGCCGGCGTCCAGGTCCTTGGCCAGCGGGTTGTTGCCCAGCAGGTCGGTGGAGGCGGGCTCTTCCGGATGCAGCTGGTCCGGCCCGGAGGTCAGCCGGTCGAAACGCTCGCGCAGTTGCTGCGGGGTTTCGCCGCTGTCGGGCACCAGCGCGCCGATGGGGTACACGTAGGGGCTGTTCCAGTACATGTCGAACAGCGACGACAGCCGGGGGACCACGGCGCCGGCCACCAGCGTGTCGATGTCGATGAAGTTCGAGCCCCCGTCGCGCAGGAAGTACTCGTTGGCCATGTTGCGCCCGCCCATCACGCCGATGGTGTCGTCCACCACGTAGAGCTTGTTGTGCATGCGGCGGTGCACACGGTCGAAGTCCAGGATCGACCACGCCCAGCGCGTGCCGAGGCGGTCGCGCCCGGCCGGGAACGGGTTGAACAGGCGCACTTCCACGTGGGGGTGCGAGGCGAAGCTCGCGAACAGCGGGTCGGCACCGGCCGTGTAGAGGTCGTCCACCAGCAGCCGCACGCGCACGCCGCGGTCGGCCGCATCGCGCAGGGCGCGCAGCAGGTAGCGGCCGGTCTCGTCGTTCTGCACCAGGTAATACTGCACGTCGATGGAGCGCTGCGCGCGGCGAGCGAGTTCGATGCGCGCATGCAGCGAGAACTGGGGCATCGGCAGCAGGCGGAAACCGCTGAGCGGCTCGCCGGGCGGCATGGCGGCCTGCACGAGGCGCCCGAGCGGCGTGCCCGCGCCATCCGGAATCACCGTGGACACCCGGCGCTGCACGTCGGTGGGCAGGCCGGCACAGCCCGCAAGGCACAGGGCGGCAATGCCGAGCAGCAGCCACGCGAGCCAGCGGGCGGGCGGTGTGTCAGCGACCCGAAGTCGGAAATTCGGCATGGAGCGGAGCAAGGGGTGGGCGGCGTGGGTCGGAAGGCTCGCGGGTTCTACCACGAGCCCGGAACATCCGCCGCCGCGCCGCCGCGAGCGCTTCAGTGCCCCCGCGCCGGCCCCCACTGCCGCACGAAATGGCCGGCGCGCACGTTGGCACGCTCCACGGCGGAGTCCCACGACAACTGCTGGGTGATCACGAGGGCGCATCGCGGAATGCCGCGCAGGCTCAACTCGGCAATGCCGGCGTAGGTGCCGCTCGGCGTGCGCATGAGCTCGATCCAGCCCGTCCAGCCTTCTGGAACGTTCAGAACGAGTCGGGCGCTGTCCATGATCAATGCACCATACCCCTTCTGTTTCGCGGTTCCAAGAATTTAAACCCTAAGCACTACTCGCGGCCGGGGGTGTGAGGCTAAGGGCTGACTCCCCGCGCTGCATCCCCCGAATATGGGAGCCCGGCGTGTCGGCCGACGCGACTGTCGGCGTACACGGGCGGCGCGGGCCGTGGCTTTTCAGCAAAGATCGAGGGGCATGACCACAACGACCCTTGCCCTGTTCGACGACCCGCCGCGCGAGGCGCGCGAACCGCTCGGGCCCGGCGCCTTCGTGCTCCCCGGCTTTGCGCTGCCCTTCGCGGGCGCGCTGCTGCCGGCCATCGAAGCGCTGACCGACCGCGCGCCGTTTCGCCACCTGGTCACGCCGGGCGGCTTCACCATGTCCGTGGCGTTGACCAACTGCGGCGCGCTGGGCTGGACCAGCGACCGCCGCGGCTACCGCTACAGCGCCACCGACCCCGACACCGGCCTGCCCTGGCCGCCCATGCCCGAACCCTTCGCACGCCTGGCGCGCGAGGCGGCCGCGGCGGCGGGCTTTGACGGCTTCGCGCCCGACGCCTGCCTGGTCAACCGCTACGTGCCCGGCGCGCGGCTGTCGCTGCACCAGGACAAGGACGAGCACGACTACGGCGCGCCCATCGTCTCGGTGTCGCTCGGCATGCCGGCCGTGTTCCTGTTCGGTGGGCTGGCGCGCACAGACAAGCCGGTGCGCGTGCCGCTCGCGCACGGCGACGTGGTGGTGTGGGGCGGTGAAGCCCGGCTGCGCTACCACGGCGTGCTGCCGCTCAAGGACCATCCGCACCCGCTGCTGGGTGCCCACCGCATCAACCTCACCTTCCGCAAAGCCGGCTGACACGCATGCAGACCACCGACAGGAAACTCGACCCCGGCAACGCCATTCGCGAGCTGTATGTGGCGCTGTGGCACTTCGCCGAAGGCGCGCGCGGACAACTGCTGGGCGCCACCGGGCTTCTGGCCTGCTCGCAGTTGATTCGCCTCGCGCTGCCCTACCTGGCGGGCCAGGCCATCAACTCGCTGCAACGCGGCGACCTGCCCGGCGCGGGCCGGTGGATCGCGACGCTGGCCGGCGTGTACGTGGGCGCCTGGGTGCTGCACGGCCCCGGCCGCATCCTGGAGCGCAACGTGGGCATGAAGGTGCGCGAGCGGCTGGCCGACGAGCTGTACGCGCGCATTGCCGCCGCGCCGCTGGCCTGGCACGACGGCCACCATTCGGGCGAGCTGCAGCACCGCGTGCACCAGGCCAGCCGCGCGCTGTCGGACTTTGCGCAGAACCAGTTCATCTGGCTCACCAACGCCGTCAACTTCGTCGGCCCGCTGGTGGCGCTGGCGCTGCTGTCGCGCACCAGCGGCGTGACGGCGCTGGCGGGCTACGTGCTGATCGGCCTGGTCATCGTGCGCATCGACCGCGCGCTGATGAAGCTGGCGCGCGCCGAGAACGACGCCGACCGGCGCTACGTTTCAGCGCTGCTCGACTTCGTGGGCAATGCCTCCACCGTGATCGGCCTGCGCCTGCAGGGCGCGTCGCGGCTGCTGCTGCGCCGGCGCATGGCCGCCATTTCGCTGCCGCTGAAGCGCACCGTGGTGCTGAACGAAGGCAAGTGGTTCGCCGTCGACCTGATGGGGCTGGCGCTGACCTGGGGCCTGGTGGTGGTCTACGTGTGGCAGGCGCGCGCACCGGGGCAGGCGGTGATGCTGGGGGCGGTGTTCATGATCTACCAGTACGCGCAGCAGGCCGCCGGCGTCGTCACTTCGGTGGCGGCCAACTTCAGCTTCTTCGCGCGCATGCACACCGACTACAGCAGCGCCGAGCCGATCTGGCAGGCCCCCACGAGCGGCGCCGGCGACGTGCTCGCCACGCCGCCCGAGCAGGTGCCCGAGCGCGAGCGCATCGTGGCCGACGCGCAGTGGCAGCAGCTGGACATTCAGGGCCTGAAATGGCGCTACGCCGCGCGCGGGGCCGCGCCCGGAACCGATCGCGAAGCCGGCACCGGCGAGCCCGCGCGCAGCGGCCTGCACGACGTGACCCTCACGCTGCGCCGAGGCCAGCGCGTGGCGCTGGTGGGTCCCAGCGGCGGCGGCAAGAGCACGCTGCTGCGCGTGCTGGCCGGGCTGTATCCGCCGGGCAGCGGCACGCTGTCTTTCGACGGCCGGCCCATGGACTGGGCGCAACTGCGCCGCCTGGCCACGCTGATCCCGCAGGAGACCGAACTGTTCGAGGCCAGCATCCGCGAGAACCTCGCCTTCGGCCAGCCGCGCGACGACGCGCTGCTGCTGTCGGCGCTGCACACCAGCACCTTCGACGAAGTGCTCAAGGCCAACCACGGCAACCTCGACACCGCCGTGTCGGAGCGCGGCTTCAACCTGTCGGGCGGACAGCGGCAACGGCTGTGCCTGGCGCGCGGCGTGCTCGCGGCGCAGGGCAGCTCGCTGCTGCTGCTGGACGAGCCCACCAGCGCGCTCGACGCCAACACCGAGGCCCGCGTGCTCGCGCGCATCGCCGAGGCCTTTCCCGACGCCTGCGTGATCGCGTCGATCCACCGCCTGAGCCTGCTCGATCGCTTCGACACCGTGGTGCTGATGGAGGCCGGCCACGTGCTCGACCACGGCCCGCGCGACGCGGTGCTGGCACGCCAGCCGCTGCTGCAGCGCATGACGGCACCGGCCGGCGCGCACGTCTAGAGAACTACGGAAGGTTTTCTCTGAAGATGACCTGGCTGCGCGTCGTTTCCACGCCGCTCAGCGCCTCGCGCTTGTCGCGCAGGTTGTTGAAGATGCGCACGCAGTTCATCAGCGTGGTGTGCGGGCTCTGCGTGATCACCGCGTCCATGCTGCCGTCGATCAGCAGCGCGCGCGTGTCGGGCGTGAGCCCGTGGCCGATGAAGACCACCTTCTGCTCGCGCCCCGCCTCCTTCAGCGCGCGCGCCACGCCGTCCGACGCACCGCCGATGTTGTAGATGCCGCCCATGTCCGGGTGCTGCTCCAGCAGCGCGCGGGTCTGGCGGTAGTTCTTGCCTGCGTCGTCCTGGCCTTCCCGCAGGCCCACCACTTCGAGCCGCGGGAACATCTCGTCGATGACGTGCAGGAAGCCCGCTTCGCGCTCCTCGTGCGCCTTGTAGCTCAGGCTGCCCGCAATGAGCGCCACCTTGGCCGTGCGCGGGCCGATGAAGCGCCCGATGAGGTAGCCCGCCGTGCGCCCGGCCGCGCGGTTGTCCAGCCCCACGAAGGCCGCGCGCTCCGAGTTCGACAGGTCTGAAATCAGCGTGACCACCGGCAACCCGCGCGCCGCCAGCGCGGCCACCGCCTCGCGCACCGCCGGATGCTCCAGCGCCATCATCGCGATGCCGTCGCAGCGCTGGCCGTGGCGGCGCAGGGCGTCGGCCAGCTCGTGCGGATTGAAGCTCTCGATGAACACCGTGCGGCACTGCACGTTGAAGGGCGCCCAGTGCTCCTGCGCGTAACCCACCATGTCGCCCAGCATGCGGATGAAGCGGTTGGTGCCGGCCGGCAGCAGGAACACCAGCCGCAGCGGCGGCGGCGTGAGCGCGGCGTACAGCTTGGGGCCCGGCAGGTAGTCGAGCTCGCCCGCGGCCTTGAGCACGCGCTGCACCGTGGCGTCGCGCACGCCGGGGCGGCGGTTGAGCACGCGGTCGACGGTGGCGGTCGACACCTGCGCGGCGCGGGCGATGTCGACCACGCGGGCGCGGCGCGCATCAGGCGGCAAGGAAACGAGTGAAGGGTTTTCCCGCATACATCAAAAACCATCAGGCATAAGTTTGACCTGGATCATGCATCCTTCTATCTTCACTGGGCACTGAATTCCATGGTGCATCAGATTGCATCAAACGCATAACGGAGACAGACATGACATCGCTGACCCGCCGGAGCGCCCTGCGCGCCCTTTCCGCCCTCCCCGCTGCCGGCATCGTCACGGCCGTGCCGCGCATCGCGCGCGCCGCCGAGTTCTCGTACAAGTACGGCAACAACCTGCCGCTGAGCCACCCGCTGAACGTGCGCGCGCAAGAAGCGGCCGACCGCATTGCCAAGGAAACCAAGGGCCGGGTCGAGATCAAGATCTTTCCCAACAACCAGCTCGGCGGCGACACCGACATGCTCGCGCAGGTGCGCTCGGGCGGCATCGAGTTCTTCACGCCCTCGGCGCTGGTCATTGCCACGCTGGTGCCGGTGGCGGCCATCAACGCCGTGGGCTTCGCGTTCAACGACTACGCGCAGGTGTGGGGCGCCATGGACGGCAAGGTCGGCGCGCACGTGCGCGGCGCCATCGCCAAGTCGCGCCTGTACGCCTTCGAGAAGATGTGGGACAACGGCTTTCGCCAGACCACCAGCAGCAAGGCCGCGGTGGCGAACGCCAAGGACATGGACGGCCTGAAGATCCGCGTGCCCGTGAGCCCGCTGTCGATCTCCATGTTCAAGGGCCTGGGCGCCGCGCCGGCCAGCCTGCAGTTCAGCGAGGTGTATTCGGCGCTGCAGACGAAGATCGTCGACGCGCAGGAAAACCCGCTGCCCATCATCCAGGTGGCCAAGCTGTTCGAGGTGCAGAAGTTCTGCTCGCTCACCAACCACATCTGGGACGGCTACTGGTTCGTTGCCAACGGCCGCGCCTGGGACGCCCTGCCCGACGACCTGAAGACCATCGTGGCGCGCGCCATCAACGACGCCGGCATGCAGCAGCGCGAAGACATCAGGAAGCTCAACGAGTCGGTGGTCGGCGACCTGCAGGCCAAGGGCCTCACCATCAACCGCCCCACGGCCGACAGCTTTCGCGCGAAGCTGCGCGAATCGGGCTTCTACGGCGAGTGGAAGGGCCGCTTCGGCCCCGAGGCGTGGGCGCTGCTCGAAGGCACCGTCGGCAAGCTGGCCTGAGCGGCCATGGTGCATGAATCCACTTTCGAGGCGGCCCCGTTCACGGGCGCCGGCCCTTCGGCGAATGCGCTGAGCGGCATCGCGGCGCGCGCCGACCGCGTGCTCGGCGGCGTGGTCGAGGCGGCGGCGGCGCTGCTGGTGCTGGCCGAGATCTGCGTGCTGTTCGCGGGCGTGGTGTCGCGCTATGTGTTCCATGCGCCGCTGGTGTGGTCGGACGAACTGGCGTCCATCCTCTTCCTGTGGCTGTCGATGCTGGGCGCGGTGGTGGCGCTGCGGCGCGGCGAGCACATGCGCATGACGGCGCTGCTGCAGAAGGTAACGCCCTCCACCCGCGCCCTGCTCGACGCCTTCGCCATCGCGGCCTCGGTCGCGTTCCTGGTGCTCATCATCTGGCCGTCGATCGACTACGCGCACGAAGAGTCGTTCATCGTCACGCCCGCGCTGGAGATCAGCAACGCCTGGCGCGCGGCGGCCATTCCGGCGGGCATCGGCATCATGCTGGCGATGGCCCTGCTGCGCCTGGTGCGCGTGTGCAGCGGCCGGCAGATCGCCGTGGCGGTGCTCGGCATGGCCGCGCTGGTGGGCGCCTTCTGGCTCGCGGCGCCGCTGTTCGCGACGCTGGGCAAGTTCAACCTCGTCATCTTCTTCGTGGTCGTGGTGGCGGCCACCGTGCTGTCGGGCGTGCCCATCGCATTCTCGTTCGCGCTGGCCACCTTCGGCTACCTGGCGCTCACCACGCGCACGCCGCTGCTGGTGATGGTGGGGCGGCTCGACGAAGGCATGTCGCACCTGATCCTGCTGGCGGTGCCGCTGTTCATCTTCCTGGGCGCGCTCATCGAGATGACCGGCATGGCGCGCGCCATGATCCAGTTCCTGGCCAGCCTGCTGGGCCACGTGCGCGGCGGCCTCTCGTATGTGCTGATCGGCGCCATGTACCTGGTGTCGGGCATCTCGGGCTCCAAGATCGCCGACATGGCCGCCATTGCGCCCGTGCTGTTCCCCGAGATGGTCAAGCGCGGCGCCAAGCCCGGCGACCTGGTCGCGCTGCTGTCGGCCACGGGCGCGCAGACAGAGACCATTCCGCCGTCGATCGTGCTCATCACCATCGGCTCGGTCACGGGCATTTCCATCGCGGCGCTGTTCACCGGCGGGCTGCTGCCGGCCGTGGTGCTGGGCGCGGCGCTGTGCGTGGTGGTGTGGTGGCGCTACCGCCGCGAAGACCTGAGCGGCGTGCAGCGCTACAGCAAGCGCGAAATCGGCAAGCTGCTGATGGTCGCGCTGCCCGCGGTGCTGCTGCCCTTCGTGATTCGCGCGGCCGTGGTCGAGGGCGTGGCCACGGCCACCGAGGTGTCGACCATCGGCATCGTGTACTCGGCCGTCGTGGGTTTGGTGGTGTACCGGCAGTTCGACTGGAAGCGGCTGAAGCCGATGCTGATCGACACCGCCTCGCTCTCGGGCGCCATCATCTTTATCGTCGGCTGCGCCACCGCCATGGCGTGGGGCCTCACGCAGTCGGGCTTCTCGCAGGACCTGGCGCGCGCCATGGGCGCGCTGCCCGGCGGGGCCTACGGCTTCCTGGCGGTATCGGTCGTCGCCTTCATCGTGCTGGGCAGCGTGCTCGAGGGCATTCCGGCCATCGTGCTGTTCGGCCCGCTGCTGTTTCCCATCGCCAAGGCCGCGGGCGTGCACGAGGTGCACTACGCCATGGTCGTCATCTTCTCGATGGGCATCGGCCTGTTCGCGCCGCCCTTTGGCGTGGGCTACTACGGCGCATGCGCCGTGAGCAAGGTCAACCCGGACGAAGGCATCAAGCACATCTGGGGCTACATCGGCGCGATGCTGGTGGGCCTGGTGATCGTGGCCGCGTTCCCGTGGTTCTCGACCGGCTTCCTGAAATTCTGATGAACACCACAACAACACACTCACATCCACGGAGCCACACCCCATGAGTCGATTCCTCGGCGAGATCCGCCAACTGGGCTATGTCGTGCACGACATCGAAGCCGCCATGGACTACTGGAGCACCACGCTGGGCGTGGGCCCCTGGTTCTACAACCCCGAGGTGCCCATCAAGAACTACCGCTACAACGGCGAAGCGCACGAGCCGCACAACTCGGTGGCGCTGGCCAACTCGGGCTATGTGCAGGTCGAGCTCATCCAGACGCGCAACGACGTGCCCTCGATGTACCGCGACTTTTTGCAGGCCGGGCGCACCGGGCTGCAGCACGTGGCCTACTGGACGGCCGACTACGACGCCGACCTGGCACGCCTGACCGCGCAAGGCTTCAAGCCCGTGATGAGCGGCGAAGTAGGCGAGCGCGGCCGCTTCATCTACTTCGACACCGAGTACCACCCCGGCACCGTCATCGAGCTGTCGGAAGTCGCGGGCCCCAAGGGCAAGATGTTCGACCTGATCCGCAGTGCGTCCGAAGGCTGGGACGGCAGCGAACCCGTGCGGCCCTTCCCCGACCTGAGCAAGCTGTGAGCGTGCAGGCCCCAGAGCGCATCCGCGCGCGCTACCTGATCGAGACGCCGCACGACATGGCGGCCGTGGCCGAGGTGATGGCCGGCGAACAGTCGTGCGGCACCTTCACGCGCGTGGAAGGCGAGACCGATGCGCTGCGCGCGCGGGCACGCGCCACGGTCGAGGCCATCACCGAGCTCGCGCCGGCCCCAACGCCCTCGCTGCCCAACGCCCTGCTGGAGCGCAAGGGCGCGAAGGGCCCCTGGCGGCGCGCGCATGTGGACATCGCGTTTCCGGTGGCGAACATCGGCGCGAACCTGCCGACGCTCGCGGCCACGGTGTCGGGCAACCTGTACGACCTGGGCGAGGTGACGGGGCTGCGGCTCGAGTCGCTGCAGGTGCCTGCCGCGTACCGCGCGCAGTTCGACATGCCGCGCGTGGGCATCGCCGGCACGCGGCGCGCGACCGGCGTGGCCAGCGGTGCGCTGGTCGGCACCATCATCAAGCCGAACGTGGGGCTGTCCACGGCCGAGACGGCCGAGCTGGTCGGCCGGTTGTGCGCCGCGGGCGTCGACTTCATCAAGGACGACGAGGTCTGCGCCGACCCCGCGCATGCGCCCTTGGCCGAGCGCGTGCCCGCCGTGATGGCCGTCGTGCGCGCGCACCAGCAGCGCACCGGCAAGCATGTGATGGTGGCCTTCAATATCACCGACGAGACCGACGCGATGAAGCGGCACGCCGACCTGGTCGCGCGCGAAGGCGGCTCGTGCGTGATGGCCAGCCTGAACTGGTGCGGGCACTCGGGCATGCAGACGCTGCGGCGGCACACCGGCCTGGCCGTGCACGGGCACCGCAACGGCTACGGGGCGCTGTCGCGGCATCCGCTGCTGGGCATTTCGTTCCAGGCGTACCAGACGCTGTGGCGGTTGGCCGGCGTGGACCACATGCATGTGCACGGGCTGCAGGGCAAGTTCTCGCAGCCCGACAGCGAGGTCATCGAATCGGCACGGGACTGCTACACACCGCTGACCGAGGCAGCAGACGACCGCGTGATGCCCGCGTTCTCCTCGGGCCAATGGGCCGGCACCGTGCCCGCGACCTGGGCGGCCATCGGCAGCGACGACCTGCTCTTCATGGCGGGCGGCGGCATCCTCGCGCACCCCGACGGCGCGGCGGCGGGCGTGACCAGCATCCGGCAGGCGTGGTTGGCCGCGCGCGCAGGCGTGCCGCTGGCGGACGCAGCCAGGGACCAGCCCGAGCTGGCACGCGCCCTCGCCTTCTTCGGCAAGCCATGAGCCCCCTGGGCCCCACCAGCCAGCGCCCGGCGGTCGTCTACTACGGCGACGACTTCACCGGCGCGACCGACACGCTGGGCACCGCGGCGCGCGCGGGGCTGCGTGCGCTGCTGTTCCTGAAGACGCCCGATGCCGCGCGCCTGGACCGCGCCGGGCCGCTCGACGTGCTGGGCATCGCGGGTGCGGCGCGCGCCATGACGCCTGAAGAAATGCGCGATGAGCTGCGCCCCGTGGCCACGCTGTTCCGCTCGCTGGGCGCGCGCGTGCTGCACTACAAGACCTGTTCGACCTTCGACAGCGCGCCGCACATCGGCTCCATCGGCGCGGCCGTGCGTGTGCTGCGCGCAGCCGTCGAGCAGCCGTGGACCGCCATCGTCGGCGGGCAGCCGAACCTGGGGCGCTATTGCCTGTTCGGCAACCTGTTCGCCGCTGCGGGAAGCGGCGGCGAGGTGTTTCGCATCGACAGGCATCCGACGATGAGCCGGCATCCGGTCACGCCGATGGACGAGGCCGACCTGCGGCTGCACCTGGCCAGGCAAGGCCTGACGGATGTGCGTTCGATGCCCTTCACCGCGGCATCGCATGGCAGCGATGCGCTCGCCACCGCGCTGCGGCAGGCGCTGCATTCGCCGCCCGCGGACGCCGTGCTTTTCGACGTGGCCGACGCGACGCAGCTCCGGGCCATCGGCGACGTGCTGTGGGCCAGGGCGCAAGGCACCACGCTGCTGGCGGCGGGACCGAGCAGCGTGGTGGGTGCGCTGGCGATGGCCATGTCGTCCTTGAACGGGGACGGCGTCGACGCCCCGGCTCCACGGACCGCTGTGACATCGGCGAAGGGCCCGGTGCTGGTGCTCGCAGGCAGCCTGTCGCCCGTCACCGCGCGGCAGGTGGCGGCGGCGAAGTCGTTCGACATCGTGTGGCTGGACGCGCAGAAGCTCGCGCAACGCGACGCAGCCGCCGTGGCCGATCACGCCAAAGCCATCGCCCGAAACCTGGCGCGCGGCCGCCACGTGCTGGCCTGCACCCGCGCGCCGCACGCGATGCCTTCAGAGGCCGAACTGGACGCCCAGGCGCTGGCGCGCGCGGGGGGTGATCTGCTGGCGCAAGTGCTTGCGGCCACGCCGCTCGCCCGCATCGGCGTGGCCGGCGGCGATACCTCCAGCCACGGCGTGCAGGCGCTCGACGCCTGGGGGCTGTCTTATGTCGCCGACATGGGCGCCGGCGCGTCGCTGTGCCGCGTGCACAGCGACGACGCGGCGCTCGACGGCATGGAGCTCATGCTGAAAGGCGGGCAGATGGGGACGGAGGATGTGTTCGAGCGGCTGGTGCATGGCGTCGGCAGCTGAGCCGGGACGCGCGCTCGCGTGTCAGAGCTTTCCGCTGTCCTTGGGGTTGTGCACGATCTGGATCAGCACGTCGGGCGTGTATGACTTGGTGCGAGAGATCTCGGCAATCTCTCCACCTGCGGTGCCAGCGAAGACCATCACGCCTTGCCCCTTGTAGGCGAGGTAGTGGCGCCACCGGTCTGTTCCGTTGTACGTGGGTATCCAGGCCTTGCCGGTGTTGTTTACCGTTTCAGCATTCGGCTTGCCCATGATCTTGATGGCCTCTGCGTAGGTCATGCCGGTCCGGAGCTGCGCGATTGCAGTGCCGGGCACAGGCTGGCCGACGGTTGTACGTTCTTCGTCTTCTTCTGCCGCTACCAGCGCACGACGAGTGGGCTCGTACAAAGGCGCGGTTCGGCAGGCAGCGAGCGCCACACACAGCAACGTGAAAGCAAGGATTGTTCGATATTTCAATTTGATTTCCCCCTGAGATTTCGTTCTGTAGAGAGCCAAGGCTCTCCGCGTGGCATGCGCTCACAACACATTTCCTGCGGCGCACTTACGGTCCAGCCACATGACAGAAATTGCTATCTCTGCGGCTGCTCGGACTTTGAAAGTTTTCGCCTGAACTGCCACCATGACAGCAAACCCATCGCGACTCCAAACCCTGCCCCAAAGATGAGCGCTATCGCAAGCGTCATTACCAACGGAACAGAAACAAACAACCCGACAGGAACTATCACGAGCGAAAAGAAAAAGATGGTTGACGCACTGTAGGAAAGAACAAATAGCGCCCCTCTGAATGGAACGCTCTGCGTCTCATCCCATAGATTTGGACATAGCCAAGTAGCTACACCATCGAAACTAAAAGGAGTCCCTGGAGGATCGGAGTCTGGTTTCATATGTGGACTAACAAGTGCCAAGCAGTTGACATACATGAGCGCGCGCAGGAGTTGTCCAAAGCTTGCGACCACGCCGCTCGCCCGCATCGGCGTGGCCGGCGGCGACACCTCCAGCCACGGCGTGCAGGCGCTCGACGCGTGGGGCCTGTCCTATGTCGCCGACATGGGCGCCGGCGCGCGGCACTCGACGGCATGGAGCTCATGCTGAAAGGCGGGCAGATGGGGACGGAGGATGTGTTCGAGCGGCTGGTGCATGGCGTCGGCAGCTGAGCCGGGACGCGCGCTCGCGTGTCAGAGCTTGCCGCTGTCCTTGGGGTTGTGCACGATCTGGATCAGCACGTCGGGCGTGTACGACTTGGTGCGCGAAATCTCCGCGATCTCGCCGCCTTCCGCACCCGCGAAGACCAGCACGCCCTGGCCCTTATAGGCGAGGTAGTGGCGCCAGCGGTCGGTGCCCTTATAGGTCGGCACCCAGGCCTTGCCCGTGTTGCGCACCGTCTCGGCGTTCGGCTTGCCGGCGATCTTGATGACCTCGGCGTAGGTCATGGTGGGGCGAAGCTGCGCGAAGGCGGTGCCTGGCGTGGGCTGGCCGACGACGGTGCGTTCTTCGTCTTCATCGGCGGCCACCAGCGCGCGGCGCGTGGGCTCGTACAAAGGGGCGGATTGGCAGGCGGCGAGCGCCATGCATGCGAGGGTGATGGCGCAGATGGATCGGTGGTTCATTTCAAATTTCTTCCGTTTAGTTGTTTGCGAATCAGAAGCTTGCGTTCAGATTGAAGCTCAGCGTGACCTTGGCCGTGCGATAGCCCTCCGGTTTGCTGATCGGTGCACCGACGAAGAAGTCGTAGCTCAGCTTCGTCCACTGGCCGCGAACGCCGATGACGGCGCCGGTCAGGCTGCGGCCGAGAAGGTCGGCGGTCGAACGCCCGCCGACATGGCCGTAGTCCATGCCCGCGTACAGCTCCGCGCCGCTCTGCCCCACCGCCCAGCCGATGTCGTTGCGCAGCAGCCAGCCCCGCTCGCCCAGCAGGCTCGTCTCGCCATCGAAGCCGCGCACCGTGTAGCGCCCGCCGATGGAGAAGCGGTCTTGCGGCGTCAGCGGCGTGCGGTTCCACTGCGCGCGGATCAGGCCCGAATAGCGCAGCTTCTGTTCGCCGAGCTTGAACGGCGCGTTGAGGCTGATGTCGGCCGTGTACAGCTTCAGGCGCGAGGTGCCTTCGCCGAACTCTTCTTCCGGCGCGGCGCGCGAGCCGAAGCCGCCCGTGCCGCGCTTGTAGGCCAGCGTGCCTTCGAGCGTCGCGTCGCCGATGAACTCCTTGTGGTTCAGGCTGAACTCCACGCCACCGACCACGCGGTGCTGCACCTCGACCTCGGTGTCGTCGACGAAGTTGCGCGACTCGCGGCGCCAGCCTTTCACGGCCACGGTCGTCTTGCGATGCTGGTCGCGGTAGACCAGGCGTGAGAGCTTGACCTCGGCGTTGTTGGACTTGCCCGCGTAGACATAGTCCTGGTTCAGGCCGGCCACGCTCTGGTGGTACTGGCTGTTGGAGGCGGTGAAGCCCAGGAGCCAGTAGCCGTAAGGCAGCGAGTAGTGGACGGTCTGGCCTTCGGTGCCTTTGGCCGGATCACCGAAGACGTGGTTGTTGATGCTGTGGTTGGCGCTGACGTAGAACAGGTCGTTCAGGCCGAAGGGGTTGTCCAGGGACAGGGTGGCGCCTGATTGGTAGCGGCCTGTGGCTTCGGTGCCGCTGTCGTCCAGGCTGAGGGTGACACGCCACTTCTTGGATTGGACGTACTTGACGATGAGGTCGCTGTCGCCGGGTTTGGCATTGGGTGCGGTCGAAGGCTCGATCTGGATGTCGGCTTCGGCGGTGGGAGCGCGCTTGAGGTTCTCCAGGCCTTGTTCGATGTCGCGCAGGTTCAGGAGGTCGCCAGGGCGCGCGGGAATGGCCGTGGCCAGCAAGGCGGAGCTGCCGAGCGGCGTGGACGAAGAATCGGGCGTTGTCCGAATGGCCGCGATGCGGCCGGGCACCAGCGAGAGGGTCAGCGTGCCGGTCGACAGATCCTGTGGAGCAGCCAGCACGCGGGTAGTGACGTAGCCGCGCGCAATGACGGCCTGCTGCGCACGTGCCAGCACCACGTTGACGCCAGCCGTGCCTAGGCAGCGGCCAGCAGGTGAATCATTTCCCTCCGGACCGGACAGATCGGCGACGGCCCATTGGAAGGATTCGGACTGCTCGCCAACCAGCAGCACGCGGTCGATGCGGAAGCACGGGGACTCGGACTCGGGGATGCGCTGCGCCGGCGCTGGCGGTGCCGTTTGCGGACGCTGATTGACAGTGCGTTCGTTCTGCTCGCGCAGGGCGCGTTCGCGTTCTTGTTGGCGCTGTTGCTCAACGAAAGGCTGCGGAGCGCTAGGAAACTGGGCCATCGCCAGCATGGATGCGCCCATAGCGGCGACAGCGATGCAGGCATTTCTCACCGAGCAAGAACGAGCAATGTGATTCATGGAAGAGGGTGGGGAAGATGAGGCGGCATCTCCAATGGCATTGCGCCCCAGTTCTACGATGGGGCGCATCAACCGTGGACGTCACCGCGTTGGAGAAGGCTGCGCGGAAGCTGGCCTCTCTTTCGCTCGAATGTTTTTCGGGATCTTCACAGCCGATGCATTGACCGCGTCGTCATAGCTCGCCGCAACGTCTTGCGGCTTCCCGATGATCTCGTCGAAACTGGAGCAACGATAGCGACTATCTGCTGGAACGCTCGTCAACGAATTGCCACTCGAATCAGCACCGTGGTAGATGGTCGCGTCGTAAAGGTCGCCCCAACTCCGGGGACGAACCAGATATGCACCAACATTGACATGCGGCACGTAGTCCCGAGAAAAGCGTGCGGAATACATGTCGACGTCGTAGAAACAAAGACGTTGCCCGATGGAATCGCAGACGTTCCTCAGCTTCGAATGCACTGAGCCGCTCGACCTAAGTCCACTCTTGATATCCGTCTGGATATATCCACACCGCTCCTGCCGGCGAAAAAAGCAACCACCACAAATTATCAATGTCTTTTTCCTCGATGCTATCGTCATACTCCTTTGGCCAAACATCCCTTAGCAATTTCAATTGTTCTTCGGTCGTCCCAGCAAGAAATTCACCATTCCGCGCCAACTTTAAAATTCCTTCGTCCATGAATTTTTTTGCCAAATAAAAAAAACCATCTTTGGCAAGATTTAGGTCGCCTCCAAATCCAGGATAGTTTTTTGACGATAGCCAAAGCGACACGAGAGATGTGCCCCTATTATTCCGCAGAAAATCCTCAATATAAAGCTCGTCAAACATTTTATTTAAATTTTATTTCCGCAGGATTTCCCCGAATATTTGCGGGATTTCCTTTGATATCAATAGTCCACTTTGCACCAGTACTCGTCGTAGAGTTGGAAAAATCGCGCATTGTAATTGTTGCCCCCGCATATGGGCCTTCCGTGATTTTTACCGAATAAATCGTTTTGCCTTGAGCAAGGGCACCGGCTGACGGGGTTGGCATGGCGTTGATGCCGGCAAGCTGTCTGAAATAGCCGGCCACTTCTGCATCCGTGGCGCCAACAAATACAGGAGCTCCTCTGCTGGTGGCGGGGTCGGTCGTGAGCGTTCTTCCTCCCAACCTCAGCGTCATGTTTGTAGTCGCTATAGATCGATCATTGAACTGCTTCGCCATCTCCTCTAAACGAATCCGTTGTTGCTCCGCGATCACTGCGGGGCCGGCCGAATTCCCCGTGTTCGCCGCCAGTCCCAGCGTAGCTACTCGGATGGTGGCACCTAGTGCGAGTATTCCTGCCGACAACGCCCCTTGGGCAGAAGCGTTATTTCCAACCGCCCAACCCATCGCGATAACACTTAGGGGGCCTTCGCCGGGGTTTGCCGCAGTAGCATCCCCGACAATGCGGTTTCGCATCCAGTCGGCGACCTCCGTAAGGTCGCCGACTGTCATATTCGGGACCGCGCCAGCAACAAAGTTGGTCCTGTAAGCATCATAAATTTGGGCAGCAGTGTACTTGCCGTTCGAGTTCTCAGATTGCGCTTTGGCCCAAGTCCAAATATCGTTATCGGTCGGTAGGAAGCTTGCCGCCGCGGCCGCATAGTTGTTGCGCACACCTTGACAGTAAATTGTCGAAACTCCTGCGCACCCTTCGAGCGCCAAGTTCGTGGCATTGTCTTTCGCAAGCAAGCTGGCTAATTGTTCACGTTGCTGGGTGGTACAAGACGTCGCTCCTGCACTGCAGGCAGCCGTGAGTTCTCGAAGAGTAATCGCATCCGGGTGATTTAAGAAGTTATTCGCTGCCGCATTGCTCCCGGCTTGACTGCCAAGATTGATTTGCGCGGCATCGCCTCCAACAATGGCCACGGCAAGGCCGGCAATCATGGCCGCGAACTGCGTCGTATCGACTTGGCGGCCGTATGTTTCTGCAGCAAGCTCGCCAATGGCGGAGCCCAAGGCGCCCGCTCCGCACCCGGCCGCGTTGTCGGCTCGCGCAGCCCCAACCATGCACCCAGCAATCGCGTGCGCAACCTTATTGGTGAAACCGCTAAGGATTTCTTTTTTCGTCCAGTCCCCGATTTCATTGGCAGCTTGCGCGGCAACTGTGTCGAAGATGGCGTTCTTCAGGCTGTCTTTCAGGTTCTGCTCGAAGCTGCCGCCATTGATGGCCGTACCGATTACCGCGCGAGCCGCGCCAGCTTGTAGGTTCTGCCCGAGCTGAGTGAAAAACTCTTGGCTACCTCCACCGGCCGTGGGCAAGCCAGTCGGATTCAAATTCAGCCCACCCAGCACACCGCCAGTAGCGATGGCCGTCAACAGGTTCTTGACGCCCGCACTGCTCCCCAAGTCGTGCAACGTCCTTCCGATGTCGCCCTGGTTGTTGATCAGAGATACGGACGCCTGAGCTGCGAGGGCCGAAATGCCCGCTGTCACCGCGCCACCGACCACGCTGGAAACGGTTACCCCGCCTGCCGCGATGAATCCTCCCTCACCCAAAACGGCCACACCGCCGCCAGTCGCCGTCGTTGCCGCCGCTTCGCCTGCTGCGCCACCAATGCCTGAAGCCGCCCCTGCAGTGAAGTACGCGACAACGATAGTCACCACTGCAGCGGCCTCTGGTGTTAGTCCCTGCTGGCGGTAGTCCCAGCTCTTGTGCGCTTCTTCGACCTTGACCCAGTCGATCTTGCCGCTGAGCTTGGGATCGTTCTGCAGTTGGTTGACCCAGGCCATGCCAGGCTGCTGGCCCAGAGCCTCGACGCTGTCCTTGGCATTCATGCCCACCTGCACGTGATTCGCGTCCACTGCCAGCTGCCCGACGTTGAACTGGTTGTAGTTCAGCTTCTGGTCCGTGGTGCCCTTGTCGGTGGTCTTCACCCAGGCCACGTCACCACCCTGGCTGGTGTTTCGTACGCTGGTCTCGGTGCTCTGTTGAAGCAGATTGACCTGATCGCCCTTGAGCGTCAGCGTGCCAGGTGTGTTGACCGTGGTGCCCGCAATATTCAACGTTCCACCTGCACTGCCGGGGGCGCCAATGGCGGAAATGCTGACGTTCGCGCCGTTGAACGTGGTGTTCCTCAGTGACGTGGCCGAACTCTCCATCCTGTCGGTCAGCTTGGCATTGATGCCCTTGCCGAAAGAATGGAAGCCGATGGCGTTGAAGCTGCCGCCCTTGCTCGATTCAGTGGCATTGACTTCAAGCCGGTTCTCCGCCGCCGCGATGTTGACATCGGTGCCTTCGATCCTGATGTCCTTGGCCGCATCGACTTGCACGCCGCGCATATTGATTACGCCGCCTTCGATCAGCACGCCACCTTTTTCGCTGCTGATACTGGTCGGCGCGGCCACGTCGGTCTTGATCTCGAGCGTGTTCCCGTTCGATTTGTTCTGACTGAGAATTTGGTCTCGGATCGGCCCGGTGGTTTTCTTGTCGAACCCAGAGCTGACCCTGGCGGTGTTGCGCGCCTCGAAGATGTTCACGCTGTTGCCGCCATGCAGCGCAACACCGTCACGCCCGGCGATGCGAGCGCCCTCGATGTTCAGGTTGTTCCCCGCATCCATGGCAACGATTCCCCCCGTGAAGCTGCTGCCGATGCTGGTGCTGGACTGCGACTCCCCTGTAAACGTGGTGGTGGTGGACCTGAAGGCCCCCTTTTTGTTGGACTGGCCGGCTCCCATCGTGGCCTTGGCATCGACACCCGAGGTGATGTTGATGTCTCTCGCTGCCGTAAGGCTCAGCAGTCCGTTGCCGGCATCCACGGTAGCGGCCCGCGTATTGATGTCGCCGCCCTTGGCATTGAGCAAGACGGTACCGTTGCCAGCGATGGTGCTGCCAGTTTCCCTGCTGGCAGCGTCGCCGTAGTAAGTGTTGGCGTTGAAAATCGACAGCCGGCTGCTGGATTCGGTGACGGTGCCCAGGTTGATGTCCTTGCCCGCAGTGACAGAAGTGAAACTGCCCGGCCCCTTGTTCGACAGGATGCCGCCGATCACATTGATGTCATTGCCCGCGCTGGCGATCAGCGTTCCGCCGGGATTGGTGACATAGACGCCCGCCACCCGGTCGATGTTGGTCTTGTTGGCGAGCCAGCCTGCCTGCGTGTTGGTGGTGGTCTCGATGTTGATGTCGCGCCCGGCCTTCAACGACACCGAGTTGGCACCAGTGATGTTGCCGCCGATGTTGTTGATGTCGTTTCTTGCGTCCAACGCAACCGTGCCACCCGCAATACGGCCGCCGAGGTTGTTGATGTTGTCGGCACTGATGTCGACCAACGTGCGTCCTGCAATGGTGCCGCTGTTGATCAGGTCCCCCGCGCCGGGCGCTCCCTTGATGATCATCCGGTCGGCCGAGAGCACACTGCCAGATCCGGTGATGTCACCGGGCTGTACGCGCACGTAGACCTGCGGCACCAAGACCTGCTGGGTCGTGCCGTCGGGCAGCGTCACGGTCTGCTCGACCAGCCAGACAATGTCGCTGGTGAGTTGAGCCATTTGCGCCGGCGTGAGCGCGATGCCTGGCCTCAGCCCGTATTCCTTCGCGAAGGTCGCGCCGGAACTCATCAGTGCCCCGTACTGCTGTTCGTCGCTGGAGTAGCCGTCGAGATAGCGATAGCCCGTGAGCTGCGCGACCTGCTCGCGGATGAGCTTTTGCTCGTAGAAACCATCGCCCAGACGCTTGAGGATGTTGTTCGGATCCAGGCCCAGACTGCTCAGCAGGTAGTCGCTGCTGAGCCATGTGCGGTAGTTGGCAAAGCGCGGATCGGTCTCGATCAGGTAGCCGCCAGGGCCGGCGCGAACACCGAAAAGGCTGGTGGTGGGGATCGCGGTGTTGGGCAGGCTGGTGCGTACCACCAGCGCGATGGTGGTGGTACCTCCAGTGCCAGCGGCGCCGTTTGCGGCGCCCGCGCCATTGGCTGTAGTTCCACCGGTATTGATGACACCACCGACTGCCGACGGCACCTCAATGATGGCGCGTGCACGCGTGCCCGCCGTCACCGCCCCAGCAGCGCCAGCCCGGTCGCTGACCGCGACGCCTTGCGCCGCTCCGATGTTCGTGCCGGCAGGCCCTGCGTCGGCACAGGTGTTGATGCAGCTCGCGCCCACATCGATGGTGTAGACCGATTTCTGCTCAGGGATGAAGCCGGGAACGAGGTTGTTCCCCTTCTCCGGTGGAACGTAGATCTCCAGGCCACCGACAGTTACGACACGTTGCCCTTGCGTCGGCGTGTTGTCGATGTTGGCCGGGTCGATGGTGAACGTGCCGCCCGCCATCACCTGGCTGTCGCGGTTGTGCAACTTGCCGTCGATGGTCATGTTGCCGCCCGAGTAGATGCGACCCGGGTCGGGCGCATTCGCCGGCTGGTCTACCTCGGTGCTGGTCGTGTATTGGCGCTCGATCCAGCCCTTGCCAGTGAGCACCTGACCATCGACGACGGTTGACCACACGCGACCGCCGCGGTCCAACACAAACTGCTCGATAGGCAGTTCAACGCCACCCAACGGGGTGATGGTGCTCTTACCGCTGACGGTGCCGCTGCTGGTGCGAACGACCGCGAAGTGGTTGTCGAAGTTGTTGATCTGGCCCATCGCGATGGACATGTTCCCCAACGACTCGATGTTGGCGCTCAGGTTGTTGAGCGTGCCGCCCTTACCGACCGCATAACGATTCGCATCGAGGCCGCCACCAATGAACATATCGCCTGCGCTGAAAAGCAGCGCGTGCTCGCGGTTGTTGATGTTGCCAGCACCAACATCAAGCGAGTCGCGCGCAGCGATGGTGCCGGCACGGGCGACGCCATTGACGGTCTCCGAATCGTTGTTGAGCGTGCCAACGGCAATGGAGATCGCGTCGCCGTAGATGCGGCCGGCTCCAAGGTTGTTGACCGTGCCGCCGTTGATCTGCGTGTTGTGCCCGTCGATCAATCCGCGGTTGGTCAGCGTGTTGGCGGCGCTGACCACCGTGGTGTCGCCCGTCATTTCCCCGTTGACGGTGTTCTCCACGTCGTTGCCGCTGGCACTGACCGTGCCGCCCGCCAGCAGCTTGCCATTGTTGGTCAGCCTGCCAGTGGTCGCGTAGGTCAGATTTGCGCCTGCCTTGACCTCGACGTTGTTCGTCACGTCTTGCGCCAGCGCGATGCTCAAGTCATTGACACCGATGGTCGTGCCGTCGCCGCTGAAGCCCTTGGCGTCGATCTCCAGCTTCCCGAAAGCCGCGACCTGTTTGCCATCGGTACCGACTGCGGCAGCCGTGCCTGCGACCAGCGTCCCAGCTGTGTTCACGACGCTGAGCGTCTTGGCCGCAGGATTGGCGTGATTGGGATCGGCAATGCTCAGCGTGTTGCCAGCGGAGACCAGGCCGTTCGTGTTGGTCAGGGTGCCGCCACTGGCTATGGTGGCGTTGACATCGGCGCGAATCGCTCCGGATGCATTGTTCAGATCGCCAACGCCGATGGCGATGTTCTTGCCCTCGATGCCCTGATCGGTGCCCAGCGTGTTCGTGTTGGCGATAGCACCGGCATTCAGTGTCGTCTTTGCAATCGAGCGGATAAGGCCACCGTTGTTGGTGATGCCGCCGGCATTAATGCCGAGATCACCCACAGCCTGCGTTTGCCCCCCAGTGTTGTTGTAGGCCCCGCCGTTGGTATCGATCGCAACGGTGGACTGACCGAGCACCACGCCACCGCCCGTGTTCGAGAAGGCCTGGGTGCTGGCAGTCAGCGCATTCTTCGAGCCAATGAAACCGGCTGCATTGCTGACCGTCCCGGCCTTCACATCGAGCGTGTCCGCGCTCGTGATGCCGCCTTGCTTGGTGCTGTAGCCAGCCGCATTGGTGTTGCTCAGCGCCTTGCCATTCGTATCGACGGTCAACGCGCCGCCCGACTGGATCAGACTGGCGTCGTTCGTGAGAGCGCCAGAATTGATGGCGACCGTCGTGGTCGCGGCGAGCGTGCTGTTTGCGCTGTTGTTCAGCGCATTGCCATGCGTATCCACGGACAGGCTGTCACCGAAGGCCTTGCCACCCACGCTGCTGAAGCCGCCGTTGGACAGCGTGGTCTTGCCCCCTGCTTGCAGGGTGCCGCCGTCGTTTGTTGTGGTGCCCTTTGTCGTGACGCTCAGATTGCCGTTGACCGCTGCTGCGGTGCCGCTGCTGTTGTCGAGCGTTCCGTCCGACGCCAGGGTGGTGTTGCCATTGGCGGCCAGCGTGCCGCCGACGTTCGTCGCGGTTCCGCCAACGGTGGCATTCAGATCGCCGACCGCCGTCACGCTGCCGGCGTTGTTGTTGAGGCTGCCTGCGGTGACGGTGGTACTGCCGCCCGCCCCGATCACGCCCTTGCTGCTGTTGTCGAGCAAGCCGCCGACATTCAGGCCGAGATTGGAGGTTTCAGCAGCACGGACGGTGCCACCTTGGTTCGTCAAGCTGCCGGCGGCAATGGTCGTGTTGCCATTGCTGGCGATGGTGCCCGCCTTGCTGTTGTCCAGCGCACCGGCCACGGTGATGCGCGTGGCATCGGCGCCGGTCTGAACGACCTGACCGCCGCGATTGCTCAAGGAGCCTGCATCGACGGTGATCTGCTTGGCGCTGGTCGAACCTCCGTCCTGGTTGAAGGCACTCGACATGGCAACCGCCAATGCGCCATTCGTCGTGATCTGGCCGTTGGCACCGTTGTAGCTGCCAGCTGCAATGGTCAGGGTGCCAGCACCGGCATGCTCGATCTTGCCGTTCGCGCTACTGATGGTTCCGGCGCGCAGGCTCAGGTCCAGGCCATTGCTGGCGATGCGCGAGCCATCGTTGTTGAAGGTACCGCTGGCCGTGATGGTGGATGCACCCGCACCGGTCTGCACGATCTCGCCGGCATTCGTGTTGGCGAGGTTCGAGACATTGATCTGCAGCAGGCCCGCATTGAGCTTGCCGGCGTCATTGGTCAGCGTCTGGCCAGCCTGGGCGTTGGCCGTGATGCTCAGGGTGCCGGGCGTGACGACCGTGGCTTTGCTGGTAACTACATCGCCTTGTGTGGCTGTGACAGCGATGTTGGCGGCACTGGTCTGGCTTGCCGAGAGATCGACGCTCGCGCCTTTCAGTGTGGCGTTGCCGGCCGCGAGGTTGGTGCCGTGGGCGACCAGCGCACCTGTGGATGTAACACGCAGATCGCCTGCGCTGCCGAGCTTGCCGTCGGTCTGGATTCCGGCGCCGAGCACGCTGGTGCTGCCGCCTTGCAGGCTGCCAGCCGTGATCGTGATGTCGCGCCCGGCTGTGGCGCTGCCGTCGGTGACCATTGCGCCGCCGATGGTGACGTTCAGATCGTTCCCCCCGCGCAGGCTGCCGCTGTTGGCGAGCGAGCCGGCCTGGACACCCAGGTCCGTTGCCGCGCTGATCGAACCGCCGGTGCCGTTCACCAGTTGGTTGGTCACTGCGACCTGCACGCCGGCCTGCGCCGACTGAATGCTGCCCTTCGTGTTCTCCATAGAGCTCGCAACTAGCGTCAGCCCTTGGTTGGAAGCCAGGGTGCCGCCACTGTTGGTGATCGCACCGCCGACGCCGGCCGTCAATGAGCCGGTTGCAGAGACGGTGCCGCGCGTGTTGTCAGCCTTGCCCCCGACCGTGAGGTTGGCATCGGCAGCGCTCGTCAGCATGCCATCGACGTTGATCAGATCGCCGCTGGTGGCAATGCTCAGGCTGCCCGCGTTCAGCTTGCCACCGCTGTTGTCCAGCCGGCCCACGTTGGCACTGAAGCTGTTGCTGACGTTGAGGGTACCGCCCGCATTGCTGAAGTTCGGTCCTGTGACCGCCATCGTCGCCACGTTCAACGTGCCGCCTGCGTTGTTGATCTGCGGCGTGCTGAGCGTGATGGGGCCGCCTGCATAAATGCGGCCACTGTCGTTCGACAGGGTGCCGCCTGCAGTGATGGCGCCAGGCGCCGGCGGGGTGTACGTGGCTGGCGTGGAAGCGCTGCCTGAGCCGCCGCTGTCGCCGCTTGTGGCCGATGGCGTCGTCGTCCCGCTGCCGCCGGGTTGAGTCGTGCCTCCAGTGCTCGCAGTACCGCCGCTGCTCGTGCCGGTACTGCCTGTGCCAGCACTCGCAGGTTCCGCGCCGATCACGCCACCATTGGTGTTGCTCAAGACCGGTGAAGTGATGGTGAGGCCGGCCGTGCTGGTCTGGCGAATCGTGCCGCCGCGGTTATCGATGTCGCCCGGGGTGCTCAATTCGACGCGCTGGCCTTCCAGCGTGCCGATGTTCTCGAGACGGCCGGCTGCCGTGACGACGAGCCCGCCCGCGCCGGCTCCGATGTTGCCGGCGTTGCGCACACCCAAGCCCGCTTCGGTGCCGATCAGGCTGATCTTGTTCGCATACATGCCCCCCAACGCCGCCACGTCCAGCGCATACGTCGGCACGGCACCGGTCCCCGCGACAGGCGTGACCTGCCCCGAATCCGCCGACACTTGGTTCGCCCCCGCCACGACCTTCAGTTCGCTCGCCCAGATGCCCGCGTTCACCCGCACCGCGCGCGCCAAAATGGCCGCGTAGTCCGTCTTGCTGACGTCGAGCCCCGCGCCGTCGATGGTGATGGTGCCGCCACGCACCAGAAAGCTGTCGAGACCACCCATCGCATTGAACTGCGGCGTGCCCGTGGTCAGCGTTGCGCGGCTCGCGTTGATGAACCCGCCGCCGTCCACGCTGATGCCGGCCGGGTTCGCGATGATCACTTCAGCACGCTGGCCGCCGACCTCGATGTACCCGCGCAATTGGCTCGGCGAGCCGCCGTTCACTTCATTGACGATGATGCGGGCCGCACCGCCCGCCATGAACGGATTGCCCTGTATGAACCCGCCCAATTGCGTCTGGACATTGGCTCGGCTGTTGTTCAGGATCGCGCCGTTCGCGCCGACATTGAACTGGTTGTAGACGTTTCGCGAAACGCCTGCCGCGGAAGGCGTCTGCAGATTGATCAGTGGCACGCCGTTGGGTGCCACCAAGACGGTCGGGCGCAGGTTGCCCGGCACGTTGGGCGCGCCGACGATCTGGGCATGCACGGCACCTGCCATCAGCAACGCAGCGACAACGCCGAGCACCGCACCACCGCTTGCGCCAGTGGACTTGCTCGCTCCCTTGCCCGTGCTCCTGGCGGTCTCCTGAACCACCATGCGCATCCCCCTCGCCGCGTTGAAGACAACGCGGTGCAACTGCTTGTTCATGCCCGACACTCCCCGAATATTCTTTTGTGAATTCGCAACGCATCTGTGACAAGACGCGCATTTCGGGGGCGATTATGAAAGTCAGTTACAACTCAGCAAGGCATTTAGTCACGATATGTAAGGTTGTCGAAGAAATTCAGGCGTCGCTGTAAATCCTATGAATTACTTCAACGCCATTTGAGTTGCGTATTGACGTCAGTCCCCGCCCGTGCGGTCATGCACCCAACGCACGGCCTGCTGCTCCGCATGCCGCAGCGCCTCGGCCTCGGAGCCGTACGACGCGTTGTCTGTGTCGTTGGGCAATTGCGTGTCTTCGCCGTCGGGTGTGGGCGCGCGGCATACCACCACGGGCCGGTAGGTCTGGTCGTTCAACCGCTCCGCGCGGCACAGGAAGAGCCGCCCCTGGTAGCTGAATGTGATGAACCGTTCTTCGATGGCGGGGGTTTGCGTTTCCATGGCGCGCGTCCTTGTTTCTATGAAGCCGACCATCAATCTGCGCCGCGCCTGTACGCCACTGTGTGAGAGACGGCCCACGCCGGGCGTCGGCAATGAAGCACCCGGCCCGGCCCTTGCGGTGGACTACGGTCTTCAACCATGGAAGACCTGCTCTCGCTGATTCAATGGCCGGCCTTTGCCGCTTCGGTTGTCGCCGCATGGCTTGTCGCGTCGCGCGACAAGTCGAAGCGCAACGTCGGTTTCTGGGTCTTCCTGCTGAGCAACGTGCTCTGGGTGGCGTGGGGCCTGCACACCAGCGCGTGGGCACTGATTGCGTTGCAGGTGTGCTTGGCAGGGCTGAACATCCGCGGCCTGTTCAAGACCGAGGACGATTGAGTGGCACCCACTCGCGCAGATAAGGTCCGGTGCGCCCGCCCGATGCAGCCACCTGCGCTGGCGACCCCGCAGCCACGATGCGCCCGCCCTCGCCCCCCGCTCCCGGCCCCATGTCGATCACCCAGTCGCATGCGGCGACCCAGCGCATGTCGTGCTCCACCACGATGACGGTGTTGCCCGCGTCCACCAGCCCGTTCAGTTGCACCATGAGCTTGTCCATGTCGGCCGGATGCAGCCCCGTGGTGGGCTCGTCGAGCACATAGAGGGTGTCGCCGCGTTGCGCGCGCTGCAGCTCTGTGGCGAGCTTGATGCGCTGCGCCTCGCCGCCCGACAGCTCCGTGGCGGGCTGGCCCAGCCGCAGGTAACCCAGGCCGATGGCGCGCAGCAGGCGCAACGGCCGCTCGATGGCGGTATCGGCCTCGAAGAAGGCATGCGCCTCGTCCACCGTCATGCCCAGCACGTCGGCAATGGTCTTGCCGCGCAGCGTCACCTTCAGCGTCTGCGGATTGAAACGTGAGCCGTGGCAGGTGGGGCACGGCGCGTACACGCTCGGCATGAACAGCAGCTCCACACTGACGAAGCCCTCGCCCTCGCAGGCCGGGCAACGCCCCTTGGCCACGTTGAACGAAAAGCGCCCGGCGTCGTAGTGCCGCGTGCGCGCGGCCTTGGTCTGCGCGAACAGTTTGCGCACCGCGTCGAACAGCCCCGTGTAGGTTGCAAGGTTCGAGCGCGGCGTGCGGCCGATGGGCTTCTGGTCCACGCGCACCAGCCGGCGAATGCGCTCCATGCCCTGCACGATGCGCCCGGCCGTGCGCTGCGCCACCACCGGCGCGGCCTGGGCCTCGCCGTCGGGCTCGTCCGCCGCGGGCGGCTCGTGGCCCAGGTGCGCGGACACCAACTCCACCAGCGCCTGCGTCACCAGGCTGGACTTGCCCGAACCCGACACGCCCGTGACCGCCGTCAGCACGCCCAGCGGAAATTTGGCGGCCAGGCCGTTCAGGTTGTTGCGCGTGACAGCGGCCAACTCGAGCCAGCCGGTGGGCGTGCGGTTCGCCGTTGGGCGCGGCGCGGGTTCGCCGAAAAGATAGTGCGCCGTGTGCGAGCCTTGCACGCCGCGCAACCCTTCGGGCGGCCCGCTGTACAGCACCACGCCGCCCTTCTCGCCCGCCTCCGGCCCCACGTCCACCAGCCAATCGGCGCGACGCATCAGCGACAGGTCGTGCTCCACCACGAAGAGCGAATTGCCCGCGCGCTTGAGCATGTCGAGCGCGGAGACCAGCGCTTCGCTGTCGGCCGGATGCAGCCCCGCCGAAGGCTCGTCGAGCACGTACACCACGCCGAACAGGTTGGAGCGGATCTGCGTGGCCAGGCGCAGCCGCTGCAGCTCGCCCGGGGACAGCGTGGGCGTGCGCCGGTCGAGCGACAGGTAGCCCAGCCCCAGGCCCAGCAGCGTGCCCACCCGCTCCAGCAGGTCATGCGCAAGGCGCTGCGCGGCAATGCGCTTTTCTTGCGCCTGCCCCTTCAGCTGACCCGCCGCCAGGGGCGCCAGCACGCGCGACAGTTCGCCCAGCGGCATCTGCGCCATCTCGCCGATGTCGTGGCCGGCCACGCGCACCGACAGCGCCTCTTTCTTCAGCCGCTTGCCCTTGCACGACGGGCACAGCGCTCCGACCATGAAGCGCGACACCCGGTTCTTCATGAGCGCGCTCTGCGTGGTGGCGAAGGTGTGCAGCACGTACTTGCGCGCGCCGGTGAAGGTGCCCTGGTAGCTCGGCTCCATCTTGCTGCGCAGCGCGGCGCGGGTTTCCGCGGGCGTGAAGCCGGCATACACCGGCACCGTCGGCTGCTCGTCGGTGAACAGGATCCAGTCGCGGGTTTTCTTCGGCAGTTCGCGCCAGGGCTTGTCGACGTCGTGCCCCAGCGTGACCAGGATGTCGCGCAGGTTCTGCCCGTGCCATGCAGGCGGCCACGCGGCCACGGCGCGCTCGCGGATGCTGAGCGAGTCGTCGGGCACCATGGTCTGCTCGGTCACCTCGAAGACCCGGCCCAGCCCGTGGCACACCGGGCAGGCGCCTTGCACGGTGTTGGGCGAAAAGTCTTCCGCGTACAGCATGGCCTGGCGCGCGGGGTAGTCGCCCGCCCTCGAATACAGCATGCGCAGCAGGTTCGACAGCGTGGTCACGCTGCCCACCGAAGAGCGCGCGCTCGGCGTGCCGCGCTGCTGCTGCAGCGCCACGGCCGGCGGCAGGCCCTCGATGCTGTCGAACTCGGGAACGCCCGCCTGGTCGATCAGCCGGCGTGCATACGGCGCGACCGATTCGAGGTAACGGCGCTGCGCCTCGGCGTACAGCGTGCCGAAAGCCAGTGAAGACTTGCCGGAGCCCGAGATGCCGGTGAACACCACCAGCGCGTCGCGAGGGATGTCGACGTCCACGTTTTTCAGGTTGTGTTCGCGCGCGCCGCGCAGGCGCACGAAGCGTTCGGTGGAACGGTCGGTGGTGTGGTGAAGGTCGCTGGGGTCCATATGCGCCCCAGCGTAACGGGCGGCGCCTGAGTGCGGGTCGGCCCGCGGTACGGGCCCCTGTAGGAAGGCGGGCAGCTTGCCACGCTCATCGTCGCCGCGGGCCTACAGACACGGGCGGCAAAACGCGCCATGTTGATCACACCATGACACATCCCATCGAACTCACCATCCTGGAAAAGCTGCCGGGCGCATTTGTCTGGCAGTTGCTCGAAACCGACGACCGAGGCGAGCACCCGCACCTGCTAGGCGAAGCCTTCGACGCGGCGGACAGCTACGAGCTGGCACTGTCGGCGGGCCAGCGCGCGCTGAAGAGCGCAATTCGCGGCCGCGCCGTACCCAGCGCCGGCTGACGGCGGCTCGCGCCGCCGATCAGGCCGGCCGCGGGGGCCTGCTTACTTGGGCGTGCCGCCGGGCACGGGCTTCGGCTTGCCGGGACGACGCTCGTCGCGGGTCTCGGCGCGGCGTTCACCGGCGACCGCCGCACGGTCATTGCCGATGGCCCCGCCTTCGGGCGTCTTCGACTCGTCACCGCCCGGGGCCTTCACCAGGCCGGGGGTGCGGCGGTCCTTGCGGGCCTCGCCGGCCATGTCCGACTTGCCGGTGGCAACGCCCGGCGTGTTCGGCGGGACGGCCGCGCCGGGCGGGTTCGACTGGGCGTAGGCGCCCGTGGCGGCCATGAGGCCGGCAACCAACAGTGCAGGGACAATTTTCTTCATCGAAAGCTCCTGGGAAGGTAATGAAAAACGGACACCGAAGAATCCGTGCATGCCACTGCCGCCCACGTAGGAAATCGTCGCGTCAACACCGGCGCAATTCATGACGCGGCGCGCACCACGACGAAAGCGGCCCACGGCACATGACGCAATGCGTCTGACAACGCCAGGGCATCGGCCCCCACCGTGAAGCGCTCGCCGGTCAGCAGGTTCTCGAGCACCTCGCCTTCAAGCCATGCGGGCAGTTGCACCGTGGTGTCCTGCCAGGCATCGCCTTGCGGCAATGCCGGCAGCGCCGAGGCGTCGCCCTTGCACAGGCCGACAAAAAACCGCCCCGCCAGCACCACCAGCGCCTGCGATCCATGCTGCCGCACGAAGGCCACGACGTGCCGCGCCATCGGCCCGTCGGCCGTGAGGCCTTCGTAGCTGCCTTCGCGGAACAGCTCGGGCTGCGCGCGCCGCAGCGACAGCAGCCGCCAGATGAACCACAGCTTGGAGCGGCCGTCGTGCGGTGCAGCGGCCAGGGCCTGAATGCGCCCCGCCAGGCCGGCCCCCTCGGCTGCGTCGGCCATGCCGCGCAGCTCGTCGAGCTGCCGCTGCCGCAGCGCATAGTCCACCGGCCGGCGGTTGTCGGGGTCGACCAGGCTCAGTTCGATCAGCTCGCTGCCCTGGTACAGGTCGGGCACGCCGGGCGAGGCGTACTTCAGCAAGGTGAGCGTGAGCCCGTTCCACGCGCCGAACCACGACAGGCGGTCGGCCAGCCGCTGGATGTCCGACAGGCAGGCACCGGCTTCCAGGTTGGAGACGATGGCGCGCACATAGCCTTCGAGCGCGGCCTCGTACTCGGCGTCGGGCTGGGTCCACCGCGTGCGCAGCTTGGCCTCGCGCGCGGCCTTCTGCATGTACTGCCAGATGCGCTCGGCGTACGCGGGCGCGGTGGCCGAATCGAGCCCGCCCGGCGGCAGCGTGCCCAGCAGCGTCTGGTACAGCAGGTATTCGTCGGCACGCGAAGGCGCGTCGTCGGCCTCCAGCTTGCGGCGCGTGTCGCGGCACAGGCCGTGCCAGCGGGTCAGCGCCAGCACCCAGTCGTTGGGCATTTCGGACAGCACGTCGATGCGGTTGCGCACGTCTTCCGAGCGCTTGTTGTCATGCGTCGAGGTGGCCAGCATGGTGTGCGGCCAGCGCAGCGCGCGGTCGGTGCTCAGCGCATGGAACTCGGCCACCTCGATGCCGAAGCGGTCGGGCTCGCCGCCCACCTCGTTGAGCGAGCTCAGCGGAAAGTAGCGGTAGAAGGCCGTGTCTTCCACGCCCTTGGCCGTGACCGGCGCGCTGAACTGCTGGAAGCGCACCGCAAAGCGGCGCACGCGTTCGGCCAGCGCGCCCGAGGCGCCCTCCACCGCCTGGCCGCGCAGCACCTGGCGCAGAAAACCGAACACCGAGCGGTCGGCATCGCTGCTCTGGCGGCGGGCACCGGCAATGGCCTCGTCGATGAAGCGTTCGTCCTGCGCGGACGGCCCGTCGATGATGTAGGTGCGGTACACCGGCATGCAGGCCGCCACGTCGGCCAGCGCGCGGCGCAGCGCATTGAGCGTGTAGTCGCGGGTGGCGCGGTCGGCGCGCGCAATGCGCAGCAGCTCGCTCGAGAGCATGTTGAGCTCCGAGGACAGCGCATTGCGCATCACCTCGCGACGCCCGGTCTGCGAGAGCGCATGAAAGCTCTGCGTCTCGCCGGTGAAGCGGCGCCACGCATGGCCGATGGTTTCCTCGGCCGCGGTGTCCACCAGCACGCCGTTGGCCACGTTGGCAAAACGGTAGCCGGTGGTGCCGTGCACATGCCAGCCCACGGGCACTTCCTCGTCGTTGGCGGCGATCTTCTCGGCCACCACGTAGAGCGGGCGCGACGGGCGGCCCTGCGCGTCGTGGGCCGGCAGCACCAGGCCCGCGCGGCGCGCGTAGCCCTGCTGCAGCTTCTCGAAGTAGCGCGCGGGGTCGTACAAGCCGTCGGGGTGGTCGATGCGCAGGCCGTCCACCTTGCCGGCGGCCGCCAGGTCGAGCGCGAAGGACTGCGTGGCCTCGAACACGTCGTCGCGCTCCATGCGCACCGCCGCCAGGTCGTTGATGTCGAAGAAGCGCCGGTAGTTGATCTCGTCCGTCGCCACGCGCCAGTAGGCCAGCCGGTAGGCCTGCCCTTCGATGAGCGCATGCAGCGCATCGCGCGCGGCGGGCGTGGCCAGGTTCAGCTCGGCCACTGCCGCGCCCAGGGCACGCTGCACCGAGGGGTGCCGCTGCGCGAGCCGCGCAAGGCGGGCCTTCAGCAGCTCCTTGTCGCGCGCGCGTTCGGCGCGCTGCTCGGGGTCGACGGCATCGCGGCCCGGCAGGTGGCCGAACGCGGCGGCAATGCTGGCGAGCGCGGCGGCGTCGTCGGCCGACGCGTCCAGCTGCGCGAGCGCGCGCGCCATCACTGTCGGGTAGCGCTCGGGCGCCAGCGGAAAGCGGTGGTCGAAGTACCTGAGCGCCAAGCCGCCGAGCTCAGGCTCGAAGTGCAGCACCAGTTCGCCGCTGGCCAGCACCTCGCCGTAGTGGCCGCCCAGCACGGGCAGCAGCACCTTGCCGGTGAGCTCCACGTTCAGCGGCTGCCAGTCGATGTCGAAATGCTGCGCGTACAGCGAGGCCGGGCCGTTTTCCAGCACGTCCATCCACCATTCGTTGTCGGCGCCGAACACGCCCATGTGGTTGGGCACCATGTCCAGCAGCTGGCCCATGCCGTGCGCCTCCAGCGCCTGCACGAAGCGCTCGAAGCCTTCCTCGCCGCCCAGCTCGGGATTGATCTCTTCATGCGCCACCACGTCGTAGCCGTGCATGCTGCCCGCCCGCGCGCGCTGGATCGGCGAGCAGTACACGTGGCTCACGCCCAGCGCGGCCAGGTACGGCAGCACGCGAATGGCGTCGTCGAAACCGAAGTCCTTGTGGAACTGCAGCCGGTAGGTGGCGCGCGGCACGCAAGCCTGCAGGTCTTGCGGCGCGACGGCGCGGGTGCGCGAACGCAGGCTCGGGCGCACCGCGCGCAGCTGCGCGGCAATGCCCTGCATGCGCTCGCTCTCGGCCAGCGCGCGCAGCGGCAGCGGCAGCTTGCGCCGCCAGTTGGGCTGCTCGTTCACCGTGCCGGGCATGTTGGCCTGCTCCACGACGCCCGCTGCGTCTTCCAGCTGCACCATCATCAGCGCCGACGGCGCGGCTGCCAGGTAGGCATGCACGGCCTCCACCACGCGCGTGGGCGGCACTGCCTGCCCGGCCGCCTCGGCGATCTCGTCGCGGCTGAGCAGGCCGCCGCGCTCGGCCGCCAGCATCAGCTGGATGCGCTCCTGCGCGCGGTCGAGCAGCTGCTTGTCGAACACCCGCTCGTCGGGGAACAGGCCCAATTCAAGCCGCACGCGCAGGTCGTGGCCGGCCCACCAGCCGGCGAAGGTGGCCAGGTCGTGCGTGCTCACCGCGACCAGCGCGGCCGGCGGGTAGGCCTCGGGCGGCTTGAAGCCGCCTTCGTGGTGCTCGTGGTGCTGGCCGTCGAACTTCTCGAAGTACAGCAGGCGGTACGACAGCACGTCGGCCTTGGCCAGCGCCTCGCGCACGGCGTCTTCCACCGTGCCCAGGTCTTCGCCCACCACCATGCAGCGCTGGCGGTGGCTTTCGATGGCAACGATGGCCAGCATCTCGTCCAGCGGGTAGTACACGTACGCGCCGTCGTGCGCGCCGCGGCCCGGCGGAATCCAGAACAGGCGCATGAGCCCCATCACGTGGTCGATGCGCAAGGCGCCCGCGCCGCGCATGCCGGCGCGCAGGGTCTGGATGAAGTAGCGGTAGCCGTCGGCCCGCAGGCTGTCGGGCCGCAGCGGCGGCAGGCCCCAGTTCTGGCCGGCGGGGTTGAACTCGTCCGGCGGCGCGCCGATGGCCGCGCCGGGCGCGAGCACGGACTGCGCGGTCCAGGCGTCGGAGCCGGCGCGGTCCACCGACACCGCCAGGTCGACATACAGGCCGATGCCCATGCCCACCGCCTCGCAGCGCGCCGCCGCCTGCGCCAGCTGGCGCGCGGCCTGCCACTGCAGGAACTGGTGGAACTGCAGGCGCTGCGCATGCTGCACCGCAAACGCCGTCACCTCGGCCGAGTCGGGGTCGCGGTAGGCCTCGGGCCACACCGGCCAACCCCACATGCCGGGATCGGCCGCGAGAAAGTGCGCATGCAGGGTTTCGAACAGCGCATGCTGCCGCAGCGCCTCGCCGCCCTCGGCCACGAACGCCAGGAAGGCCAGGCCGTCTTCGTCGGGCTTGCCCAGCTCGGGCAGGTGCGCTTCACGGAAGTGCTCGAACAGCAGCGCCAGCACCTCGTGCTTGGCCGCGGCCACGGCCGGCAGGTCGACCAGCGGCTCGGCCCGCAAGGCCGCGAGCCGGGCCTGGAAGGCGGCGGAGCGCACCAGATGGCGCGCCGGCTCGCACTCCGCAAAGCCGTCGACCGCCTCCACGTCGATGTAGAGCACGTTCAACTGCTGGCGCGACGACGGGCTGTACGGGCTCGCATGCGCCGGGTTGGCCGCGAACAGCGCATGCAGCGGGTTGAGGCCGACGATGTCGGCGCCCAGCGCCGCCATGCGCGTGACAAGTTCGTCGAGGTCGCCGAAATCGCCGATGCCCCAGTTGCGCGGCGAGCGCAGGCTGTACAGCTGCACCGCCGGGCCCCACACGCGACCGCCGTCGCGCACCGCCGGCGGGCGGTAGCAGTGGCCCGGCGTGGCCAGCACCAGGGTTTCGCCGGGCAGGCCGTCGATGTGAAGGCGGTGATAGCCGGCCTCGAGCGCCAGCGTCATGGGCAGCACGCGTTCGCACAGCCACTCGCCGTCGCGCTCGGCACGCGCGGTTTCGTGCAGCGACGCGGCATCGGCCTCGCCTTGCTGCGTGCGGCCGGCTTCGTCGGTCAGTTGCCAGCGCAGCGTGCGCATGGCGTGCGGCACGCGCAGCGGCACCTGCCAGCCGGTGCTGCCCGCGGCCACCGCCGCCACCGGCGGCAATGCCTGCGCCCAGTGCGCGCGGTGCACGGTGTCGAGCGCGTGGTGCGCGTCGGCCGCGTTCTCGATGCGCACGCCAAACTCCGCCAGCAGCGCGAGCAGGCTCTGCGCCGTGGCCTCGCGACGGGTACCGAACGCATCGTTGTACGCGGTGGCAATGCCGAAATGCGCGCACAGCGACGCAAGCACGCCCGCCGCGTCGCGGCGGAAAGCCTCGTTCATGTCATTCACCGTGCGCGTCCTCCAGCGTGACAAGCACCGCGCCGTGGGCCAGCCGCAACGCGCCGCCCTCTTCCTGCACGCCGTGGCTGTAGACCACCGCGCCGGGTGAACCGGCAACCGCCGCCGCCGGCTGCGCGCCGAAATGCGCCAGCATGTGCAGCCGGCCCGAGCCCAGGTCCCAGTGCACGCGCAGGGTGTCGTTCTCGCAGAAGAACACGCCCGCGCCGGTCGAGCCGGCCAGGCGCGGCACGATCAGCCGGTGGCGCAGGGCCAGCAGCTGCTGCACTTCGTTGAACTGCTCGAAATGCATGCGCGCGCCCCGCTCGCGCCAGTTGAGCTTGGACGCGAGAAAGGTGGCCTCGGCGTTAGGGTCGGGAATGCGCGCACGCGCCGCCTCGTCCTTGAACGCGGCGAAGCCGCCGAACTCCGAGCGCCGCCCGTTGGACACCGCCTCGGCCAGCTCGGGCCCGAAGTCGCAGAAATACAGGAACGGCGTGGAAGCGGCGAACTCGTCGCCCATGAACAGCATCGGCACATGCGGCGACAGAAGCAGGCAGGCCATGGCCGCACGCACGCGCACCGGGTCGCCCAGCGCGTGGATGCGCTCGCCGAAGGCGCGGTTGCCGACCTGGTCGTGCGTCTGCAGGAACGACACGAAGGCCTGCGACGGCAGCCGCGTGCTGGGCTCGCCGCGCCGCTCGCCGTTGCGAAACGCCGAGGGCTGGCCCTGGTAGATGAAGCCTTCGGCCAGCGACAGCGCCAGCCGGCACACCGGGTCGTCGGCATAGTCGGCGTAGTAGCCGTCGCGCTCGCCGGTGGCCAGCACGTGCACCGCGTGGTGCAGGTCGTCGTTCCATTGCGCCGTGCCGGCCACGGGCAGGCCGTGGCCGTCGCGCGCGAGCATCGAGGCCTGGTTGGTGTCGTTCTCCAGCACCAGGTGCACGTGGCGCTCGCGGCCCGGGCCGGCCAGCACCGCCTCGCGGATCTCCTGCACGATGTGCGGATGCGAGCCGTCGCGGATGGCGTGAATCGCGTCCATGCGCAGCCCGTCGAAGCGGTATTCCTCGATCCAGTAGAGCGCGTTGTGCACGAAGAAGTCGCGCACCGTGCGCGCGCTCGGCCCGTCGAAGTTGATGGCCGCGCCCCAGGGCGTGCGGTGTTCGGGGTTGAAGAACTCGGGGCAGTAGCCGTGCAGGTAGTTGCCTTCGGGGCCGAAGTGGTTGTAGACCACGTCCACGAGCACCATCAGGCCCAGCCCGTGCGCCGCGTCGACCAACGCCTTGAGCTCGTCGGGCGTGCCGTAAGAGGCGTCGGGCGCGAACTGCAGCACGCCGTCGTAGCCCCAGTTGCGCTTGCCCGGAAAGTCCGCCAGCGGCATCAGCTCGACGGCGGTCACGCCCAGCTCGGCCAGTTCGCCGAGCCGCTCGCGCGCGGCGTTGAAGGTGCCTTCCGCGGTGAACGCGCCGATGTGCAGTTCGTACACCACCGCCTCTTCCCATGGACGTCCGCGCCAGGCGGTGTCGCGCCAGGTGTAGCGGCACGGGTCGATCACCACGCTCGGGCCGTGCACGTCCTCGGGGTTGAAGCGCGAGGCCGGGTCGGGCACGGCCGAGCCGTCGGGCATTTCGAAGCGGTAGCTGTCGCCATGCACCGCGCCGGGCAGGTCCAGCCGGTGCCAGCCGTCGGCGTCGCGCGCCATGGCATGCGCGGCGAAGTCGCCCTGGCCCACGGGCCGGTGCGACAGCCGCACGGCGTCCTGCGAAGGCGCCCACAGGGCGAAGGCCACGCCGCCGTCGTGCGCGGTGGCGCCGAAAGGCATGGCATGGGTGTGAAGGTGGTTGGAGGGGGTCGACATGGTCATGGCCGTACGTCCGGCCGACTCAGCACGACGAGCGAGCGGCATTGCAGGGGATAGGAAGCCTCGGCCCACGCAGGGGCGAGCGAGGCGGCGTCTTGGGTGGTGGGCGGCGGCGTGGTGCTGGCGGTGTCGACCAGCAGCCGCCACGCGCCGTGGGGCATCGGGGGCAGCGTGAAGGCGATCTCGTCGTGGTGCGCGTTCAGCAGCAGCAGGAAGTCGTCGTCATGCTGCGTCTCGCCGCGCGGCCCGCGGTCGGCAATGCCGCCGCCGGGGATGTACATGGCGATGCAGCGGGCGTTGGTGTCGCTCCAGTCTTCGGTGCGCATCTCTTCGCCGTCGGGCTTGAGCCAGTGCACGTCGGTCACGGTCTCTCCGGCGGCCGGCTTGCCCGCGAAGAAGGTGCGCCGCCGGAACGACGGGTGCGCGCGGCGCAGCGCCACCATGCGTTCGACGAAGGTGGTCAGCGCCAGCCGCTCGGGCGTGGCCGACCAGTCGAGCCAGCCGAGCTCGTTGTCCTGGCAGTAGACGTTGTTGTTGCCCTGCTGCGTGTGGCCGCGCTCGTCGCCCGCCAGCAGCATGGGCACGCCTTGGGACAGCAGCAGCGTGGCCAGCAGGTTGCGCTTCTGCCGCTCGCGCAGGGTCACCACCTCGGGGTCGTCGGTGGGGCCTTCGACGCCGCAGTTCCACGACACGTTGTGGCTGTTGCCGTCGCGGTTGTCCTCGCCGTTGGCCTCGTTGTGCTTGTCGTTGTAGGACACCAGGTCGTGCAAGGTGAAGCCGTCGTGCGCGGTGACGAAGTTGATGCTCGCGCTGGGCTGCTTGCCCGACCAGCCGTACAGGTCTTGCGAGCCGGTGACGCGCTTGGCCATTTCGCCGATGAGCCCGCCGTCGCCCTTCCAGAAGCCGCGCATGCCGTCGCGGTACTGGTCGTTCCACTCGGCCCAGCCCAGCGGAAAGTTGCCCACCTGGTAGCCGCCGTGCCCCAGGTCCCAGGGCTCGGCGATGAGCTTCACGCGGTTGAGCGTCGGGTCTTGCCGGATGGCGTCGAAGAAGCCGCCGAGGTTTTCCACCTTGCCGGCCTCGCGCGCCAGGGCCGAGGCCAGGTCGAAGCGAAAGCCGTCGACGTGCATTTCCTCGGCCCAGTAGCGCAGCGAGTCCATCACCAGCTGCAGCGCATGCGGGTGCTCCAGGTTCACGGTGTTGCCGCAGCCGGTGAAGTCGTCGTAGTAGCGGCGGTTCTCTGCGTTGGCGATGTAGTAGGAGGCGTTGTCCACCCCGCGCATCGACAGCGTGGGCCCGAGCTGGTTGCCCTCGCAGGTGTGGTTGTAGACCACGTCGAGAATGACCTCGATGCCCGCGGAGTGCAGCGTCTTCACCATGGTCTTGAACTCCTTCACCTTGCCGGAGGCGCTGTAGCGCATCTCGGGGGCGAAGTAGCCGAAGGTGTTGTAGCCCCAGTAGTTCTGCAGGCCCTTCTCGGCCAGGTGCCGGTCGTTCAGGAAGCTGTGCACCGGCAGCAGCTCCACGGTGGTCACGCCCAGGCGCTTGAGGTAGTCGACCACCGGCGCGCAGCCCAGGGCGGCGTAGGTGCCGCGCAGCTCGGGCGGCACGTCGGGGTGGTTCATGGTGAAGCCGCGCACATGCATCTCGTAGATGACCATGTCCTGCCGCGGCACCGAGGGGCGGCGGTCGTCGCCCCAGGTGAAGGCGGTTTCGAGCACGCGGCCCTTGGGCATCAGCGGGGCGCTGTCGCGCCGGTCGAAAGACAGGTCTTCGCGCTTGCTGCCCACGGTGTAGCCGTACAGCGCGTCGCCCCATCGCAACTGGCCCACCAGGTCTTTCGCGTACGGATCGAGCAGCAGCTTGTGCGCGTTGAAACGGTGGCCCTCCTCGGGGCGGTAGGGCCCGTGCACGCGGTAGCCGTAGGCCTGGCCGGGCCGTGCTTCGGGCAGGTAGCAGTGCCACACGCCGTCGGTGCGCTCGCGCAGCTCGATGCGCTGCAGCTCATGGCGCCCGCGCTCGTCGAACAGGCACAGCTCGACCTTCTGCGCATGCTGGGAAAAGAGCGCGAAGTTGACACCCTCCCCGTCCCAGGTGGCGCCGCGCGGATAAGGCTTGCCGGGCCAGATGGCCGTGATCGTCGGATTGGTTTTTCGTGTCATTCAGGGGCCGGGGGCAATCGAAGGCGGGGCAGGCATCAGGTCAATCAATCAATCAATCAGCGCGGCGGGCGGTCGTCGAAACGGGGCGGCGGGTTGGTAGTTCCCACCGGGCCTACCGGGCCTACGGGCGTCACCGGGGGCGTGCCTTTCAGCGTCTTGCCGTCCCTGATGACCTCGCGCGGCCACCAACGCTCAATCTGCGCCTTCGCCCAGTCCTTGCCGGCCAGGCCGAAGGCCAGAGCCAACGCAAAAACCACGCCCGCCAGGATCACCAGGAAGCTTTCGCGCACGATGTCGCCGCCCACCTTGATCTGGTCGAGCGCAATCAGGATCACGAAAGCCATCACCGCGTACTGCGCCATCTTGGCGAACAGCATCGCGTCCTGCATCTTCACGCCGCGGAAGTAGCTGCCCACCGCGTCGCCCACGAACTTGGCGAAATACGAGCCGAAGGCCAGCACCAGCAAGGCCACGGCCACGTTCGGCACGAACCACAAGATGCGCCCCAGCAGGTCGGCGATGTAGCTCAGTCCCATGCCGTTGAAGGCGATCAGCAGCGACGCCAGAATGACCAGCCAGTACGCCAGCACCCCGAACACGCTGCTGGTGTCGCCCCGCCAGCCCCCCTGGCGCAGGAAGTTGTCCAGCCCCGCGCGCTCGGTGAGCACGTTGAAGTTGATGGCGCGCAGCGCCTTGGTCACCGCGAACCGCACCGCCTTGGCGATGACCCAGCCCACGAACACCACCACCAGCGCGACCAGCAGGCGCGGGATGAATGCCCCCACCTGGTAGAGGATGGCGCGCAGCGGCTCCAGGTGAATGCCGAAGTTTTCCATGATGAGTCTTTCCCGAATTTGATGGGGGGTGGTGTCAGGTGCGCGACGGGCGAATGAGAGAAAGCACGCCGTGCAGCGGCACCTGCACCCAGTCGGTGCGGTTGTTCAGCTCGTAGCGCAATTCGTAGAGGGCCTTCTCAAGCTCGAACAGGGAGAGCAGCTCGGCGTCGAGCGGCGCACCGTCGGGCGCGGCCATGGCCTCGGCATAGCCCTTCAGGAAGGCTTCGCGCGTGGCCTGCTCCCAGGCGATGGCGGGCGCGGCGAGCTTCTCGGCCTCTTCGGGGCTTTGCGCCACGCGCCGCAGGGCGGACCAGCGCGCGTAGTTGAACGAGCGCAGCATGCCCGCCACGTCGCGCAACGGCGAGCCCTTGGCGCGCCGCTCCTCGAAGCTGCGCGCGGGCTCGCCCTCGAAGTCGATGATGACGAAGTCGTTGTCCTTCACCAGCACCTGGCCCAGGTGATAGTCGCCGTGGTAGCGGCTCTTCAGTGCGGCACCGCCACCCCCTTCGCCGACGAAGCGGCGCTCGGCGATGTTGGCCTGCAGCGCATCGGCCGCCGCCAGCAAGGCGTTGGCGTCGGCCTGCGTGCCGGCTGGCAACCCGCCGATGCGCTCGCGCAGCAACGCAATCGTGGCGGTGGCGTCGGTGCCCGCATGCGTGCGGTAGCCCGCCACGTCCGTGGCCGCCAGCGGCTCGGGGTCGAAGGCAGGCGCGCCGGTGCGGGTGGCCAGCGCGCGGTGCAGCTCGCCGGTACGCCGGCCCAGGGTGGCCATCAGCGCCAGGAAGCCGCCGTGCACCGCCCCCACGTCGGACCCGTCGGGCGCGGCGCCGTCGGTGGTTGCCACGTCGCGCAGAAAGCGCTCCAGGTAGCCCAGCGTGTAGTCCCAGCCGTCGCCCTGGTTGGCCACGTAGCTCTGCACCATGGCCAGCGTCATGGTGCGCCCGTCCGTGGTGATGTATTCGAGCGCGCCCAGCACCGGCACGCAGTTGGGGTACGCCACCTCGGTCAGGAAGCGGCCCATCTCCAGCTCGGGGTTGATGCCCAGGCGCACGTGGCGGTAGCCCTTGAGGAACAGCGTTTCGTTCAGCGTCACGGCGGTGTTGCTGCTCACGCCGCTGGGCCGGCCGACAGCCAGCGCGTCGATGTCGATGTTCAGCTCGCCGAACGCGGCGGTGGGCTTGAACACGAACCTGCCGTTGCCCGTGGCCAGTTCGGCGCCCTGGCCGATGGCGCGCACCAGCTCGCGGCAGAAGGCCTCGTCGTAGAAGGCGTCGCCCATCAGCCCGACCTGCGCCTGTTGGCGCACCTTGGCGAGCGCGGCCTGCGCCACGCCGGCCATGCGCTCCTCGTCACGCTCTTCCCAAGCGAGCGCCAGCGGCATGAAGTAGGTCGCGCCGCCGGGCGGACCGTCGAGTGCCAGCAGCGGCAGCATCCAGCTCTGGCCGTTGGCCTCCCACACCGCATGGTCGGTCATGCGCGCGCGCTGGATGGGCACGCCCTTGGAGGCGTACCAGCGCTGGATCTCGATGTGGCGCGGCAGCGTGTCCAGCTCGAACTGGTTGCGCATGCGCTCGGCCATGCCGATGCGCCACGGCATCACGCGGTCGCGGAAGAAGCTGGTCCAGCCGTCGAACAGCACCAGCGTGGGCCAGTCCTGCAAGGCCACGCCCTGCTCGTGCCAGCTGGGCGCATCGGCCTCGGCCGTGAGCTTGAACCAGTAGAAGCCGTACGACGACAGCGTGAGCAGGTAAGGCAGCTCGCCGATGGGCGGAAACGCCGAGCGGCCCAGCATCTCGATGGGCACGTGCCCCTTGAATTCCGACAGGTCGAGTTCCACCGGCTGCGCCGCGCGCGACAGGTTGAACACAGCCAGGATCACGTCGCCGTCGTACTCGCTCAGGTACGCCAGGATCTTGCGGTTGCCCGGTTTCAGAAAGCGCCGCTTGCCGCGCCCGAAGGCGTGGCTGGTCTTGCGCACGGCCAGCATGCGCTTGGTCCAGTTCAGCAGCGAGCTGGCGTCGCGCGCCTGCGTTTCCACATTGAGCGCCTCGTAGCCGTACATCGGGTCCATGATGGGCTGCAGGTACAGGCGCTGCGGGTCGGCGCGCGAGAAGCCGGCGTTGCGGTCGGGGCTCCACTGCATGGGCGTGCGCACGCCGTTGCGGTCGCCCACGAACACGTTGTCGCCCATGCCGATCTCGTCGCCGTAATAGATGATGGGCGAGCCCGGCATCGACAGCAGCATGCCGTTCATGAGCTTCACCCGGTCGAGGTCGTTCTCCATCAGCGGCGCCAGGCGCCTGCGGATGCCCAGGTTGATGCGCGCGCGCGTGTCGGCCGCGTACATGGTGTACATGTAGTCGCGCTCCTTGCTGGTCACCATCTCGAGCGTGAGCTCGTCGTGGTTGCGCAGGAAAATCGCCCACTGGCAGCCCTCGGGAATGTCGGGCGTCTGCGCCATGATTTCCACGATAGGGTGGCGGTCTTCCTGCGCGATGGCCATGTACATGCGCGGCATCAGCGGAAAGTGATACGCCATGTGGCATTCGTCGCCGTCGCCGAAGTACTCGCGCACGTCCTCGGGCCACATGTTGGCCTCGGCCAGCAGGAAGCGGTTCTTGTACTCGGCGTCGATGGTCGCGCGCAGCTGCTTGATCACCGCGTGCGTCTCGGGCAGGTTCTCGTTGCTCGTGCCGTCGCGCTCCACCAGGTAGGGAATGGCGTCGAGCCGGAAGCCGTCCACGCCCATGTCGAGCCAGAAGCGCATCGTCTTCAGGATGGCTTCCATCACCGCCGGGTTGTCGAAGTTCAGGTCGGGCTGGTGGCTGAAGAAGCGGTGCCAGTAGTACTGCTTGGCCACCGGGTCCCAGGTCCAGTTCGAGGTCTCGGTGTCGGTGAAGATGATCCGCGTGCCCTGGTAGATCTGGTCGGTGTCGCTCCACACGTAGAAGTTGCGCTCGGGCGAGCCGGGCGGCGCCAGGCGCGCGGCCTTGAACCACGGGTGGTCGCTCGAGGTGTGGTTGATGACCAGCTCGGTAATGACGCGCAGGCCGCGCTTGTGCGCCTCGGCCATCATTTCGCGGAAGTCGGCCAGCGAGCCGTACTGCGGATGCACGTCTTCGTACTCGGCAATGTCGTAGCCGTCGTCGCGCAGCGGCGACGGATAGAACGGCATGAGCCAGATGGTGTTGACGCCCAGGTCCTTCACGTAGTCGAGCTTGGCGGTGACCCCCTGGAAGTCGCCCATGCCGTCGTTGTTGGAGTCGAAGAAGGCCTTGACGTTGAGCTGGTAGATCACCGCGTCGCGGTACCACAGCGGATCGTCGCTGGTGTCGATCTCCACGGTTTCAAGTGCGATGTGCGAGACAGGTGCATTCATGGGCAGTCGACCTCAAAGAAAGTAATCGAAGTCGCGCTCGTCGCCATGGCGACGACGGACCACGAAGATGTGCGCGGGTGCGCTGTGCGGATCGAGCCGCACGTAGTGCCAGTCGCCCTGCCAGATGAAGCGCTGCCCGCTGAGCAGGTCGTGCATCTGGAAGCCGCGCGACGGCGGGGTCACGCCCACGCTGCCGGGCTCCAGCCCCACCCAGCCCGACTGCGGCGTGTGCGGGTCGAGGTTGACCACGGTCACCACCACGTTGCTGCCGTCGGCCGAGGTCTTGGCGTAGGCCAGCAGCTGCGGGTTGTCCACATGCAGGAAGCGCAGCGTGCGGTCCCATTGCAGGGCGGGGTTCTCGCGGCGGATGCGGTTCACCCGCGCGATGAACGGCGCCAGGCTTTCGGGGTCGTCGTGGTTCCAGTGGCGCAGCTGGTACTTCTCGGAGTCGAGGTATTCCTCGCCGCCGTGGTCGCGCGGCAGGTGCTCGCGCAGCTCGTAGGCCGGCCCGTAGATGCCGTAGCTGGCCGACAGCGTGGCGGCCAGCACCAGCCGCGACATGTAGACCGAAGCCTCGCCGCCCTGCAGCTGCTCGTGCAGGATGTCGGGCGTGTTGGGCCACACGTTGGGGCGGAAGTAGTCGATGCCCGGCGCGGTCGACAGCTCGGTGAAGTACTCGACCAGCTCTTCCTTGGTGTTGCGCCAGGTGAAGTAGGTGTAGCTCTGCGAGAAGCCGCCCTTGGCCAGGCGGTGCATCACCTTCGGGCGCGTGAAGGCCTCGGCCAGAAAGATCACGTCGGGGTGCGTTAGCTTGATCTCGGCAATCACCCATTCCCAGAACGGAAAGGCCTTGGTGTGCGGGTTGTCCACGCGGAAGATGCGCACGCCCTCGCCCACCCAGTGCTCGAACACGCTCTTCAGCTCGGTCCACAGGCCGCGCCAATCCTCGCACTCGAAGTTGAAGGGATAGATGTCCTGGTACTTCTTGGGCGGGTTCTCCGCGTACTGCACGGTGCCGTCGGGGCGCCATCGGAACCAGTCGGGGTGTTCCTTCACGTACGGGTGGTCGGGGGCGCACTGGAAGGCGATGTCCAGCGCGATCTCCAGCCCGTGGTCGGCCGCGCGCGCGAGCAACTGGCGAAAGTCCTGCGGGGTGCCCAGCGCGGGCAGGATGTCCTTGTGCCCGCCTTCGGCCGCGCCGATGGCCCAGGGGCTGCCCACGTCCTGCGGCCCGCTCACCAGCTTGTTGTTGGGGCCCTTGCGCTGCACGCGGCCCACGGGGTGGATCGGCGGGAAATACAGCACGTCGAAACCCATTGCGGCGATGGCCGGCAGGCGCGCCTCCACGTCCTTGAAGGTGCCGTGCACGCCGGGCTCGGTACCGGCCGAACGCGGGAACAGTTCGTACCAGGTGCTGAAGCGCGCGCGCTCGCGGTCGGCCACCAGCGGCAGCTCGACGGGGTAACGCGCCTCGTGGCGACGGTCGGGATGGCGGCGCGCGGTGTCTGCCAGTTCGTCGTCGAGCGCCAGCGCCTTCAGAGACACGGCGTCGGCACCGGGCGTGGCGGCCACGGCGTCGAGTTCGGTGGCCCAGCGCTGCAGCGCCGTCTTGTCGGCACCATCGGCTCGCCCGGCGGCCGCTGCGATCTCGAGCGCGCCCACCTGCGAGGCGATGCGCACGTCGTCGGGGTCGACGCGGCGCGCCATTTCGCTGCGCCACGACTCGAACGGGTCGACCCAGGCGACGGCGGTGTACACGTAGCGGCCGAGCGCGGGCGGCGAGAAGGCGGCCTCCCACACGTCGTTGCCCAGCGGCTTCATGGGCACTTCGCGGAACGCGGCCTGGTCGACCGCGCGCCAGCACAGCTGCACGCGCAGCACGTCGTGCCCGTCGGTGAAGCAGTGCGCGCGCACGCGCACGCGCTCGCCGGCCACGCATTTCACGGGGAAGCGGCCGTTGTCCACGGCGGGCAGCACGGCGTCGATCACCGCGCGCACGTTGCCGTGCGCGTCCGCGATGTCGCTCGCCACGGGGGTCTGGCGGGTGGCAAAGATGTTCTTCATGGTGTGGTGCGTTGCTCCAGGATCAGCGTCGAAAGGGGCGGCAGGGTCAGGCTCACCGACTGCATGCGGCCATGCGAGCGCACAGGGGCGGCTTCCACGCCGCCGAGGTTTCCCCAGCCCGTGCCGCCGAACTCGGCCGCGTCGGTGTTGACGACTTCGCGCCAGAAACTGCCGCCCAGAACGCCGTCGATGCCGCCCGGCACGCCCAGCACGTAGTTGGTTCGCGGTACCGGCGTCATGTTGCAGACCACCAGCAGCGGCGGGCTGCCGTCGGCGGACTTGCGCAAGAAGGCAAACACGCTCTTCTCTTCATCGTCCGCGGTGATCCACTCGAAGCCGGCCGCGGAAAAGTCAAGCTGGTGCAGCGCGGGCGCCTCGCGGTACACGCGGTTGAGCTGCGCCACCAACCGTTGCAGGCCGCCGTGGCCGGACTGCTCGGTCACCCACCATTCGAGCTCGCCGTCGTGCGTCCATTCGCGGCGCTGGCCGAACTCGCCGCCCATGAACAGCAGCTTCTTGCCCGGGTGCGCCCACATGAAGCCGAACAGCGCGCGCAGATTGGCGAACTGCTGCCAGTTGTCGCCCGGCATCTTGTTGATGAGCGAACCCTTGCCGTGCACCACCTCGTCGTGCGAGAGCGGCAGCACGAAGTTCTCGTTGAAGGCATATACCAGCGAGAAGGTCAGCTTGTGGTGGTGGTACTTGCGATTGACCGGGTCTTCCTTCATGTAGTCGAGCGTGTCGTGCATCCACCCCATGTTCCATTTCTCGCCGAAGCCCAGGCCGTCCATGTCGGTGGGACGGGACACGCGCGGCCAGGCGGTCGACTCCTCGGCCACGGTGAGCGTGTCGGGGAACTCGCGGTACACGGCGCGGTTGAGCGTGCGCAGGAAGTCGATGGCTTCCAGGTTCTCGCGCCCGCCGTGGCGGTTGGGAATCCACTCGCCGTGCTTGCGCGCGTAGTCGAGGTAGAGCATCGAGGCCACCGCATCCACGCGCAGTCCGTCGAGGTGGTACAGGTCGAGCCAGAACGAGCCGGAAGACACCAGGAAGCTGCGCACCTCGGGACGGCCGTAGTTGAAGATGCTGGAGCTCCACTCCGGATGGAAGCCCTGGCGCGGGTCCGCATGCTCGTAGAGGTGCGTGCCGTCGAAGTAGCCCAGGCCGTGCTCGTCCGTCGGAAAGTGCGAGGGCACCCAGTCCAGCAGCACCCCGATGCCCTGCTGGTGCAGGTGATCGACCATGTACATGAAGTCCTGTGGCGAGCCGTAGCGCGCGGTGGGCGCGAAGTAGCCGGTAGTCTGGTAGCCCCACGAACCGTAGAACGGGTGCTCGGTCACGGGCATGAGTTCCACATGGGTGAAGCCCATCTTCTTCACGTAGGCGCCCAGTTCGTGCGCCAGCTCGCGGTAGCCGAGGAACTGCCCGTCATGCCGGCGCCACGAGCCCAGGTGCACCTCGTAGACCGACTGTGGCGCGTCCAGCGCGTTCTTCGCGCCGCGCGTGGCCATCCATTCGTCGTCGTTCCATTCGTACGAGAGTTCGCAGATGCGCGAGCCGGTGGCCGGCGGCAATTCGGCGCTGAAGGCCACGGGGTCGGCCTTGTCGACGGTGTAGCCAGCAAAGCGCGAACGAATGCGGTACTTGTAGGTCTGCCCGAGCGCGGCCTGGGGCACATGCCCCTGCCAGATGCCGGTGTTGTCGGGGCTGGGTGAGAGAGGGTCGGCTTCGCCGGACCAGTAGTTCCAGTCGCCGACCACCGACACCGATTCGGCGTTCGGCGCCCACACCGCGAAATTCACGCCGCCACCGGGCTGCGGGTGGGAACCCAGCAGGTCGTACAGGCGGGCGTGGGTTCCTTCGTGGAAAAGATAGGCGTCTCGCTCGCCCAGGAGTGAATGGTTCAGAGGCACCGGCGTTCCTTGATTGAGGGCCAGCGACACGCCTGTTCGAGGAACATTTGCGTTTTTCGTCTGGCGGAACCTCAATTTGCGGCGGTGCCGCATGGCGTGGCTACGGTCTGAACCTACTCGCCTTGTCGGAGAGTTGCCCGTATGCCGGCGTCTCGCCCGGCGCCCGCTCAGGCGTGCAGTGCGAAGTCGTCGAGGGTCAACGTGATGGGGCTGCGCGGCGCGGCCCGGTAGCGTGCAACGGCCGCGGGCTCGATCACCTGGAAGTGCTTGCGGCACACCTCCAGCAGCCGGTCGCCGACCTCGCGCGTTCCGAACCCGTCGTGCAGGGTGTGCTCCGAAATCTGCACGATGACGCGCGGGCCGCCCGGGCCTTCGGGGTACACGGCGAAGCGCACGCTCGCCGTGTCGAAGCAGTAGATGCCTTCGAAATTCATCTGTCTTGTCTCCTGTAATTCGGGGCAGATTGAGCGCGCTCCCACGGCCCTTGGAGAGTGGACATAGGCCCGTGCGCGTGCAGGAAGATTCCTACGCACCGCAAGGCGCGCGCTTGCACGCACAAGGCGTGTTGGCTTTGGTGGCGCGGCGCCAATGCGACGAAGATCGGGCCTCCAGATTTCCGGAGACCCTGTCTCGATGACCGAACTGAAAACGCGGCACGCGCTGCTCTCCCGCGGCGCCACGGCGTGCGGCCTTGCGGCGCTGCTTTTGCTCGGCGCCTGCACCTCCGCCACCACCGAAGCGCAGCGGCAAGCCAGCGCCAGCAAGCCCCCGCCCACCGACTGCACCGCATGGGTCGGCACCGACCGCAACGCCATGATGGGCGGCTACCTGCTGCCGCAAGGCACGGGCTCCGGCGGCAGCGGCATTGGCCCCAAGGTGTGCGTGCCCGTGCTCATGACGGCCAACCCCACGCCGGCCGACTACGCGGGCGGCGACTACCACGTCAGCGAGTTCACCGACGAAAAGCTCAAGGCCCGCTGGCGTGCCTGCAAGGAAGACGCGGCCTGCTTCAAGCGCATCGACGCGCAGATGCAGCGCTGGCTGCCGCCCAACAAGGAGCGCGCCACGCGCTCGACCGGCGTGGTCGACCCTTCGGGCAGGATCGACCCCGAAGGCCAGGTCGACCTGAAGGCCATCCGCCGCCCTGCCTTCTTCGCCAAGGCGCCCTACCGCGAAGGCATTGCCGAGGCCGATGCGCGAACCAGCATCGTCGAGTTCACGGTGCCGCGCGACGCCTTCGAGCGCATCGACCTGAAGATGACCGGCGACATCAAGCTGCGCGGCTGGTACATCGAAGGCGCGGGCGTGGACGCCGGCAAGGGCAAGAAGACGCGCGCACTGGTCATCATGGCGCCGGGCGGCGGCGGCCAGCTTACGGCCATCCAGCATCCGGACGAGGTGGCCTACCGCACCGACGAGAAGACAGGCAAGACCACGCCCGTGAGCTTTCCCAACGCGACCACCGAGACCATGGGCCAGCGCTGGTGGCGCGAGAACCTGTACGCGCTGAACCAGGCGGGCTACGACGTGCTGGCCTACGACCGGCGCGGCGAAGGGCTGTCGGGCGGCTTCAGCGACACCAACACGCTGGAGCAAGGCGAGGACGTGTTCCGCGCGCTCACCGCGCTGGACACCGGGCGCGGGCTGCGCATCCTCACGCCCCAGGGCCAGCTGCTCGAAGGCGACGCCACGCGCGGGCGGCTGCTCGCGGGCATGCCGGCCAGCGAGATCCCGCTGGTGCTGGGCGGCTACTCGCGCGGCTCCATGTCCACCGCGTGGGCCATGACGCGCAACTACGTGGCCCAGTGCAGCTTCGACCTGCCCGAGCCCAACTGCACGCCGCCCAAGGGCATGCGCAACATCCGCGGTGCCATCCTGCTGTCGTCGTTCGCCAGCGGCGCGGGCTACGTGGGCGACTCGCCCGACCTGGCCGACCGCAACCTGTTCCTGGGCGGCATGGCGGCCGACCACCACATCGTGTTCTATCCGAACTCGTCCACGCTGGCGGGCATGGACCGCTGGCCCGCCGCCTTCTTCGGCAAGGGCCTGTGGGACCGCGCCGAGACGCTGGAGGGCACCATGGCCGCCTACAACCGCATCCGCGGGCTGAAGGAGATCGTGGTGGCGCGCGGCCCGCATTCGATAGAGACCTGGCCCGAGTCAGACCGGGCCTACCTGCGCGAGCGCATGGTGGCGTATGCCAAGGCGGTGATCGTGGGCGGTCGAACCATTCCGGGCGCCAGGAAATGGAAGGACTTCAAGTCGCTGGTGGCGACCACACCCGATTCGTGGGAGCCCTCGTCGCGGCCCAGGCCCGAGGGGAACACCGGCAAGTCGCCATGAACGAACGATGAGCCTGCGCAGCCGCCCGTCGGTGGCTGCCTACACCACGACAGCGTGAATGCGCTGTCGCGGGACTTTCGGGGCTCCCTAGGATTTTCTTCAAGCGCAGCGCTTGTGCAGGCCGTTCTCCGGGCCGCGAGCCGCGCGCTCTCCCGGAGATCCCCCGATGAAGTTCGAAAACCATTCCCAAGGCGCGGACGACGCCCGCGCACGCGTCACGCGGCGCGCCGTGTTCCAGTCGGGCGCCGCGCTCGTCGGCGCCAACGCCACGATGCTCGCCGCCGCACAGGCCGCGCCTGTGGCCGCCCAGGCGGCCAACGCCGCGAGCCCCCAGGAACCCGCGCCGCAGCGCATGCAGGTGCAGTTGCAGATCAACGGCCAGCCGCATCGCCTGGAGGTCGACACCCGCACCACCCTGCTCGACGCGCTGCGCGAGAACCTGCGCATGACCGGCACCAAGAAGGGCTGCGACCACGGCCAGTGCGGCGCGTGCACGGTGCTGGTGGAAGGCCGGCGCACCAATTCGTGCCTGACGCTGGCGGTGATGCACGACGGCCAGTCGGTCACCACCATCGAAGGCATGGCGCAAGGCGATGCGCTGCACCCGCTGCAGCAGGCCTTTCTGGACCACGACGGCTTCCAGTGCGGCTACTGCACGCCGGGGCAGATCTGCTCGGCCGCGGGCATGCTGGCCGAGGCCCGTGCCGGCATGCCGAGCCATGTGACGCGCGAGCTCACCGGCCCTGCCGGCGAGCCGGCCAACGTGTCGCTCAGCGACGCCGAAATTCGCGAGCGCATGAGCGGCAATCTCTGTCGATGCAGCGCGTACCCCAACATCGTCGCGGCCATCCAGGTCGTGGCCAGGAACGCATCGGGAGCGCGCTCATGAAAGCCTTCAGCTACGAACGCGCCGCCACGCCCGAAGCGGCGGCCATCGCGGCCGCGCGCCCCGGCGCGCGGATGATCGCGGGCGGCACCAACCTGCTCGACCTGATGAAGCTGCAGGTCGAGACACCCGCGCACCTGGTGGACATCAACCGCCTGGGGCTGGACACCGTGGAGCCCACCGCAGAGGGCGGCCTGCGCATCGGCGCCATGGTTCGCAATGCCGAACTGGCGGCCGACGCGCGTGTGCGAAAGGACTACGCGGTGTTGAGCCGCGCGCTGCTGGCCGGCGCCTCGGGCCAGTTGCGCAACAAGGCCACCACCGGCGGCAACCTGCTGCAGCGCACGCGCTGCTACTACTTCTACGACACCGCACGCGCCTGCAACAAGCGCGAGCCGGGCACGGGCTGCTCCGCGCTGCAGGGCTACAACCGCATGCACGCCGTGGTCGGCGCCAGCGAGCAGTGCATTGCCACGCACCCGTCGGACATGGCCGTGGCCATGCGCGTGCTCGACGCCAAGGTGGAAACCGTGTTGCCCGGCGGCATGCGCCGGGTGATACCCATTGCCGACTTCCACCGCTTGCCGGGCGACACCCCGCAGATCGAGACCGACCTGCAGCCGGGCGAACTGATCACCGCCGTCACCCTGCCGCCGCCGGTGCCCGGCCACCACGTGTACCGCAAGGTGCGCGACCGGGCTTCCTATGCGTTCGCGCTGATCTCGGTGGCGGTGATCGTGGACGCCAGCGGCGGGCGCATCCGCTCCGCACGCATGGCCTTCGGCGGGCTGGCGCACAAGCCGTGGCGCGTGGAGGCGGCCGAGGCGCGGCTGGCCGACACCGTGCTGGACGACGCGGCGATCGATGCCGCCGCCGACACCGTGCTGGCCGGCGCCCGCGGGCGCGGGCACAACGACTTCAAGCTCCCGCTGGTGCGACGCACCCTGCAGGCCACCATCACCGAAGCCGCGCGTGCAGTGCGTGCCGCCTGAGGAACCCTCCCATGGAAATGAACGCACCCTCCGCCCGCAACCCGATCGACGAGAACCGCGGCGGGCTCATCGGCAAGCCCATCGCCCGCGTGGACGGCCGACTCAAGGTGACCGGCAAGGCGCCCTATGCCTACGAAGTGCAGGAGGCGCCGGGCGCACCCGCCTACGGCTTCATCGTGGAGGCCACCATCGCCAAGGGCCGCATCGCCGACATCGACGCCTCGGCCGCCGAAGCGGCGCCCGGGGTGCTGATGGTCATGACCCACCGCAACGCCCCGAAGCAAGGCGCCTGGGGCCCCGTGGACGCCAAGGACCGCTTCGCGCGCTCGTCGCCGCAGCTGGCGAGCGACCGCGTGCGCTACTACGGCGAGGCCGTGGCCTTCGTGGTGGCCGAGAGCTTCGAGGTGGCGCGCGCCGCCGCGAAGCTGGTGCGCGTTCGCTACGCCGTGGAGCCCGGCGAGTTCGACATGGCGGCCGCGCAGGGCAAGGCCGAGACACCGAAGGACGACGAGCAGCAAAAGGCCGACAGCCGCATCGGCGACTTCGAGCCGGCCTTTGCCGGCGCGCCGGTGCAGGTCGACGCGACCTACACCACGCCCACGCACATCCACGCGCAGATGGAGCCGCACGCCACCGTCGCCTGGTGGACCGGCGACAAGCTGACGGTGCACTGCGCGGCGCAGTTGCTGGAGAGCGCGCAGAACGCGGTGGCCAACACGCTGCAGATACCGCCATCGAAGGTGCGCATCGTGAGCCGATACATCGGCGGCGGCTTCGGCGGCAAGCTGCCGATCTACGGCGACGTGATGCTCTCGGCCATGGCCGCGCGGCAGCTCAAGCGCCCGGTGAAGACCGCACTCACACGCCAGCAGATGTTTCACTTCACCACGCACCGCAGCCAGACCGTGCAGCGCGTGCGCCTGGGTGCCACGCCGGACGGCAAGCTCACCGCCATCGGGCACGACTCGCTGTCGCACAGCGCGCGGTTCGACAACTTCTATGAAACGGCCAGCACGCAGACGCGCACGCTCTACGCCGCGCCGAACCGGCTCACCACGCACCGCGTGGTGAAGCTCGACCTGCCGATTTCAGACTCCACCCGCGCACCGGGCGAGGCGGTCGGCATGCTGGCGCTGGAGCAGGCCATGGACGAGCTGGCCGAAAAGCTCAGGCTCGACCCCATCGAGCTGCGCCGGCGCAACGAGCCCGCCATGGACCCGGAGAAGAACATTCCCTTTTCGACCCGCCAGCTGCTGCGCTGCATGGACGAGGGCGCCGAGCGCTTCGGCTGGAACCGGCGCAATGCGGCGCCGGGCGCGGTGCGAGACGGCCGATGGCAGATCGGCCTGGGCTTTGCGGCGGCCATTCGCAGCAACCTGCTGATGGACGCCAGGTGCGCGGTGTCGCTCGACCGCCAGGGCGTGCTCACGGCGCGCATGTCCATGACCGACATCGGCACCGGCAGCTACACCGTGTTCACGCAGATCGCAGCGGAAATGCTGGGGTTGCCGGTGGACAAGGTGCGCATCGAACTGGGCGACAGCGACTTCCCCGAAACGCCCGGCTCGGGCGGATCGTGGGGCGCGGCCAGCGCGGGCTCCGCCTTGTTCGACGCCTGCACCCAGCTGCGGGAGCAGATTGCGCGGCGCATGAACGCCAAGGCGGCCGACGTGGTGTTTGCCGACGGCCACGCCACGGCCGCAGGCCGCAGCGAAACGCTGGGCGCGCTGGCGGGCACCCTCGGCCTGCGCGCCGAGGGCCAGATCAAGAAGGGCGACATGGCAAGCAAGTTCTCCCAGCAGGCCTATGGCGCGCACTTTGCCGAAGTGGCGGTCGACATGGACACCGGCGAGATTCGCCTGCGCCGCATGCTGGGTGTCTTCGCGGCGGGCCGCATCCTGAACATGAAGACCGCGACCAGCCAGGCGACGGGCGCCATGATCTGGGGCGTGGGCTCCGCGCTGTTCGAGGACGCCGTGGTCGACACACGCTCCGGCAGTTTCGTGAACCACGACCTGGCCGAATACCACCTGCCCTCGCATGCGGACATTCCCGCCGTGGAGGCGGTGTTCCTCGACGAGGTGGACGACAAGACCAACCCGCTGAAGATCAAGGGCGTGGGCGAACTGGGCATCTGCGGCGCGGGCGCGGCGGTGGCGAATGCGGTCTACAACGCGACCGGCGTGCGCATTCGCGACTACCCGCTGACGCTGGACAAGGTGCTGGGGCTGCAGGCGCCGCAGGGCTGAAGCCGTGAGGCCCCGAGGCCTCTTTCGACAAGGCAAAAAAGAACCCAGCGCCAAGCTGGGTTCAAGCCTCTTCGCTGCCAAGCGTCGAGGCCCTCGCAAAAGGAAGAAAGAAGCAGCTGCGAGCAACGGATGTCCGTCGCTTCCCAACGTAGCGAGCGCACCACGCCACGCTTCGAAGGGAATGCCGCCTGTGGCGGACGGACAAGACCTACGGCGCCGCTGGTGCGCCACATGTCGGCGCCGGACGACACGCCTGTGGGCTGTGTGTCCTCAAGCCCGTCGCAACGACGGCCTTACGGTGAAGCCTTCAGTTCGAAACCTCAACACTCTGGAGCACCCGACATGACGACCACCACCAACGACCAAAGCAAGCTCTGGGACCTGATCAAGGACACCCGCTTCGGCATGCTGACCCACCGCCACGACGACGGCCAGCTTCACAGCCACCCGCTGACCACGCAGAACAAGAACGGCGACGAGGCTGGCACGCTCTACTTCTTCGTGCCGAAGGACGGCGACATTGCGCGCCATGTGGCCACCGATCCGGTCGTGAACATCGCCTATGCCAACACCGACGACGACAGCTACGTGTCGGTGTCGGGCCATGCCGCGCTGCTCGAAGACCAGGCCAAGAAGGAAGCGCTCTTCACCAAGATGGCGCAGGCCTGGTTCCCCAACGGCCCGACCGACCCCAACCTGGGCCTGCTGGCCGTGACCGTGCGCGGCGCTGAATACTGGGACGTGGACGACAGCAAGATGGTGCAGCTCTACAAGATGGCCAAGGCAGCCATCACCGGCGAGCCCCCCAAGAACCTCGGCGAGCACAAGAAGGTCGTGGTCTGACATAAGGGCCACGGACGATGACGCAAGCGACGACCCTGCAGAACCACAAGGCCGCCGACACCCGAACCCTCGCCCCCATTCCGGCAACCCCCCACCGGTGGCAGTTCATCCGCGCAGGCGGCACCGACCAGGTGGTGTTCCGCACGGGCGAGGACATTGCGCGCGTCGGCGAGCTCGACCAGAAACTGTGGGTCGCGCTGGCCTGCCCCACGCGGGGCATCGACTTCGACGCGCGCACGCTCGACCTGATCGACACCGACAAGGATGGGCGCGTGCGCCCGCCCGAAGTCGTTGCCGCCTGCCAGTGGGTGTGTGCCCGGTTGCGCGATCCCGACGTGCTGCTGCAAGGCAGCGACGTGCTCACGCTGGACGCACTCGACGACAGCAACCCCGACGGCGCGCGCCTGCGGGACGAGGCCCGCCGCCTGCTGGAGATCCAGGGCAAGCCCGACGCGGCCACGCTTACGCTGGCCGATATTTCAGACCGCGGCGAGCTGCTGGGGGCCATGCGCTTCAACGGCGACGGCATCGTCACGCCCGACACGGCCCATGACGACGCGGTGCGCGCATCGGTCGAAGAGATCATGCGCACCCACGGCAGCGTGCCCGACCGCCACAAGGCGACGCCGGGCATCGACCGTGCGCGGGCGGAAAACTTCTTTGCCGAAGTGCAGGTGGCGCGCGACTGGCATGCGCAGGCCGACGCCGGCAACGCCACGCTGATGCCGCTGGGCGACCCCACCCTGGCCGCAGCCGACGCGGCCAACAAGCTGCAGGCCAAGCTCGACGACTTCTTTGCGCGCTGCCGCGTCGCGGCCTTCGACGTGCAGGCCGTGACCGCCCTCAACCCCTCCCCCAAGGCTTACGACGAACTGGGCGCGCACGCGCTCGACCTGCAGGCCGAGCCCATCGCCGAGCTGCCGCTGGCGCCCGTCACGCCGCGCTGTGTGCTGACGCTGCATGGCACCAGCCTGAACCCCGCCTGGGCCGAGGCCGTCGCCACCTTCGCCGAGCGCGCCGTCGCGCCGCTGCTGGGTGCGCGCGACGAACTGGCCGAGGCCGACTGGCTGGCCATCAAGCACAAGCTCGCACCGCTGCAGGCGTTGATGGCCAAGCGCCCCGACAACTGGGCTGCCTCGCTGCCGCTGGACAAGCTGGAGGCGCTGCTGCAAACCCGCGAGCCCTTGCTCGCGCTCATCAAGGAAGACGAAGGGGCCGAAGCGCACAACGCGCTGCTGGTCGACCTGGAAAAGCTCATTCGCCTGCAGCGCGACCTGGTGGTGCTGCTGAACAACTTCGTGTCGTTCAAGGCTTTCTACAGCCGCGAAGGCGCGATCTTCCAGGCCGGCACGCTGTACCTCGACGGGCGCAGCTGCGAGCTGACCGTGCAGGTGGAAAACACCGCCAAGCATGCGGTGCTGGCAGGCCTGGCCAAGACCTGCCTGGCCTACTGCGACTGCACGCGCCAGGGCGCGAAGATGAGCATCGTCGCGGCGTTCACGGCGGGCGACATCGACTTTCTGTTCGTCGGGCGCAACGGCGTGTTCTACGACCGCCAGGGGCGCGACTGGGACGCCACCATCACCAAGCTGATCGAGAACCCGACCAGCGTGGCGCAGGCCTTCTTCGCGCCGTACAAGAAGTTCGTGCGGGTGATCGAAGAGCAGGTGGCCAAGCGCGCCGCCGCGCAGGAAGCCGTGGGCCAGGGGAGCCTGACCAGCCTGGCGACCCGGCTCACGACCGCCGACCAGACCGCCGCGGCCGACGCCGCCAAAGCGCAGTCCGCCGGGGCGCGCGCCGCCGCCCGGGTGGACGTGGGCACGGTGGCCGCCATCGGCGTGGCGCTGGGCAGCATCAGCGCGGTGCTGGTGGCCATCTTCGGCAAGTTCGTCGACCTGGGGCAATGGATACCGGTGGCATTGCTGGGCATCGTGCTGGCCATCTCGGGCCCGAGCATGCTCATTGCCTGGCTCAAGCTGCGCCAGCGCAGCCTGGGGCCGATCCTGGACGCGAGCGGCTGGGCCATCAACGGGCGCATGAAGGTCAATGTGCGGCTGGGCGGCATGCTCTCGCAAACCGCGCACGTGCCGCCGGGCGCAAGGCGCATTGCACGCGACCCGTACCGCGACCGCCACGCGGCCACCGGGTTCGCAGCGGCGGCGGTGCTGGTGCTCGCGGTGGTCGTGCTGGCCTGGCGCATGGACTGGCTCGACGACCGGCTGCCTGCGGCCTTGCAGCACGGCACGTCGGCCGCGGCCACGGGGCTGGCTGGCGCGCGCGTCGGCTGACGGGTCGGGACGTCAGGGCTTCGCGGCTTCAGCGCGTCAGGGCTGCGGGCCGTGCAGCCCGCGCCGCCGCAGGAGTTCGGCCCGTCCGAGCGGGGTGATCTTTTTCACGACGGCCGGCAACTGCACGCCGCCGGGTTCGCCCCCCGCGGAAGGCGGCGGCACCGCGGCGTCCACCAGCCCTGCAGCGAGCAGCACCGCCACGCAGCGGATGTCGCTCTCGTCGTCGACGATCAGCGGCAGGCCCAGTTGTTCAATCTTGTGAAGGTAATCGAGCGGCATACGACCCTTGTTTGGTGCTCCAACAGTTTCCCGTGCACACGTTACGCCCTTGCATCGGCCTGACACGTGCGTTGCCGCACAGACCGCGCCGCTCAGGAACATTAGATTCAGCTGAGCGAGTCGGCATCTCTTCCGACAGCGCCCGCGCCGGAAGGGCACTACATTTTTTCGGCGCTCCCCGGCGCCGGGCCTGTCGAAGGCCTGGGCGCAGGAAAGCGCGCCACTCCTTCATCACGCACACCTTGCACATTCCGCGCATGAACACCTTCCGCTCGGCTTCGCTCCTGAGGCCTTCCGCTCCCCGCTCGCGCCGCGCGCGCGCCGAGCCAAAGACAAAGACCACGGCCTCGCTCGATGCCGTCGCGCACTCGGAGCAGCACCACGGCCGGTGGGAAATTCACTACCGGCTGGAGCCGGCCCGCGAGAAGTTCGCCGGCACCGCGCAGATCCACTGCGACGGCCTGCCGCATTGCGAACTGTCGATCTTCGAGCCGCAGTCGAACGCGCTGGCCTCCATCGACCTGCTGCGCGAACAGTGCCTGGCATGGATCGCACACCGCGGCGACGCGGCTGCTGCACGGACGCTTCCGGCCAACTGAACGCTGCGCGCGCGCCCTGCGGGCCTCGGGCGGCGTTGCGGGCGCACTTCTGAACGCACCGATTTCGCGTTGTGGCGCGATCCGTGGAGAATGCGCGATGACTCTCCCATCCCCCGCTTCCCTTACCCCGGACCATCTTGCCGTGCTGCGCGCGGTGGCCCGCATGGACCTGTCGCTCGGCATCGCCATCGGCCAGAGCCTGGGCAGACCGGTTTCCGACGACCTGGCGGCACTGCGCGCACAGGGCTACGTCCGGGAAGTTTCCAGCCCCCGGCACGACGGAACGCCGAGCCACCTGCACACGATCACCCCCCAGGGGCGCGAGGCGCTGCAGGCGCACGGCGAGCAAGGCGTGACGACCCCGCAGCCCACCGTGGGCCCCCGGCCTCCGCTGCGCCGCGAAACGTACACGGGCAGCGAAATGCTGCCTTTCACCGGGCGCGCGGGGTCGATGGACGCACTGAAGTACCCGAGCCGGGTAGGCAACCAGCTGCGTTACCGGGACGACGGGGCCGAGCCAGTGGTCAAGGACGCCACGCCGCCGCCGCGCAAGAAGTAGCCCGGGGCGCCCGCGTCGGGCTGTCGAAGCGGACGGACAATAGAGGCAAACAGCCTGGAGAAAACCTTGTCTACCGTCACCATCAGCCCCCAAGTCACCGTCAGCAACAGCGCCCCGTTCGTTCTCTTCGGCGGCGTCAACGTGCTGGAGTCCCGCGACCTGGCCCTGCGCAGCGCCGAAGAATACGTGCGCGTCACGCGCAAGCTGGGCATTCCCTACGTGTTCAAGGGCAGCTTCGACAAGGCCAACCGCTCGTCGATCCACTCGTACCGCGGCCCCGGGCTGGACGAGGGCCTGAAGATCCTCCAGGCCGTGAAGGACACCTTCGGCGTGCCGGTGCTCACCGACGTGCACGAAATCGCGCAGGCGGCGCCGGTGGCCGAGGTGGTCGACGTGCTGCAGCTGCCCGCCTTCCTGGCGCGGCAAACCGACCTGGTGGTGGCGCTGGCCGGGACGGGCCGGGCCATCAACATCAAGAAGCCCCAGTTCCTGAGCCCCTCGCAGATGCTCAACATCGTGGAGAAGTTCAAGGAAGCGGGCAACGACAAGCTCATTCTTTGCGACCGCGGCACCTGCTTCGGCTACGACAACCTGGTGGTGGACATGCTGGGCTTCGGCGTGATGAAGAAGATCACGCAGGACCTGCCGGTGATCTTCGACGTGACCCATGCGCTGCAGCAGCGCGAAGCCGGCGCTGCGGCGTCGGGCGGGCGCCGCGAGCAGGTGGCCGACCTGGCGCGCGCCGGCATGGCGGTGGGCCTGGCCGGCCTGTTCCTGGAGGCACACCCCGACCCCGCGCAAGCCAAGTGCGACGGCCCGAGCGCCCTGCCGCTGGACAAGCTGGAGCCCTTTCTCACGCAGCTGAAGGCGCTGGACGACCTGGTCAAGTCGTTCCCGGCCCTGAAGATCTAGCACGGCGATTCAAAAAAGAATGGCTTCGTACTAAAGATATCGCTGGACTTTCCGATAGATCATTCAGGCGCCTGAACCCGGCACGAGAGGGTCAACGCCGAGGCCCGCCCTCCCGGCGCGAATGATCAAAAAGGAAAGGTTCAGGATGAACCGCGAAGCTGCAACGTCAGGACATGACTTCTCGAGGTGGGCGCGCCTGACCGAGAGCTATGCCGAAGAAGTGGAGGCCCTGCGCCGCCACGAACCCGGGGCGTCCATGCGGCTCATGCGGATCGCCCACGCCATGAAGCAAGACCCGTTCGGCCCGAACTCGCCGGACTCGGAGCACATGCCGCTTCCGCTGCGGCTGGCTCCCCCGCGGCCCCGCAGCCCGACCTGGCAGACGCAGGCGCGCAGGACGCTGCTCAGGCTGCGATTGCTTCTTCGAGCGCTGGCGGCCCGCCGCGCACAAGGCGACGCCACGACCCCGCTGGCTTGAAACCGGCCTCACCGTGAAGCCCGCGGGCTGGAGCCTCGGCGAACGCGTTAAGACGGCACGGTCATGAAGACCGTGCATACTCGCGCGCCCCCGAAATTTCCAGATACATCAAAGGACCTCATGTCAGGACACGGTTTTCACGTGCACGGCCCGCACGATCACGAACTCGAACACGCAGCCTCCGGAGGGCACGGCGACGGCCATGGCGGCGGCGCTGCGCATGGCACCGACGGCAAGGATGGCGGCATGAGCATGACCAGCAAGATCGCGGTGTGCACCGCCGTGATCGCCACCGTGGGCGCCATCTTTTCCTACATGGGCGGGGCCACCCAGGCCAACGCCGGCCTCTACAAGAACAACGCCGCCATCAAGAAGACCGAGGCGTCGAACCAGTGGAACTACTTCCAGTCGAAGAGTACCAAGCAGGCGCTGGCCGAGTTCGCGCGCGACACCGCCACCGACGACGGCCGCCGCCAGGGCTGGCAGGTGAAGGTGGCGCGCTACGAGCAGGAAAAGACCGACATTCAGACCGCCGCCCGCAAGCTCGAAGACGAGGCCAACAAATGGGACGCGCACTCCGAAGAACAAATGCACCAGCACCACCGCTGGGCGCAGGCCACCACCGTGCTGCAGGTGTCGATTGCGCTGGCGGCCATTGCGCTGCTCACCAAGAAGAAATGGCTGGAGCGCGGCATGTTCGGCGTGGCCGTGGCCGGGCTGGCCATCGGCGTGCTGGCGGCGCTGCACATCTAGCGCCGGGGCGAGCCGGCGCGGCCGCGGCTACTTCTTCGGCACCGCGTCGGCGTCTTCCGGCCACTGCTGGGGCACGCGGCGCAGGTTGTCGACCGAGTACCCCAGCGTTTTCAGCTGCGTGACGGCGGCCTGGTAGAGCGGCTCGGGGATGGTCGGCGTGCGCGCCATGATCCATGCGTAGTCGCGGTCGCTGCGGCCGATGATCGTGAGCTGGTAGTCGCGGTCGATGTCCACGATCACGTACTCCGCCTTGATGGGCCAGATGAACTGCATGCCCCACACCGCGTTGCTGGTGCCCGGCACCACGGTGCCGGTGGGGTTCATGGTTTTCAGCGGGCCGTCGAAGCCGCCTTCGCGGTAGCGAAAGCGCGTGTCGATGCTGCCGTCGGGCTTCAGGCTGTACGACTCCACGGCGTTGAACGCGTTGCGCTCCGGCCGCGTGGGGATGTTGCCGATGACATACCAGTCGCCCATGAAGCGCTGCAGGTCGACCTGCTTCACCGGCGCGATGGTGGGCGGCGACACCGCGCAGCCAGTCATCATGAACGCGGCCAACACGCCCAGGGCCATGTGCAGCGGCGGGCGGGCAAGGAGGTTTTGGAGGGTTCTTGGCATGTTCAGGCTCCGGTGTGGAATGCCGAACACTATCGCGCGCCCCCGCAGCGCCACGTCGGACGGCACGCCTTCACCGCATCGCCGAGCGCTGCCGGCGTCTCGCAGGCGCCGGGCTACGCGCGCAGCGCGCCGGGCATCAGCGGCATGGCCGGCAGCTCCGCCGACACGACATAGCTGCCGCGTCCGTTCTGCTTGGCCTGGTACATGGCCTTGTCCGCTGCGGCGAGCAGGTCTTGCGGTGTTTCGTCGCCGCCGCCGAGCGCGATGCCGATCGACACACCGATGGCGGTGCCCGAGTGACGCAGTGGCAACGGCCGCACGATCGCGTCGATGCACCTTTGCGCCAGCGCCAGGGCGGCACTTTCCGCCGGCTCTTCGAAGTCGGCGGCCAGCAGCACGAATTCGTCCCCGCCCATGCGCGCCACCGTGTCGGTCTCGCGCACCAGTCCGAGCAGCCGGCGCGCAATTTCGCGCAGGGCCTCGTCGCCCGCCTCATGGCCCAGGGTGTCGTTGAGGTTCTTGAAGCCGTCCAGGTCGAGGTACAGCACGGCCACCTGGCTGGCGTTGCGCTTGGCACGCACCAGCGTCTGCTGCAGCCGGTCGTCCAGCAGCTTGCGGTTGGGCAGGCCCGTGAGGCTGTCGTGGTGCGCCAGGCGCGCCAGCGCCGCCTGGTTGTCGACCAGCTTTGCGAGCAGGCGGTTGAAGGCCTGCGTGAGATGCCCTATTTCGTCGTTGCGCACCACCCGCAGCGGCGTCAACGGGAGTTCGCCGCGGGTCATGCGGTCGGCCTGGTCGGCGGCGCGCAGCAACGGCCGCAGCAGCCAGGCCAGGACAAACCCGATCACGATGAGCACGCCCAGCACGGCCGGCGCGCGCTGCTGCAGGATGAAGCGCTGCATGCGCCCCACGGGGGCCAGCGCTTGTTCCACGGGCAGCCGTGCCACCACGAACCAGCCGCTGGTCGGCACCGAGGCGATGGCCGAGATTTCGTCGATGCCCTTGGCATTGCGCGTCGTGCCGCTGCCGCGATAGCCCTCCATGGCGCGGTCGTGCAGCAGGTTCACGCCGACCGGCGGGGTAGGCGTGAGCGACATCGAGACGTCCGTCGAGGCGACGAAAAGCCGGTCGCGCGGCGACACCACCAGGATGCCGCCCGCCTGCCCCACGCGCCCGCGCTGCAGATGCTCGAGCAGGCCGTCGGCCGACAGGTCGGCGGTGGCCGCCAGCACCGCGACGACCTGCCCGGCCCCGTTGCGCACCGGCGCGGCCATGGGGAGCACCGAATGACCCGAAACGGGAACGGCCTGCGCGCGGCCCAGGCTGGCCCGCCCCGCCAGGGCGCCGGTGAATTCCGCGCCGCCGACCGGAAGCTGTCCGACGCCGTCCAGCCGCTGGCCGGAGGCGTCCGCCACCATCAGGCCGAGCGGGAACACGGGGCTCAGCGTGCTGCGTTCTTCCAGCCATGCACGCAGCTGCCCGGGTTGCGAAAGAAGCTCGGGCGGCAGGGTGGCCGCCAGGCGCTCGAGGAACAGCAGCCGCTCGCTGAGGTAGTTGTCGACGTCGCGTGCGACGTAGCCTGCCAGCGCCGCCTGCTGGGTCGCCACCGATTCCGTCAGGTCCTGGCGCAGGAAGCGGCTGAGCTGGAAATAGCTGGCGGCCGTTCCCACGAGCGCCATCACCAAGCCCATCACAATCAGCCGAAAAACCAGGCTATTGACAGATTTTCTAGGTTTCACTCGGGTGGCAGGTGATGGGCGGAAGGTTCGCGACTGTAGCGCAAGCGCCCGAGGGCTCCCCGAGCAGGAACCAAGCCAGCCGGCGGCTGGACACCGAAAGGCACGGAGGATGCAAACGCATACGGAAGTTCTAGCACGAATTCGGCGACTGCCACTGCATCGCCGATTCGCGGCGCAGGCCATTGCCGTGACGCGCGTGGCCGCGGCCTGCTCGTCGAGCGCAAGGTCGTCTGCTCGGAGCGGCATTCGCGCACCAACGGAGACTTTCTCGGATGCGTGCCGCTCCTCCATCCCATCAAGCGCTCAGCGGCAAGGTGTGCGGTGGAGCCTGCGCCTGGCGTGACGGCTGATGGGGAGCGATGGATGCAAAGGCCGGCTACCTGGACAAGACCAGGAACTGGGGTTGGATGCCGCCGGTTGCCACGGTCGGCACGGCCATCGGGCTCAAGGCGCCGGTGCTGGCATCGATGGTGAAGGTCGATATGTCCTTGGAAACGGAATTCGTCACGTAGGCGAATCGCCCGGTGGGGTCCACGGCGATGGAAGAGGGAGAACTCCTGACCGCCACTGGCGGCACGGCCATGGGACTCAGCGCGCCGGTGCCGGCATCGACGGTGTAGGCCGACACACTGCTCGAGCCGCGGTTCACCACATAGGCAAACCGGCCCGAGGGGTCCACGGCGATTGACAAGGGAACGTTCAGCGTGGCCGAGCTTGGCATGGCCATCGGCGTCAATGCGCCGGTGCCGGGATCGATGGCGAAGGCGGACAGGTCGCTGGAGAACGCATTGGCTACGTAGGCGAACCGGCCCTTGGGGTCGAACGCGACGGCGCTGGGCCCCGATCCTGTAGGCACCGCCGGCACGGCCAGCGCGGTGAGCGCGCCGGTGCCGGCATCGATGGCGTAGGCCGACAAGGTGCCGCCCGTCCGGTTTGCCACGTAGGCAAACCGGCCCAGAGGATCGACGGCGAGGAACACGGGGTAGCGGCCCGTGGCCACCGCCGGCGCTGCCAGCAGTGAGAGCGCGCCGGTGCCTGCGTCGACCGCGTAGGCAGACACGGTGTAGCCGTAGCTGTTGGTGACGTAGGCAAAGCGACCTGTGGGCTCCACGACCACGGAGATGGGGCCGCCTCCTGTCGCCACCGGCGGCCCTGCCAGCGCAGTGAGCACGCCGGTGCCCGCATCGATGGTGTGGGCCGACACGGTGTTGTCGGCCGTGTTGGGCACATACGCAAATCGGCCCGTGGGGTGCACCGTCATGGCGCCGGGATCGGCCCCGGTCACGGGCATCGGCCCGGGCACGTTTCCCAGGGCGCCGGTGCTGGCGTCGACCGTGTAGGCAAAGAGGTTGTTGGAGCCCGAGTTCGTCACATAGGCAAAGCGCGCCGCAGGTGCGGCGCAGTTCACCGCCACGTCGGCGACAGCGGCATTGCCCACGGTGCCCGTGCCGTTGCTGACGGTACAGACCCGGGTCAGGATTTTCGGTTGGCTCTTGACCGTGACCGCATAGCCCGCGCCGCCGAGCACCGCGGTGGCGAAGCTGAAACTGCCATCGGCCGCAATGGCCAGGTCGTCACCGGCGTTGTTCTGCAACACCAGGCCGGGGCCCAGGAGGCCGCTGACCTTGCCGCTCACGGTGTACGTCGCGCCGGATGCTGCCGGCGGTGCGGGTTCGGCAGGAGCCTGGGCGGCCGGCGGCGTCGATGCCGAGGGAATCGGAAACGCGAGACCACCACTCCCCCCGCCACCGCCGCCGCAGGAGGCCAGGCCGACGACCATGGCGCCCAGCACGGGCCTGACCAGTCGATCGGACAACGAACGCCCGGTGGCATGCGCGCGCGAAGTTGCAGAACAGATGCCACCGGTTGGAGCGAGCGCCGACATGAGAGAGCCTTCAGATCAGGTGAATTTCAAAACGTGTCGGAGTGTGTGTTTATTGGGTGCGGCAAGCCATCCCCGAGAACTGGTAGACGAGCTCAGCACCCTGAAGACACGGGGCCACTTCGCGAAGCCACGACGCGCTGGGTTTCGTTGCGCGAAACGTAGTGTTTTCCTTGCGTCCTGCAGATACACAGGCATATGCAGTTGGCGCCGCAAGGTGGTCGCACGCCGAAGAATCGGCCACGTTCACACATCGATGAACGCCGCCACTCATCTTCCGAAGGAACACCCATGCGCTTTCGCTCCCCTGCCCTTTTCTTCGCCGTGGCGCTCAGCGCTTGCGCGTCGGCCCTGACGCTGTCGTTCGCCGCCTCGCGGTGGGGAGGCGACATCGCCGCGGCCGATGCGCAGCCCGCGCCCGAATTCCAGAACATCGACACCTGGCTCAACTCGCCGCCGCTGAAGCTGCAGGACTTGCGCGGCAAGGTGGTGCTGGTCGACTTCTGGACCTACACCTGCATCAACTGCCTGAACCACCTTCCCTACGTGAAAGACTGGAACGAGAAGTACAAGGACCAGGGCCTGGTCGTGGTGGGCGTGCACACGCCGGAGTTCGCGTACGAGAAGTCGACGAAGAACGTGAAGGACGCCATCGAGCGTTTGCAGATCAGGCACGCGGTGGCGCAGGACAACGGCTACGGCACCTGGAAGGCCTTCGACAACCAGTACTGGCCGGCCGTGTACCTGATCGACAAGCAGGGAAAGATCGTCTACTCGCACTTCGGCGAGGGCAGCTATGGCACTACCGAGAAGAAGATCCAGGCGCTGCTGGCGGAGCAACCCAAGTGAAGAAGCTCTGGCTGGCCTTGCTGTTCCTCACGGGCGGCATCGCGCATGAAGTGCGCAACCCGGTCAGCTGCCAATGCATCGCCACGCGCGCCGATGCACGCGCGCGCCGGCGTCAGTCCAGCGCCTCGACCGACGACGCGAACACGTAGCCCTCGCTGCGCACCGTCTTGATGTAGCGCGGCTCGCGCGCCCCGTCGCGCAGACGTTGGCGCAGCCGGCTCACGAGCAGGTCGATCGAACGCTCGAACAGCTCGGCCTCCCGGCCCTGCGTGAGGCTCAGCAACTGGTCGCGGCTCAGCACCTTCTGCGGGTGGTCGAGAAACACGCGCAGCAACCGGTACTCCGCGCCGCTGAGCGCCACCATCACCCCGCTGTCGTCGATCAGGTGACGCGCCGTGGTGTCGACCTGCCATTCGCCGAAAGCCAGCATCGAGGCCGACTCCGTCGAGCGCATGTTCGGCGGCAGCATGCGCGTGCGGCGCAGCACCGCGCGCATGCGCGCGAGCAGTTCGCGCGCTGCGAAGGGCTTGGCCAGGTAGTCGTCAGCGCCCATCTCCAGGCCGAGGATGCGGTCGGCCTCCTCGCTGCGCGCCGTGAGCATCAGGATGGGCGTGGCCTTGTACTTGCCGGTGCGCAGGTCGCGGCACAGCGTGAGTCCGTCTTCGCCCGGCAGCATCAGGTCGAGGACGATGAGGTCGAACGGGCCCGACTCTTCCAGTGCGGCACGCATGTGCCTCCCCGTGGGCACCGCCACCACGCGCAGGCCGTTCTTGACCAGGTAGGCGGTGAGCAACTCGCGGATCTCCCGGTCGTCGTCGACGATGAGGATGTGGTCGGAGGTCTTGGGGGTCATGGCGGTGCGGCGGGGCTTGCAGGTGGGCGGAAACCGCAATGTAGCCCGGCCGGGGCGCGGCGCAAGGCGGCTTGTATGCCTGTGTATCCGGCGGGACGCGGCGCCACACTACGTTGCGCGGCGACGCAGGGCACCGCCAGCGCCGGGTAATGTTCCATGTCGAACGCCACGGTGCACACACTGCAATACAAACAAGCGGCCGAAGGGCCGGGCCGGGGTCTATAAACCCGTCCATGCCTACCTCCGCAAGTCTCCCCGCTGCCCTCGGCCTGCGCCGATGGCTTCCGCGCTCGCTGTTCTCGCGCGTGACGTTGATCATCGTCGTCGGCCTGGCGATTGCGCAGCTGCTGACCTTCGCCTCCATTCGCTACGAACGCGGCATTGCGATGCGCGAATTGATGATGACGGGCATCGAGCGCGACATTGCCAGCTCGGTGGCCATCCTCGACCGGCTGCCCGCCGCCGAGCGCGAAGGCTGGCTGGCGCGGCTGGAGCGGCGCAACTACCGCTTCGTGCTGGGCGGCACGGCGCAGGGCACGCCGCCCGACACGCCGATGTCGCAGCAGTTCGCCACGGCCATCGCCGATGCGATGCGGCCGTTTCGCATCGTCAAGGTCGCGCAGGTGGACAACCCGCCGCAGGGCCTGCAGATCCAGGTGCGGCTGTCGGACGGCTCGGACGTGGTCGTGCATGCGCGCCGCGTCGACATGCCGGTGTCGAGCTGGGTGATGTGGCTGCTGTGGCTGCAGCTGCTGGTGCTGGCCGTGTGCGCCTGGTATGCGGTGCGGCTGGTCACCAGGCCGCTGGCGCAGCTGGCCGACGCGGCCGACGAACTGGGGCCCGACCTGAGGGGCAAGCCGCTGGCGGAAGAAGGCCCCACCGAAGTGAAGCATGCGGCGCGTGCCTTCAACGCGATGCAAAAGCGCATTGCGGGCTACATGGCCGAGCGCGTGGAAATCCTGGCGTCCATCTCGCACGACCTACAGACGCCCATCACGCGCATGCGGCTGCGCACCGACCTGATGGACAGCGAGCCGGACCGCCACAAGTTCCGCCAGGACCTGGACGCGATGCATGCCCTGGTGCGCGAAGGCGTGACCTACGCGCGCACGCTGCACGGCGCCACCGAGCCGCCCTTGCGCATCGACGCCGACGCGCTGTTCGAAAGCATGCTGGCCGACTACGAGGACGCGGGCCAACAGGTGCGGCTGGAAGGCCGCGTGGGCGAACCCATCGTGACGCGGCCGAACGCGCTGCGCCGCATCCTGATGAACCTGATCGACAACGCCTTGAAGTTCGGCGACGACGTGCGCCTGCAGGTGCATGCCGGCGCGGACAGGCTGGTGCTGGCCGTGGTCGACAACGGCCCGGGCATTCCGCCCGGCGAGCTGGAGCAGGTGCTCAAGCCTTTCTACCGTGTCGAGGGCTCGCGCAACCGCAGCACCGGCGGCACGGGCCTGGGCCTGGCCATTGCGCACCAGCTCGCGGTGGCAATGGGCGCGGAGCTGGCGCTGCGCAACCGCGGCGAAGGCGGGCTGGAAGCCCGGCTCAGCTTGAACATCCGCGCCGCGCAGCAAAGCTGAACTTCTCCCGCTATCGACCCCTGCCGAGACCTGCACCATGCTGCTCCTCATCGTTGCCTACCTGGGTGGTGTGCTCACCATCCTGAGCCCGTGCATCTTGCCGGTGCTCCCTTTCGTGTTCGCACGGGCCGACCGTCCGTTCCGCTCGCATGGGCTGCCCATGCTGGCGGGCATGGCGCTGGCTTTCGCCGCCATCGCCACGCTGGCGGCCGTGGGCGGCGGCTGGGTGGTGACGCTGAACGAGTACGGGCGCCAGGCGGCCATCGCGCTGCTGGCGGCGTTCGGCGTGACGCTGCTGTTTCCATCGCTGGCCGAACGGCTGAGCCGGCCGCTGGTGGCGCTCGGCATCCGGTTGTCCGACACGGAGCGCGCACGGGCATCGGTGGTGTCGCCGCTGCTGCTGGGCGTGGGCACGGGGCTGCTGTGGGCGCCCTGCGCGGGGCCGATCCTCGGATTGATCCTGACGGGTGCGGCGCTGAATGGCGCGAGCATCGGCACCTCGCTGTTGCTGCTGGCCTATGCGGCGGGTGCGTGCACGTCTCTCGCGGCGGCGCTGCTGTTCGGCGGGCGGCTGTTCGCAGCCATGAAGGGGTCGCTGCGCACGGGCGAATGGGTGCGCCGCGTGGCGGGCGTGGCCGTGCTGGCGGGTGTGGGCGCGATTGCGCTGGGGCTGGACACCGGCCTGCTCAGCCAGATCTCCTTCGGTACCACCTCTGCGCTGGAGAAGGCGCTCGTGGACAAGGTCGACACGAAGAGGCAGCAACCGCAGGCCGGCATCGACCGTTCCGGCCTGATGCCGACTTCAGCGCAGCCCGGGCCGAAGAAGCCCGCGCTGTCCCTGCCCGACGAGGGCGGCTTCGCGCCGCTCACCGGCGCCACCGAATGGATCAACTCCGCCCCGCTCACGCCCGAAGGCCTGCGCGGCAAGGTGGTGCTGGTCGACTTCTGGACCTACTCGTGCATCAACTGCCTGCGCGCCCTGCCCTACGTTCGCGCGTGGGCCGGGAAGTACAAGGACGCGGGCCTGGTGGTGGTCGGCGTGCACACGCCGGAGTTCGCCTTCGAGAAGCAGCCGGCCAACGTGCGCCGCGCGACGCAGGAACTGGGCGTGGGCTTTCCGGTGGCGGTGGACAGCGACTACGCGATCTGGCGCGCCTTCGGCAACCAGTACTGGCCGGCGCTGTACTTCATCGACGCGCAGGGGCGCATTCGCCATCACCAGTTCGGCGAAGGCAAGTACGAGCAGTCGGAGCAGGTTATTCAACAGCTGCTGGCGGAGGCCGGTCGGCCGGCCGCGTCCAGCGCATTCGTTTCGCCGCAGGGCCAGGGCACGCAGGCCGCAGCGGGCGCGTCACCGGCCCTCTCGGGCGAGACCTACCTGGGCCATGAGCGCGCGCGCGGCTTCGCGTCGCCGGGCGGCATCGCGAACGACCGGCCGCGCGCGTACCTGGCGCCCGCGTCGCTGCGCACCAACCAGTGGGCGCTGAGAGGCGAGTGGACGGTCGACAGCGAGCGCGCCGTGCTGGGCCATGCCAACGGCCGCATCGTCTATCGCTTCCACGCGCGCGACCTGCACCTGGTGCTGGGCCCGTCGGCCGACGGCAAGCCGGTGCGCTTTCGCGTGCAGGTCGACGGCAAGCCGCCGCTGGCGGACCACGGCGCGGACATCGATGCACAGGGCAACGGCACGGTCGACGCACAGCGGCTGTACCAGCTGGTGCGGCAGGCGTCGAATGCACAAGACCGGCTGTTCGAGATCGAGTTTCTCGATGCCGGTGCGCAGGCCTACGTGTTCACCTTCGGCTGAGCGAGGCGCGCGCCACGCGGCCTGCCTCAGAGCAGGCCGAGCGTCAGCGCCTTCAGCGTGGCCGCGGCGCGCGTGGTGCAGCCCAGCTTGCGAAAGATGTTCTCAAGGTGCGCGCGCACGGTGCTCGGGCTGATGCCCAGCGAGCGTGCCGCCTCCTTGTTGCTTTCGCCGAGGCTGATGCGGCCGAGCACTTCGACCTCGCGGCCGGAGAGCAGCGCGGACGCATCGCCCGCCGGCAACGGCACCGCTGCATCGACATGCGGGTACCCGGTGAGCGCGGCGACCGCATGCGCATCGAGCCGCCCTGCATCGGCCTCGGCGCGCAAGGCGCCGAACGCGTCGGCCTCGCTCAGCGCGGCCTGGCCGGGGCGGCCGGTGCGCAAGGCCACCCAGTGCGCGGCCACGGCAAGCACGCGCGCCTCGGTGTCGATGGCCGCGCCCTTCACGCCGCGAAAGAACCCGGAGCCGTCGAGGCGCTCGTCCACGAAGGAGGCGATCTCGGCCTCGGGGCGCAGCGTGTCGATGCGGCGCGCCGCGCGCTCCGTCCAGTACGGCACGAGGCGCAGCCGCTCGGTGTCGGCCTCGCTGCGCACGCCGGGCACGTCCCACACGCCGTTGGGCACCGACGCGCGGCCGATGCCATGGATGAGCCCCGCGCGGTAGATGCGCTGCTGCCGCGCGGCGTCGAGCCCCATGTCCGCCGCGCAGCGCAAGGCCGCTTCGGCCACCCGGCGCGAGAAGCCGGTCATCCACGGCAGCTTGAGGTCGATCACGTCGGCGATGAGTTCGAGCGGTGCGGTGGTGCCCTGCAACGCACCGGCCAGGGGCAAGGGCTCGGCGGCGGCGCCCTGCTCCAGCACGTGGAGCCAGTCGAGCGCATGCCGCTGCACCGCATCGACCAAGAAGGCCGGGTAGCGCGCATCGGCACGGTCGGCGATGTAGCGCAGCGCGTTGTTCAGGCCGTGCACGCGGGAAAAAATCTCGAGGTCGCCCGCAATGGACACCAGGAACACTTCTTCGGGAATGCGCGAGGCGTCGAGCCCGTTCGGCTTGCCGTGACCGTCGAAGGTTTCGAAGATGTGGCGCAGCGGCAGCTCCACCGCCGCCGGCATGCCCAGCGTGCGGGCGATGTCGCCGGACACCTCGCAATGGATCTCGGCGAGCGGGCCGACGGTGCCTGCAAAGTCGGATGCCGCGCGCGCCGAGGGGGTCGAGAGCATGGTGCGCCGCCCGCCGATGTCGTCGCCCAGCAGGTCGGAGAACTCGGGCGCATTGGCCGTGCACCCCGACCAGCGCAGCAGCGACACGCAGGCCGCATGGCCCTGCGTTTCCTGGCTGCGCCCGGTGGCGGCCGCGAGCTGCGAAGCCAGCCACGCGGTGCGCGCCGAATGGTCGATGGGCTGGCCCATGCTGAGATCGCCGACGAATGCGAGGGCGCGAATGGCGTCGAAGACCTGGACGGAGGAGGAAGGCGGCACGGGAGGCGGAAGAAGCGGAGGGAGGCGTGCCGACGCAAAGGACTGCCTTGCGCCGGCACGCGGCACCTTACTTGGATTGGCGCACAGCGTCCAGGATCACCTCGGCCACCTTGGCGGGCTGCGACTGCTGAGGCACGTGGCTGCTGTTCACGCGCGTGAGGTGCGCGCCGATCTTCTTCGCCATGTCGAGCTGCAGCGCGGGCTGGATCATGTGGTCGGCGCTGGTGGCCAGGTACCACGAAGGCTTGGTCTTCCAGGCGGCCACCGAGAGCTTCTGCTCGAACGACTTGCCCAGGATGGGGCCTTGCGTCGCGGTCATGACGGCGGTGGCCGAGGCCGGCAGGTCTTGCGCGAAGTGCTTACTCATGCCCTCCCTGGTGAGCGACAGGAAGCCGCTCTTGTCGGCCACGATGTGGGCGAAGCCGGGCGCCGGCGGGTAGTCCTTGCCGAGCTCGGCGCTGTTCTGGCCGGCGTCGGGCGCGAAGGCGGCCACGTAGACGAGCGAACTCACCTTGTCGTTGGCGCCGGCCTCGGTGATGACCGAGCCGCCCCACGAATGGCCCACCAGCACCACCTTGCCGGGTTGCGCGTCGATGGCGCGTCTGGCGGCGGCCACGTCGTCTTCGAGCGAGGTCAGCGGGTTCTGCACGGCCACCACGTGCAGGCCCTTGGCCTGCAGCAGCGGAATGACCTTGGCCCAGTCGGAGCCGTCGGCGAAGGCGCCGTGGACGATCACCACGCTGGGCTTGGCGGTGTCCGATGCGGCCGGCGTGGCAGCCGTGGCGGAAAACGAGAGGCCGATGGCGGCGGCAGCGGCGGCGAGCTTGAAGCGTTGGAGGGTGGTCATGAGGATCTCGGTAGGGAGTGATGGAGAACCCGTACTGTCCGCCTCAGGGGGCGTGGCCGCCACTGGACGAATGTCCGATCGGCGGCCCTGCTATACTCGCGGCTTCGCTCAAAGATCCTGAGCGTTGCCTGTCCAGGCAAGCCGAATCTCATACCGGCGCGTCGAAGTCACTACGACGAGAAAAACAAAATTGACTTCATGCAAAAGAATTTGCCGTAGCGTGGACCGCGTAAGAGTTCACGACCACATTCCAAAGCCCGCCTCGCGCGGGCTTTTTCATGGGCGGCAGGCCCTGGGCTCCAGCAAGGCGCGAGGAGCACAAGCACCCGGCCGGACATGACGGGCGCTGAGCATGCACAAGAAGGTGACAGCAGGCGCGGCATCGAGGCATTCCCTGAGCAGTTTTTTTATCCCTCCCTGGCCTCTACCAGCGCCGGCCTGCTGTCGAAAGCCAGTGTGGTCCAGCGAAGTGAAGTCAGGGTGAAGTCCGCGCGCAGGTTCTGTGAAACAGGGCTCGAAGCGCTCAGAAATTGGCCCATTCTTCCGACGCGTGTCTTGCCGACTGCTTCGGCGCCGCTACTGCGCGCAAGATGCGCGGCGGCGAACTGCCCGCCATGGAGTGCGCCGGTGGGCGCGACGCCAGCGGCGTTGCGGGCGTCTTGCGGGGCAATGCGGAAGTCTCAGGATGTTGGCCTGAAACGCGATGCCGTCGATCACGCCAATGATGGCCACGATCTTCTTCGACGAGCTGTCGATCGATGCCATGGTGCCGACCACCTGCAAGACCACCGTGCCGCCCTTGTTGGCCACCTCGGAGGCCGACAAGGCCAGCTGGTTGGTCCGGCGTGCGTTCTCCGCGTTCTGCCTGAGCGTGGACAACAGAGAACCGGCTGCGTCGCTGGTCCTCTTTGTCTATCGTCACCCAGGCCTGCTGCTTGAAGATTCGGCTGTGCAAGAGCGGATCGCGAGCGTGCAGGGAATCGGTCTTGCCCGATTTTTTTGCGGTTTGCGTGGAGTGGCATGCGGAGGTGAAACTGCTTGCATGGCACTCAGGAAAAAAAACGGGTCAGAGCTTGTGGCTCTGACCCGTTGATCTATCTACTGATTTTGGTCGGTGTGAAAGGATTCGAACCTTCGACCCCTTGCACCCCATGCAAGTGCGCTACCAGGCTGCGCCACACACCGAAGCTCTCAATTATAGCTGTGTAATTTCAGCGTCCGATGGTCAACAGCTCACGAATTTCAAAGAGTTCGCGACGCAGGTGCAACAACTGCGACAGATCGGCCGGCTTCGCCGTTGCTGACGCCGACACGGGCGCCTCCTGCACGACGGCGGCGTCGAATTCTTCCTGGTCGATCTCGATCGCTTCCATGCCTTCGAGCGGAACCTCGCCGGCCTTGCGGCGCTCGCGCTCGCCCTGCACGAGTTCCTGCAGCTTGTTGCGCGCACCGCTGATGGTGAAGCCCTGGTCATAGAGCAGGTCGCGAATGCGGCGAATCATGAGCACCTCGTGGTGCTGGTAGTAGCGGCGGTTGCCACGACGCTTCATGGGGCGCAGTTGCGTGAACTCCTGCTCCCAGTAGCGCAGCACGTGCGGCTTGACGCCACAAAGTTCGCCCACCTCACCGATGGTGAAGTAGCGTTTGACAGGAATCGGCGGGAGCGTTTTCTCCATTGAAATCAAGACTGTGCGCGGGAAACCTTAGAGATTACTCCACGCAGGCGCACAGCACCAAGCACTATTCCGCGCCCAGGCTCCACTCGACCTCGGACGCGTTGCCCTGATCGATGCTCCCGTGGATCTGTTCCTTCAGTTTCGCGCTCGCGTGGAAGGTGGCCACGCGGCGCTCACCGATGGGAATGGCTTCGCCGGTGCGCGGATTGCGGCCCGGCCGTGGCGCCTTCACACGAATCTGGAAATTGCCGAAGCCCGAGATCTTCACGTCCGTGCCTTCAATGAGGCTGCCGGCCACGAGTTCGAAGAAGGCTTCGACCATGTCCTTGGACTCACGCTTGTTCAAGCCAATCTGCTCGAACAGCAGGTCGGCCAGGTGCGCCTTGGTGAGCGCGGGTGTTTCGAGGGCCTCGAGCGTGAATTCGGCAGCGTTCATTCTCATCAACCCCTCAAGCGGCCGCCGAGCGTGGCGCCCAATTGTTCGACGATGGCACGCACGGCAGGTTCGACCTGCTCGTCCGTCAGGGTGGCGCTGTCGCTCTGGAAACTCAGGCGCACCGCCATGCTTTTCTCGCCTTGCGCCAGCGCACCAGGCGCGGCCGCGGCGCCATCGCGCAACGGCTGCGGACGGTAGATGTCGAACAGCGCCGCATCGCGCAGCAGCCCCTGCGCAGCGGTTGCCGCGCGAATGGTCTGCATGAGCGCGTCGTGCGTGACCGACTCCGCGACGACGACCGCGATGTCGCGTTCGACGGCTTGGTGCTTGGGCACGGCCTGCGCCACCGGCACGGGCCGCGCGGTCACGGCGTCGAGGTCGAGTTCGAACAGCACCGGCGCCTGCGAGAAGTCCCACTTCTGGCGCCAGCGCGGATGCAGTTCGCCGACGAAGCCGACAGCCTTGCCGTCGACCAGCACGCGCGCCGAACGGCCAGGGTGCAAAGCGGGATGCTCGGCCACCTCGAAGGTCGGGACCACGGGCGCAAGCAGCGCTTCGACGTCGCCCTTCACGTCATAGAAATCGACGCGCTGCGACTTGCCGTCCCAGCGCGACTCATCGGCGTCGCCCCAGGCCAGGCCAGCCACGCGCATCGGCTGGTTCACACCGCGCACCGTGCTGTCGGTGGTGGTGACGCTGTCGTCGCGCAGGAACACACGGCCCGCCTCGAACACGCGCACACGTGGCGCCTTGCGATCGAGGTTGAACTTGAGCACCTGCATCAGCGAACCGAGCAGCGAGGAGCGCATCACGCTCATCTGGCTGGCGATGGGATTCAGCAGCTTGATCGGGTTGGCGTTGCCGGCCAGGTCTTGCTCCCAGTGCGCTTCGACAAAGCTGAAGTTGATCGTTTCCTGGTAACCCAGCGCGGCCAGACTGTGGCGCACCGCGAACCGGCTGCGCTGCGCCTCAGGGCGCACGCGCGCGGTGATGGGCGCCAGCGGCGCAGTGGTCGGCAGGTTGTTGAAGCCGATCAGGCGAGCGACTTCTTCGATCAGGTCTTCTTCGATCAGCAGGTCGAAGCGATGCGGCGGCGGCGTCACGGTCAACGTGCCCTCGCCTTCCTTGATCGCAAAGCCGAGGCGGTTCAACGCATCGGCGCACTGCGCCTGGGTCAGCGGCATGCCGATGACGCGCGCTGCACGCGCCACGCGCAGCGTGACGGGCACGGCCGCGGGCACGTGCAGCGTCTGGTCGTCGATGGCGCCGACCTGGCCGCCGCAGATCTCGACGATCAGTTGCGTGATGCGCTCGATGATCTGCACCGTGCGGCTCGGATCGACGCCGCGCTCGTAGCGGTGGCCTGCATCGGTCGAGAAGTTGAAGCGGCGCGAACGGCCCTGCACGGCTTCGGGCCACCAGAACGCGGCTTCGACGTAGATGTTGCGCGTGTCGTCGGACACCGAAGTGGCGTCGCCGCCCATGATGCCGGCGAGCGACTCGACCTCGCGGTCGTCGGCAATCACGCCGACCTTGTCGTCGACCGAGATGGTCGTGCCGTTCAGCAGCTTGAGCTGTTCGCCCGCCTTGCCCCAGCGCACCGTGAGCCCGCCGTGGATCTTGTCGAGGTCGAAGATGTGGGTCGGCTGGCCGTACTCGAACATCACGTAGTTCGAGATGTCGACCAGCGGGGTCACGCTGCGTTGTCCGCAGCGCGCGAGGCGCTCGACCATCCAGCCGGGCGTGCTCACCTGGGTGTTCACGCCGCGCATGATGCGGCCCGAGAAACGGCCGCAGAGTTCGGGTGCTTCGACCTTGACGGGCAACACGTCGGTGAACGCGGCCGCGACCGCGGCGATGGCCGGGGTCTTGAGCGGCGCACCGGTGAGCGCGGCGAGTTCACGCGCCACGCCATAGACGCTCAGGCCGTGCGCCAGGTTGGGCGTGAGCTTGAGCGTGAGCAACGCGTCGTCGAGCTTGAGCACATCGCGCACGTCAACGCCGATGGGTGCGTCGGCATCGAGCTCCAGCAGGCCGCCATGGTCTTCGCTGAGTTTCAGCTCGCGCGCCGAGCACAGCATGCCCTGGCTTTCGACGCCGCGCAGCTGACCGAGCTTGATGAGGAAAGGCTTGCCGTCTTCGCCCGGTGGCAACTCGGCACCGACAAGCGCACAGGGCACCTTGATGCCGACGCGCGCGTTGGGCGCGCCGCACACGATGTTGAGCAAGGCGCCCTGCCCCGCATCGACCTGGCACACGCGCAGGCGATCGGCGTTGGGGTGCTGCACCGCTTCCTTGATTTCACCGACCACGATGCGCGTGAAAGGCGGCGCCACCGGTCGGCGCTCCTCGACCTCGAAGCCGCCCATGGTGAGCGTTTCGGCCAGTGCTGCGCTGTCGAGGGGCGGGTTGCAGAACTCGCGCAGCCAGGATTCCGGGAATTGCATCTCTTCGATCTCGATCTGGTTTTTTTATGGGTGGGTGCTTACTGGAACTGCGAGAGGAAACGCAGGTCGCCGTCGAAGAAGAGGCGCAGGTCGTTCACGCCATAACGCAGCATCGTGAGCCGATCGGGGCCCATGCCGAAGGCGAAGCCGATGTAGCGCTCGGGGTCGAGGCCCATGTTGCGCACCACGTTCGGGTGCACCTGGCCGGCGCCCGACACCTCGAGCCAGCGGCCGGCCAGCGGGCCGCTCGCGAACTGGATGTCGATCTCGGCGCTGGGCTCGGTGAACGGAAAGAAGCTCGGGCGGAAGCGCAGCACGAGGTCGTCGCGCTCGAAAAAGGTGCGGCAGAAGTCGGTGAAGACGACCTTCAGGTCCTTGAAACTCACGTTCTCGCCGAGCCACAGGCCTTCGCACTGGTGGAACATGGGCGAATGCGTGGCGTCGCTGTCGACACGGTAGGTGCGGCCCGGCGCGATCACGCGGATCTCGGGCGCCTTGACGGTGCCGGTCTCATCGGCGGCGGCGGCGGCGAACTCGGCCGCATATTTCTTGATGTGCTGATGCGCATAGCGCACCTGCATCGGGCTGGTGTGCGGACGCAGGTTGTAGGGAACACCGTCGTCGCCATTGATGTCGACATAGAAGGTGTCCTGCATCGAACGCGCCGGATGGTTCGGCGGGTTGTTGAGCGAGGTGAAGCTGTGCCAGTCGCTCTCGATCTCGGGGCCGTCGGCCACGTCGAAGCCCATGCTCGAGAAGATCTCCTCGATGCGCTCCAGCGTGCGGCTCACGGGGTGCAGGCCTCCCGGAATGCGGCGGCGGCCGGGCAGGCTCACGTCGAGCGCCTCGGCGCGCAGTTGCAGCGAGAGTTCTTCGTCTGCCAGTTGCTGCCGGCGCTCGGTCAAGGCGGCCTCGATGGCCTGCTTGCCCACGTTGATCGCGGCGCCGCGGGACTTCTTCTCCTCGACACTCAGTGCGGCCATGCCCTTCATCAGCTCGGTGATGCGACCCGACTTGCCGAGGAACTGCGCCTTGGCGTTTTCGAGTTCAGCGGGCGTTTTCGCTTGGGCGAAAGCGGCGCCTGCGGTGGCTACCAGGGAGTCCAGCTCGTTCATAGCAACAAAAATCTTCGAGGGGAAATAAAAAAGAGCTGGAGCCTTTTCAAGCGCCAGCCCTTGAGCCGTGGGCGCAGGAAGCCGCCCGAAGGCGGCACTCCTGCTGTGCAGAATCAAGCAGCCAGCTTGGCCTTGACCTGCTCCACGATGCCGGCAAAAGCGGCCTTGTCGTGCACGGCGATGTCCGCAAGCATCTTGCGGTCGATCTCGATACCGGCCTTGCGGATGCCGTTGGCGAACTGGCTGTAGGTCAGGCCCAGTTCACGCGAGGCGGCGTTGATACGCGCAATCCACAACTGACGGAACACGCGCTTCTTGGTACGGCGGTCACGGTAGGCGTATTGGCCTGCCTTCATCACCGCCTGTTTGGCGACGCGGAAGACATTGCCGCGGCGACCGCGGAAACCCTTGGCGAGTGCGAGAACTTTCTTGTGGCGGGCGCGAGCCGTTACACCACGTTTGACGCGAGGCATGTGTGTACTCCTTGTTCGTCTGAGTTAAATGCCACGGCCGGGCAGCATGGCGGCGACAGAAACCATGTTGGTCTCATGCACTGCGACTGCACCACGGAGGTGACGCTTGTTCTTGGTGGTCTTCTTCGTCAAGATGTGACGCTTGAAGGCTTGACCGCGCTTGACGGTGCCACCGGGACGAACGCGGAAACGTTTTTTCGCGCTGCTCTTGGTCTTCATTTTGGGCATGTAAATGCTCCTTTAGTTTGTGCTCGTGAGGCGCCGTGGAAACTCCACGAACTTGTTGGCCCCGAGACACTTCTTTATCTCGCCCCTGCCCGCGCTTCTTTCGAAGTGCCGGCAACGGCGAAATCCCTTCAAAACCTCGCTGCTGCGACCCCGCCCGCTCAGGCCGTTGCGGGGGACGCCGCTGCCGGCGCAGCATCTGCTGCCGGCTTCGGTGCGGCGCCACCGGCCTTCTTGCGGCCCGGCGCGATCATCATGATCATCTGGCGGCCTTCGAGCTTCGGGAACTGCTCGACCATGATCAGGTCGCCCAGTTCGTCGCGAATGCGCTGCAGCAGTGCCAAACCGAGCTCCTGGTGCGTGATCTCGCGGCCCCGGAAGCGCAGCGTGATCTTGCATTTGTCGCCCTCATCGAGAAAGCGCTTGATGTTGCGCATCTTGATGTTGTAGTCGCCGTCGTCGGTACCGGGGCGGAACTTAATTTCCTTGACCTCGATGACCTTTTGCTTCGACTTCGCCTCGGCTGCCTTCTTCTGCTCGTGGTACTTGAACTTTCCGTACTCGATCAGGCGGCAAACCGGCGGGTTGGCCGCCGCAACGACCTCCACCAGATCCACGTCAGCCTCGCCAGCAAGGCGCAAGGCCTCCGAGAGACTCATGACACCCATGGGCTCGTTTTCCGGGCCGACTAGGCGGACTTCCGGGGCCATGATTTCCCGGTTAAGGCGGTGTTGGCGTTCCTCGCGGTGGCGGCGGTCGCGAAATGCAGTAGCGATGGTCAGAATCCTTCAAAATTTGCTACAAAATCTGTAGCGAACGCCGATCAGTCCTCGCGGACAAGCGATACGACCTGCAGGGGAAACATATGAGGTGTTTCCCGGACAAATCAACGCTTGTCAGCAACATCCTGGACGAGCCGTTGCACGAACGATTCGAGGGACATTGCACCGAGGTCTTGATTGCCCCGGGCGCGCACTGCGACGGCACCTGCTTCCTTTTCCTTGTCGCCTACGACGAGGATGTAAGGGAGCTTTTGCAACGAATGCTTCCGTATTTTATACGTAATCTTTTCGTTGTGCAGGTCAAGCTGAACCCTAAGCCCTTGATTTTGCAGCGCTTTCGCCACGTCCCGGGCGTAATCGGCCTGTCCTTCGCTGATATTAAGCACCGCCACCTGCACCGGAGCGAGCCATGCGGGCATTGCGCCGGAGTGGTGTTCGATCAGCATGCCGATGAACCGCTCCAGGCTGCCGACGATCGCGCGGTGCAGCATCACGGGGTGCGCTCGGCCGCTCGACTCCGTCACGTACTCGCCGCCCAGGCGCTCCGCCGTGTTGAAGTCGACCTGCATCGTGCCGCACTGCCACTGGCGACCGATGGCGTCACGCAGCGTGTATTCGATCTTCGGGCCGTAGAAGGCGCCATCCCCCGGCGAGATGACGAAGTCGACGCCCGAACGGCGCAGCGACTCCATCACCGCATGCTCGGCCTTGTCCCACAGCTCGTCGGAGCCCACGCGGTTCTCGGGACGCGTCGCGACCTTATAGAGGATGTCCGTGAAGCCGAAGTCGGCGTAAACCTTCTGCAACTGCTCCGTGTAGGCGATGCACTCGTCCAGGATCTGGTCTTCCGTGCAGAAGATGTGCCCGTCGTCCTGCGTGAAGCCGCGCACGCGCATGATGCCGTGCAGCGCGCCGCTGGGCTCGTTGCGGTGGCACTGGCCGAACTCGCCGTAGCGCAGGGGCAGGTCGCGGTAGCTGCGCAGGTCGCTCTTGAAGATCAGCACGTGGCCCGGGCAGTTCATCGGCTTGAGCGCGTACTCGCGCTTTTCCGACTCCGTCGTGAACATGTTGTCGCGGTAGTTCTGCCAGTGGCCCGTTTTCTCCCACAGGCTCTTGTCGAGAATCTGCGGGCCCTTCACTTCCCAATAGCCCGTGTCGCGGTAGATGCCGCGCATGTACTGCTCGACCTGCTGCCACACCGCCCACCCCTTCGGGTGCCAGAACACCACGCCCGGCGCCACTTCGTCGATGTGGAACAGGTCGAGCTCCTTGCCGAGCTTGCGGTGATCGCGCTTCTCGGCCTCCTCGATGCGCTGGATGTACTGGTCGAGCTGCTTCTTGTCGGCCCAGGCCGTGCCGTAGATGCGCTGCAGTTGCTCGTTCTTGGCGTCGCCGCGCCAGTAGGCACCGGCCAGCTTCGTGAGCTTGAAGACCTTCAGGAAGCGCGTGTTCGGCACGTGCGGCCCGCGGCACATGTCGACGTATTCCTGGTGGTAGTACAGGCCCATGGCCTGCTCGTCGGGCATGTCCTCGACCAGGCGCAGCTTGTAGTCCTCGCCGCGCGACTTGAAGACCTCGATCACCTCGGCGCGCGGCGTCATCTTCTTGACGACGTCATAGTCCTGCGCAATCAGCTCCCGCATGCGCGCTTCGATGGCTTCCATGTCCTCAGGCGTGAAGGGGCGCTCGTACGAAATGTCGTAGTAGAAGCCTTCGTCGATCACCGGGCCGATCACCATCTTCGCCGTCGGGTAGAGCTGCTTCACCGCGTGGCCAACCAGGTGGGCCGTCGAGTGGCGGATGATCTCCAGGCCCTCGTCGTCCTTGGGCGTGATGATCTGGAGCCTGGCGTCGTGGTCGATGACGTCGCTGGCATCGACGAGCCTGCCGTCGACCTTGCCGGCCACCGTCATCTTGGCGAGGCCGGGGCCGATGGACTGGGCCACTTCGGCCACCGAAACAGGGCCTGGGAACTCGCGGCGCGAGTTGTCGGGGAGCGTGATCTGAATCATGTGAAAACCTCGGGGAGAAAAACAAAAAAGCGCGGTGGAAGACCGCGCTTTGCTTGGCTGTAGAGCTGGCAGAAGCCAGCACGCGCGGGGCTACCGGCCTTTTCCTTCGGTGAAGAAAAAGCCGCTGATTTCTTGCGGGGTAGTTCGCGGTGTCATAACCAAGGTGCCTTTCTCGCTCTTGTTGAGTGCAGAGTTGGAGATTCTAGCCGCTGCCCGCCCGGGCCGTGGGTACGGCATTCCTCGAGCCACGCGCCCCGGCGAGGAAAGGGGCCAAAGCAAAAGCCCGGCGATGAGCCGGGCTTGAAAGCGACGGCAAGCCGCCGCGCGTGAACCGATCCGCGAGGATCAGTGGAACTGCTCTTCTTCGGTCGAACCCGTCAGCGCCTTCACGCTGGACGAACCGCCCTGGATCACGGTGGTCACGTCGTCGAAGTAGCCCGCGCCCACTTCCTGCTGGTGCGACACGAAGGTGTAGCCCTTTTCCCGTGCGGCGAACTCGGGCTCCTGCACCATGTTCACGTAGTGCTTCATGCCTTCGCCGTTGGCGTATGCATGGGCGAACTGGAAGGTGTTGAACCAGTTGATGTGGATACCGGCCAGCGTGATGAACTGGTACTTGTAGCCGAGCGCCGACAGGTCTTCCTGGAACGAGGCGATCTGCTTGTCGTCGAGGTTCTTCTTCCAGTTGAAGGAAGGCGAGCAGTTGTACGACAGCAGCTTGCCGGGGCATGCGGCGTGCACGGCCTGGGCGAATTCGCGGGCGAAGCCGATGTCCGGCACGCCGGTTTCGCACCACACCAGGTCTGCGTACGGTGCGTAGGCCACGCCGCGGCTGATGGCTTGTTCCAGGCCGTTCTTGACGCGGTAGAAGCCTTCCTGCGTGCGCTCACCGGTCAGGAACGGCTTGTCGTTGGCATCGTGGTCGGAAGTGATCAGGTTGGCGGCTTCGGCGTCGGTGCGGGCCAGCACGATGGTCGGCACGCCCATCACGTCGGCGGCGAAGCGCGCGGAGATCAGCTTCTCGCAGGCTTCCTGCGTGGGAACCAGCACCTTGCCACCCATGTGGCCGCACTTCTTGACGGCAGCCAACTGGTCTTCGAAGTGCACGCCGGCAGCGCCCGACGCGATCATGTTCTTCATCAGTTCGAAGGCGTTCAGCACGCCGCCGAAGCCGGCTTCCGCGTCGGCCACGACCGGCAGGAAGTAGTCGATGAACTCCTTGTCGCCCGGGTTGATGCCACGGCCCCACTGGATTTCATCGGCACGGCGGAAGGTGTTGTTGATGCGACGGACCATCGTCGGCACCGAGTCGTAGGCGTACAGCGACTGGTCGGGGTACATCGTCTCGGAGGTGTTGCCGTCGGCGGCGACCTGCCAGCCCGACAGATACACCGCTTCCAGGCCGGCCTTGGCCTGCTGCATGGCCTGGCCGGCGGAGATCGCGCCGAACGCGTTCACGTAGCCCTTCTTGGCACCGCCGTTGATCTTGTCCCAGAGCTTTTCAGCGCCGCGCTTGGCGAGCGTGTGCTCGATGGGAAACGAGCCGCGCAGACGCACCACGTCGGCCGCGCTGTAGCCGCGCTTGACGCCCTTCCAACGCGGATCGGTGGCCCATTCTTTTTCGAGGGCGGCGATTTGTTGTTCGCGGCTGAGTTGTTCTGTGAGGGTCTGGGGCATGGTCACTCCGTGAGGTTGGTTGAAGGTCTGGCGCTGCGGCCGTGGGGTTACTTTAATCCGCCCGCGGACTCTTATGTCTTATAGAAGACATATTTTTCAACCAATGAAATCAACAACTTACAATAGTATTTCTCAATGCAAAATTATTTTTCTCATATTGAGAAAAAATATTGCGGCGCAGCACTCTCGCATTTCGCAATGCGCAATCAACCTTTCGTGGGTGAAAACGAGTCAACGCTCAGCGCGGCATGCGCGATCCAGTCCCCGCTCTGGATCACATGGCGGCCTGCAGTGCGCGACGGGTGAATCTCGTACACCAGGCAATCGATCCACTGCCCCCGCAGATCCACGCCCACGCGCCGCTTGATGTACTCGCCCGAATCGTCATCGGCCACTTCCTCGAGCACATCGAGCGCAGCCTCGACCGCCGGGTCGACTGCATAGACCTCGCCCACGACCCGCCCCACGCCACCGAGCACGATGCCCGGATAGGCGCCCAGGTCGTACAGCGTGCCGTCGATGCAGGCCTCGCCCACTCGCACAGGCAATGGCCGGTAGCGCGCAATATCGTTGCGCCCGCCGCTGCGCAGCGTGCCGTAGACAAAAACGTGGGGCATCATCGAAACCGCTTTCCGCAACAACAAGATCCCAGTCTATTGAACTCCACCGCCCCCGCATCAGGCCGCCTCGTGGCCTACGGCTGTCTGGCCTTGAGCATGTCGCTCGTGGGCGGCTACGTCGCCCTCTCCAAACCCCTGGTCGCCGCCTTCCCCGTGCTGCTGCTCGCGTGGCTGCGCTTCGGCATTGCGGCACTCGCCATGCCCCATTGGCTCAAGCGCGCGCCCGACGAGCCGCCGATGACGTCGCGCACGCGCTGGCTGGTGTTCCTCGAATCGTTCCTCGGCAACTTCCTGTTCTCGATCTGCATGCTGTTCGGTGTGAGCCTGACGAGCGCAGTGTCGGCCGGCGTGATCATGGCGTCGATCCCCGCCTGCGTGGCCGTTGCGAGCTGGCTGTTCCTGCGCGAGCGCATCACCATGCGCATCGGCGGGGCCATCGCTTGCGCGGCGCTGGGCATCGGCCTGCTCGCGCTCTCCACGGCATCTGCCGCGCACGCACCGGCCTCGACCGCCGCCATGCATTCGTCGATGCCGTGGCTCGGCAACCTGCTGGTGTTCTGCGCGGTGCTCTGCGAGACGGCCTACGCGGTGATCGGCAAGTCGCTCACGGGACGCCTCGGCCCCAAGCGCATCGCCTCGCTCATCAACCTGTGGGGCTTCATGCTCTCGATGCCCTTCGGCATCTGGTTCGCGCTGCAGTTCGACTTCACCGCCGTGCGCTTCGGCACCTGGGCCCTGCTCGTGGCCTATGCGCTGGCCGCCAGCATCTGGACGGTGTGGCTCTGGATGACCGGACTTCGCAACGTACCAGCCGCACAAGCGGGTGTCTTCGCCGTGCTGCTGCCGGTGAGCGCAGCCCTCGTGGGCGTGCTCGTGCTGGGCGAAAACCTGTCTTCGCCACAGCTGATTGCGTTCGTGATCGCCATCGTGGGCGTGGTGCTCGCAACATGGCCGGCCCGGCGAACGTGAAAAAGGACGCTTCGCCCCTCTGAAAAAACAACAGCCCCCAATGAAAAAAGCGCTTTTCCCCTTGGAAACGCGTTTTTTCTCCTTTAGCATCCGCAATGCCACTGGAGACGCAAGTTTTTCATTGGTGAACGTTCAACCAAAAAAGGAAATCAACCATGGCAACTGCAAAGAAAGCTCCGGCAAAGAAAGCTGCGGCTCCCGCGAAGAAGGCTGCTGCTCCGGCAAAGAAGGCCGCGGCTCCGGCGAAGAAGGCTGCTGCTCCGGCAAAGAAGGCTGCTGCTCCTGCAAAGAAGGCCGCCGCTCCCGCGAAGAAGGCTGCTGCTCCTGCAAAGAAGGCCGCACCCGCAAAGAAGGCTGCTCCCGCCAAGAAGCGCACGCCCAACGCCGCGTTCATGAAGGCCCTGACCCCCAGCCCGGCACTCGCCGCCGTGGTCGGCTCGACGCCGCTGCCGCGTACCGCTGTCGTGAGCAAGCTGTGGGACTACATCAAGAAGAACAACCTTCAAGACAAGGCCAACAAGCGCAACATCAACGCCGACGCCAAGCTGAAGGAAATCTTCGGCAAGGCCCAAGTGTCGATGTTCGAACTGGCCGCGCTGATCGGCAAGCACGTCAAGTAAGCACCCGGGGGCCTCGCGCTCCCGAATCAGGAAGCCGGCTTCATGCCGGCTTTTTTTTCGCCTGCGGCAAGGCCATCCCCTTCTCGAAGAAGCGCGCCGGCGTGCAGCCGAAGTGCTTCCGGAAAGCCTCGATGAAGGCGCTCACCGAGCTGTAGCCCACCGTCAATGCCACCGTCGTCACAGGCTCCTTCACGCTCAGCAGTTCCGCCGCCTTCAGCAAACGCGCCTGCTGGCGCCATTGCGCGAAGCTCAGTCCCGTCTCTGCCGCGAAGCGGCGCGTGAGCGTTCGGCGCGCCATGCCGATGCGATCGGCCCATTCGTCGATGCCATCCGCCAGCGCCGGATCGGCGGCCAGCGCGGCGGCCATCGCGACCAGGCGCCTGTCCTGCGGCATCGGCAGGTGCAGCGACGGCCTCACGCCCGCCACAAGCTCGTCGATCAGCACACCCACCAATCGCGCACGGCGTGGCTCCTGGAGGGGGTCGGATGCATCCAGCGATGTCAGCCGGTCCACCACCCCCTGCGCCAGCGGCGTGACCGCGAACACATGCGGCCCGTCCGGCAACACGGCCGCCATCGACGCGTCGATGTGCAGGCTCCAGCCCGCCGTCGCGCCGAAGCTGCGCGCCGCATGGGCGCAGCGCGGCGCAATCCAGCCGATCCACCCCGGCGGCTGCACCCATCGCCCCGACGGTGTCTCGATGACCTGCAGGCCCTCGCGCAGCGCGAACAGCTGACCGGTCTCATGGGCGTGATACCCGGTGACGCGCGGTGCCTCGTACGCGTCGAGCCAGAGCTTCGCCGAGGCCTCAGCAGCCATGGCTGGCCCGCCGGCGGTATCGATTGGCCCCGCGCCGCAAGCCTGAATGCGCCGTGCTGCCTAGCATCGTGTTCATCTTCACCACCCCTTCAAAGGAACACACATGCAAGCCCAGGATGTACTGCCCGACGGCCAGGACTTCACCGTCATCAACGGCCGCACATTGCGCAAGGGATCGGTCGGCGCCTTCCTCGCGAACGTGCGCGTGCTCGAAGACGCGCATGCGTCTGCCGAACAGAAACACACCGCGCGGCGCGACCTGCTGTCGCTGGTTCCCACCCTCGACGCCCTGGGCCTGTTCGACGTGTTCGAACTGCGCTCGGGCGCCCTGCGCGCCGAAGTGGCCCGGCATCGTGCCGAACTCAGCGCGAGGCCTGCTGCTTCGCCGAGCGCGTGATCGACGCCAGCGTGCCGCGCGTGGTGATCACCTCGGGGTCGAGCGGAATCTCGATCAGCGTGCCCGTGTCCGCCGCCAGTGCGCGCAACAGCGCGGCTTCGAACTGCCCGGTGGCCGTCACCCGCTCGGCTGCATAGCCATAGGCGCGTGCAAGTCCGCAGAAATCGGGGTTGCGCAGCGCCGTGCCGCTCGTGCGTTCGGGGTACTCGCGCTCCTGGTGCATGCGGATGGTGCCGAACATGCCGTTGTTCAGCAGCACGATGATGCTCTTGCCGCCGTGCTGCGACGCCGTGGCCAGCTCCTGCCCCGTCATCAGGAAATCGCCGTCGCCCGCGATCGTGAAGGCCACGCGCCCCGTCGCCAGGTTGGCCGCGATGCCGGCCGGCACGCCGTAGCCCATGGCACCGCTGGTCGGCGCCAGCTGCGTCTTGGCGCCCTTGGCGAGCCCGTGGTAGCGGAAGTAGCGGTGCACCCAGCTCGCGAAGTTGCCCGCGCCGTTGGTGATGGCCGCATCCGCCGGCAGGTGCTTCTGCAGCAGCGCAACGACCTGCGCCATGTCGACCGGCCCGCGCGGCGTCTCGGCAGGCATGCCGGCGAGCGCCTGCGGCACCAGGTTGGCCTCGTAGTCGGCATGCGCCTGCAGCGTCCATTCTTCCCACGGCAGCGTCGGCGGCGCGCTCAGCACCTCCAGGCTGCGCGCGGCCGCGCTCATGCCGGCGTTGATCGCCAGGTCGGCCTGGTACACACGGTTGAGTTCTTCCGCGCTCGCGTGGATGTGCACCAGCGTCTGCTTCGCCTTGGGCGCCTCGAGCAGCGTGTAGCCGCCGGTCGTCATCTCGCCCAGGCGCGGGCCGATCGCCAGGATCAGGTCGGCGTCCTTCACGCGCTGCGCGAGCTTGGGGTTGATGGCGATGCCGACATCGCCCGCATACAGCGGATGGTGGTTGTCGAACGTGTCCTGAAAGCGGAAGGCGTTGGTCACCGGCAGGCGCCAGTTCTCGGCAAAGCGCTGCAGCGCCTGCGCGGCCTGCGCGGTCCAGCCGCCGCCGCCGGCAATCAACAGCGGGCGCTGCGACTTCAGCAGCAGCTCGCGCAGCGTGCGCAGCGCACCGGGGTCGCTCCAGGGTTCGACGGCGTCCACGCGCTTCAACGGCCGCGCCGCGGTCTCGCTGCGCAGCATGTCTTCCGGCAGCACCACCACCACCGGTCCGGGCCGTCCGTTCATCGCCGTGGCGAAGGCGCGTGCGATGTATTCGGGAATGCGGTTGGCGTCGTCGATGCGCTCCACCCGCTTGGCGAAGCCCTTGGTGCTCGGCCCGAAGAAGCTGCCGTAGTCGACCTCCTGGAAGGCTTCGCGGTCGCGGAAGTCGCTGCCGACATCGCCGACGAACAGCACCATCGGCGTCGAGTCCTGGAAGGCGTTGTGCACGCCGATCGACGCATTGGTCGCACCCGGACCGCGGGTCACGAAGCACACGCCCGGCCGCCCGGTGAGCTTGCCGTGCGCCTCGGCCATGAAGGCCGCACCGCCCTCCTGCCGGTTGACGATGAAGCGCGCACGGTCGCGGTACGCATGAAAGCCGTCGAGCACCGCCAGGAAGCTTTCGCCGGGCACGCCGAACGCGATCTCCATGCCCTGCTCGACCAGGCACTCCACGATCAGGTGGCCTGCGGGTTGTGATGTACTCATGAGAAGTGGAACCTCAGCTGCAAATGTCTTCGGCAATTATGTGCGCCCCCTCCAGACGCCTTGCGTTAATTCACCAATTGGTTAAATTCGCGCCATGAAGGCCCCCAAGGACTCCGCGTCCGACGCTCCCGAACTTCTCGAACCCCGTTCGCGCGATGCCGACCGTTCGCAGCTCGCCATCCTCGCGTCGGCGCGCGACGAGTTCTCCGCGCGCGGCCTCGCAGGCGCGCGCATGGACAGCATCGCCGAGCGCGCGGGCCTCAACAAGCGGCTCATCTACTACTACTTCGGCAGCAAGGACGACCTGTTCCTGGCGGTGCTGGAGCGCACCTACGCCGACATCCGCGAGGCCGAGCAGCGCCTGCACCTCGACGAGATCGAACCGGTCGAGGCGATCCGCCAGCTGGTGTCCTTCACCTGGCACTACTACCTGGAGCACCCCGAGTTCATCACGCTGCTCAACAGCGAGAACCTGCACTGCGCGGCGCACCTGAAGCGCTCCGAGCGCATCCAGGAAATGAACTCGCCGCTGGTGCAGCTGCTCGACACCGTGCTGGAGCGCGGCAAGAAGGACCACCTGTTCCGCGCGGGCGTCGACCCGGTGCAGCTGTACATCTCGATCGCGTCGCTGTGCTACTTCTACCTGTCGAACAACCACACGCTGTCGGCCATCTTCGGGCGCGACCTGCGCGCGCCCAAGGCGATGGCGCAGCGCCTCTCGCACATGACCGACCTCGTGCTGGGCTACGTCCTGCGCTGACCTCGCACTGAACGCGCGCCCTCGCGGCGCCTTCGCACTCTCCGGGTATTCACTAGGCAGCGGCCGTTGACGCTGCGGCGCAGCCGTTCCTAAAATCGTTAATTCACTCATTGGTGAATTGAACGATCAAAGAATGCGGACCCACCGCGCGGAGACAACCTTGAAGCCTCTTCTTGCAAGCACTGCACGCACCGCCGTCATTGCCTCCCTGACCTGCATCGCGGCCTTGCTGCCGGGCCTGGCCGCCGCGCAGAACGGTTACCCCACCAAGCCGATCCGCGTGATCGTTCCCTTCGCGGCCGGCAGCACCACCGACATCATTGCCCGCGCCATCACCGACAAGATGAGCCTCAGCATGGGCCAGACGCTGGTCATCGACAACCGCGGCGGCGCCAGCGGCACCATCGGGCAGCAGGCAGTGGCCACGGCCGCTGCGGACGGCTACACGGTCATGATCCATTCGTCCTCGCACACGGTGAGCCCGTCGACCTTCGCCAAGCTGCCCTTCGACACGGTGCACGACTTCGCCGGCGTCACGCCCATCTCGTCGCTGCCCAACGCGCTGGTCATCTCGCCCTCGAAGAACATCAAGACGCTGCCGCAGTTGCTGGCCGCCGCACGCGCCAAGCCCGGCAGCATGAACTTCGCCTCCGCCGGCCAGGGCAGCGCCACGCACCTGAACGCCGAGAAGTTCAAGATGGCCGCGAAGATCGACGCGACCAACATCCCCTTCAAGGGGTCGGGCGAGGCCGTGACCGAAGTGCTCTCGGGCCGGGTCGACTACTACTTCTCCCCCATCGCGCCGGTCATCGGCCAGATCAAGGAAGGCCAGCTGCTGGCGCTGGCCGTCGGCTCGCCCAAGCGCGCGGCCGCCCTGCCCGACGTGCCCACCACCACCGAGGCCGGCGTGCCCGGCTCGGAGTTCAACTTCTGGATCGGCATGATGGCGCCGGCCAAGACGCCACGCGACATCGTCGAACGACTGAACGCAGAGGTAGCCAAGGCGCTGGCCACGCCCGAGGTGAAGGAACGCTTCCTGAAGCTCGGCGCCGACGCCTGGACGCTCAAGCCCGCGCAGTTCGACGCCTACATCAAGGAAGAGATCGCCAGCAACGCCGAACTCGTGAAGGCCGCCGGCCTGGCCGTGCAGCAGTAAGCGCAAGAAAGCGCCGCTCCGCCATGCTCCGCAAGCTCCTGCTCTCCCCGGCCCTGCGCCCGTTCATCCTCATCTTGCTGCTGCTGGTGCTGTGGGACCTGGCGATCCGTCTCTTCAAGATTCCGGCCTACCTGGTTCCCCCGCCGTGGGAGGTGGTGAAGCAACTCGTGGCCGAATGGCCGCGCCTGCTGTCCGAAAGCTGGAAGACCACGCTGGCCACGCTGGGCGGCTTCGGCCTGACCATCCTGATCGGCATTCCGATGGCGATGGTCATCGCCTACTCGCGCGTGGTCGAGTCGTATGTGTACCCGCTGCTGGTGTTCTCGCAGAGCATCCCGAAGGTGGCGATCGCGCCGCTGTTCGTGGTGTGGTTCGGCTTCGGCATCTTTCCGAAAGTGATCAGCGCCTTCCTGCTGGGCTTCTTCCCGGTGGTGGTGTCCACGGTGATGGGCTTCAAGTCGGTCGAGCCCGACATGATCGACCTGTCGCGCTCCATGGGCGCGAGCCGGCTTCAGACCTTCTTCAAGATCAGCCTGCCGCAGGCCCTGCCCCAGATCTTCAGCGGCCTGAAGGTGTCGGTCACGCTGGCCGTGGTGGGTGCGGTGGTGGGCGAATTCGTCGGCTCGAACTCGGGCATCGGCTATGTGCTGCAGGTGGCCAATGGCAATTTCGACCTGCCCCTGATGTTCGCCGCGCTGGTGGTGCTGTCGAGCATTGGCGTCATTCTTTTCGTCGCGGTCGACCTGGTCGAGCGCGTGATGATTCCGTGGCACGCCTCGCAGCGCCACGCGCACTGAGTTCCTGGTTCCTTCTGCATACCAACAACCTCCCGGAGACAAGACCATGAAGAAACTTCTTCCCTCGCTGCTCGGCGCCGCCGCCTTCGCCACCTTCGCCGTCCTTTCCATCGCACCGGCCCACGCCCAGGCCGACAAGCCCAAGGACAAGGTCACGCTGATGCTCAACTGGTACCTGTACAGCGAGCACGCGCCCTTCTTCCTGGGCAAGGAAAAGGGCTTCTACGCCGAGGAAGGCATCGACCTCGACATCCAGGAGGGCCGCGGTTCCGCCGTTACCGCGCAGGCGGTGGCCGCCAAGTCGGCCACCTTCGGCTACATCGACGTCACGACCATGATCAAGGCCGCCGCCAAGGGTGCGCCGCTGAAGTCGACCGGCGTGCTGTTCCAGGTGAGCCCGATGTCGGTCATGGGCTTCACCGAGAAGAACATCAAGACACCCAAGGACATCATCGGCAAGACCGTGGCCGTGACGCCGGGCGACTCGATGTCGCAGATGTGGCCGCTCTTCCTCAAGGTCAACAACATCACGGCCGACCAGGTGAAGATCGTCTCGGGCGACGGCCAGACCAAGCTCAATGCCGTCACCAACGGCCAGGCCGACCTGCTGCTGGGCTATGTGATGGACCAGGCCATCAAGCTGCAGGACGCCACCGGCAAGCCCGTGACGCCGATCCGCTTCGCCGACTCTGGCGTGAACCAGATCAGCTCCGGGATCATCACCAACAAGAACCTGCTGACCGAGAACCCCGACCTGGTGAAGCGCTTCATGCGCGCCTCCACCAAGGCCGCCGAAGCCGCCGAGAAGAGCCCCGAGGCAGCGGTCGACGCGATGCTGAAGGCCAACCCGAAGGCCGGCGTGCGCGACACGCTGATCGTGGGCATGAAGCAGAGCGTGGCGCTGTACCACACCAAGGAAACGGGCAACCAGCGCCCGTTTCGCGTGGCCATGAAGAACGTGAGCGACTCGCTCGACCTGCTGGTGCAGTACGGCGGCATGGACGCATCGACACGCGGCAAGCCGGAAGACTACGTGACCCTCGACTTCCTGCCGCAATAGGTTCACCCCAGGCTGCGCGCACTTCGTGTCGCTTCTCCCTCCCCCTTCCGGGCGCGACACCAGCGGCCCGGCAAAGCCGGTTCCGCGGTCTCTCACGAAAAAGCCGAACGCCCGTTTTCAACTCGCTAGCTTCCGCTCTCTCTTTAAGCTCAATGTCTACCAATGTCCTGATCGAAGCGCGCGGCGTCTCGAAGATCTACCAGAGCAAGGACGGCCCGGTCGAGTCGCTCAAGCCGCTCGACTTCGCCATCGGGCAAGGCGAGTTCGTCTCGGTCGTCGGCCCCTCGGGCTGCGGCAAGAGCACGCTGCTGAAGATGGTGGCCGGCCTGCTGCCCATCAGCGGCGGCAGCCTCACGCTGGCGGGCAAGCCCATCGTCGGCCCGCAGAAGGACGTGGGCATCGTGTTCCAGAGCGCGGTGCTGCTGCCGTGGCGCAGCGTGGAAGACAACATCCTGCTGCAGGCCGAGATGCGCCACCTGCCCAAGGCCGCGTCGCAGGCGCGTGCACGCGAGCTGATGGAGATGGCCGGCCTGAAGGGCTTCGAGGGCAAGTACCCCTGGCAGCTGTCGGGCGGCATGCAGCAACGCGCGTCGATCTGCCGCGCGCTGCTGCACGACCCCTCGGTGCTGCTCATGGACGAGCCCTTCGGCGCGCTCGACGCGATGACGCGCGAGAAGATGAACCTGGAGCTGCAGCGCATCTGGCTGGCCTCGAAGAAGACGGTGATGCTCATCACCCACAGCATTCCGGAGGCCATCTTCCTGTCGGACCGCGTGATCGTGATGAGCGAGCGGCCCGGCGCCATTGCCGCCGTGTACGACATCGACCTGCCGCGCGCCCGCACGCTGGACATGATGGCCTCGCCGGAGTTCGGCGCGTACACGAAGCTGGTGCGCGCGCATTTCTTCTCCCAGGGCATCCTGGACCACTGAAGGCGACAGCCATGGATGCGATCCGCTTTCACGTCGAGGAAGTCCGCTTTGCCGAGCGCCACGTGGCGCTGCGGCTGCCGTTCCGCTTCGGCGCGGCCACCGTCACGGCCTGCCCGCAGGTCTACGTGAAGGCCCGCATCCGCCTGGCGGACGGCCGCACCGCCGAGGGCTGCGCCGCCGAGATGATGGTGCCCAAGTGGTTCGACAAGAACCCCGCGCTCACCCACGAGCAGAACTTCGAGCAACTGCGCTTTGCCTTGCGCGACGCGCGCGAGGCCTACACGGCCGAGCCCGAAGCGCAGACCGCGTGGACGCACTTCGCATCGAACTACGCCGCGCTGCAGGACCTTGCCAAGGCCAAGGGCCTGCAGCCGCTGGTGGCCAGCTACGGCCCGGCGCTGATCGACCGCGCCCTGTTCGACGCGCTGTGCCTGCACACCTGCGCGAGCTTTGCCACGGCAATGAACGGCAACCTCGGCGGCATCGACATCGCCGGCAGCGGGCTGGTCGACGACCTCGCGGGGTTCGACATGCACGCGTTCCTGGCCGGCAAGTCGCCGCGCGTGCACATCGCGGCGCGCCACACCGTGGGCCTGGCCGATGCCATCGACGACGAAGACGCCGCGCCCGATGCGCCGACCGACGGGCTGCCCGCCACGCTGGCCGCGGCCGTGCGCCGCTACGGCCTCACGCACTTCAAGATCAAGCTGTGCGGCAACACCGCGCAGGACATCGACCGGCTCCAACGCATCGCCCGCGTCATCGACGGCCACGCGCAGCTGGTGACGCTCGACGGCAACGAGCAGTACGCGGACGCCGGCGACTTCGCCACATTTCTCGACCGCATGCTGTCCACGCCCGTGCTGTGGAAGCTCGCGCAGAAGACGGCGTTCGTCGAGCAGCCGATCCGGCGCGATGCGGCGCTGCAGCGCGACGTGTCCGCGCTGGGCAAGCGCATTCCGCTGCTCATCGACGAATCCGACGCGACGCTCGACGCCTTCGTGCAGGCCCGCGCGCTCGGCTACACCGGCGTGTCGAGCAAGAGCTGCAAGGGCTTCTACAAGTCGGTGGTCAATGCGGCGCGCTGCGCCCACTGGAATGCGGCCCAGGACAAGCCGCGTTACTTCCTTTCCGGTGAAGACCTCACCATGCAGGCCGGCCTCGGCGTGCAGCAAGACCTGGCGCTGGTGGCATGGCTGGGCCTGTCGCACGTGGAGCGCAACGGGCACCACTACGTCAACGGCCTGGCAGCCGCGCCCGAGGCCGAACAGCAGGCCCTGCTGAAGCTGCACCCCGGCCTTTACGAGCAACGCGACGGCGCGGTGCGCCTCGCCATCCGCGACGGACAGCTCGACCTGTCCTCGCTCGCCACCGCGCCCGGCTTCGCCACCGGCCAACCCGGCGCCGGCATCTCGTGGGACGCGATGCGTTCCGTCTACTGAAGCCCCCCGCTTCGATCTCCAATCTCTCTCGCATCTCAAGGAAGCAAACGATGGCCACCCAACGTCTAGGAATCATCATGCACGGCGTCACCGGCCGCATGGGCATGAACCAGCACCTGATCCGCTCGATCTGCGCCATTCGCGCCCAGGGCGGTGTCACGCTGTCGAACGGCGACAAGGTCATGCCCGACCCCATCCTCATCGGCCGCAACGCCGAGAAGATGGAGGCGCTCGCCAAGGCGCACAACATCGCGCGATGGGGCACCGACCTCGACAAGGCCCTGGAGAACAAGGACGACACCATCTTCTTCGACGCCGGCACCACGCAGATGCGCCCCACGCTGCTGGCCAAGGCCATCCGCGCCGGCAAGCACGTGTACTGCGAGAAGCCGATCGCCACCAACCTGAACGAAGCCGTCGAAATCGCGCGCCTGGCCGAAGGCTCGGGCCTGAAGCACGGCGCGGTGCAGGACAAGCTCTTCCTGCCCGGCCTGCGCAAGCTCGACATGCTGCGCCGCGCGGGCTTCTTCGGCCGCATGCTCAGCGTGCGCCTGGAGTTCGGCTACTGGGTGTTCGAGGGCGACCTGCAGCCCATCCAGCGCCCGAGCTGGAACTACCGCAAGGAAGACGGCGGCGGCATGATCCTGGACATGATGTGCCACTGGCGCTACGTGCTGGACAACCTGTTCGGCGAGGTGAAGTCGGTGTCGTGCCTGGGCGCCACCCACATCCCCAAGCGCTGGGACGAAGCCGGCGAGCCCTACCAGGCCACCGCCGACGACGCGGCCTACGCCACCTGCGAGCTCACCGGCCACAACGGCGAGCCCGTCATCGCGCAGATCAACATGAGCTGGGTCACGCGCGTGCGCCGCGACGACCTGGTCACCTTTCACGTGGACGGCACCGACGGCTCGGCCGTGGCGGGCCTGTCGAGCTGCCGCGCCCAGTCGCGCGTGGCCACGCCGCGCCCGGTGTGGAACCCCGACGAGAAGCAGACCATGAACTTCTTCGACCAGTGGCAGGAAATTCCGGACTCGCAGGTCTACGACAACGGCTTCAAGATCCAGTGGGAGCACTTCATTCGCCACGTGGTCGAGAACGCGCCCTACAAGTGGACGCTGCCTGAAGGCGCCAAGGGCGTGCAGCTGGTGGAGGCCGCGCTCGAATCGTGGAAGGACCGCCGCTGGGTCGACGTGTCCCCGCTGAAGGTCTGAGGCGGCCATGGCGCTCTCGCTCATCCTCCCCACCGCCGGCGGCACGCTCGCGCCTTACACCCTGCGCGGCACCGTGCCGGTGAAGCCTGCTGCGGGCGTGAAGTTCGACCGCATCGCCTACTCGGCCGCGCACGTCGTGGCCGATCCGCTTGCGGCCATCGACCCGTGGCTGCAATGCGCGGTCGACTGGGACACCACCATCGCCTACCGCCGCCACCTGTTCTCGCTGGGCCTGGGCGTGGCCGAGGCCATGGACACCGCGCAGCGCGGCATGGGCCTGGACTGGCCCACGTCGCTCGAACTGATCCGCCGCTCGCTCGATGCGGCAAAAGATGTTCCCGGCGCTCTCGTCGCCTCGGGCTGCGGCACCGACCACCTGGACATCGACGGCGTGAAGAGCGTCGACGATGTGATCCGCGGCTACGAAGAACAGATGGCCGCTATCGAGAAGCTCGGCGGCAAGCTGATCGTGATGGCCAGCCGCGCACTGGCCCGCGTGGCGAAGAGCCCAGCGGACTACGAGCGCGTGTACGACCGCATCCTGGGCCAGGCGAAGCAGCCGGTGGTGCTGCACTGGCTGGGCGACATGTTCGACCCGGCGCTGGCAGGCTACTGGGGCACCAAGGACGTCGACGCGGCCATGCACACGGCGCTGGGCATCATCGCGGCGCACCCCGACAAGGTCGACGGCATCAAGATCTCGCTGCTCGACAAGGACAAGGAAATTGCGATGCGCCGGCGTCTTCCGGCTGGTGTTCGCATGTACACGGGCGACGATTTCAACTATGCCGAGCTCATCGCGGGTGACGGCTTCGGAAGCGAACCGACGCACGGCAAGAGCGATGCGCTGCTGGGCATCTTCGACGCCATCGCGCCCGCAGCCAGCGCCGCACTGGGTGCGCTGGCCCAGGGCGACACCGAGAAGTTCCACGCCATCCTCGGACCCACGGTGCCGCTGTCACGTCACATCTTCGCGGCGCCCACGCGCTTCTACAAGACCGGCGTGGTGTTCATGGCCTGGCTCAACGGCCACCAGAAGCACTTCACGATGGTGGGCGGCCAGCAGAGCACGCGTTCGCTGCAGCACTTCGCAGAGTTGTTCCGCCTGGCCGACGCGGCCAACCTGCTGGAGCAGCCCGAACTTTCGGTGCGGCGCATGAAGACGCTGCTGGCCCTGCACGGCGTGGAAGGCTGAAGCCACCCCATGCGCGATTTTTCGAAAGACCACGACTGGCTGTCGATCAACACCGCCACGGTGCGCAAGCAACTGGGCGCCGAGGTGCCGCTGGACCGCATCATCGACCAGTGCGCCGAGCGCGGCATCCGTGCGATCAGCCCGTGGCGCGACCAGGTGGCGGCCGTCGGTCTGGCCAAGGTCGCCAGCCAACTGAAGGCGCACGGCATGGGCCTCTCGGGCTACTGCCGCGGCGGCTTCTTTCCGGCGCCGGATGCGGCGGGCCTGAAGGCCGCGCTCGACGACAACCGCCGCGCCATCGACGAGGCCAAGACACTCGATGCGCCCTGCCTCGTGCTGGTGGTGGGCGCGCTGCCCGGTGCGCTCGAGGGCAAGGCCGCGTACACGGACATCGGCCGTGCGCGCAACGAGGTGCGCGACGGCATTGCCGCATCCCTCAAGTACGCCCGCGAGGTCGGGATGCCGCTGGCCATCGAGCCCCTGCACCCGATGCAGGCGGCCGACCGCGCGTGCATCAACACGCTGGAACACGCGCTCGACCTGTGCGACGAACTCGATGCGGGCAAGAGCGGCATGCTGGGCGTGGCGCTGGACATCTATCACGTGTGGTGGGACCCGAAGCTGCGGCAGCAGATTGCCCGCGCGGGCCGGGAGCGCCTGCTGGCCTACCACGTGTGCGACTGGCTCACGCCCACGCGCGACCTGCTGAGCGACCGCGGGATGATGGGCGACGGCGTGGTCGAGCTGAAGAAGATCCGCGGGTGGGTCGAGGACGCTGGGTTCGCCGGCTTCAGCGAGGTCGAGATTTTTTCCAACCTCGACTGGTGGCAGCGGCCTGGAAGCGAAACGCTCGACGTGTGCATCGAGCGGCACAAGCTGGCTGTCTAGATTGCTTGCGTTTCTTAGCGCTGTTGTTCAGGGCGCGTGCACAGGGCGCCGGGTACTCCCCTCCGCGAATGTCCCCCGGGGCTGCGCCCCTCCTCCTTTATTTCGCTGCGGGGAGCACCCGGCGCCCTGTGCACTGGACACGATGCTGATGCGCCCCGATCAACGATCGCTCTGAACCAAGCTCACGCTGCTGGTGATCAGCGATCAACCCCGGCTCCGCCCACGCTCGCGCCGATGGGATGCCTTGCGCAGCGAAATAAAGGGGGAGCGAAGCGGAGGACATTCGCGGAGCAAGGTACCCCGTCGGCGTGAGCGCGCCCTGAACAGGAGCCGTCAACGACGTCCTCAACCAAGCACAACGCAGCCGCATATGCTGCAATCCGCCCCATGGCTGACCCGACCCTCGACGACCTGCGCCGCTATGCCGTGGCGCGGACCCTCTTCAAACCCACCACGCTGCCCGCAGCGATCCGCCAGCTCGGCTTTGTCCAGGCCGATCCCATCCGCGCCCCCGCGCGTGCGCAAGACCTTACGTTGCGCCACCGCGTGAAGGACTACCGCGCGGGCGACCTGGAAAGCCGCTACGCGCGCCTTTCTGTCGAGGAAGACTGTCTCGTCAACTACGGCTTCCTGCCGCGCGAGCATCTGGCGCTGATGCATCCGCGCGAAGCCAGGCAGGCCTGGGACGCCGACACCCGCCGCAAGGCCGCCGACGTGCTGGCCTACGTGCAGGAACACGGCCCCGTGCACCCGCGCCAGGTCGAGCAGCATTTCGCGCACGGCCGGGTCAAGAACTACTGGGGCGGCTCGAGCAACGCGACCACCCACCTGCTCGACGGCATGCACTACCGCGGCATGCTGCGCGTGGTGCGGCGCGACAGCGGCACGCGCGTGTACGCGGCCGTCGCGCACCTGCCCGCCGACGACAGCCCCGCCGGCCGCGCGCTGCGTGCCGCCGCGCTCATCGCACTGGTGGTGCGCAAGTACGCGCCGCTGCCGGCCGCGAGCCTCACCTACCTTGTGCGCCTGCTCGGCTACGGCGCGCCGCACCTGTCGGCGCAGACACAGGCGGCCCTGCGCATCGCGCGGGACGAACTCGCCAGCTGCCGCATCGACGGCACCACCTGGTACTGGCCCGCCGGCGAGAACCCGGCCTCGCGCCGCCACGCCCCCGACGACGCGGTGCGCCTGCTCGCGCCCTTCGATCCGGTCGTGTGGGACCGCCGCCGCTTCGAGCTGCTGTGGGGATGGACGTACAAGTTCGAGGCCTACACGCCCGCGCCGAAGCGCCAGTTCGGCTACTACGCGCTGCCGCTGCTGTGGCACGACCGCGTGATCGGCTGGGCCAACGTCACGGCGCCCGGCGGACAGGTGCAGCCCGACTTCGGCTACGTCGACAGGAAGCCGCGCGACGCGGCCTTTCGCGCGGCGCTGGACGACGAACTGCAGCGCATGACGCAGTTCCTTTCGGGACGCTGAAGCGCTTCTATAATTCCGCCGCTCAGCCAGCCGCCCGCCACGGGCGCGCCAGCCGTCTTCGAAGGAACGAAGACCGCAGCCGCAACGGCTGCCCCGACGACGCACAGACCCACAAACACCATCGGCCGCCGGCATCCGGCGAGCGGCCGGATGCGCTCGCACGGACCGAACCGAACCCGAGAAGCCATGGCACGCCCCGACGCGTGCCGCAGCCACTCCCCTTTCACGCAGGACACAGGAGAAGCTGCACATGACATCCAGGATCCGTCGCCCGAATTGGCGCCTTTCACCCCTTTCACGCCTTTCACGCATGTCGCACGGCCGCCGCGCCACGCTCGCCGCCACCGCCGTGGCGCTGAGCGCGGCCGTGCCGGCCTACGCCGAGGACAAGGACGAAGCCAATGAGCCCCGCAGGGCGCTGCCCACCGTCACCGTCTCGGGCGATTCGGGCGAGACCGCGACCGGCCCGGTGACCGGCTTCGTCGCCAGGCGCGGCGGCACCGCCACCAAGACCGACACGCCGCTGATCGAGACGCCGCAAGCCATCTCGGTCATCACGCGCGACCAGATGGAGGCCCAGGGGGCGCTCACGCTGCGCGAAACCACCAACTACACGGCCGGCGTGGTGTCGAGCTACTTCGACAGCCGGGTCGATTCGTTCAAGGTGCGCGGCGGCGATGCGGTGCAGTACCTCGACGGCCTGCAGCGCACCTACGGCACCTACAACTCGACCAAGGTCGATCCGTACCTGCTCGAACGCGTCGAACTGCTGCGCGGCCCCTCGTCGGTGCTCTACGGGCAAGGGGGCATCGGCGGCGTACTCAACCTGGTGTCGAAGCGGCCGCAAGCGGAGGCGCAGCGCGAAGTGCAGGTGCAGCTGGGCAACCACGACCGCAAGCAGGTGGCGGCCGACTTCACCGGCCCGCTCGATACCGAAGGCAAGTGGCTCTACCGCCTGGTGGCCGTGAACCGCGACAGCGGCACGCAGGTCGACCACGTGTCGGACGACCGCATCCTGGTGGCGCCGTCGCTCACCTGGCGACCGAGCACCGACACCTCGCTCACACTGCAGGCGTCGTACCAGAAGGACAAGAGCGGCTCGCTGATCGGCTTCTTCCCCTGGCAGGGCACGCTGCAGCCATCGCTCTACGGGCAGATTCCCACCTCGACCTTCACCGGCGAGCCGGGCTTCGACCGCTACGACTCGCGCAACACCTCGCTGGGCTACCTGTTCAGCCACCGCATCGACGACACGTGGACGGTGCGGCAGAACCTGCGCACGACCGAAAGCAAGGTCTGGTACGACACCTCGTACACCAGCTTCACCGCCAACCGGCTCACGGGCCGGCCCGCGCGGCCGGTGTTCAACATCGACCAGCGCACCATCGAGCGCGACCTGAGCTCCACCATCAGCGGCGGCAAGATGCTGCTGGTCGACAACCAGGCCGAAGCGCATTTCAAGACTGGCGCGGCCGAGCACACGCTGCTGGTCGGCGCGGACTTCCAGCGCAACCAGACCTCGCAGCTCACCGGCCGTGGCCGCGCGGGCGCGCTCGACGTGTATGCGCCGGTGTACGGCAACTACACGCCGCCCGCCGTCCTCACGCGCCAGCCCGCCGTGGTGCAGAAGCAGGTGGGTATCTACGCACAGGACCAGGTGAAGTACGGCAGATGGATCGGCCTGCTGGGCCTGCGCCACGACAAGGCCGACACCGACACCGAAGGCCGCCCCGCGGCCGCGGTCGACGACAAGGCCACGACCAAGCGCGCGGGCCTGGTCTACCTGGCCGACGGCGGCTGGGCGCCGTACCTGAGCTATGCGGAGTCGTTCCTGCCGCTGGGCGGCGTCGACCTGAACAACACGCCCTTCAAGCCGCAGCGCGGCAAGCAGTGGGAGGCCGGCATCAAGTGGGAGCCCGAAGGCCAGCGCACCTCCTTCATGGCCGCGGTGTACGACCTGCGCGACACCAACCGCAAGACCACCGATCCGACCAACCCGCTCAACAGCGTGCAGCTCGGCGAGGTGCACGTGAAGGGCCTGGAGCTGGAGTACAAGGGCAGCATCGCGCGCGACTGGGACTGGATCGCCTCGTACGCCTACACCGACGCGCGCGTCTCGCGCAGCAACGGGGCCGACCTGGGCAAGCGCCTGTCGGGCGTGCCGAAGCATGCGGCCTCGGCCTGGGTGATGCGTCGCTTCTCGATCGGCGGCGTGCCCGGCTTTTCGCTGGGCGGCGGCGTGCGCTACCTGGGCGAATCGTGGGACGGCACGGACGCCCTGCGCACGCCGTCGGTCACGCTGTTCGACGCGATGCTCGCCTGGGACAACGGCCCGCTGCGCCTGTCGCTGAACGTCGGCAACCTGACGGACAAGGTGCAGATCACCACCTGCCTCACGCGCGGCGACTGCTTCTACGGACAGCGCCGTAACGTGACCGCGGCCGCCACGTATCGCTTCTGAAGAAAATCCCCGTGAGCCTGAAGGTCTGGCGCGCGGGCGACAACCCGGCCCTGCGCCGGACTTCTAGAATCGCGCGGTCGTCCGGTTCGCCGGGTGGCAAGCGTTCTCAGGGCGGGGTGCAATTCCCCACCGGCGGTGATGGCGGCTCTTCCGAAAGGAGGCCGCACAAGCCCGCGAGCGCCTGGAGCTTGCAACAAGCCCCAGGGTCAGCAGATTTCGGTGCGATTCCGAAGCCGACGGTCACAGTCCGGATGAAAGAGAGCGCGAAATGCGGGCATGCCCGCGCGCCTCGCATTTGCGGGCGCGCGGGCGGGCCTGTGGTTTCGTGCGCCCTGATTCAGGAAACCTGCTTTCTAGAGGCACACCATGAGTCAGATCAACGACCTTCCCCTTTCCGCAGTGACGGCATCGGGCTCCCCGCGCGGCACGCGCATCGCCTTCGTCGAGGCCCAGTGGCACGCCGACATCGTCCACCAGGCCCGCGACGCCTTCCTTGCCGAGATGGACCGGCTCGGCGTGGCACGCGAGCGCATCGACATCTTCGACGTGCCGGGCGCCTTCGAGATTCCGCTGCATGCCAAGCGGCTCGCCAACTCCGGCAAGTACGCGGCCATCGTCGCCTGCGCGCTGGTGGTGGACGGCGGCATCTACCGCCACGAGTTCGTGGCGAGCACGGTGGTCAGCACGCTGATGTCGCTGCAGCTGGAGACCGACGTGCCGATCTTCTCGGCCGTGCTCACGCCGCACCACTTCCACGAGCACGTGGAGCACCGCAAGTACTTCCACCGCCACTTCGCCATCAAGGGCACCGAAGTGGCCGAGGCCTGCTTCCGCACGCTGGAAGCCCTGAACAAGGTCGACGCGCTGCTGGCGGCGTGACAGCGGCGGATTGCGCGTTTTTTCGATGATTCCGCCATGACCGCACGCTCCCTCACCACCGCCTACCCGATGACGATCTTCCACAAGCCGAACTGCAGCACCTCGCGCAACGTGCTGTCGTTGATCCGCGAAAGCGGCGTGGAGCCCGAGATCGTGCTGTACCTGGAAACGCCGCCCTCGAAGAAGAAGCTGCGTGAACTTGCCAAGGCCATGGGCATGGGCCCGCGCGACCTGCTGCGCACGAAAGAAGCGCCCTACGCGGAATTGAAGCTGGCCGACGAGACATTGACCGACGACCAGTTGTTCGACGCCATCGTCGCGCACCCGATCCTGCTGCAGCGCCCCATCGTGGTGTCGCCGCGCGGCACGCTGATGTGCCGCCCGTGGGAACGCGTGCGCGAGATCCTGCCCGCCTGAGTATTCAGTTGCCGGCCTGCTGCGCCAGGCCCCAGGCCACGTGCTCGCGCACGAGCTCGCTGTCGTGCGAGGCCCGTGTCGCGAGCGCTTCTTGCGCCCCGCCCTCGCCCGCTCCGGCCGCATTGCCCAGCGCCACCGCGATGTTGCGCAGCCAGCGTTCATGCCCGATGCGGCGGATCGGGCTGCCCTCGGTGCGGCGCAGGAAGTCTTCTTCGGTCCAGGCGAACAGCTCGGCCAGCGTGCGGCCGGTGAGCCCTTCGCGCGCATCGAAATCGGGCAGCGTGCTTTTCTTCGCGAACTTGTTCCAGGGGCAGATCAGCTGGCAGTCGTCGCAGCCGTAGATGCGGTTGCCCATCAGCGGACGCAGCTCGGCCGGAATCGGCCCGCCGTGCTCGATGGTGAGGTACGAGATGCAGCGCCGCGCATCGAGCCGCCGCGGCGCGACGATGGCCTGCGTCGGGCACACGTCGATGCAGGCACTGCAGCTGCCGCAGTGCGCGGTGACGGGCTCGCTCGGCGGCAGTTCCATGTCGACGTAGATCTCGCCGAGGAAGAACATCGAGCCCGCGTCGCGGTCGAGTACCAGCGTGTGCTTGCCGCGCCAGCCCTGCCCGCTGCGCGAGGCCAGCTCGGCTTCGAGCACCGGGGCCGAGTCGGTGAAGGCGCGGTGGCCGAACGGGCCCACCTCTTCGGCGATGCGCTCGGCCAGCCTGGCAAGCCGGTTGCGCAGCACCTTGTGATAGTCGCGGCCCCGCGCATAGACCGACACGATGGCCTCGCCGGGGCGGGTGAGCCGGTCGAACTCGACGGCCTGCCATTCGGGCGAGGTGTCGCGCGGCAGGTAGTCCATGCGCGCGGTGATCACGCTCACCGTGCCCGGCACCAGCTCGGCCGGGCGGGCGCGCCGCGTGCCGTGCGTTGCCATGTATTGCATCTCGCCGTGGAACCCATGGGCCAGCCATTGCATCAGACCGTCCTCGGCGCTCGATAGATCGACGCCCGCGATTCCGATTTGGGAGAATCCGAGATCCCGGGCCAAGGCCTGAATACGAACAACGAGTGGATGGCTGACGATCACTTGCCGATTGTAGAAACGCAAACGAGCACCCGCACCCTGCGCTGGCGCAGCGAAGACGACACCGACGCCTTCGCGCGCGCACTCGCGGGCTCGCCTGCCGTGCGCGACGCGTTCATCGCGCTGCACGGCGACCTGGGCGCGGGCAAGACGACTTTCGTACGCCATCTGCTGCGCGCGCTGGGCATCGCGGGGCGCATCAAGAGCCCCACCTATGCCGTGGTGGAGCCGCACGAGGCGCCCGACGGCCTGCAGATCTTCCATTTCGACTTCTACCGCTTCGCCGACCCGCGCGAATGGGACGACGCGGGCTTTCGCGACATCTTCGCGGGCCCCGGGCTCAAGCTGGCCGAGTGGCCGGACAACGCCGCGGGCCGTACCCCACCTGCCGACCTCGCTATTAAAATAGAAGCAATGACTGACGACACACGCAGCGTGACCCTCCTCGCGAACACCCCTCGCGGCCGCGATCTGCTGGCGCGCATCGCCGCATGAAGGCGGGCGGCCTGAAACGGCGCGTGCTGCTGCAAGGCGGCAGCATCGCGCTGATGCTCGGCGTGCACCAGATCGCACGCGGCGCCTCCATCCTCGCCGTGCGGGTGTGGCCCGCCGCCGACTACACCCGCGTGACCATCGAGTCCGACGCGCGCCTCAATTCGCAGCAGCTCGTGGTGGGCAGCCCGCCGCGGCTCGCGGTGGACATCGAAGGCATCGACCTCAACCCCGAACTGCGCGAGCTGGTCGGCAAGATCAAGCCGGGCGACCCGTTCATCAATGGCCTGCGCGTCGGGCAGAACGCACCGAAGGTGGTGCGCATCGTGTTCGACCTGAAGCAGGCCGTGGTGCCGCAGGTGTTCTCGCTCGCGCCCGTGGCCGCGTACAAGCACCGGCTGGTGCTCGACCTGTACCCCGAGCAGGCCGTCGACCCGATGGAAGCGCTGATCGCCGAGCGGCTGCGCGACGCGCCCCGTACGGCAGGCAGTTCAACGGGGAGCTCCACAGGCAGCTCGGCCATGGCCGGCGAGGCCCCCACGCCCGCACCGCCGCCTCCGCCCGGCGTGCCGGTGCGCCCCGCGCCCCCCGCCGGCGACGCGCTGGGCGACCTGATCGCGCAGCAGGCCATGCGTCCCGGTCCTCCCGCGCCGCCGCCGCCGGTGGTGGCCGGCGCCGACCGGCCC
>NZ_JBFTIO010000019.1:0-127045 GCF_056394985.1 Variovorax sp. 10N412
GCAGGTTCACCACGCCCTTGATGTAGTCCGGCGCGTTCGCAATCCGCGTCACCGCGTCGTACCCGCGCAGCTCCTGCACCTTCTGGATGTCGATGCCGTATTCCTCTTCGCCCAGCTTGAAGGTCACGACCTCCAGGCGGGCGGCGACGATGTGTTGCGACTGCTGCTGCGTGTGGGCGATGCCCGCGATCTCTGTCATGGCGTTTCTCGGTAGGGTGTGGCCCGCCACGAAGCCTCGGGCAGGCGGGCGGGCCGGGTGCGGTTCAACCGAACTTCTGCATGATGCGAACCAGCTTCTCGCCGTACTTCGGATCGGTGGCATAGCCCGCGCGCTGCAGGCCGTGGGCGGCCGCGGCGGGGTCGTCGGTGGCCAGCACGTTGGCGTAGCGCGGGTTGCGCGTGATGAACTGCGCGTAGTCGGTGAAGGCCTCTTCGTACGAGCCGTAGGCCCTGAACCTGGCGCGCATCTTCTGCGGTTCGCCGTCGACGTACTCGGTGGTGGTGGTCTCGACCGTCGCGCCCTTCCAGCTCTTGTCGGCCTTGATGCCGAACAGGTTGAAGCTCTGCGTGCCGTCGTCGGCGCGGATCTCGCGCTTGCCCCAGCCCGACTCCAGCGCGGCCTGCGCCAGGATCAGCGGCGCGGGCACGCCGCTGGCCGTGCTGGCCGCCTGCGCGGAGGCGCCCATGCGGCCCACGAAGTCGTCGACCTTGCCCTGCAGCGAAGCGTCGCCGCCACCGCCCGTGCCGTTGCCGCGGCGGTCGCTGTTGAACTGGTAGACGCTCAGGTCGGCCTGCGTGCCGACGCGGTTGGTCGGCGCGGAGCCCAGCGGAATGCCCGCGTTCGGCGCATACGGAAAGCCGCCGCGCGGCTCCAGCGACATGGGCTTGGTGCCGATGGCCGCGTCGGCCTCGAAATCGGTCGGACCCGAGGGCAGCTGGCGGCGCAGCTGCGCGAGCATCGACTCGGCCAGCCCCACGCCGCGCCCCGAGAGGTTCTGCGTGAGCTGCTGGTCGAACATCGACATGTAGACCTTCTGGTCCTGGCTGTCGAGCAGGCCGCTGGAGGGCGTGGCCTCGCGCATGCTCTTGAGCACCATGTTCATGAACAGCGCCTCGAACTGCCGCGAGACCTGCTTGAGGCCTTCTTCGGGCGAGGAGCGCACGGTGTGGCGCAGGGCGTCGACGCCCTGCACGTCGAGCGCGAAGCGCTGGTCGAGCGCACCGGTGCGGCTGGCCGCGTCGGCGCCGCTCCAGGCGCTGGAGGTGGATACCGTCATTGCGTCGTCCTCAGATGATCTCGAGCTCGGCGCTCAGGGCGCCGGCCGACTTCATGGCCTGCAGGATCGACACCAGGTCCTGCGGATTCGCGCCCAGGGCGTTCAGCCCCTTCACCACGTCCGCCAGCGAGGCGCCGCCGCGCACCATCTGGATCGCGCCGCCGCCCTGGTTCACTGAAATCTGCGAGGTCTGCGCCACCACCGTGCTGCCGCCCGAGAGCGCGCCCGGCTGGCTGATGACCGGCTCGGTATTGATCACCACCGACAGGCTGCCGTGCGCAATGGCGCAGTCGCGCACGCGAACCGCCTGGTTCATGACCACCGAGCCGGTGCGCGCGTTGACCACCACGCGGGCCGCGGCCTGCGTGGGCGTGACCTCGAGGTCTTCCAGCCGCGCGAGGAAGCCCACGCGCTGCTGCGGCTCGGGCGCCCGCACGCGGATCGCCCGCGCGTCGATGGCCTCGGCCGTGCCGGGGCCGAACTGCCGGTTGATCGCGTCCACCGCGCGCTGCGTGGTGCCGAAGTCGGAGCGGTTGAGCTCGATGGCGAAGGTGCCTTCCGCGCCCACGGGCGCTTCCACCGTGCGCTCCACCAGCGCGCCGGCCGGAATGCGGCCCGAGCTCAGCTGGTTGATCTGCACCTTGCTGCCGTTGGCCGCGGCGCCCGCGCCGCCGATCACCATGTTGCCCTGTGCCACCGCGTAGGTCGCGCCGTCCACGCCCTTCAGCGGCGTCATCAGCAGCGTGCCGCCGCGCAGGCTCTTGGCATTGCCCATGGACGACACGGTGACGTCGATGTTCTGCCCCGGCCGCGCGAACGAAGGCAGCGTGGCCGTGACCATCACCGCCGCCACGTTCTTCAGCTGCATGTTCACGCCCTGCGGGATCGTGATGCCCAGCTGCTGCAGCATGTTGTTCAGGCTCTGCGTGGTGAACGGCGTCTGCATGGTCTGGTCGCCGGTGCCGTCCAGGCCCACCATCAGGCCGTAGCCGATCAACGGGTTGTCGCGCACGCCCTGGATGCTGGCGAGCTCCTTGAGCCGCTCGGCATGAACGGGTGCGAGGCACAAGGTGCCGAAGACCGCGATAGCTGCGGTGCGCAGGAGCGCCGAGGTGCGCGAAGCCAGGATGTTTTTCATGTTCAGAATGGCATCACGTTGAGGAAGATGCGCTGCATCCAGCCCATCGTCTGCGCCTCGTCGATGTAGCCTTTGGCCGAGTACTCGATGCGTGCATCGGCCACCAGCGTGGAGGGCACGGTGTTGTTGCCCGACACGGTGCGCGGGTTCACCACGCCCGAGAAGCGGATGTACTCGGTGCCCTGGTTGATGCCCATCTGCTTCTCGCCGCTCACGAGCAGGTTGCCGTTGCCCATCACGTCCGTCACCGTGACCGTGATCACGCCGTTGAAGGTGTTGTTGGCGTTGGCGCCGCCCTTGGCGGTGAGCGTGTTGGTGCCGCTGAGCTTGGAGTCCTGTCCGTCGAGCAGGCCGCCGATGAGCTTCGGAATGACGGCGAACACGCTGGCGGTGCTGCCCGCACGGCTGGCGTTCGCGCCGGAGTTCTTGGTGGCGTTGACCTTCTCGCTGATGAGAATGGTCAGGATGTCGCCGACGTTGCGCGGACGGCGGTCCTCGAACAGCGCGTTGGCGCCGGGGCCGTCCTGGAAGATCGCGCCCGGAGCGCGTCGCGGCTGCAGGGCCGCGTAGCTTTCGGCGCGCGCCGTCATCGGCTGGTGCACCAGCGGCTCGCGCGGCAGTTGCGCGCAGCCCGCGCCCAGCGCGGTGACGCACACCAGCACCAGCGCGCGAGACACCGCGCTGCCGCCCCGCACGGCCCGATGAAGAAGACGCACGCCGCTCATCACATCTGCGCCAGGCGCTGCAGCATCTGGTCGGAGGTCTGCACGGCCTTGCTGTTGATTTCGTACGAACGCTGGGTGGCGATCATGTTGACCAGCTCTTCCACCACGTTGACGTTCGACGCTTCCACATAGCCCTGGCTCAGCGTGCCCGCGCCGTCGACGCCGGGGTTCACCTGGTTGGGTGCGCCCGAGGCGTCGGTTTCGGCGTACAGGTTCTCGCCCTTGCTTTCCAGGCCGGTGGGGTTCATGAAGGTCGCGAGCTGGAGCTGGCCGACCTGCACGGTGTTGGTGCTGCCCGCCTGCACGACCGAGACGATGCCGTCGCGGCCCACGGTGATGCTGGTGGCGTTGGCCGGAATGGTGATCGCGGGTTGCACCGGGAAGCCGCTGGCGGTCACGAGCTGGCCGTCGCGGTCTTTCTGGAACGATCCGTCGCGCGTGTACGAGGTGGTGCCGTCGGGCATCAGCACCTGGAAGAAGCCGCCGCCGTTGATGGCCACGTCGGTGGGCTTGTCGGTCTTGGTGAGGTTGCCTTGCGAGTGGATGCGCTCGGTGGCGACCACGTGCACGCCGGTGCCGACCTGCAGGCCCGAAGGCAGGCGAGTCTGGTCGGACGACTGGCCGCCGCTCTGGCGCAGGTTCTGATAGACCAGGTCTTCGAACACGGCGCGGCTGCGCTTGAAGCCGGTGGTGCCGACGTTGGCCAGGTTGTTGGAGACCACGTCGAGCTGCGTCTGCTGCGCGTCGAGGCCGGTCTTGGCGATGTAGAGGGAGCGAATCATTTCTTGGGAGTCCTGCGTGTGTGGCGAGGCGGGTGGCGACTGAAGCGGGCGCGTGGGCCGCGAATCAGCCGTACGACAGCAGCTTGTTGGCCGACTGCGCGTTGGTGTCGGCGGTCTGCATCGACTTCATCTGCATCTCGAAGCCGCGCGCGTTGGCGATCATGGCCACCATGGCCTCGACCGGATTGACGTTGCTGCCTTCGATGGCGCCGCTGACCAGCGTGACGGCCTCGTCGGCCTGCGCCGGCTGCTGGCCCGCGCGCATGCGAAACAGACCGTCGTCGCCGCGCTCGAGGTCGGCGTTGTCCGGGTTCACCAGCTTCAGGCGGCCCACTTCGGCAATGCCGGTGGAGGTGCCCGAGGCGGGGTCGCGCGCCGCGACCAGCCCGTTGGAGGCGATGGTCAGCGCGGAGCCGGGCGGCACGGTCATCGCGCCGTTGTCGCCCATCACCGGGCGACCGCCCATGGTGGTCAGCTGGCCGTCGGCACCGATCTGCAGGTTGCCCACACGGGTGTAGGCCTCGCCGCCATCGGGCGTCTGCACCACCAGCCAGCCGGGGCCGCTCACGGCCACGTCGAGCGGGCGGCCGGTCTCGGTGAGCGGGCCGTGGGAAAAGTCAGCGCCGGGCGTGGTGGCGGCGACGAAGGCGCGCGTGGGCGATTCCCCGCCGACCACGGGCACCGCGCGGAAGTTGGCAATCTGCGCACGGAAGCCAGGCGTCGAGACGTTCGCCATGTTGTTGGCGACCGAGGCCTGCTGTTCCATGATTTGCTTGGCGCCGCTCATGGCGACATACAACATGCGATCCACTGGGTGTTCCTGGTGTGAGTCGTTGGGGGGCGGTGCGTCAGCGGATGTTCATCAGCGTCTGCATGACCTGGTCCTGCGTCTTCACGGTCTGCGCATTGGCCTGGTAGTTGCGCTGCGCGACGATCAGGTTGACCAGCTCCGACGTGAGGTCGACGTTGGACGACTCCAGCGCGCCGGACTGCAGCGCGCCGAGCTTGGTGCCCTCGCCCGGCGTGCCGGTGAGCGCGGCGCCCGAGGCGGCCGTTTCGGCCCACACGTTGTCGCCCTTGGGCTCCAGGCCGTTGGGGTTGGCGAACGACGACAGCACGATCTGGCCGAGCAGCTTGGTCTGTTCGTTGGAGAATTTGCCGGTCAGCGTGCCGTCGGCGTTGATCGAGAACGAGGTGAGCTCGCCCGAACGGTAGCCGTCCTGGCTGAGCTTGCTCATGGCGTTGGCGGCGCCGAACTGAGTGGTGCCCGTGAGGTCGACCTTGGCAGTCAGCGCGGCGGAGCCGTTGGCGAAGTTGAGCGGGCCGATGTTCACCGAGCCGCCGGCCGGCGCCGTCATGACACCCTTGGTGTCGAAGGTCATGCCGGTGAGGATCGGGCCGGCGCCGATCGGCGCGCCGTCGGAGGAGCCGTACACGTTCCAGGTGTTGGCCGCGGTCTTCACGAAGTACACGGCCACGTCGTGCGGGTTGCCCAGCGAGTCGTAGATCGGGCCGACGGCGTTCGAGTAGTTGAAGGTGTCGGAGTCGGCCGCGTTGAACGGCGTCTTCGTGGGGGCGCTGAGGCGCGCGTCGATGTTGAACTCGGCCTTGATGTTGCTGGTCGGGTTGGGCGTCATGGCCGCGGTCGGGATCTGGATGGCCGCTGGCGTGCCGCCGCTGATGCCGCCGCTGGCGTTCACGCCGAAGCCCGTGAGCCGCAGGCCCTGGGCGTTGGTGATGTAGCCGTCCTTGTCCTTGGTGAACTGGCCGTTGCGCGAGTACATGATTTCGCCGCTGGCGCTGGCCATGCGGAAGAAGCCTTCGCCGTTCAGGATGGCCACGTCCAGCGGGCGGCTGCTCGACTGCGTGGTGCCCTGCGTGAAGTTCTGCGACACGCCCGACACCGAGGCGCCCAGGCCCACGCGCGAGCCGGCGTACACGTCCTGGAAGGTGGCGGCGGCCGACTTGAAGCCGACGGTGCCGGAGTTGGCAATGTTGTTGCCGATGACGTCGAGGTTGGCGGCGGCAACGCCGAGTCCGCTGATGCCCTGGGAAAAAGCCATGATGGTTCCTTAATTCGTTTGCGTTGGATGCGATGGATGACTCAGAGGAACAGGCGCACGTCGGCCAGGCCGATGTTGTTGCCCGAAGACAATTCGAGCGTGACGCCGTCGGTGCCCTGCTTCACCGCAGCCACTTGCGTGAAGGTGAGCGCGGTGGCCTTCACGGCAGTGCTGCCGTTGGTGGCGTCCACGGTGAAGCGGTAGGCGCCCTCGGGCACCGCGTTGCCCGCGTCGTCCTTGCCGTCCCAGGTGACGGCGTTGACGCCTTCCTTCATGGCGCCGGCGTTGATGGTGCGCACCACGTTGCCGGAGGCGTCGAGGATCTTGATGTCGACGTCGGCGGCCGTGCCCGGCAGCTCCACGGCGAAGGCCTGCGTGGCCGGGTCCTTGCCTTCTTCGGTCTTCTTGGTGGTGAGCACGTCGCCGGGCGACAGCACGTTGTAGCCAATGAGCGAGGCGGCCTGCAGCACCTGGTTGGAGCCGGTCTGGTTCACCAGGCCCGACAGCGTGGTGTTGAGCTTCTCGATGCCGCTCACGGTGCTCATCTGCGCCAGCTGCGAGGTGAGCTCGGCGTTCTGCATCGGGTTGAGCGGGTCCTGGTTGTTGAGCTGCGTGACCAGCAGCTTGAGGAAGCGCTGCTCGCTGTCTTCGTTGGAGACGCTGCCGTTGCTGGAGGCTGCGGCGCTGGTGGCGTTCTGCCCGGTGATGGACGAGGTGTCGGAGATGGCCATGGTGTGGAGGGGGGGGTCTGTGGAAGAGAGGGATTACTGGCCGAGCGTCAGCGTCTTGACCATCAGCGTCTTGGCGGTGTTGAGTACTTCGACGTTGGCCTGGTAGCTGCGCGAGGCCGAGATCATGTTGGTCATCTCCTCGACCACGTTGACGTTGGGCATGGCCACGTAGCCCTGGGCGTTGGCGTTCGGGCTCTTGGGGTCGAACACCAGCCGGGGCGGCGACGGGTCCTCGACGACGCCGGACACCCGCACGCCGCCGATGTCCTGCATGCCCGAGGGAGCGACCTCGAACACCACCTGCTTGGCGCGGTACGGCATGCCGTCGGGGCCGGCCACGCTCTCGGCGTTGGCCATGTTGCTGGCGGTCACGTTCATGCGCTGCGACTGCGCGGTCATGGCGGAACCCGCCACGTTGAAGATGTTCATGGATGTGCTGGGAAACGGCATGCGTGCCTCCTGGGCTTAGGGCGCGACCGCCGAAAGCATCGACTTGATCTTGGCGTTGAGCACCGTGAGGTTCGACTCGTAGCGCAGCGCGTTGTCGGCGAAGGCGATGCGCTCGACGTCCATCTCGACGGTGTTGCCGTCGATGCTCGACTGGTTGGGGGTGCGGTAGAGCAGGTCCTTGTCGGAGGCCGTCTGCGCCTGGCCCTCGATGTGGCGCGCCGACGTGGTGGCCATCGACATCGACTGCGACGAGCGGCCGCGTTCCACGGCCTCGCTCAGGCGGGCGCTGAAGTCGAAGTCGCGCGCCTTGTAGTTGGGCGTGTCGGCATGGGCGATGTTGGCCGCAATCACCTCCTGGCGTTCCGCCCGGAGGTTGAGGGCTTCGCGGTTGAAGCGAAACGCCGCATCCAGCTTGTCGATCATGTGTGTTCCATCCGTTGAAGCGTCGCGAATGCGCAAGGCGCGGCGACAGATGGAAAGCGAGTCTATGCATGACCCGCGTTTGCAATCGTTCGAACAAAGGGGGTTTTCGCCTGCTGCTCGCACCTTCGATCGCACCGGGAATTTCTAGAATTTCCGGGCGGTGGCTTGTGCCCCCTGTACAGGACGCACCGCACTCCACGCCCCTATCCAGACGCCTCCGATGACCCTTTTCAAGCTGCGCACCCGCCTGCTGCACACCGTGCTGGCCATGCTGCCTGTGGCCTGCTGCCCGGTGTCCGCACTGGCGGCGGAGCCCGCGCAGCAGCCCGCTCAGGATGTGCCGAACCCGGCCGCGGAAGCCGCCATCGCCAGGTACCTGCAGGTGCAGACCGCCGGCCTGCCGGGCAAGGTGACGGTGCGCCTGGAAGGCCGCGGCACCGCCGCCCTGCCCGCCTGCGACGCGCCCGAAGTGTTCTTGCCGCCGGGCGCGACGCCCTGGGGCCGCGTGTCGGTGGGCGTGCGCTGCCAGACCGAACGGCCCTGGACGCGCTTCGTGCAGGCGCATGTGTCGGTGGAAGGCAGCTACTTCGTGGCCGCGCGCGCCATCGACGCGGGCCGTCCGCTGGGCGCGGGCGACTTCACCGAACGCACGGGCGACCTGTCGCGGCTGCCGCGCTCGGTGATCACCAGCGCCGGCGAACTCAACGGCGTGGTGGCGTCGAACCGCATTGCGCCGGGCGCGCCGCTGCGCAAGGAGCTGGTGCGCGGCGTGACCGTGATCCAGCAGGGCCAGTCCGTGAAAGTGGTGGCGCAGGGCCAGGGTTTCGTGGTCAGCACCGACGCCAAGGCCATGAGCGGCGCCGCAGCGGGCGCCGTGGTGCAGGCCAAGACGCTCGACGGGCGGCTGGTCAGCGGCGTGGCGGACATGCAGGGGCAGATCCAGCTGGCCCAGTGAGCCGAGCGGCCCCTGAAGACTTGCCGTACGCTTTGTTGCAAGCCGCTTCTAAAGTTCTTGCCCGTGCTGCCGATATATGGGTCAGCCCCTGAGGAATCACCTTGAAAATCGATCAACCCGCCCCTTCGGCCACGCCCCTTCCCCGACCGCCCGCCACGGGCGCGGCCGCCACGAGCGCCGCCGCCACCACGGCAGCAGCCGCCGCCGCGCGCCCCAAGGAAGCGGCACAGCCCTCCGCGCACGTCCACACCATGCCCAGCGCCGTGGGTGGGAGCGATTTCGACGCCGCCCGGGTGGCCGCGATCCGCGAGGACATCCGGGCCGGGCGCTACCAGATCCGACCCGAGCGCATCGCCGACGGCCTGCTGGCCAGCGTGCGCGACCTGCTCGACGCCCCGGTCGAGGCCAAACCCGATCCGAAAGGCCGCGAATGACCGCCTCCTTGCTGACGCACCTGCGCACCGAAGCCGCCAGCATCCAGGAATTCCTGGCCCTGCTGGACCGCGAGGCCAAGGCGATGTCCGACCACGTGTTCGGCGACCTGGCGGGCATTGCCGCGGAGAAAACCCGCCTGCTGGACCGCATGGCGGCGCTGGACATCGAACGCGAGGCGCTGCAGGTGGCGCTGGGCTTCGGGCCCGGCCGTGCCGGGGGCGATGCCGCCGCGGCGGCCGACGGCAAGCCGGTGCAGCAGGCCTGGGCCGAGCTGCTGGTGCTGGCCGTACAGGCCCGCAGCCACAACATGCGCAACGGCTCCATGGTGTACGCGCACCTCGACTTCACGCAGCAGGCCCTGCATTTCCTGCAGGCCAGCGCACAACTCTTCTACGGCCCGGACGGCGTTCGCAAGACCCAGCCGGGCGCCGGAACACGCCTCGCAGCGGGCTGAACACCGGCCCCAACCCCTGAGATCCGATGGAAGCTATCGACACGAAGAACGCCCAGGGCTCGCGCCAGGTGGCCATGGTGGGCTGCGACGAAGCCCAGACCCAGTCGTGGGGCCACAGGCTGCGCCTGATGGGCTGCACCCCGGTGCGCTTCGACAGCAGCTCCGAGTTCCTGCTGGCCGTGACACACGGCAGCCAGTTCGGCCTGCTGCTGGTGGTGCTGAAAGACGAAGGGGCATGGCCGGTGCTGACCTCGATGTGCAAGGCGCTGCGCCTGCCGATCTTCCTGGTGGCCAATGCGCTGCAGCGCGAGCTACTGGCGGCGGTGCTGTCGTCGGTCGACGCCGAGCCGAACGGCGCCCCCATCGACTTCGCGGTGCTGCCGGTGGACGATTTCGAGGTGGAACTGCGTGCGCGCGAGGCGCTGCGCCGCAACCAGACGCTGCTGCATCCGCAGACGGTGAGTGCGAGCTTCGGGGACTACCAGTTCCTGGGCAGCCGCAAGCTGGTGATGCACAAGGGCGAGGACATCCGCCTGAAGCCCCGCGAGTTCGAGCTGGCGCTGCTGCTGTTCCGCAATGCCGGCAGGCTGCTGGAGCGCGACTGGCTGCTGGCCTCGCTGTGGATGGACTCGCGCATCGAACGCAAGAGCCGCGTGCTCGACTGCTGCGTGGCCAACATCCGGCGCAAGCTGGCGCTGCACAAGCAGAGCGAGTTCGTGCTGCATTCGGTGTACGGGCGGGGCTACGAGCTGCGCCACCTCCCGGTGACCCCGGTGCCTGCCGACACCCCGGGGCACGGCCTGGCGTTTCCGGTCACATTTCCCGCCACGCTTCCGGCCACGTCGACCGAGCCGAACCGGCGTGCGGAAGCGCCGGCGCTCGCCTGGGCTTGAACCGGGCAGAACCGGCTCGAATCGGCCGGGGCCGACCGGAACAGGCCTGAATCGGGCCGGGTGGAGGTTGTCCCCGCCAATTGGGGACAACACTGGGGACAACCGTGCGAAGTTCGCGCGGAATCGTTGCCTGGCGTGGCCTGCACCACGGTGCCTGCGAAACGGGCAGCGTGGAAAACCCTCGCTGCCACCCCGCGCCGATGGTGAAGATGGGACGATCGCCGGCTTCGAGGAACCACCCCTGCGGGGCGGGTGCCTGAGCGACCTCTACCAGCGCCAGCCGACCGTCCCGACCAGTATCGGCCGCCCACCTTAAGCCGGGCTGAAGCGCGGCGGCCGGGGGAGCGGAATTTCAGGGCTGCTTACGGTCCGCCGGCGCAATGAGCACCATGGCGCCGTCCTGGCCGCGGCGGATGCGCAGGCGGGTACCCTCCAGCAGGCGGTCCAGCGCCACCTCGGGCGCGATCTTTCCCTTGACGCCGCGCGTGGACAGGGCCTTGACGTCCTCCACCTTGTAGATGAGCTGCACGCCCGACTGGGCAATGAAAGTGTCGAGCGCGGGCTTGAGCGCGCCGCTGTCCACGTCAAACTCGCGGGCCGGCACCGAAGCCGGCGACGGCAAGGCCAGCAGGACGCCGCTCAACGCAAGGGCCATGGCCATGTGCCGCCGGGCTCCGCCAGGGGGGGTGACGCTCTGCCTCCCGATTCGATTCATTTGGATGTGCTTCCCGCGATGTGATTTTTCTTGTGACCCTTGTGAGACGAGCCAGCCCGCGGTTTCCGGTATTTCCGTCGTGCGTTACCGGAAATCCTGTCGGCGCTCGTCTCACTGTCTGTCGCCAATCCCGGCGGCCCGTCGTCATCCATCCGGCCATTCCCAGGAGCGCTCTTTTGGTTCTCAGTGACTTGGACACCTGGTTCGTCAGCGAAGTGCTGCCGATGGAGGCCGCGCTCACGCGGTTCCTTCGCCGCAACTGGCGGGACGACGCCGAAATACCCGACCTGCGCCAGGACGTTTACGTGCGTATCTATGAATCGGCTGCCAAAGCCCTCCCCGACCTGGTCAAGCCCTTTGTCTTCGCCACCGCCCGCAACCTGCTGATCGACCGTGCGCGGCGGGCACAGATCGTGTCCATCGAAATCATTGCCGACCTGGACGCGCTCGACTTCTCGGCCGACGAACTGACGCCCGAGCGCCATGCCGCGGGCCGCGGCGAACTGCGGCTGCTGCAGACGGCGCTCGACGCCCTGCCTTCGAAGTGCCGCCGCGTGGTGGAAATGCGCAAGATCGACGGCCTCTCGCAGCGCGAGGTGGCCTCGCAGCTGGGCATCACCGAAGACACGGTCGAGCGCCAGGTGTCGCGCGGCGTGCGGGCCTTGGCCGACGCCATGCTCGCCAGCGGCGTGCAGCTCGACACCAAGGCCTTCGGCCGGGCACAGAACGACAAGAGGCTCTCGCCATGACCGACGCCGAACGCATCGAATCCGCCGCCGCCGACTGGCTGGCCCGCCGCGACAGCGGCAGCTGGGGCGACACCGACCAGCAGCAGCTGGACGCCTGGATCGCCGAGTCGATCGCGCACCGCATCGCGTGGCTGCGGCTGTCAAGCGCCTGGCAGCGCGCCGACCGCTTGAGCGCCCTGCGCGCGCCACCGGCCCCGACAGCGGCGCCCGCGCCTGCGCCTGCGCCCTCCCCCGCGACGGTCCCCATTCCGCTGCCGGCGCGCGCCCCCGCGTCCGGCCGCGCGCCGCGGCAAGGCGGCGCACGCTGGCTGCCGCGCTTTTCCACGCAACGCATCGCGGCCGGCATGCTGCTCACGGCCTGCGCCTGCAGCTGGCTGGGCTGGCGGTACACACAAGACTGGCAGAGCGAGCACTACGCCACCGCGGTGGGCGCGCGCCAGCAGGTGGCGCTGGCCGACGGCTCGGTGCTCACGCTGAACACCGCCACGCAGCTGCGCACGCTGGTGAACGACAGCGGGCGCAAGGTGTGGCTGGAAGACGGCGAGGCCTACTTCGACATCGCGCACGACAAGAAGCGCCCGTTCGTGGTGATCGCGGGCGAGCGCCGCATCACCGTGCTGGGCACGCGCTTCGTGGTCCGCCGCCAGGGCGACCAGGTGAACGTGGTGGTGGAGGAAGGCCGCGTGCAGATCGCGTCGGCACAGGCCGCCAACGGCGTCGCGCCCACCGTGCTCGTGCGCAACCAGGCGGCAGTGGCCAACGCGGGCAACGTGCTGGTGATGCCCAAGGCCCCCAAGCAGATCGACGACGAGCTCAGCTGGCGCCAGGGCAAGCTCGTGTTCGACCAGACCACGCTGGGCGACGCGGCCACACAGTTCAACCGCTACAACACGCGCAAGCTCGTCATCACCGACGCGGCGGTCGCGCAGATCCGGATCGGCGGCAGTTTCGACGCCGGCAACATGGCCGGCTTCGTGGCGTTGCTCAAGCAGGGCTTCGGCCTGGTGGTGCAGGACAGCGGCAACGAAACAAGAATTTCGAACTAGCTTATTACCGGAATGTGACGACGCATTCGTCTCAGTGGGTACCCCAACAAATACCACGCTGTAGATCATGAATCGAATCGAGCAAAGCGCTACCCTGCCTTCCGTGCCGTCCGTGAAGAAAAGCAAACGCGTGGCCCTTCGCCCCTGGGTCATCGCGGGCAGTTGCGCGCTGATCGGCGGGCTGTCCACGCAGGCCCAGGCGCAGGGCCAGGCACAGGTGCAGGCCCTGCAGAGTTTCGACATCGCGGGCGGGGACCTGAGGAGCGCGCTGGACGCCTACGTGGCCCAAGGCGGGGTGCAGCTGATCTACAAGGTGGACGACGTGAAGGGCTTCGCCACGCGCGGCGTGAAGGGTGCGCTGGCGCCGCAGGATGCGCTCGCGCGCATCCTCGAAGGCACGCCGCTGAACACGCGCCGCGGCGACGACGGCGCCATCGTGGTCTACACCGCCGCGCCGGTGGTGACGCGCCCGACCACCGAAGAACCGCAGTCGCTCGACAGCGTGACCGTGACGGCCACGCGCCGCCGCGAGCCGGTGCGCGAAGTGCCCATGCAGGTCAACGTGATGAAGGCCGAGACGCTGGAGCGCGCCGGTGCCAAGAACCTGGCCGACTACGTGGCCGAGCAGCCGGGCGTGAACCTCACGAGCAGCGGCAGCGTGGGCGGCACGCTCACCATGCGCGGCCTGACCATGGGCCCGGTGCAGGGCATCGCGACCGTGGGCGTGTACGTGGACGACGTGGCCACCGGCCTGAGCTCGGCCGGCGCGAACGGCGGCAACACGCCGCTGGACATGGGCATGCTCGACCTGAGCCACATCGAGGTGCTGCGCGGCCCGCAGGGCACGCTGTACGGCGCCGGCGCCATGAGCGGCGTGCTCAAGTACGTGACCAACCAGCCCGACACCATGGAGTTCGCGGGCTCGGTGCGGCTCGGCACCTCGTGGACGCAGGGCGGCGGCCCCGGCTTCACGACCAGCGCGGTGCTCAACGTGCCGATCAAGGAAGACGTGGCGGCCGTGCGCTTCGCCGCCTTCACCGACCAGCTCGGCGGCAGCTACGACGCCTCGGGCCTGGCGAGTGGCCGCAACATCGACCGCGGCCACACCGACGGCGGCCGGGTCTCGCTGCTGCTCACGCCCACCCGCGAACTCACGGTGCGCCTCACGGGCACGGTGCAGGACGTGCATCGCAAGGGCCTGGGCTTCGAAGAGATGGACAAGCGCACGCTGCGCCCCTGGGGCCGGGAGCGCACGCGCCAGCTGTCGGCCAACGAATCGGTCCGCAACCTCACGCAGCTGTTCGGGCTGGACGTGGAGTACGACTTCGGCTGGGCCCGGCTGAACTCGATCACCTCCGCGCAGGACGTGAAGATCAACAACACCGTCGACGTCACCGGCCTGTACGGACCGGCGTTGAGCGCGCTGCGCGTGCCGGTGGCCTCGGTGCCGGTCAACAGCGCCGTGGAGCAGCACCGCGTCAGCCAGGAGTTCCGCCTGACCTCGCGCTCGGGCACCACCATCGAGTGGCTGGCGGGCCTGTACCTGAACCGCGAGCGCGGCAGCAACAACGGCGTCATGGACGCCAACCTGATCGGGGGCCGGGGCAGCCTCGGCCTGCTGACGTCGACGCAGTCGTCGCGCTACCGCGAGGAGGCGGCCTACGGCGACATCACCTGGAACGTCACGCCCGCGTTCTCGCTCACCGGCGGCCTGCGCCTGTCGCGCAACAACCAGAAGTACGCCAGCCGCCAGACCGGCCAGCTGGTCGGCGCGGTCGCCTCCGAGGCCGCAGGCACCTCGTCGGAAAGCCCGACCACCTACCTGGCCGCGGCCAAGTACACGCTGTCGGAGACGAGCACCGCGTACTTCCGCGCGGCCAGCGGCTACCGCCCCGGCGGTCCGAATGTGCTGAAGGCCAACACCGACCGCAACGTGGTGCAGCCGATGTACAACTCCGACTCGCTGTGGAGCTACGAGCTGGGCTACAAGGCCGACCTGCTCGACCGCACGCTGTCGCTGGAAGCGGCGCTCTACGACATCGAGTGGAGCGGCGTGCAGCAGCCCACGCGCAGCGGCGGCTTCACTTTCGTCACCAATGCGGGCTCGGCCCGCATCAAGGGCAGCGAACTCACGCTCAACTGGAAGCCCAGCAAGGAATGGCGCTTCACCGCCAACGCCGCCGCGATCGACGCGCGCCTGACCGAGGACGCCACGGGCCTGGGCGCCAAGGCCGGCACTCGCCTGCCGCACACGCCGCGCTTTGCCACCACGCTGGGCGTGACGCGCAACTTCAGCCTCGCCGACCACCCGGCCTACGTCGGCATCAGCGCGCGCTACACCGGCAAGCGCGACGCGGGCTACCGCGGCAGCACGTCCTTGCCGAGCATCATGATGCCGGCCTATACGCTGGTCGACCTGCAGGCGGGCATCGACTTCAAGCGCTTCAGCGTCTCGGCCTATGTGCGCAACCTGACGAACCGGCGCGGCCTCGTGTCGATCGAAACCGGACTCAACGCGAACCCGAACGTGGTGACCGCGGCGCTCGTGCCGGCGCGCACCATCGGCGTGAACGTCAACGTTCCGTTCTGACATGGCTGGCCTCCCACCTTTCGCGGCGCCGATGCCGCTGGATGCGGCCGCCCCTGCGGCCCTGGAAACGACCCTCAAGGCGCCCACCAGCGCCTGGTACGCACTGTCGGTGCTCATCATCGCCACCGTGCTGGGGTCGATCGACAAGGTCATCCTCACGCTGCTGACGGAGCCGATCCGCCAGACGCTGTCGCTCTCCGACACGCAGATCGGCCTGCTGCAGGGCGCCGGCATCGTGCTGTTCACCGGCATCGCCACCTTGCCGCTGGGCTGGCTCAGCGACCGCTACGACCGGCGCGTGGTGCTCGCCGCCTGCGTGGTGCTGTGGAGCGCCGCCACCGCCATGCGCGGCACGGCCATGGACTACGGCGTGCTGTTCGTCGCCTCCGTCGGCCTGGGCGTGGGCGAGGCCGGCCTCACGCCCATCACCAACAGCATGATCCCCGACCTGTTCCCGCGTGCGCAGCGGGTGCTGGCCAACGCGGTGTTCGCGCTGTCGGCCATCTTCGGCAGTGCGCTGGGTGCGCTGCTGGGCGGTACCATCGTGCACCTCACGAACGACCTGCGGCCCTGGCTGCCCGTCGCGATGCAGCAGCTCGAAGCCTGGCGCCTGACCTTCTTCGTGCTGGCCTGCGCCGGGATTCCCGTGACGCTGCTGGTGCTGTCGATCCGGCGCACGCCGCGCGGCGGTGCGCAGGCAGCGAAGCCGGGTGCAAAGGCCGCCGACGCTTCGGGCGCCACGACCCTGCGCGAACACCTGCGCCTGCACTGGCGCACCTTCGCGGGCCTGGTGACCGGCGTGGGCCTGACCAGCGTGGGCCTGAGCTCGCTGGGCACCTGGCTGCCGATCGTCACGGCGCGCACCTACGGCGTCACGCCGGTGCAGATGGGTCAGGGCATGGGCCTGGCCTTCCTGTGCGGCACGGTGGCCGGCGGCCTGCTGGGCGTGCTGTCGATGCGCTATGTGCAGCCGCGCATGGGGCCGGCCGCGGCGCTGCGCCTGATCATGCTGGGCAACTTCTCGGCGGCACTGATGTCGACGCTGCTGCTGTTCACGAGCTCGGCCAACCACAACTTCATGCTGCTGGGTCTGCTGGTGGTGCCGCTCATCGGCAGCGCGGTGCTGCTGCCCAACGTGCTGCAGGACGCGGCGCCGCCGCACCTGCGCGCCCGCACCATCGCGATGCTCACGCTGGCCAGCCTGCCCTTCGGCGTGGTGGGGCCGCTGATGGTCGGCATGTTGTCGGACGCGCTCAAGTCAATGCCCAACGGGTTGGCCGTGTCCATCGTCGCGACCACGCTGGTCGGCGGCTGCCTGGGCGCCATGGTGCTGCGCGCCACCGAAGGCCCGTTCGTGCGCCTGATGCGCGAAGCGCAGCCGACCTGACCTTTCTTCCCGCTCCGATCCTTCATCGCTTGTCGTCCTTCCATGTCACAACCCGAATCCTCCGCCTCCCCCTCTGACACCGCTTGCGCACTGGCCGCCATCGACGCGCTGGTGGCGCCCCTCAACCGCAGCGACGCGCCCGGCCTGGTGCTGGGCATCGCGCAGCATGGCCGCCTGCTGTACCGCCGCGCCGTCGGCATGGCCAGCCTGGAGATGGGCGTGGCCCTCACGCCGACCACGCGCATGCGCATCGCCTCCACCAGCAAGCACTTCACGGCCATGGCCGTGCTGCTGCTGGCCGAAGAGGGCCTGCTCGACGTGGAAGACCCGGTGCAGAAATACCTGCCCGAGCTGCCGCAGCTCAGCGCCAACGGCCCCACGCTGCGCCACCTGCTCACGCACACCAGCGGCTGGCGCGGCCATGACGAACTGTGGGCCATTGCGCACGGCCTCACGTTCACGCTGCCCGGCCCGGGCCTGCCCGCCATGGCGCGCCAGAGCGAGCTGAACTTCGAGCCGGGCACGCACATGGTCTACAGCAACGGCGGCTACTTCCTGCTGGCCAAGATCGTCGAGCGCGTGAGCGGCCAGAGCTTCGACGACTTCCTGAAGGCGCGCCTGTTCGGCCCGCTGGGCATGCACCAGACGTCGTCGGTGCAGACCGACCTCGACGTGGTCCCCGGCATGGCCGGCCTGTACATGCCCGCGCCCGGCGGCGGCTGGCGCCGCGGCCTGTACCCGTGCGAACTCGACGGCGGCGGCTCGCTGGTGTCGACCGCGGACGACATGCTGCGCTGGCTCGCGCACATGCATGGCAGCGAGAAGATCGTGGGCAGCGCGAAGAGCTGGGCCCTGTTGTCGGCGCCCACCACGCTGTCGTCGGGCTCGACGGTGAACTACGGCTTCGGGCTGGCGCGCCACCCGTACCGCGGCGTCGAGATCGTCCACCACGCCGGCGCCGTGCTCGGCGCGCAGTCGCAGATGATCAGCGTGCCCAGCCACGGGCTGGACATCATCGCCATGGTGAACGGCGCGCCGGTGTCGCCGGGGGCGCTGGCCCTCAAGGTGATCGAGCTGCTGCTGGGCGACGCGCTGGCGCCGCCCGACGTGCGCCCGCTGGCCAGCGCCTTCCCCGCGCTGCCCGGCCAGCGCTACCACGCCCCCTCCACGGGCAGCGTGCTGGGCTTCGTGGACGTGGCCGGCAAGCTGGCGATGTCGTGGCAGGCCGGCGAGGCGAAACCCTTGAACCAGGGCGACGGCAAGCTGTGGCTGGGCCTGCAGGACCTGCCCACGAACGACCTCGTGCTCGACGCCGCCGACATCGATCCCCAGCGCGCACCCGATGCCTTCGTGCTGCACGAAGGCGGCCAGCCGCGCCGCTTCGAGCGCCTGCCCGAGACCGCGCCCGATGCCGTGTCGCTCGCCGACCAGCTGTGCGGCGACTACACCAGCCCCGACCTCGACGCCACCGCGCAGATGGCGCTGGTCGACGGCAAGCTGCAGCTCACCGTGCAGGGCCGCCATGGCCAGCACGTGTGCGTGCTGACGCCGTTGTCGGCCGACGTGATGACGCTCTCCTCGATCGACCCGCTGCTGTCCCAGCTGGGCAAATCGGTTCTCAACGTGGAGCGCAAGGACGGCCGGGTCGTGGGACTGCTGTTCGCCACGACGCGCTCCAGAAACATCCACCTTGCCCGCCAGGAGCCCCGCGCATGAAGTTCTTCACCACCCTGTTCGCCACCGAGACCAACACCTTTGTCTCGGCCCCCACCGGCCTTGGCAGCTACGAGGAATACGGCATCTTCCGCGGCGATGCGAGCACACGCGACGCGGCCGGCTACGGCCTGTACGCGGTGGAAGTGCGCAGGCAGCTCGCCGCCGAAGGCCACGAGACGGTCGAGAGCCTGCTGGCCTTTGCGCAGCCCCTGGGTCGCACTGTGCGCAGCGTGTACGAACGCCTGCGCGATGAAATCCTGGACGACCTGCGCAACGCCGGGCCGGTCGACGGCGTGATCCTCGTGCTGCACGGCGCGATGGTGGCCGACGGCTACGACGATTGCGAAGGCGACGTGATCTCGCGCGTGCGCGAGATCGTCGGGCCGAAGGTGCCCATCGGCGTGTCGCTCGACCTGCACTGCCACTTCACGCAGAAGATGCTGACCGAGGCGGACGCGATCATTTGCTACAAGGAATATCCGCACACCGACGCGTTCGATCGCCTGACCGAGCTGATCCGCATCGTCGTCGACACCGCGCAGGGCCGCGTGCACCCCGTGACGGCCGTGCACGACTGCCGCATGGTCGGCAAGTGGCACACCACGCGCGAACCGATGGCCGGCTTCGTGCGCCGCATGCAGGCTGCCGAACAGCTGCCGGGCGTGCTCTCGGTGTCGCTGGGCCATGGCTTCCCCTGGGCCGACGTGCCCGAGTCGGGCGCCAAGCTGTGGGTGGTGACCGACAACGACCCCGTGCTCGCCGCCAGGCTCGCGGAGGAACTGGGCCGCGCCTTCTGGGACCTGCGCCACGAGACCGGCGTGCCCTCGCTCTCGATCGAAGAGACGCTCGCCAAGGCCATGGCCACGCCCGACGGCCCCGTGGTCATTGCCGACACCGCCGACAACCCCGGCGGCGGCGCCACCAGCGACAGCACCTTCATGCTGCGCGCGGTGGTCGAGCGCGGCATCGGCGACGTGGCCTTCGGCGGCGTGTGGGACCTGGGCGCGGTGCAGCTGTGCCGCGACGCGGGCGAAGGCGCGAGCTTCGAGCTGCGCCTGGGCGGCAAGTGCGGCCCGGCCTCGGGCGACCCGATCGACCTGCACGTGACCATCATGCGCGTGGTGGAGGCGCATTCGCAGGGCGGCCTCTCGGGCGTGCGCACGCCCATGGGCCCGTGCGTGTGGGTGCAGGCCGCCGACGGCGTGGACATCGTGCTCATCAGCAAGCGCAACCAGGTCATCGGCACCGACCTCTTCACGGGCCTGGGCATCGACCTCTCGGCCAAGAAGCTGGTCATCGTGAAGTCGGCGCAGCACTTTCATGCCGAGTTCGGGCCCATCGCCAAGTCGGTGCTGTACGTGTCGACGCCGGCCTCGCTGAGCACCGACTTCGCCAACCTGCCGTACCGCGTGCGCGACCTCGACTACTGGCCGCGCGTGGAAGCGCCCAGGCGCCTGCCCGCGCAGGCGGCCAAGCCATGGAAGATCGCCGCGCCCGGCGAGCTGTACGACATCGGCGGGCTCGCCATGCACCTGCAGCGCAGCGGCCCGGCACCGGCCAGCGCGCTGCAGCCGACGCTGGTGATCGAGGCCGGCGGCGGCTGCGCCTCGGCGACCTACGGGCGGCTGCGGCAGGCGCTGTCGGCCAGGTACCCGGTGGTTGCCTACGACCGCCCCGGCATGGGCTGGAGCGACGCCGACCCCGAGCCCTTCGACGGCCAGCGCAATGCGCACCGGCTGCACGCGCTGCTGACGGCGGCCGGCGTGACCGGGCCGGTCGTGCTGGTCGGCCATTCGATGGGCGGGCTGCTCAACCGCATCTACACGGGGCTGTATCCCGAGCAGGTGGTGGGGCTGGTGATGCTCGACGCCAGCCACCCCGACCAGTACGAACTGTTCAGGCAGCCGCTGCCGCAGGCGCACCTGGATGCCGAGCGTGCGAAGCGCAGCGCCTTCCAGGCCGGGGGCGCGCCGCCGCCGGAGATGGCGCCGATCGAGGCGATGTTCGCCGACATGCCCGAGGTGGTGCGGCAGCTGAAGGCGACCTACACGCCCGAGACCATCGACACGATGGTCTCGGAGCACACGGGCCTGCCGCAGGTCGCGCAGCAGGCCGCGGCATCGCCCGACCTGGGCGCGCGGCCGGTGGCGGTGGTGTGGGCATCGCAGGACAAGCTGCCGCCAGCGGTCGAAGGCGCCGCGAACCTCCAGCGGCTCTGGCCCGAGTACCAGCAGGACCATGCGGCTTTGTCGACGCGCGGCCGCATGCAGCTGGTGGAGGGCGCCGCGCACATGACGCTGGTGCTGCTGCCGCCCTTCGTGGAGCAGATCGCGCAAGCGGTCGACCTGATGATGGCGGAGCTCGGATGGGCGCAATGATGGAACTCGGCCGCACGGTGCTGGCCGAACTCACCACGCCCGCGCTGCTGCTCGACGCCACCGTGCTCGAGCGCAACTGCGAGGCGATGGCGCAGCGCGCGGCACGCCACGGCGTGGCGCTGCGCCCGCACCTGAAGACCTCGAAGTCGGCCGAGGTAGCGCGCCTGGCCACGCGCGGGCACAGCGGCGCCATCACGGTGTCGACCGTGGCCGAGGCGGACTACTTCGCCAGCCGCGGCTTCCTCGACATCACCTATGCGGTGGGCATCGACGCGGGCAAGATCGATGCGCTGCACCTGGTGCAGCGCACGCACTTCGCGCGCGTGACCTTGCTGGCCGATCGCGTCGAAGCGGTGCAGGCCGCGGCCGCGCGTGCGCGCGCGCTGGGTGCGAAGTTCGCCCTGCTGATCGAGATCGACACCGGCGGCGGGCGCGGTGGCGTCGCGCCCGACGACGAGGCACTGCTGGCCATTGCGCGAGAAGTGCAAGACAGCGAGTCGCTGCAACTGGCCGGCGTGCTCACGCACGCGGGCCACAGCTACCACGCCGCCGGGCTGGCCGCGATACGCGGCATTGCCGAGGCCGAGCGGGCCGGCGCGGTGCATGCGGCCGATCGCCTGCGCGCGGCCGGCTTCGAGGTGGGCACGGTCAGCGTGGGCGCCACGCCGACGGCGGTGTGCGCCGACCGGCTCGACGGCGTCACCGAGATGCGCCCCGGCGTCTACACCTTCTTCGACCTGGACCAGGCCGCGCGCGGCATCTGCCGCATCGAGGACATCGCGCTGTCGGTGCTGGCCACGGTGATCGGGCACAACCCGCGCTCGCGCCGGGTGCTGATCGACGCGGGCGCGCTCGCGCTGTCGAAGGACGCGTCGGGCGCGGAGTTTCGCGACGGCCTGGGCTTCGGGCTGGTGTGCCATGCGCAGGGCACCACGCCGCTGCCCGGCTTGCGCGTGGCCGAGCTGCACCAGGAGCACGGCCTGGTCGCCTGCGAAGGCGACGGCAAGGCGGCCGTGCAGGCCATGTTCGACGCCCTGCCCCTGGGCAGCCGCGTGCGCATCCTGCCGCACCACGCCTGCATGACCGCCGCGCCCTACGACCGCTACCACGTGGTGCGCGGCAGCGGTGCGGCAGTGCACGCCGTCTGGGGCAAGGCCCAGGGTTGGCATGCGGCCAAGCCCGCGGCCTGACGCTGGACACGTAATGTTTTTTTGGAGTCACTCATGATGAAAACCTTCTGCGCAAAGCTGATGGCCGCGGCCGCCCCGTTCGTTCTGGCACTCACACTGGCCGCCACGCCGCACGCTGCCGAAGCACAGGCCGCCGCGGCCCCTGCAGCGGCGGCTGAACCCGCGGCCGCAGCCGCTTCCGCGCCGGCAGCCTCGGCAGTCGCAATGCCGACCGCGGCACCCTCCGTGTCGGCACCCGCCGCGGCCAAGGTCGACAACCCCTACGGCGTGGGCGCACTTTGGGCGCAGAGCGACCTGGTGGCCAAGACCGTGCTGCTCATCCTGGCGATCATGTCGATGGGCAGCTGGTACGTGATCGTCACCAAGCTGCTCGAGCAGATGCGCATGGGCCGCCAGGCGAAGGAGGTCGACAACGCGTTCTGGAACGAAGGCACCGTGCAGGCCGGCACCGAGCGGCTGGCCGAGGGCAGCCCCTTCCGCTTCATTGCCGACGCGGGCGTGCACGCCACGCGCAAGCACGACGGCCTGCGCGGCAAGGTCGACTTCGCGGACTTTGTCGACCTGTGCATCCACCGCGCGACGGAGCGCGTGCAGCGCCGCCTGAGCAACGGCATGTCGCTGCTGGCCACGGTGGGTTCCACCGCGCCCTTCGTCGGGCTGTTCGGCACGGTCTGGGGCATCTACCACGCGCTCACCGCCATCGGCATCGCGGGGCAGGCGTCGATCGACAAGGTGGCCGGGCCGGTGGGCGAGTCGCTCATCATGACCGCCATCGGGCTGGCCGTGGCCGTGCCCGCGGTGCTGGGCTACAACTGGCTCCTGCGCCGCAACATCACCGTGATGGACGACGTGCGCGAGTTCAGCGGCGAGCTGCACTCGGTGATCCTGGCCGGCAGCGCCCCGGCCTGAGCGCCGCGACACCGCACGCAAGCGAGCGACCCACACCATGGCGATGAACATCCCATCCGCCGGAGGCGACGAGGAACAGGCCATTGCCGCCATCAACACCACGCCGCTGGTCGACGTGATGCTGGTGCTGCTGATCATCTTCCTCATCACCATCCCGGTGGTCAATTACTCGGTGCCGGTGGACGTGCCCAAGCAGCGCAACGAGGTGCGCGAAAGCAAGCCCGATACCGTGGTGCTGTCGGTGGACGCCGCGGGGCGCATCTACTGGTACGACACCCCTGTGCGCGACGTGACGAGCCTGGCCGACAAGCTGAAGAAGGTGGCCGCGATGACGCCGCAGCCCGAGGTGCACATCCGCGGCGACTGGCATTCCGACTACGAGCCGGTGGGCAAGATCATCTTCGCGTGCCAGTCGGCCGGCATCGTGAAGGTGGGCTTCATCACCGAGCCCCCCGCGCGCAACTGAGAAGGCACAGCCATGCGAAAAGAAAAACAGGGGCGCCGCAGCGGCGCGCCGTCCGACGAGCCCATGATGGACATCAACACCACCCCGCTGATCGACGTGATGCTGGTGCTGCTGATCATGCTGATCATCACCATCCCGATCCAGCTGCACGCGGTGAACCTGAACATGCCCAACGGCAACCCGCCGCCGAGCGACATCAAGCCCGAGGTGCTGCGCATCGACATCGACGCGCGCAGCACCGTGCTGTGGAACGGCGAGGCCGTGGGCGAGCTGGCCGAGGTGGAGCGGCGCTTCGAGCAGGTCGCCGCGCAGCCGGTGCAGCCCGAGGTGCACCTGCGCCCCGACAAGGGCGCCAAGTACAACATGGTGGCCGGCGTGATGGCCTCGGCGCAGCGCTCGGGCCTGACCAAGCTGGGCATCATGGGTTCGGAGCAGTTCGTTCCATGAGCCGCGCCAACGACTTCGACCCCAAGTCGCGCTTCGGCCCCGTGGGCATCGGCGTGATGGTGCTGTTCCATGTGCTGGTCGGCTATGCGCTCGTGTCGGGCCTGGCCCGCCAGGCGGTGGAGATGATCAAGAAGCCGATGGACGCGACGATCATCGCGGAGATGAAGCTGCCGCCGCCTCCGCCGCCTCCTCCACCGCCGCCGCCGAAGAAGGTCATCAAGCAGGCGCCGCCCAAGGCGCCGCCACCGCCCAAGCCGGCCTACGTGCCGCCGCCGGCCGTGACGCCGCCGCCGAGCACCGCGCCCGCGATCACGGCGGTGCAAAGCCAGGAGCCGGTCGCGCCGCCGCCGGCCGCACCGCCTGCGCCACCCGCGCCGCCGGCCCCACCGGCGCAGGCGACGTCGACCGACATCGCCGTCGCATGCCCGAGGCAGGTCAAGCCCGAGATGCCGCGCAAGGCGCTGGACGAAGGCACGAGCGGCGTGGTGAAGGCGGAGGTGCGCATCAAGGGCGGACGTGTGACGGAGGTGCGCTTCCTGTCGGGGCCGAAGGTGTACCAGTCGGCCGTGCGCTCGGCCATGATGCGATACGAATGCCAGACGACGGGGGATGCGGAGATCCTGGCGACGCAGGAGTTCGTGTTCAGGATCGAATAGGCCGAGCGGGGCTGAGTTTTTGCGACCAGGGCGTTGCGCCGGGGCAGTCCCCGCGCAACGCCTTTTATTGCGAGCTCGGGAACGTACGGGCAAAAAAATAGCCCCTTGCGGGGCCATTCTTGGAGGAGAGGGAGGGATTCGAACCCTCGGTACTATCGCTAGTACGCCTGATTTCGAGTCAGGTACATTCGACCACTCTGCCACCTCTCCGGTGTCTGTCGAGCCTTCGATTATACGGGTAATTGAAGGCGTTTCTACAAAAAGAATCAGGCGCGCAAGATTTCAGCGCCGCCGATGTACGGGCGCAACGCAGCCGGCACGTTGATCGAGCCGTCTTCGTTCTGGTGGTTCTCCAGCACCGCCACCAGCGCGCGGCCCACGGCCAAGCCGGAACCGTTCAGGGTGTGCACCAGTTCGTTCTTGCCGTTGGCATTCTTGAAGCGGGCCTGCAGGCGGCGCGCCTGGAAGGCTTCGCAGTTCGACACCGAGCTGATCTCGCGGTACGTGTCCTGCGCCGGCAGCCACACTTCCAGGTCGTAGGTCTTGGTGGCGCCGAAACCCATGTCGCCGGTGCACAGCAGCACCACGCGGTAGGGCAGCTCCAGCGCCTGCAGCACGGCCTCGGCGTGACCGGTCATTTGCTCGAGCGCGTCGTAGCTGGTGTCGGGGTGCACGACCTGCACCATCTCGACCTTGTCGAACTGGTGCTGGCGGATCATGCCGCGCGTGTCTCGCCCCGCGCTCCCCGCTTCGGAGCGGAAGCACGGCGTGTGGGCCGTGAGCTTGATCGGCAGTTGCGACTCGGCCACCACCTCGTCGCGCACGAAGTTGGTCAGCGGCACTTCGCTGGTCGGAATGAGGTACAGCGCCGAATGATCGGGCGCAGGCTCGCCGTCCTGGCCGCCCTTCTTCGCGGCGAACAGGTCGCCCTCGAACTTGGGCAGCTGGCCGGTGCCGCTGAGCGTGGCGGCGTTGACGATGTAGGGCACGTAGCACTCGGTGTAGCCGTGCTTCTCGGTCTGCGTGTCGATCATGAACTGCGCCAGCGCGCGGTGCAGCCGCGCGATCGGGCCCTTCATGACGGTGAAGCGCGAGCCGGCAAGCTTGGCGCCCATCTCGAAGTCGAGGCCCAGCGGCGCGCCCAGGTCGACGTGATCCTTGGGTGCGAAGGCCAGGGGCACGGCGTTGGCGCCGGCACCGCCTTGCGGGGCCCAGCGGCGCACTTCGACGTTGCCGGTCTCGTCTTCGCCCAGCGGCACGCTGGCGTGCGGCAGGTTGGGCACGGCGAGCAGCAGCGCATGCAGTTCGGGCTGGATCTCGTCGAGGCGCTTCGATTGCGACTCCTGCTCAGCCTTCAGCGCATTGACTTCGGCCATCAGCGCGTCGGTGGACTCGCCCTTGGCCTTGAGCGGGCCGATCTGCTTGTTCAGCGTGTTTCGGCGCGCCTGGATTTCCTCGCTGCGGGTCTGCACGGTCTTGCGCTCGGCCTCGAGCGCGGTGAACGCCGACACGTCGAGGTAGGGCTGGTTCTTCTTGCGTTTTTCGAGGCCGGCCACAGCGGAGGCCAGGTCTTTGCGGAGCAGGGTGATGTCGAGCATCGGTCGATTCTAGAGTTCGGGTTTCTGGGGCTGTCAGGCGACGGTGGCGGGGTCGACGTTGGCGCCGCAGACGATCAGGCACACCTTCTCGCCCGCGCGCGGCACGTAGGCGCCGGTCTGCAGCGCCGCCAGCGGCAGCGCGGCGGCCGGCTCCACGGCGAGCTTGAGCTCCTTCCACAGCCACTGCTGGGCGGTGCGGATGGCTTCGTCGGACAGCAGCAGCGCGTGTTCGACCTGCTGCTGCGTGATCTCCCAGGCGATGTTGCCGATGCGGCGCGCGCCCAGCGAATCGGCGGCGATGCCGCTCACGTCCACGTCGACCGGCTCGCCGGCTTCGCGGGCGCGGTACAGCGTGGGGGCCTTCTCGGGCTCAAGCGCCACCACGCGGGCGCGCTTCTCGAACCAGCCGGCCAGGCCGCCGATGAGGCCGCCGCCGCCCACGCTCACGAGCACCGCGTCGGGCAGGCCACCCTGCGCTTCGATTTCGCGGCCCAGCGTGCCGGCACCGGCCACCACTTCGGGCTGGTCGTAGGCATGGGTGAGCAAGGCGCCCGATTCCTTCTGGCGCGCAAGGCAGGCGGCCAGCGCATCGGGGTACAACTGGCCGACCACGACCACTTCGGCGCCGAGCGCACGCAGGCGCGCGCGCTTGGCTTCGGGCGACACGCCGGGCAGGAACACCTGGCAAGGCACGCCCAGCGCCTGCGCCGCGGCGGCGGTGGCAATGCCGGCGTTGCCGCCCGAGGCCACGACCACGCCGCTGGCGGGAATGTCGTTGGCCAGCAGCCGGTTCATCATGCCGCGCGCCTTGAAGCTGCCGCTGACCTGCATGTGCTCCAGCTTGAGCCAGACCTCGGCGCCCCGCGCGTCGACGCCGAATGCGGCAACCGGCAGCTTCCACAGCGGGGTTTGGCGCAAAAAGTGGCCAGCACGTTCGTCCAGCCTGGCGGCGGCGCTATCGATTTCAGAGCGCCAGTGATTCGTTGTCGTGTCGTTCAAGAGATGTGTCCGGGAGGGGGAATGTCGTCGAGCTTGAGGCCCTTGGGGAGCGGAAACTTGATGGTTTCCTCGATGCCGTCCATCTTGCGCACCGACACCGCGCCCAACGCGCGCACGCGGTCGATCACCTCGCTCACCAGCACTTCGGGCGCCGAGGCACCGGCCGTGAGGCCGATGCGGGCCTTGCCTTCGAACCACTCGGGCCGGAGCTCTTCGGCGGAATCGACCATGTAGCTCTCGGTGCCCAGGCGCTCGGCCAGCTCGCGCAGGCGGTTGCTGTTGGAGCTGGTGGGGCTGCCGACCACGATCACCAGGTCGACCTGCGGGCTCATGATCTTCACCGCGTCCTGGCGGTTCTGCGTGGCGTAGCAGATGTCTTGTTGCTTGGGCTCGCGCACCTTCGGAAAGCGCGCACGCACGGCGGCGGCGATCTCGGCGGCGTCGTCCACGCTGAGCGTGGTCTGCGTGACCACGGCGAGCTTGTCCGTCTGGCCCGGCGAGACCCTGGCCACGTCGGCCACGTCTTCCACCAGGTGGATGCCGCTCGTGAGCTGGCCCATCGTGCCCTCGACCTCGGGGTGGCCCTTGTGGCCGATCATGATGAACTCGTAGCCCTCTTTCGCGAGCTTGGCCACCTCGACGTGCACCTTGGTCACCAGCGGGCAGGTGGCGTCGAAGATCTCGAAGCCGCGGTCGCGCGCCTCCTGCTCCACCGCCTTGCTCACGCCGTGCGCGCTGAACACCAGCGTGGCGCCGGGCGGCACGTCGGACAGCTCCTCGATGAAGATCGCGCCCTTGGCCTTGAGCTCGTTCACCACGTAGGTGTTGTGCACGATCTCGTGGCGCACATAGATCGGCGCGCCGAACTTGGCCAGCGCGCGCTCCACGATCTCGATGGCGCGGTCGACGCCGGCGCAGAAGCCGCGCGGCTCGGCAAGGAGGACTTCGGAAATGGCCGGGTTCATAGCACGCCGATCAGCTTCACTTCGAAAGTGACGGGCTGGCCGGCCAGCGGGTGGTTGAAGTCGAAGCGCACCGCCGTGTCGCTGGCCTCCACCACCGCACCGGCGTAGCTGCCGGTGCCGTCGGGCGTGGGGAACTGCACCACGTCGCCCGTGGCGTACTTCTCGTCGGGGTCGCCCATCTTCGCGAGCAGCGTGCGGGCCACCCACTGCTGCATGTCGGGGTTGCGCTCGCCGAAGGCCTCGCCGGCGGGCAGCTCGAAGGTGGCGTGCGTGCCCTCTTCCAGGCCCATCAGGCGCTGCTCCATGGCGGGAGAAAGCTCCCCGGTGCCCAGCGACAGGGTCGCGGGCTTGTCGGCGAAGGTGTTGATGATGTCGCCCGCGGGGCCGGCCAGCCGGTAATGCAGGGTCAGGAAGGAGCCAGAAGTCACAACTTGGGACATGGGGGCATCAGAGGTGGGCAAAGACAAGGTGGGTGTCCCGATAAACTGGCCCTCATTTTAAGGAGCGGGACTTCCACCCGGCTCCGCCAAGGTTTCACCCAGGGTTTCATGGCATTCAAGGACCTCCCTCTCGCCGCCCGCCCGCGCGAAAAACTCATCTCGCGCGGGGCCGCCGCGCTTGCGGACGCCGAGCTGCTGGCCCTGCTGCTGCGCACCGGGGTGGCGGGCCAGAACGTGCTGCAGCTGGCGCAGCAGTTGCTCGAACGCTTCGGCGGCCTGTCGGGCCTGCTGCACACCGGCCCCGACGAGCTCAAGACCGTGAAGGGCATGGGCGGCAGCGCCAAGCGCTCCGAGCTGATCGCGGTGCTCGAGCTGGCCCGCCGCGCCATGGGCGAGCGGCTGCAAGAACGCGCGGTGTTCGATTCGCCCGATACGGTCAAGCAGTACCTGCAGTTGCACATCGGCTCGCGCCCCCACGAAGTGTTCGCGGTGGTGTTCCTCGACGTGCAGCACCGCCTGATCGCGCTGGAAGAGCTGTTTCGCGGCACGCTCACGCAGACCAGCGTCTACCCGCGCGAAGTGGTCACTCGCGCCATCCACCACCAGGCCGCGGCCGTGGTGCTGTCGCACAACCACCCGAGCGGCAGCATCGAGCCCTCGCGCGCGGACGAGTCGCTCACGCAAACGCTGCGCGCCGCGCTGGCCCTGGTGGACGTGCGGGTGCTCGACCACGTCATCGTGAGCCCCGGGCAGAGTTTCTCGATGGCCGAGAAAGGGCTGCTCTGATGGCGCCGCGTCCCCCCTCCCTCAAGAACCTGGCCGACCTGAAGCAGGTGCAGCGCGTGCTTGCCGAAACGCGCGAACGCGAGGCCGCCGAAGCGGCGGCCAAGGCCGCGGCCGAACGCAGGCGCGCGGCCGAAAAAGACCTGTTCGCCCGCGCCATCGGTGCCACCGAGCCGCTGCGCCGCAAGGCGTCGGTGCCGCTCGCGCCCGATCGGCCCGCGCCCATCCCGGTGCAGCACCAGCTCGACGAGCAGCGCGTGCTGCGCGAGTCGCTGTCCGACGAGTTCGACGTGACCACGCTGCTCGACGTGGACGACGCCATGAGCTTCCGCCGCCCCGGCATCGGCACCGGCGTGACGGCACGGTTGCGCAAGGGCGAATGGTCCATCCAGGCGCAGCTCGACCTGCACGGCCTGCGCAGCGACGAGGCGCGCGAGGCGCTCGGCGGCTTCATCCGCACCGCCCACAAGCAGGGGCTGCGCTGCGTGCGCGTGGTGCACGGCAAGGGGCTGGGCTCGCCGGGCAAGCAGCCGGTGCTGAAGACGAAGGCGCAGCGCTGGCTGATCCAGAAGAACGAAGTCATCGCTTTCGTGCAGGCCAAGCCGGCCGAAGGCGGGGCGGGGGCGCTGGTGGTGCTGCTGGCGCCCGTGCGGCGCTGAGTCTCGCCCCTTCCCCCTTTGGGAGAAGACGGGGATGGGGGACACGCGGCCTTTGCACAGGCTGCGATGTCTTGATCGCCGGCGAGCCCCCACCCCGACCCTCCCCCAGCGGGGGAGGGAGCAAGACGCGGCGGCTTCAGGCCAAGTGGTTCTTCAACGGCACCGACACGTCAGCCACAGCCGCCGCATCCGGGCTGCGCCCCGCTTCGAGCAGCTTGCGGCTCATCATGTGGTCGACCGGCGCGTTCACCGACTCCACGCACACGAGCTGCCCGTCGACATAGTGGAACAGCGAGAACGCCTCGGGCTTGGGGCCCGGGCGGCGCACGCTGGTCAGGCCCGGCGTGCCTTCGGCCGGCATCAGGCCCGCCATCTGCAGGCGCATGCCGCCCTGGTCGGACCAGAACCACGCCACCGCATCATGATCGCGGCCCGCGCCGGTCAGCGTGGCGACGGCCGTGCGGGCCTGGTCGTTGGCGTTCTGCACCGATTCGAGCCGCAGCACGCGGCCCGCACGGCGGTCGGGAAAGCGTGTGCAGTCGCCCACCGCCAGCACACCGGCCGCGCTGGTCTGCATCTGTGCATCGACCACGATGCCGTCGGCGCATTCGATGCCGGCCGCTTGCGCGAGCGCGGTCTCGGGCACCGCGCCGATGCCCAGCAGCAACAGGTCGACCGGCTGCTTCACGCCGTTGACCTGCACCGACAACAGCCGGTCGCCCTCGACCTCGAACGCGCCGGTCTGCGCGCCGAGCACGATGTCGATGCCCGCCGCGCGGTGCGTGGCGAGCACGTGCGCCGACAGCTCGGGCGACACGGCGCGGCCCAGCAGGCGCGGCGCGCTTTCGATCACCTGCACCGACTTGCCGAGCGCCTTGGCGGTGGCCGCCACTTCGAGCCCGATGAAACCGCCGCCCAGCACGGTGACCCGCTCGGCCGAGGCGAGCCGCGCGCGCAGGCGATGCGCTTCATCGGCGGCGCGCAGGCTGGCGACGTTTTCCAGACCCGGCTTCAGGTCGGGCATCTGGCGCGCCCGCGTGCCGGTGGCCAGCACCAGGCGCTCCCACGGCAGCACCGCGCCGGAGCGCAGCGTGACGGTGTGCGCCTCGCGATCGATGGCCACGGCCGCATCGCCCAGGTGCAGCGTGATGCCCGCTTCGCGGTACCAGTCGGCGGCCTTGTGCGGCTGCGTGACCTCTTCGGCGCTCTTCAGGAAGGCCTTGGACAGCGGCGGGCGGTGGTACGGCTCGCAGGCCTCTTCGCAGACCAGGTGCACGCGCGCGCCCTGCCCTGCTTCCGCAAGGCCGGCACACAACTGGGCCGCGGCGTGGCCGCCGCCGATGATGACGATGGAATTCATGATGAGGAAAGCGTCTTTCGAAATCGTTGTGGGTCGGTCATTCGCCGCGATTGCGCATCCAGTCGGCGGTCTTGAAAAAAGAGTCGCGCAGGCGTTCGCGCAGGTCTTCGGGCACGCCCGTCTCGCCCATGGCCTGGTCCATGCAGGCCAGCCACTGGTCGCGCTCCTTGATGCCGATGGAGTGCCCGCCGATGCTCTGCGGCAGGTGGCGCGCGCGCAGCATCGGATGGCCGAAACGGTCGGTGTAGTGCTGCGGGCCGCCGAGCCAGCCGCACAGGAACCAGAACAGGCGCTGGCGTGCGTTGTCCAGGCTGGTGCCGTGCACGGCGCGCAGTTGCGCGTAGGCGGGTTCGAGGTCCATCAGGTCGTAGAAGCGCTCGACCAGCGCCTCCACTTTGGGTTCGCCGCCGATCCACTCGAAGGGCGTGCCGGCGGGCGGCTTGTCTTGAATCTGCATGGGCGGGAGTATCCCTCTGTGCGCTGGCTAGCCCTGCACGAGGTTCGGAATCTCCACATCGGGATTCACGTCGGCCTCGTAGTCCACGCCATCGACCGCGAAGCCGAAGAGCCGCAGGAACTCGGTCTTGTAGCCCGCGAAGTCGGTGAGCGCGTGGATGTTCTCGCTGGTGACCTGGGGCCACAGTGCCAGCACCTGCGCCTGAACATCGGGTGCCAGTTCCTTGTAGTCGGCGCGCAGACGGCCTTCGTCGTCGATGTGCGGTGCGCTGCCGTAGAGGCTCTCGGCATACAGGCCGTGCACCTGCTCGATGCAGCCCTCGTGCGTGCCCTGCTCCTTCATCACCTTGAACAGCAGCGACAGGTACAGCGGCATCATCGGAATGGCCGAGCTGGCCTGCGTGACCACTGCCTTGAGCACCGACACGCGCGCGTCGCCGCCCTTCGCGGCCAACGTCTTGCGAAGGCCGAGCACCTTCTGGTCGAGGTCTTTCTTCGCCGCGCCGATGGAGCCGTTCCAGTAGATGTCGTGTGTGATCTGCTCGCCCAGGTAGGTGAAGGCCGTGGTCCTTGCGCCGTCGGCCAGCACGCCGGCCTGCTGCAGCGCGTCGATCCACATCTGCCAGTCCTCGCCGCCCATCACGGCCACGGTGTTGTCGATTTCTTCCTGCGTGGCCGCTTCGAGCACGGTCTCCTTCACGGTCTCGTTGTCGGTGTCGAGGCCGCGCAGGTTCACCGACTTGCCGATGGGCTTGAGCACCGAGTTGAAGACCTGCCCCGTCTTCGGGTGCGTGCGCCGCGGCGCGGCCAGGCTGTAGACGACCAGGTCGACCTGGCCGAGGTCGGCGCGGATGGTGTCGATGGTCTGCTGCTTCACCGCGTCGGAAAAGCCGTCGCCGTTGATGCTCTTCGCATAGCGGCCTTCGGCGGCGGCGGCGCGGTGGAAGGCGGCGGTGTTGTACCAGCCGGGCGAACCGGGTTTGGTCTCGCTGCCCGCGCGTTCGAAGAACACGCCCAGCGTGTCGGCCCCGCAGCCGAAGGCCGAGGTGATGCGCGCGGCCAGGCCGTAGCCGGTCGATGCACCGATCACCAGCACCTTCTTCGGCCCGCCCGCGATGGGCGCCTGGGCCTTCACGTAGGCGATCTGCTGGTTGACGTTGGCCTCGCAGCCGGTGGGATGGGTCGTGACGCAGATGAAGCCGCGCACGCGGGGTTTGATGATCATGGGGAGCTCGCTGGATGGGACGCGGGACGCAGGCCGCAGGAGAGCGGCAGGAGCGCCGCAGCGCGTGGGGCGCCGCGAATTTAACCCAGGCAGGCGGCGGCACCTTCAGCAGCCACACAGGCAGGAGGCAGCCGTGGCCCACGCCGGCCTCATAGCCACGCACACATGTCGATATATGAATTGACCATTTAATGATCTGAGGTTTTATTGATATGGTCTCGCCCTGCCATCCCTCAAGGAGAAGAACATGCGCTTGAACCTGATTGCCGCGGCCGTCGCCGCGTCCACCCTGCTGCTGGGCACCGTCGCCCACGCCGACCAGCTGGCCGACATCAAGAAGAAGGGCGAGCTGGTCGTCGGCGTGCTCGGCACCGACGAGCCCGCGACCTTCGTCGACCCGAAGACGCGCCAGATCGTCGGCTACGAGGTCGACCTGGTGAACGCCATCGCCAGGAAGATCGGCGTGAAGCCGGTGCTCAAGCAGATTGCCGTGGCCGCGCGCATTCCCGAGCTGCAGCAGGGCCATGTGGACCTGGTGGCCGCCGGCCTCACGCACAACAAGGAGCGCGAGGCGCAGATCGACTTCTCGCTCACCACCTTCGTCACCGGCCAGAAGGCCATCGTGAAGAAGGACAGCGGCATCACCGAGGTGCCGCAGCTCGCGGGCAAGAAGGTGCTGACCATCCGCGGCGGCACGCAGGAGCCCAACATCCGCAAGGCGGTGCCCAACGTCGAGGTCGTGACCTTCGACACCAGCCAGCAGGCCTTCCAGGCGCTGCAGCAGGGCAAGGGCGTGGGCTACGTGGACGACGAGGCGGCGCTGCTGCGCAGCTACGCCAAGCTGGGCCCGCAGAAGGCGCAGTACGTGGTCCTCAAGCAGAACCTGAGCACCGAGGCGCTGGCCATCGGCATCAAGAAGGGCGAGAGCGGCCTGAAGGCAGTGGTGGACGACACGCTGCGCGAGCTCGAGAAGTCGGGCGAGGCGCAGAAGATCTTCGTGAAGTGGTACGGGCCGACGACGGCCTCGGGCTTCCAGACGCGCGACTTCAAGCTCGACAGCGACAAGATCGACTGACCCCCGGTCTTCGGTCTTTCTCCTTCCCCCGCTGGGGGAAGGCCGGGATGGGGGCACGCGGCCTCCATATAGGCGCCGCGCCGTAACAGCCGCCGCCGTGCCCCCACCCCAACCCTCCCCCAGCGGGGGAGGGAGCGAATCCCCCACGCGGCAGTGATACTGTCGCCCCCCATGCCCCTGTTCGACTATTCCTTGCTGCTCACCGGCAAGTACCACGACATGCTGGTCGCGGGCCTGCTGCTGTCGCTGCAGCTGCTCGTGGCCGCGCTGGTTCTGGCCCTGCCCATCGCGCTGGTGGTGGCCATGCTGCGGCTGTCGCCCTTCGCGCCGCTGCGCTGGCTGGGCTTTGCCTACGTGGAGTCGATACGCAACATCCCGCTGCTCGCCCACATGCTGTTCTGGTATTTCGGTGCGCCCGAGCTGCTGCCTGAGGGCATCAAGCAATGGCTCTATGCGGGCCACATCGAGGCCTACAGCGCCATCATCGCGCTCGCGCTCTACACCGCGGCCTTCATGGCGGAAGACATACGCAGCGGCATCCGCGCGATTCCCACCGTGCAGTTCGAGGCGGGCCGCGCCATGGGCTTCAGCTACCTCGCCACCATGCGCCGCGTGGTGCTGCCGCAGGCGCTGCGCGTGACGGTGCCGCCACTCATTTCGCAGACACTGAGCCTGTGGAAGAACACCTCCATCGCCACCGTGATCGGCGTGGCCGAGCTGATGTACCAGGCCGGCCAGGTCGAGAGCGCGACCTTTCGCAGCTTCGAGTCCTTCGCGTTCGCGAGCGCGGCATACCTGACGGTGTCGCTGGTCATCACGGGGCTGGCCACGTGGTACCAACACCGCTTTCCGGTGAGGACGATATGACGGCGTTCGAGCGACGCCGGGCCGCCCCAAGGCGCGAGCGGCCCCCTCGGGGGGCAGCGAGCACACGCGGTGCCGAGCGTGGGGGCCATTGCCGATGATCGAAATCATCAACGACTACTGGGTGTACTTCCTCATCGGGCAGTACCCCAACGGCCCGCTCGGCGGGCTGGTGCTCACGCTGCTGCTGGCCTCGTGCGGCCTGGTGCTGGCACTGCCGCTGGGCATCTTGCTGGGCCTGGCGCGCGTGAGCCCGTGGCGCTGGCTGCGCTGGCCGGTCACCGGCTTCGTGTTCGTGGTGCGCGGGGTGCCGCTGCTGATGGTCATCTTCTGGGCCTACTTCTTCCTGCCCAGCGTCACCGGCGTGAAGACCGACCAGTTCACCACCATGCTGATCGCGCTGGTCATCTTCGATGCGGCCTACCTCGCGGAGATCGTGCGCGCCGGCATCCAGGGCCTGCCGCGCGGACAGATGGAAACCGCCCGCGCGCTGGGCCTGGGCTACGGCCGCGCGATGCGCCTGGTGGTGCTGCCGCAGGCGCTGCGCAGCATGCTGCCCTCGCTGGTGAACCAGTTCGTCTCGACCATCAAGGAGACCTCGCTGGGCTACATCATCGGACTGGCCGAGGTGTCGTTCATCGCCACGCAGATCAACACGCAGGTGTTCACCAAGCCGGCCCAGATCTACCTGATCCTGGGCGGCACGTACTTCATTCTTTGCTTCGGCCTGTCGCGCTTCGCCTACTGGCTGGAACGCCGGCTCGCGCGCCGCGGCATCTCCACCGCCACCGCCAAGGTGACCGCATGATCGAACTCGACAAAGTCAACAAGTGGTACGGCAGCTATCACGCCCTGGTCGATGTGACCGAGACCATCCACAAGGGCGAGGTGGTGGTCGTGTGCGGCCCCTCGGGCTCGGGCAAGTCGACGCTGATCCGCACCTTCAACCGGCTGGAGCCGATCCAGTCGGGCCGCATCGTGGTCGACGGCCAGGACATCCACGCGAGCGGCTTGGACGTGAACGCCTTCCGCTCGCGCATCGGCTTCGTGTTCCAGCAGTTCAACCTGTTCCCGCACCTCACGGTGCTGCAGAACTGCACGATGGCGCCGATGCAGCTGCGCGGCCTGTCGCGCAAGGAGGCCGACGAGCGCGCGATGGCGCTGCTGCACCGCGTGGGCCTGTCCAACAAGGCCGATGCGTGGCCGAGCGAACTCTCGGGCGGCCAGCAGCAGCGCGTGGCCATTGCACGCGCGCTGGCCATGCAGCCGCCGCTGATGCTGTTCGACGAGCCCACCAGCGCGCTCGACCCCGAGATGGTCGGCGAGGTGCTGCTGGTGATGCGCGACCTCACGCGCGACGGCATGACCATGGTCTGCGTCACGCACGAGATGGGCTTCGCGCGCGAAGTGGCCGACCGCGTGCTGTTCATGGACGAAGGCAAGGTGCTGGAGCGCGCCACGCCCGACGACTTCTTCAACCGCCCGCAGCATCCGCGCGCGCAGCAGTTCCTGTCCGACATCCGCTCCCCTTTTGCACGCGACGCATGACGAACCTCGCATCCCTCCCTCTCATCGACGTGGCGCCCCTAATAGCGGGCACGTCCGGCCGCGACGCGGTGGCCGCGCAGATCGGCGCGGCCTGCCGCGCGCACGGCTTCTTCTATGTGACGGGCCACGGCGTCGATGCGGCGCTGGTGCAGCGGCTCGAAGACCTGAGCCACCGCTTCTTCGCGCTGCCGGAGGACACCAAGATGCGGTGGCGCATGGCGCTGGGCGGTCGTGCGTGGCGGGGCTACTTTCCGCTCGGCGGCGAGCTGACCTCGGGCCGGCCCGACTGGAAGGAAGGCCTCTACCTCGGCACCGAGCTGCCCGCCACCCACCCGCGGGTGCTGGCGAAGACGCCGGTGCATGGGCCCAACCTGTTCCCCGACCTGCCGGACTTTCGCGAAACCATCCTCGACTACATGGCGGCGGTCACGCAACTGGGCCACCGGCTGATGGAAGGCATTGCGCTGAGCCTGGGCCTCCCTGCGGCCTACTTCGCCGAGCGCTACACGGCCGATCCGCTCATCCTGTTCCGGCTGTTCAACTACCCGACGCAGCCCGCGCCCGCAGGCCTCGACGTGCAATGGGGCGTGGGCGAGCACACCGACTACGGGCTGCTGACCGTGCTGCACCAGGACCACATCGGCGGCCTCGCGGTGCACACGCCGGGCGGCTGGGTCGACGCGCCGCCCGTTGCCGGCTCGTTCGTCTGCAACATCGGCGACATGCTCGACCGCATGACCGGCGGGCTGTACAGATCGACGCCGCACCGGGTCAAGCGCAACACCTCGGGCCACGACCGGCTGTCGTTCCCGCTGTTCTTCGACCCGAACTTCGACGCGCGCGTGCAGCGCATCGAGGGCCTCGAAGGCGTCAAGGGGGCCCAGGCGCGCGACGACAGCGCCGAGCGCTGGGACCGCGCCAACGTGCACGCCTTCAGCGGGCGCTACGGCGACTACCTGCTCGCCAAGGTATCGAAGGTGTTTCCGCAGTTGCGCGACGAAGTGCTCTGAATCGCGCGGGTTGCGGCCGGCTTTTCAAGAAAGGCGCGTGCCGCACCTGATCACGGCAGCCTCGCCGCCTCCGCCGGAAACCAGCGAGGCAGGTGCGGCACCGCGTCGTTGAGCGACTCGAGCACATGGAACGCCCGCTCGACGATCGCCGCGGGCGGGTGCTTCAGGTCGGGCACCACGACCACGCGCAGGCCCGCGGCCAGCGCGGCCTTGGCGCCGTTCTCGCTGTCCTCGAAGGCAATGCATTCCGCCGGGTCCACGCCCAGGCGCTCGGCCGCGAGCAGGTAGAGCGCCGGATCGGGCTTGGCACGCGCCACTTCGTCGCCGCCCGCGAAGGCCGAGAAATGGTGCAGCACGCCGAGACTGCCCAGGCAGGCCTCGATCTGCCCGCGGGTGGACGACGAGGCCACGGCGCAGCGCGCGCCACGCGCGCGCAACGCGCCCAGCAGCTCGGCCGCGCCGGGCTTGATGGGAAACATCGGCGTGCCGTCCGAGCGCTCCAGTTGCAGGCGCTGGCGCACATGGTCGACGGCATGGCTGTAGGCCTCGGTGCCGCCCAGCAGCCCGGCCAGGATGAGCCGCGATTCCGACATCGCCAGCCCCACCACCTGCAGGTACTGGCTGTGCGAAAGCTCGATGTCGAGTGTGCGGGCGGCCTCGATCCAGGCGGCCATGATGGGGCGCTCGGAATCGATGAGCAGCCCGTCCATGTCGAAAATTGCAGCGGCGAACATCCGGTCATCCTCATGAAAAAGGGGCCGAAAGGCCCCTTCTGAAAGAAACGTGGCGGCAGTGCCGGCGGTCAGTCGCGCACCAGCGCCCGGTTCAGCCCCAGCGCCACCAGCGTGGCGACGGCGCCCGACAGCAGGTAGATGCTGACGTAGGCCAGCCCGAAGTGGGCCGACAGGCCCAGCGCGACCAGCGGTGCGAACGCCGCACCGACGAGCCAGGCCAGGTCGGCCGTGAGGGCCGCGCCGACGTAGCGGTACTTGGGGGCGAAGTTGGACGTCACGGCGCCGGCCGCCTGGCCGTACGACAGGCCCAGCAGCACGAAGCCCAGCAGGATGAAGATGTCCTGGCCGACCCGGCCGCCGTCGAGCAGCGTGGGTGCAAAGCCGCTGAACGCGGCGATCACGGCAGCCAGGCCACCCAGCGTGAAGCGGCGGCCGATGCGGTCGGCCAGCAGGCCCGAGGCCACGATGCCGGCGGCGCACAGCACCGCGCCGATCATCTGCACCACCAGGAATTCGGAGACCGACTGGTCGGAGTACAGCGTGATCCAGGACAGCGGGAACACGGTGATCAGGTGGAACAGCGCATAGCTGGCCAGCGCGGCGAAGGCACCGATCAGCAGGTTGCTGCCCTGCGAGCGCACCAGCTCGACCACGCTGGTGGGCTGCAGTTCGCGCTCTTCGAGCAGGCGCGAATACTCTTCGGTGGCCACCAGGCGCAGGCGGGCGAACAGCGCCACCACGTTGATCGCGAAGGCCACGTAGAAGCTGTAGCGCCAGCCCCAGTCGAGGAAGTCCTCGCGCGGCAGGCTCGAATACAGATAGGCGAACAGTGCGCTGGCAATGAAGAAGCCGATGGGCGCGCCCAGCTGGCCCAGCATGGCGTACCAGCCGCGGCGGTTGGCCGGTGCGTTCAGCGCCAGCAGCGACGGCAGGCCGTCCCACGAGCCGCCGAGCGCCAGGCCCTGGCCGAAGCGGAACACCGACAGCAGCACGATGGCCGTGAAGCCCAGGCTGGCATAGCCGGGCAGGAACGCGATGCCCGCCGTGGACGTGCCCAGCACGAAGAGCGCCAGCGTCAGCTTGGCTTCCCGCCCGAATCGTCGCTGGATGGCCATCGAGATGACAGTTCCGAACGGACGCGCGATGAACGCGAAGGAAAAGATCAGGAAGGAGTACAGCACGCCTTCGAGGTGCTGCTCGAACGGAAAGAAGACCGCCGGGAACACCAGCACTGAGGCGATGCCGTAGACGAAGAAGTCGAAATATTCGGAGGCGCGGCCGATGATCACGCCGACGGCGATTTCGCCGGGGGCGATGTGCGAGTGGTCGTCACCCGGGCGGGCGTCGCGTTCAGGCGAGCTCGGCTGCGGATGGGCGCCTGGCGGAGTGATGCTGGACGTCGTCATTGCTTGCTGTATTTCGAATGTCGCGGGGGCGCGCGACACATAAGGATCATGGACAACCTGTAGCGTCTCACTGAAACACGTTTACCGCCATAGGACAAAACGTCCAATAGGCAAAACCCGTCTCACGGCGTAGATTGTGGGGTCATTTTGCGCCGACCCTGCACCTCTTTTCCCCACGGCATGCACATCCTAAAGAACCTTCGCCGATCACTCCTGCTGCTTCCAGTCGCCCTCCTGGCCGGCTGTAACACGGTGTTGATGAACCCCTCCGGCGACATCGCCCATCAGCAGGGACGCCTCATCGTCGTCTCCACCGTGCTGATGCTGATCATCATCATCCCGGTGGTCGCCCTGACCATTCTTTTCGCCTGGCGATACCGCCAGTCGAACAAGGAGGCCGTCTACAGCCCCGACTGGGACCACTCCACCCAGCTCGAGCTGGCGATCTGGGCGGCGCCGCTGCTCATCATCATCGCGCTCGGCGCGATCACCTGGATCAGCACCCACACGCTGGACCCCTACCAGCCGCTGCGCCGCATCGACGCCCAGCGCGCCATTCCCGCGGACACGCAACCGCTGGTGGTCGAAGTGGTGGCGCTCGACTGGAAGTGGCTCTTCATCTACCCCGAGCAGGGCATTGCCACGGTGAACGAGCTGGCCGCCCCGGTGGACCGCCCGATCCTGTTCAAGATCACGGCCTCCTCGGTGATGAACTCCTTCTTCATTCCCGCGCTGGCCGGCCAGATCTACGCCATGCCGGGCATGGAGACCAAGCTGAACGCGGTCATCAACAAGCCGGGCGAGTTCGAAGGCTTCTCCGCCAACTACAGCGGCGCCGGCTTCTCGGGCATGCGCTTCAAGTTCCACGGCCTGAGCCACGGCGACTTCGACCAGTGGGTCGCCAAGGTCAAGACCGGCACCGAAGGCGAACTCAGCCGCGCGCTCTACCAGAAGCTCGAGGCGCCCAGCGAACGCGAGCCGGTGCGCCACTACGCGAGCGTCGCGCCCGACCTGTACGACGCCATCCTGAACCGCTGCGTCGACAGCAGCAAGATGTGCATGAAGCAGATGATGGCCATCGATGCCGACGGCGGACTGGGCAAGCCCGGCGCCTTCAACGTGGCCACCATGCAACCCTGGCAGCCCGACAACATCAATTCGCCGAAGCGTAAGTACGTCACGGCAATGTGCACTACCGAAGAATAACGATGCTCGAACACCTCGACCTCACGAAGCTGGTCTTCGGCCGCCTCTCCTGGGAGGCGATTCCCTTCCACGAGCCCATCCTGCTCGCAACCTTCGGCGGTGTGGTGCTGGGCGGCCTCGCCGTCCTCATCGCCCTGACGTACTTCAAGCTGTGGGGCCCCTTGTGGCGTGACTGGATCACCAGCATCGACCACAAGAAGATCGGCATCATGTACATCATCCTGGGCCTGGTGATGCTGCTGCGCGGCTTTGCCGACGCGCTGATGATGCGCGCCCAGCAGGCGATGGCCTTCGGCGACAACGCCGGCTTCCTGCCGCCGCACCACTACGACCAGGTCTTCACCGCCCACGGCGTGATCATGATCTTCTTCGTGGCGATGCCGCTGGTCACGGGCCTCATGAACTTCGTGGTGCCGCTGCAGATCGGCGCGCGCGACGTGGCCTTCCCGTTCCTGAACAACTTCAGCTTCTGGATGACCACCTTCGGCGCCGGCCTCGTGATGGCGTCGCTGTTCGTCGGCGAATTCGCCAAGACCGGCTGGCTGGCATACCCGCCGCTGTCGGGCATCATCTTCAGCCCCGACGTGGGGGTCGACTACTACATATGGTCATTGCAGATAGCGGGGGTAGGCACGTTGCTCTCCGGCGTGAACCTGCTGGCGACCATCGTGAAGATGCGCGCGCCCGGCATGACCATGATGAAGATGCCCGTCTTCACCTGGACCGCCCTGTGCACCAACGTGCTGATCGTCGCCGCCTTCCCGGTGCTGACCGCCGTGCTGGCCCTGCTGTCGCTCGACCGCTACGTCGGCACCAACTTCTTCACGAACGACATGGGCGGCAACGCCATGATGTACGTGAACCTGATCTGGATCTGGGGCCACCCCGAGGTGTACATCCTGATCCTGCCGGCCTTCGGCATCTTCTCGGAAGTGGTCTCCACCTTCTCCGGCAAGCGCCTGTTCGGCTACGCCTCGATGGTGTACGCCACGGTGGTGATCACCATCCTGTCGTACCTCGTGTGGCTGCACCACTTCTTCACCATGGGCTCCGGCGCCAGCGTGAACTCGTTCTTCGGCATCACGACGATGATCATCTCGATCCCGACCGGGGCGAAGATCTTCAACTGGCTCTTCACCATGTACCGCGGCCGGATCCGTTTCGAGCTGCCCATGATGTGGACCATCGGCTTCATGATCACCTTCGTGTTCGGCGGCATGACCGGCGTGCTGCTGGCGGTTCCCCCGGCCGACTTCGTGCTGCACAACAGCCTGTTCCTGATCGCCCACTTCCACAACGTGATCATCGGCGGCGTGCTGTTCGGCATGCTGGCGGGCATCACCTACTGGTTCCCCAAGGCCTTCGGCTACAAGCTCGACCCGTTCTGGGGCAAGTGCTCGTTCTGGTTCTGGATCGTCGGCTTCTGGACCGCCTTCATGCCGCTGTACGTGCTCGGCCTGATGGGCGTCACGCGCCGCATGAGCCACTTCCAGGACATGTCGCTGCAGATCTGGTTCCAGGTCGCCGCCTTCGGCGCCGTGCTGATCGCACTGGGCATTGCGTGCTTCATCATCCAGCTGGTGGTGAGCTACATCCGCCGCGATTCGCTGCGCGACACCACGGGCGACCCATGGGACGGCCGCACGCTCGAATGGTCGACCTCGTCGCCCCCGCCGGCCTACAACTTCGCGTTCACCCCGCGCATCCATGACAACGACGCCTGGTCGGACATGAAGGCCCGCGGCTACCAGCGCGCACTGGACGGCTTCAGCCCGATCCACATGCCGAAGAACACGGCCGCCGGCTTCGTCATCGCCGCACTGAGCGCGGTGCTCGGCTTCGCCATGATCTGGCAGATGTGGCTGCTGGCCGGCGTGAGCTTCGTCGCCATGCTGGTCGCCATCATCGTCCACACCTTCAACTACAAGCGCGACTACCACATCCCCGCGGATGAAGTGGTTCGCACCGAAGACGCGCGCACGCGCCTCCTGGCTGCCCATGTCTAACAGCACCACCCTCCCCTCCAGCCACACGAACACCGTGGGCAACGCCGCGAGCGTGCCCACCTTCGAGCTGTTCAACGTCCGCAACGAAGACCACCATCCGGAGAACGGGACCCTGCTGGGGTTCTGGCTCTACCTGATGAGCGACTGCCTGATCTTCGCGTGCCTGTTCGCGGTGTACGGCGTGCTGGGCCGCAGCTACGCGGCCGGCCCTTCGGGCGCCGACCTGTTCGACCTGCCGCTGGTGGCGATCAACACCTCGCTGCTGCTGCTGTCGTCCATCACCTACGGCTTCGCCATGCTGCAGATGCAGCAGCGCCGCATGGGCGGCGTGTTGGTGTGGCTGGCCATCACCGGCCTGCTGGGCGCGGGCTTCATCGGCCTGGAGCTGTATGAATTCGCGCACCTGATCCACGAAGGCGCCGGCCCGCAGCGCAGCGCCTTCCTGTCGTCGTTCTTCGCGCTGGTGGGCACCCACGGCCTGCACGTGACCTTCGGCATCATCTGGCTCATCGTGCTGATGGTGCAGCTGCCCAAGCACGGCTTCACCGCCGCCAACCGCCGCCGCCTGATGTGCCTGTCGATGTTCTGGCACTTTCTGGACGTGGTCTGGATCGGCGTCTTCACCTTCGTGTACCTGATGGGATCGCTGCAATGAGCGCGCATATCGACAACGCCGGCCACGGCGCACATGGCCACGACGACCATGACGACGGTCCCGTGAGCCACAGCACCTTCAAGGGCTACATGACCGGCTTCGTGCTGGCCGTGATCCTGACCGCCATTCCGTTCTGGCTGGTGATGGCCAAGGTGTTCGACAAGCCCAACACCACCGCCCTGGTCATCCTCGCTTTCGCCGTGGTGCAGATCGTGGTGCACATGGTGTATTTCCTGCACATGGACGCCAAGTCCGAAGGCGGCTGGAACCTGCTGGCACTCATCTTCACCATCGTGGTCGTGGTCATCACGCTGGCCGGCTCGCTGTGGGTCATGTACCACATGAACACCAACATGATGCCGTCCATGCACGACATGAAGAACATGCCCTGATGGCAGTGCCGGCAGTCCGCCAGCGTTCGGCCGCCGCGCGGGTGGCGCTGGCGGTCTTCGGCATCATCGCCTTCGCCGGGTTCTTCGCACTCGGCACCTGGCAAGTCGAGCGCCGGGCCTGGAAGCTCGATCTCATCGCCCGCGTCGACCGGCGCGTGCACGCCCCGGCCTCCGCGGCCCCGGGGCAAGGCGAATGGCCCGCCATCAGCGCGGCGAACGACGAGTACCGGCACCTTCGCATCGCCGGCACCTTCCTCCACGACAAAGAGACCCTGGTGCAGGCCAGCACCCGGCTCGGCGCCGGCTTCTGGGTGCTCACCCCGCTGAAGGCCGCCGACGGCACCACGGTGCTGGTCAACCGCGGCTTCGTGCCACCCGAAGCGCGTGAACGCCAGGCGCGCACCACCCCCGAGCCCCAGGGCGAGACGACCGTCAACGGCCTGCTGCGCCTCACCGAGCCGAACGGCGGCTTCCTGCGCAAGAACGACCCCGCGGCCGACCGCTGGTTCTCGCGCGACGTGCAGGCCATTGCCGCGGCGCGCGGCCTGACGAAGGTGGCGCCCTACTTCATCGATGCCGAGGGGGCACCGGCGCAGGCAGCGCCGTCCACCGACACACCCGCATGGCCCGCCGGCGGCCTGACGGTCATCGCCTTTCCCAACAGCCACGCCGTCTATGCCTTCACCTGGTACGGCCTGGCGCTGATGGTGCTGGGCGCGGCGTGGTTCGTCTGGCGCGACGAGAAGCGCCGAGGGTCACCGGAGTGAGCCCCGAGGGTGCGGCGAAAATGCAGGCCATGCCGACGCCCACCCCACCCAAGATGTTCGCCACGACCGAGGCTGTCGCGGGCGAGCTGCCTGCCCCCCGCGTCGGGTTCTCGACCCTGGACAACGCCACTGGCCACCAGAACATGCTGCAACTGATCCAGCTGCGCTGGTTCGCCGTGGTCGGGCAGGTGGTCACCATCTTGCTGGTGCACTACGGCTTCGCCATCCGGCTGCCGCTGGACCACATGCTGCAGGTGCTGACCTGCCTGGCGCTCTTCAACATGGTCAGCCTGTGGCGCTCGCGCAGCCCCCGGCGCGTGACCAACGGCGAACTGTTCCTGGCGCTGCTGATCGACGTGGCCACGCTCACGGCGCAGCTCTACCTGAGCGGCGGCGCGACCAACCCCTTCGTGTTCTTGTTCCTGCTGCAGGTGACGCTGGGCGCGGTGCTGCTCAAGCCCTGGTCGATCTGGACCATCGTAGTCATCACCAGCCTTTGCTTTGCGCTGCTGGCGCTGTTCTCGCGCCCGCTCGCGCTGCCGCTGGACCACGACCGCGGCCTGTGGAGCCCCTACATCCAGGGCATGCTGGTGTGCTTTGCGCTGAACGCGGCGCTGCTGGTGATCTTCATCACGCGCATCAGCCGCAACCTGCGCGCGCGCGATGCGCGGCTGGCCGACATGCGCCAGCGCGCCTCGGAAGAAGAACACATCGTGCGCATGGGCTTGCTGGCCTCGGGCGCGGCCCATGAACTGGGCACGCCGCTGGCCACGCTGGCGGTGATCCTGGGCGACTGGCGCCGGCTGCCGCACTTCAGCTCCGACCCCGAACTGCTGACCGAAGTGGCCGAAATGGAACTGCAGATCCAGCGCTGCAAGAGCATCGTGAGCGGCATCCTGCTGTCGGCCGGCGAGGCGCGCGGCGAGTCGTCCGAGGAAACCACCGTCAGCACCTTCCTGGACGCCCTGGTCGCGGAATGGCGCACCACCCGCCCCATCGAGGACTTCGAGTACGACAACCGCTTTGGCCGCGACCTGCCCATGGTCTCCGACTCGGCGCTCAAGCAGATGATCTGCAACGTCCTCGACAATGCACTGGAGGCGTCGCCGCACTGGCTGCGCCTGGAAGCGGCGCACGACGCCGACACGCTGACCATCACCGTCACCGACGCGGGCCCCGGCTTTCTGCCGGCCATCCTGAAGGAGTTCGGCAAACCCTACCAGTCGAGCAAGGGCCGCCCCGGCGGCGGCCTGGGGCTGTTTCTGGTGGTCAACGTGGCGCGCACGGTGGGCGGACGCGTCGCGGCGCTCAACCGGCCCGAGGGCGGCGCCATCGTGAAGATCACGCTGCCGCTGGCGGCGATCGTGCTGGAAGAGGAAGAAGTGGAAGAAGAGGAAGAAGAGGACGTCGCGTTCGTCGGGAACGACGCCCTCCCGGCGAGCGGAACCATCGAATCGGAAGGCCATGACAGACACCGAAGCTGAGCGCCAGTTGCTGATCGTCGAGGACGACGACGCTTTCGCGCGCGCGCTCGGCCGCTCGTTCGAGCGCCGCGGCTACGGCGTGGCGCAGGCGACCAACCTCGTGGAGGTCGAGTCCCTGCTGGCCGCCAGGTCGCCCGGCTACGCGGTGGTCGACCTGAAACTCAACGGCGAGGCCTCGGGCCTGGCCTGCGTGCAGATCCTGCACCGTCACAACCCCAAGATGCTGATCGTGGTGCTCACGGGCTTCGCCAGCATCGCCACCGCGGTGGAGGCCATCAAGCTGGGCGCCTGCCACTACCTGGCCAAGCCGTCGAACACCGACGACATCGAGGCCGCCTTCGGCCGTGCGGCCGGCACCACCGAGGTGGAGCTGACCAACCGCTCCACCTCGATCAAGACGCTCGAATGGGAACGCATCCACGAAACGCTGGCCGAGACCGGCTTCAACATCTCGGAGACCGCGCGCAGGCTCGGCATGCACCGGCGCACGCTGGCGCGCAAGCTGGGCAAGCAGCAGGTCAAATAAGGCCGGGCCGGGCCGGGCCGAGCCGGGCCAGGCCGGCACGGTGCGGTTCTTGCAACCCGTCTCCCCCATCCACCCCACGCGCATGAGGTACCGATGACAGCTCCTTCACAGACGCAACCCGCGGCACGCAGCACCCTCCTGGCGGCACGCGACCAGACGGCGATGGAAGAACTCTTCAACGCGCTGAGCCACGGCCTGGGCCTGGTGCTGGCCATCGCCTCGCTGCCCGTGCTGGTCTACAGCGCGGCGCAGAAGGGGCAGGCCGCGGGCGTGGTCGGCGCCTGCCTGTTCGCGGGCACGGCGATCGTGCTGTACCTGATTTCCACGCTGTACCACGCGCTGCCCATGGGCCGCGCCAAGGCCTGGTTCAACCGGCTGGACCACGCGGCCATCTACCTGTTCATCGCGGGCAGCTACATGCCCTTCCTGTTCGGCGTGCTGCGCGGGCCGCTGGGCTGGACGCTGTTCGGCGCCATCTGCGCGGCCGCGGTGCTGGGCGTGAGCGCCAAGCTGTTCAACCGGTTGCAGCATCCGCTGTGGTCGACCGGGCTGTACGTGGCGATGGGCTGGATGGCGCTGATGGCGGCCGTGCCGCTGTACGAGCGCATGTCGGCGGCAGGGCTGGGCTGGCTGGTGGCAGGCGGGCTTTTCTACACGGCGGGCGCCGTGGTGTTCCTGTTCGACAACAAGGTGCGCTTTGCGCATTCGGTGTGGCACCTGTTCGTGCTCGCGGGCAGCACCTGCCATTTCTTCGCCGTGCTCTGGCACGCGCACGGCTGAGCGCCTGCCTCGGTGCGCACGGCCGAGCCTGCGCCTCAGTAATGCGGCGGCAACTCGTCGCGAGGATTGCTCCCCGAGCCGTCCTGCATCGCGTTCTGGCTCTGCTCGCGCAGTTGCGCAACCTGCCGGATCAGCCGGTCGATCTGTTCCTGCTGGCGGTAGATCGTCATGTTCAGTTGCTCGAGCAGGTCTTCGGCGTAGCTGGACTTGATCTCGAGTTCGGTCAGCCGCTCTGCGAGCGCGTTCGGTGAATGGTCCATGCCGCTATTGGACAGGAAGATCGAGTGCTTCCTTGTGACACCCTGCCTTGCTCCCTCCCCTTCCGGGGGAGGGCTGGGGTGGGGGCAAGCGGCATGTCAAACACCAGCGGCTTTTGCGAAGGCCGCGTGCCCCCGTCCCAGCCTTCACCTGTCAGGGGAAGGAGCAAGACGTCCCCTCAGCAAGCCGGCGACTTCAACGCCCCCGCCGCCTCTTGCGCCTGCGCCTCGCCGCGCAGGAACACGAACACCACCAGCGCCGTCAGCACCGTCACCCCCGCCAGCACGCACAGCAAGGTGCCGAACGCAGCGCCGTACGCCTGAAGCAGCACCGCGCGGTCGATGCCGGGCAGCAACGCCATCGCCTGCGACAGGTCGCCCGTCGTCATGCGCTGGGCCGCCTGCGACGCCCCGGCGTCATGGCCCAGGCGCCCCAGCTGCGCCGCCACCAGCGCCGCGAGCCCCGCCCCGACCAGCGCCAGCGCAATGCCCTCGCCCGCCACCCGCACCGTGTTGAAGATGCCCGACGCCATGCCCGCGCGCTCGCGCGGCACCACGCTCACGGCCAGCCCGTCCATCAGGCCCCACGGCAGGCCGATGCCCGCGCCGATCAGCAGCAGCGCCCCGGCCAGTTCGTGCAGCGGCGCGCCCGGCGCGCAGCGGCTCAGCCAGACCAGCCCGGCCGCGCACACCAGCAGCCCGACCGCGGAAATCGCACCGGCCGAGAACCGGTGCGCCAGCCACGCGGCCAGCGTCGGCACCACGAGGATGGGCCCCGACAGCGCGAACATGATGCTGCCCGCCTCCAGCGCGCTGCGCCCTTCCAGCCCGATGAAGCGAATCGGCAGCAGCACCAGCAGCACCACGAAGCCATAGGCCGGCGCCGCGGCCAGCAACTGCACGCCGACGAAGCGCGGAAAGCGGAACAGCGTCAGGTCGAGCATCGGGTGCGCCACGCGCCGCTCGATGGCGATGAAGGCCGCACCCATCAGCGCCGCGCCCGCCAGCGGGCCGACGACCCACGGGCTGCCCCAGCCGCTGTCGGGCGCCTGCAGCACGCCCAGCGTGAGCAGGCTCAGCGCGGCGGTGAAGGTGATGGTGCCCGGCAGGTCCAGGCCCATCGCGTGCGGATTGCGCGACTCGCGCATGCAGGCCGCGGCCATGCACAGCGCCACGAGGCTGACAGCCCCGGGGCCCAGCATCACGGCCTGCCAGCCGAACGCCACGGCCAGCCAGCCCGACAGCGCGGAACCGCACGACAGCCCCACGCCGAACGCGGTGCCGATGAGGCTGAACGCCCGCATGCGCGCCGCGCCGTCGAACACCTGCGCCAGCGCGGCCGTGCCCGCCGCGAAGGCCGCGGCCGAGCCCAGCCCCTGCAGGGCGCGCGCGAGGTCGAAGGCCACGATGCCCGGCGCCAGCGTCAGCAGCGCACTGCCCAGCGCCATCACCGCGAGCCCCAGCAGGAACACCCGCTTGCGGCCGTACGCATCGGCCAGCGCGCCGGCGGCCATCAGCGTGGCGCCGAAGCTCAGCATGAAGGCATTGGTCACCCAGTTCAGTTGCACCGGGCTGCCGCCGAGCGCGGCATGCACGGCGGGCAGCACCACGGCCGGGCCGGTGAAGCTCAGCGGCATGCCCAGCGCGGCCAGGCAGACGGCGGCGAGCAGCCAGTTCTTGGAGGAGGACGAGAGCATCGAAAAAGCGCCTTCGCGCAGAAAGAACAAGAAGGGGCAAAGATAAAAAGGATTCAATGGAATGAGAATGGCGCCTTTGATCCTCAGACCCCCAACCCAAGGTTGCCAATCCATGGACAGCTTCAGCGGACTCGAATCCTTCGTGCGCGCGGCGGACCTCCTGAGCTTCGCCAAGGCCGGCCGGCTGCTGGGCATCTCGGCCTCCGCCGTGGGCAAGAACGTCGCACGGCTGGAACAGCAGCTCGGGGTGCGCCTATTCAACCGCACCACGCGCCACACGCGGCTCACGCAGGAGGGTGCGATGTTCCACGAGCGCTGCCGCCGCATCCTCGACGAACTGGACGACGCGCGCGCCATGATGCAGGACGCAGTGGCCGCGCCGCGCGGCCGCCTGCGCGTGAGCCTGCCGACCATCGGCTATCGCTTCCTGCTGCCGGTGCTGCCGGCCTTCAAGGCGCGCTTTCCCGAGATCGAGCTCGACCTCGACTTCAACGACCGGCTGGTCGACGTGATCGCCGAAGGCGTGGACGTGGCCATCCGCAGCGGCGAGCTGGTCGACTCGCAGCTGGTCGCGCGCCGGCTCGGCCCGTTCCATTTCGTGCTGGCGGCGTCGCCCGCCTATTTGGCGCGCCACGGCGTGCCGCTGGTGCCGGCCGACCTCGCGCGGCACGCCTGCCTGCGCTACAAGTTCGTCACCGGCGGCAAGGTCGAGGAATGGGACCTGCCCGGCCTGCCCGAACAGCTGCCGCCGGGCCTGCTGTGCAACAACATGGAGGCCATGCTGGGCGCGGCCGTCGCGGGCCTCGGCGTGGCCTACATGCCCGACTTCCTGGCGCGCGATGCGCTGGGCCGCGGCGAACTCCAGCGTGTGCTGGCCACGCACCTGGTGCGCCAGGGCCAGTTCTCCGCGCTGTGGCCGTCGAGCCGGCAGCTCTCGCCCAAGGTGCGCGCGTTCGTGGATTTCGCGGGCGAGCACATGTTCAAGCCAGCCGGCGACGCCACCGGCATTGAGAACTAAGGCTTAAAGTTTCCGGCGGCCGTGCCGATAACACGGAGATGCCTTCCTCCCACGCCTTCCCGGACTCGCAGGCGTTCACGGCCGGCGGCCTCGCGCTGTCAGAACTCATCGGGCCCCTGAGCCACGCGCTGGACCTCACCTCGGGCCAGCCGAGGGGGCATTGCGTGCGCGCCTGCTGGATCGGCATGAACATCGGGCGGCAGATCGGCCTGGACGAGGCGTCGTTGCGCGACCTGTACTACACCGTGCTTCTCAAGGACCTGGGCTGCAGCAGCAACGCCGCGCGCATTTCCGAGCTGTACATGACCGACGACCTGCGCTTCAAGCGCGAGTTCAAGGAGGTCGGCGACAGCTGGCCGCGCATGCTGCGCTTCGTGTTCAGGCACACCGGCTCGAAGGCCGGCCTGCCGGCCCGGCTGCGCGGGCTGCTGCACGTGCTGCGCAACGGCCCGCTGATTGCGGACGAGCTCATTCGCACCCGCTGCACGCGCGGCGCGGGCATCGCCCGGCGGTTGCGCTTCGGCGAGCCGGTGGCGCAAGGCATCGCAAGCCTGGACGAACATTGGGACGGCAGCGGACGGCCGCAACAACTCAAGGGCGACGCCATTGCGCTGCATGCGCGCATCGCGTTGCTGTCGCAGGCGGTGGAGGTGCTCCATGGCGCGGGGCACGCCCCCCTGGCCATTCATGAAGTACGCCGCCGCTCGGGCACCTGGTTCGACCCGTCGCTGGTGGCGGCGTTCGACCATGTCGCACTCGACCCGCTGTTCTGGCACCGCCTGGCTTCGCCGGCTTTGGAGGCCCGCGTGTTCGCGATGGAACCGGCCAGGGGCCGGGTCGCGCTGGACGACGGCTATCTCGATGACATCGCCGAAGCCTTCGGCGAGGTGGTGGACGGCAAGAGCCCGTTCATGGCCGGCCACAGCGCGCGCGTGGCCGCCAGCGTGGACAACATCGCCCTTGAGTTCGGCCTGGCGCCCGCGCGCCGCCGCTGGCTGCGCCGCGGCGCACTGCTGCACGACGTCGGCAAGCTGGGTGTGAGCAACGCGGTGCTCGACAAGCCCGGCAAGCTGGACCGCGCCGAATGGGACGCCGTGCGGCGGCATGCGCAGCACACCGAAACGATCCTGTCGCGCATCGGCGCTTTCGGCGACCTGGGACGCATCGCGGCGGCCCACCACGAGCGGCTCGACGGCACGGGCTATCCGCGCGGGCTGAAGGCGGAACAGATCCCGCTGGAGACACGCATCATCACGACCGCGGACATCTTCGATGCGCTCTGCGCCACGCGCCCCTACCGCGCTGCGGTTCCGCTCGCCGGAGCGCTCACGCTGATGGCCGCGAGCGTCGGCACCGCCATCGACCCGGCCTGCTTCGAGGCGCTGAAGCGGGTGGTCGGATGACCTCTGAAAGATAGGCTGCTACGCAATTAAATTGCGCACATTTCTTACATCCGGACAGACTTTGCCTGCGTAGAGTAATGCCATCGTTCTCAGATTCGAGTCATGAACCTCTTCGCATCCCTGGTCTCCCTTGTGTCGGGTCCGCGTGTTTCCGCGCGCCGCCAGCTCCAGTCGCTCTACCGCAACCAGGCGGTCATCGAGTTCGAGCCTGACGGCACCGTGGTCTATGCCAACGAGCCGTTCCTGGCGCTCATGGGCTATTCGCTGAGGGAACTCAAGGGCCGGCACCACCGCACCTTCGTCGACGCGACCGAGCAGGGTTCGCCGAACTATCTGCAGTTCTGGAGCCGGCTGCAGCGCGGCGAGGCCTTTGTGGGGCGCTGCCGGCGCATCACCGGCAACGGCCGCGAGGTGTGGCTGCAAGCCAACTACAGCCCCGTGCTCGACGGCTCGGGCAAGGTGGTGCGGGTCGTCAAGTACGCCATGGACATTTCGCAGCAGGTGCTGCGCGACGCCGAGACGCAAAGCCAACTGGCTGCGGTCGGCCGGGCGCAGGCCGTGATCGAATTCGACCTGCAAGGCCGCATCCTGCGCGCCAACCGCAACTTTCTGGACGCACTGGGCTACCGCCACGAACACGAGATCGTCGGCAAGCACCACAGCATGTTCGTGAGCGCCGAGGAGCGCCAGGGCGCCGCGTACCGCGCGTTCTGGGAGCACCTCGGGCGCGGGCAGTTCCACCAGGGCCAGTTCGCGCGCGTGGGCCGCGAAGGCAACACGGTGTGGATCGAGGCCAACTACAACCCCGTGCTGGACCAGTCGGGCCAGCCGTTCAAGGTGGTCAAGTACGCCACCGACATCACGGCACGGTTCGAAGCCACGCGCATGGTGCAGGGCGCGTTCGAGGAACTGCAGCACCTGGTCAAGCAGAGCGCCACGCAGGCGGACGACGCGCACAGCCACACCCGCCAGGTTGCCACGGTTGCGCTCGACGGCGCCAGCGCCTCGGCCGACGCCATGACGACGATGCAGCAGATCCAGGCCGACTCCCGGCGCATCTCCGACATCGTGGGGCTGATCGACGGCATTGCCTTCCAGACCAACATGCTGGCGCTCAACGCGGCCGTGGAAGCCGCCCGCGCGGGCGAAGAGGGCCGCGGCTTTGCCGTGGTCGCCGGCGAGGTGCGCAGCCTGGCCCACCGCAGCGCGGCGGCCGCGCGCGAGATCAGCGGGCTGATCTCCGCTTCGGCGGCCCGCGTGCAGACCGGCAATGCAAAGGTGCAGGAGTCGGGCCGCGTGATGCAGGAAATTCAGCACTCGGCGCAGCAGGCCTCGAAGATCATGGAAGCCATCGTCGAGGCCTCGCGCACCCAGGACGTGCGCCTGGGCGCGGTGAACCAGGCGATGGCGCGGCTGGAAGCGGCGGACAGCCGGGCCTGACCGCCTGAGCCCTGCCGCGGCGGATCAGGCCGGCTCTGCGACCGCCGCCGGGGCGGATGCAGGCGCCGCCGCAGCCGGGCTGGGCACGGCCACCGGCGCAGGCTCGGCCGCCATCCGGCTCAGCGCCAGAGCGGCCGTCAGCGCAAACCGCGTGCGCGCATCGCCCTCGGCCGTATTGCTCACCGTGGTGCCGGCGCGCTCGCTCCTGCTGGCCGTGCGCACCGCGTCGGGCCGGTGCACGGGCACCATGAACGGCGAGTGCGTGGTGTAGAGAATCTGGCTGCCGAAGTCTTTCTCGAAGTGCGCCAGCAGGTCGGCCTGAGAGTGGGCGTGCAGGTGCAGCCCGGGCTCGTCCAGCAGCAGCACGGCGTCCTGCGCCCGGCCGCCCTGGGTGTCGGCGAAGAACGCGACGTAGAACGAGAAGAACCACTGGAAGCCGCGGCTGCGCTCGTCGAGGTTCACCTCCACCTCGTAGGCGTCGCCCGGGTCGGACACCAGCGTGTCCAGGTGCTGCCCGTCGAGGTTGAAGCGCACCTTCAACGCCCGGTCCTTCCACAGCCGGCGGATCTCTGCCGTGACCACCGCGCCGGCGCGGTTGGCCAGCTGGTTGCGGGTGGCCAGGTCGTTCTTCTCGAGCAGATCCTGCAGCCGTTGCGGATCCAGCCCCGCCACCTTGCACAGCTGGCCGAAGCTGCGTTGCGCGGGCGTGCGCTGGCCCCAGCCCTGGCGCCCCAGGTACTCGGCGATGTTCTGGCGCCCGGGCAGCGCCGGGTACTCGTCGACGTAGACGAAGCGCGGCAGCTTCTCCAGCACCCAGGCCTGCGCCCTGGCCAGCGCCGGTGCGTCGTTGGCGATGGCCAGGGCCATGTCTTCCAGCTCGGCCAGCATCTGGTCCTGCTTGTCGCTGAGCTCGGCGCCCGCCGCGGCCAGCGCACGGCGCAATGCCTGCACCGCCGCGACCGCACCGGCGGACCACCGGATGTAGTCGGGGCTCATGATCATCACGGCGTCGAAGGTGTCGGCCGCCTGCTCCAGCGCGGCCTTCGCCTCTTCCGCGACCTTCTCGGCGGCGGCCTTCACGGCCGGCACGATCTTGCGCACCTTGCCCTTGATGTCGCTCACGTCGAGCGACAGCGCCGCGAGCCCTTCGAGCCCGGCCGAGCGCGCCGCGCCGTAGCCACGGCTCGCGGTGACGTGGCGCACACCGGCCGCGCGCGGAAGCATGTCGGCCAGCGCGGCCTGCTCGCTGTCGTCCAGCGCCCAGCGCGTGAAGACGACCGGCGTGTCGCCGGTGCACTCGTCCAGGCGCCGGTGGCGCGGAAAGTCCTTGATGGGGCTCAGCTCGGCCAAGCCCTCGGCCGGGTTCAGGCTGTGCAGTGCGCGCAGCAGGTTCGACTTGCCGCTGTCATTTCGACCGAGGATCGCCGTGATCTGCGAGGAATCGATGAGGCCGCTGTCGTGGATCGAGCGAAAGTTGGTGATCTGGAATGACGCCAAGCGCATGCAGGGGTTCTCTTCTGAATTGAATACGGGGTCGGGGAATGTATTGCATCCCCGACCCCGCAGCCTCGACCCCAGAAGAAAAAAACTGCGCGGCGCTGTCCCGCGCTGAGCGTTGCTACTCGGACGCGCGCCGCAGCGTGTCGACCACGGGCCGGCGCAGCACGTCGCGCAGGCCCCACCAGCCCGCGCCCAGCGCCAGCACCGCGCCGGCCAGCGCGCCGGCAACGGGCACCAGCGGCGACGCGGTCCAGGTGAACTCGAACACGTAGCGCGCCAGCGCCCAGCCGATCACCGAAGCCACGATGCTGGCAAGAAAGCCCGCGAGCAGCCCGACCCCCACCAGCTCGGCGCGCTGCACCTGCCGCAGCAGGCTGGCGCGCGCGCCCACCGCGCGCATCACGGCGAACTCGCGTGCGCGCTCTTCGCGCGTGGCCGTCACCGCCGCGAACAGCACCACCAGGCCCGCCGCCAGCGTGAAGCCGAACAGGAACTCGACCGCGCGGATCACCTGGTCGAGCACGCGCTGCACCTGGTTGATGGTCGCGCTCATGTCCACGTTGGTCACGTTGGGGTAGCTGCGCACCAGGGCGTTGTCGAAGCCCCTGGTCTCGGGCGCGCGGAAGGCGCCCATGTAGGTCACCGGCACGTCGGCCAGCGAGGCCACGGTGTACATCACGAAGAAGTTGGCGTGCAGCGAGCCCCAGTCGACCTTGCGCAGCGAGGTGACGCGCGCGTCGTTCTGCATGCCGCCGATGTCGAAGCGCAGGCTGTCGCCCAGCTTCAGGCCCAGCGTCTCGGCCAGGCCCTCTTCCACGCTCACCTCGCCGGCCGCGCCGGGCGTCCACTTGCCGGCGGTGATGCCGTTGTGCGCGGGTGCCTGCGTGGCGTTGCTCAGGTTGAACTCGCGGTCCACCAGGCGCTTGGCACGGTCTTCGGCGTAGTCGTCGGGCGTCACGGACTTGTCGTTGATGGCGACCAGGCGGCCGCGGATCATCGGGTACCAGTCGAACTTGGCCACGCCCGCGTCGCGCAGCGACTTCTGGAAGGCGTCGCTCTGGTCGGGCATGACGTTGATGACGAAGCGGTTCGGCGCGTCGGGCGGCGTGGCCTTGCGCCAGCTGGCCACCAGGTCGGTGCGCAGCAGCACCAGCAGCACCAGCGCCAGCAGCCCGACGGACAGCGCGCTGACCTGCACCACCGCATAGGCCGGCCGCGCGGAGATCTGCCGCGTGGCCAGCACCAGCCAGCGCGGCGCGGTGGTTTCGTTCACGCTGCGGCGCAGCACCTTCACCGCCAGCCAGCTCAGCAACGCGAACACGGCCACCGCGGCCGCGAAACCGCCGACCGCGATCAGCCCCAGCTTGAGGTCGCTGCTGGCCGCCATCAGCAAGGCCGCGAAGCCTGCCACGCCCACGCCCAGCACGGCCAGCGACGCCGGCTTGAGCCCGCCCACGTCGCGCCGGATCACGCGCAGCGGCGGCACCTTGGCCAGCTGCAGCACCGGCGGCAGGCCGAAGGCGAACAGCAGCGTGAGGCCCATGCCCAGGCCGAAGGCCACGGGCCACAGCGTGGCGGCCGGCAGCGCGGTCTCGACCAGGCCGGCCAGCAGCAGCACGAACACGTAGTGCACCGCGAAGCCGATGGCCACGCCCAGCGCGCTGGCCACCAGGCCGATCACCGCGAATTCGAAGGCATAGGCCATGGCGATGGTGCGCTGGCTCTGGCCCAGCACGCGCAGCATGGCGCAGTCGTCCAGGTGGCTGGCCGCGAAGCCGCGCGCGGCCAGCGCCACGGCCACGGCCGACAGCAGCGCCGCCAGCAGCGCCACCAAGCTGAGGAATTTCTCGGCGCGGTCCAGCGTCTGGCGCATCTCGGGGCGGCCGCTCTCGAAGGAATCGAGCCGCACGCCGCGCAGCTCGCCCTTCTTGATGGAGGCGTCGGCCCAGTCGGTGAAGCGCTTCACCGCCACGTCGTTGCCGGCCACCGCATAGCGGTAGCCCACGCGGCTGGCCGGCTGCACGAGCGCGGTGCGCGCCACGTCGGCCTGGTTGAGCATCACGCGCGGCGAGAAGCTCATGAAGCCGGCGCCGCGGTCCGGCTCCAGCGTGATGACGCGGCCCACGCGCAGGCCGGCGTCGCCCAGCAGCAGCGTGTCGCCGACCTTCAGGCCGAGCGAGTCGAGCAGCGAGGCATCGACCCACACCTCGCCGGCCGACGGAATGTCGCGCGTGACCGCGCCGGCGCCGTCGAGCGTGGTCGAGGTCTGCAGGCTGCCGCGCAGCGGGTAGCCCGGCGCGACGGCCTTCAATGCCACCAGCTTGCTGGCGCCGCCCTGCGCGTCCTCGGCCCGCGCCATGGTCGGAAAGCCGTAGGTGCCGGTGCCTTCCAGGCCCAGCGACTTCGCCTGCGCCATGAAGGCCTCGGGCGTGGGGTTGTCGCTGACCACCACCGCGTCGCCGCCCAGCAGCTGGCGCGCATCGCGCTTCAGTCCGCCCTGCAGGCGGTCGGCAAAAAAGCCGACGGCCGTCAGCGCGGCCACGGCCAGCAGCACGGCGACGATCAACAGGCGCAACTCGCCGGCGCGCAGGTCGCGCCAGAGCGTGCGCCAACCCAGGCGGAGGGAGGCATTCATGGCCGCGACGATAGCCCAGAGGCCCCCACACGGCGGCATTCAAGGGTTATTGCGGGGTGATTGCCGGCCTTGGCCTACTTGATCGCATCAAGGCGCTGTCGCATGATGCAAAAAAACATCCCCGCCCCGGAACACCGAACATTCAATGGGTGGCCGCGGGGACACACCAACAATCCGCGGTCCGATCGCCTTTCCCACGAAGGAGTGTCGATGCCTCGTTCCCAGCGCCTGCCAGCCGTCGGCCTTTGCCTGGCCGCGTGCTTGATCCTGAGTGCCTGCGACCCGAAGCCCACGACCGGCATGGCCGCGAGTGCGCCTGCCACCGCGCCTTCGGGCGCCAGCCCGGCCGGCATCAAACCCGCCGACTCCGGCGACAAGGTCGACGCTTCCGCCTCGCACAAGGGCCCCTCCGAAGGCGGCGCAGCCGTCGGTGGCATGAGCGGCCCGAACGGCGGCGGCTCCTCCGGCGGCGCGGCGCCCTCCCCGAGCGGCGGCGACGGCACCGCGCCCAAGTAGCGCGGTTCGCCGCCTCCAGCTTTCCCCACGCAAAGAAGAAGCTCCCGATGAAACACCCCACTTCACCGCTGCAGGAGGTCACGTCATGGACATGAACCGCCGGCAATTCTTCCGCGTGAGCAGCGCGGGGCTGGTCGGTTCCAGCATCGTGGCGCTCGGCTTCTCGCCGACCGCCGCGCTGGCCGAGGCCCGCAACTTCAAGCTCGCGCGCACCACCGAGACGCGCAACACCTGCCCCTACTGCTCGGTGGGCTGCGGGATCATCATGTACAGCCTGGGCGACAAGGCGAAGAACGTGGTGTCCGACATCCTGCACATCGAGGGCGATGCCGACCACCCCGTGAACCGCGGCACGCTGTGCCCCAAGGGCGCGGGCCTGCTCGACTTCGTGCACAGCCCCAACCGCCTGAAGTACCCCGAGGTGCGCGAGGCAGGCGCCACCGAGTGGAAGCGCATCGGCTGGGACGAGGCGCTCGACCGCATCGCCAAGCTGCTCAAGGCCGACCGCGACGCCAACTTCCAGACCACCAACGCCGACGGCAAGACGGTGAACCGCTGGACCAGCTCCGGCATGCTGTGCGCCTCGGCCTCGTCCAACGAAACCGGCTACATCACCCACAAGGCATTCCGCTCGACCGGAATGCTGGTCTTCGACAACCAGGCACGCGTTTGACACGGACCCACGGTGGCCAGTCTGGCCCCGACGTTCGGCAGAGGCGCAATGACCAACCACTGGCAGGACATCCAGAACGCGGATGTCGTGCTGATCATGGGCGGCAACGCGGCGGAGGCGCATCCGTGCGGCTTCAAGTGGGTGATCGAGGCCAAGAAGCAGAACAAGGCACGCCTGGTCGTGGTCGACCCGCGCTTCACGCGCTCGGCCGCCATGGCCGACTACTACGCCCCGGTGCGCGCGGGCTCGGACATCGCGTTCCTGGCCGGGGTCATCAACTATCTGCTGGGCAACGAGAAGATCCAGACCGAGTACGTGCGCAACTACACCAACGCGCCGTTCATCGTCGGGCCTGACTACAAGTTCGAGGACGGCATCTTCAGCGGCTACGACGCCGAGAAGCGCAACTACGACCCCAAGTCGTGGAACTACGCGCTCGACGAGGCCGGCATGGCCAGGGTCGACATGACCATGCAGGACCCGCAGTGCGTGCTGCAGGTCATGAAGCGGCACTATGCGCGCTACACGCCCGAGCTGGTGAGCCGCATCACGGGCACTCCGCAGGACAAGTTCCTGAAGGTGTGCGAGTACATCGCGAGCACCAGCACGTCCACGCGCACCATGACCATCCTGTATGCGCTCGGGTGGACGCAGCACAGCCAGGGCTCGCAGATGATCCGCACGGCGGCCATCGTGCAGCTGCTGCTGGGCAACATCGGCGTGGCGGGCGGCGGCATGAACGCGCTGCGCGGGCACAGCAACATCCAGGGCCTGACGGACCTGGGGCTGCTGTCGAACTCGCTGCCGGGCTACATGTCGCTGGCGCGTGACAGCGAGCAGACGCTGGAGGACTACTACAAGACCCGCGCGCTGAAGCCGCTGCGCCCCAACCAGATGAGCTACTGGCAGAACTACCCGAAGTTCTTCGTCAGCATGCAGAAGTCGTGGTGGGGCGACGCGGCCACCGCGCAGAACGAGTGGGGCTTTCACTACCTGCCCAAGATCGACAAGCTCTACGACATTCTGCAGGCCTTCGAGCTCATGAACCTGGGCAAGCTCAACGGCTACATCTGCCAGGGCTTCAACCCGGTGGGCTCGTTCCCCGACAAGAAGAAGATCGTCGACGGCCTCTCGAAGCTCAAGTTCCTGGTCACCATCGACCCGCTGGTCACCGAGACCAGCGAGTTCTGGCGCAACTTCGGCGAGTTCAACGACGTGAAGACCGCGGACATCCAGACCACGGTGTTCCGCCTGCCCTCCACCTGCTTCGCGGAAGAAGACGGCTCGCTCACCAACTCCAGCCGCTGGCTGCAATGGCACTACAAGGGCGCGGAGCCGCCGGGCGAGGCCAAGGGCGACATCGAGATCGTGGCGAGCCTCTTCAACCGCATTCGCGCGGCGTACATCAAGGACGGCGGCGCCTTCCCCGACCCCATCGTCAAGCTGACCTGGCCGTACAAGATTCCGCATTCGCCCTCCGCACAGGAGCTGGCGATGGAATACAACGGCCGCGCGCTCACCGACCTGCTCGACCCCAAAGACCCGAGCAAGCCGCCCACGGCCAAGGCCGGCGAGCAGCTCTCGGGCTTCGGCCTGCTGCGCGACGACGGCAGCACGGCCAGCGGATGCTGGATCTACAGCGGCGCATGGACGCAGGCCGGCAACCAGATGGCGCGGCGCGACAACGCCGACCCGTACGGCATCGGACAGGCGCTGAACTGGTCGTGGGCCTGGCCGGCGAACCGGCGCATCCTGTACAACGCCGCCTCGACCGATCCCACCACCGGCAAGCCGTGGATCGCCAGGCGCGGCCTCATCGCCTGGGACGGCACCAAGTGGGCAGGCTCCGACATTCCCGACATCCGGCCCGACGCCAACCCGATGGAAGCCGACGCGGTGCGCCCCTTCATCATGACGGCCGAGGGCGTGGCGCGGCTCTTCGCGCCCACGGGCATGGCCGAAGGGCCGCTGCCGGAGCACTACGAGCCCTTCGAGTCGCCGCTGGTCAACAACCTGATGCACCCGAACAACGCGGTGGCGCGCGCCAACCCGGCGGCACGCATCTTCAAGGGCGACCTCGAGCGGCTGGGCGTGCCGGCTGATTTTCCGTACGTGGCGACCAGCTACCGGCTGACCGAGCACTTCCACTACTGGACCAAGAACGTGCGCACCTCGGCCATCATCCAGCCGCAGCAGTTCGTGGAGATCGGCGAGGAGCTGGCGAAGGACAAGGGCATCGCGCACGGCGACATGGTCAAGGTGTGGAGCAAGCGCGGCCACATCAAGGCGGTGGCGGTGGTGACCAAGCGCATCGTCGGGCTGCAGGTGGACGGGCGCACGGTGCACACCGTGGGGCTGCCGAACCACTGGGGCTTCGTGGGCATCGCGAAGCCGGGGTACCTGGTGAACACGCTCACGCCCTTCGTGGGGGACGCGAACACGCAGACGCCGGAGTACAAGTCGTTCACTGTGAACATCGAGAAGGCGTGAGATGAAGCAGCTTCTCGACACACTCGATGCCTTGGTCTTTCTCCCTCCCCCGTTGGGGGAGGGCCGGGGTGGGGGCACGACGGCCTCCACGACCACGCGGCGCCTCACCGAAGGCCTGCCCCCATCCCAGCCTTCCCCTAAAGGGGGAAGGGGCAAGACCAAAACCCGGAGCCGCTGATGTCCTCCCTCCAGACCCTCGACATCGCCGCCCGCTCGGCCACCACCACGCCCTCGCCCGACATCCGCCACCGGCCGCAGGTGCAGCAGGTGGCCAAGCTCATCGACGTGTCGACCTGCATCGGCTGCAAGGCCTGCCAGGTGGCGTGCATGCAGTGGAACGACCTGCGCGACGAGGTCGGCACCAATCACGGCACCTACGACAACCCGGTCGACCTCACGCCGGCCTCGTGGACGGTGATGAAGTTCTCCGAAGTGGAGCCCGAAGCCGGCAAGCTCGAATGGCTGATCCGCAAGGACGGCTGCATGCACTGCGACGACCCTGGCTGCCTGAAGTCTTGCCCCGCGCCGGGCGCCATCGTCAAGTACAGCAACGGCATCGTCGACTTCATCAGCGAGCACTGCGTGGGCTGCGGCAACTGCGTCACCGGCTGCCCCTTCGACGTGCCGCGCATCAGCAAGGCCGACAACAAGGCCTACAAGTGCTCGCTGTGCTCCGACCGCGTGGGCGTGGGCCTGGAGCCGGCCTGCGTCAAGGCCTGCCCCACGGGCGCGCTGCACTTCGGCACCAAGGAAGACATGCACGAGTACGCCTCGGAACGCATCGTCGACCTGAAGGACCGGGGCTTCGCCAACGCCGGCGTCTACGACCCGGCCGGCGTGGGCGGCACGCACGTCATGTACGTGCTGCAGCATGCCGACCGCCCTGGCCTGTACGCCGGCCTGCCCAAAGACCCGCACATCAGCCCGCTGGTGTCGCTGTGGAAGGGCGTGGCCAAGCCGCTGGCGATGGTCGCGATGATCGGTGCGGTGGTGGGAAGCTTCTTCCACTACATGAAGACCGGGCCGATCGAGCCGAAGGAAGAGCATCCGGACGCCGGCCTCGACGGCAGGCACGACGACGTCGTGGTGATCGAGGCGCCCCCGGCCTCGTCGACGGCAACCGCCGAGCGTCCCCACGACACACCCCGTGCATGAGGAGAACGCGATGACCCGCTACTACCTTCGCCGCTACCGCGATGCCACGCGCATGAACCACTGGTTCGTCGCGATCATGTTCTTCGCGGCCGCGCTCTCGGGCCTGGCCTTCTTCCACCCGGCCCTGTTCTTCCTGAGCACGCTGTTCGGCGGCGGGCCGTGGACGCGCATCCTGCATCCTTTCATGGGCGTGCTGATGGTGCTGGGCTTCGTGTTCCTGTTCTTCACGATGTGGCGCGAGAACGTGCTCGACCGTGGCGACCGCGAGTGGATCAAGAACGCGCCCAAGATGCTCAAGGGCGACAAGTCGGGCATGCCTCCCGTGGGCAAGTACAACGCCGGTCAGAAGCTGGTGTTCTGGGCCTTCGGCGTGAGCCTCTTGCTGCTGTTCGTGACCGGCTTCATGTTCTGGAGCCCGTGGTTCGTCGGGTTCTTCCCCATCCTGCTGCGGCGCATCGCGGTGGTGGTGCATTCGGTGTCGGCGGTGGTGCTCATTCTTTCGGTCATCACGCACATCTACGCCGCGATCTGGGTCAAGGGCACGCTGCGCGCCATGACGCGCGGTACCGTCACCGAGGGTTGGGCGAAGCTGAACCACCCGCTGTGGCATCGAAAGATGACGCGCGGTGAATAGCGCCTCCCCGCATTTCCTCCTCCCCTCCCGGGGGAGGGCTGGGGTGGGGGCACGACGGGCTGGACACCACCCGGGTGCTCGTTGGGCACTGCCCCCATCCCAGCCTTCCCCCGGGAGGGGAAGGAGCAAGACAAATCGCCAGATCGCTGTAGAGTGAGCGCAATGAACAGTCCTCCGCCGATCCGGACCACGCGGGTTCTCGATCCCGAACAGATCGCGATGCAGGCCGGGCGGCAGATGCCGTTCCTGCGCCTACCCGTGCGTGCCGCCGTGTTCTCCGACCGGCAATTGCGATTGCGCCAGCTCGCGGCCTCGCATCCGATGCGCGAGTACCTGATCTTCATCGCAGACCTTGCGCAGGCGCAGCACCAAGTGCTGCAGAACTACCCGCAGGTTGCGCTGCCCGAATCGACCGCGCTCGAAGCCGCGGCGCAAGTGCTGAAGCCGCCGATGCCCGCGTTCGGCTGGACGCGCGATGCCGTGTGGCGACAAGAGCTTCGCGGGCTGCTCGGTCTCTTCCGCGTTCGCGTGCCCGAAGGCGCGGCACGCGACACGCTCGACCGCGTGGTGGCCGCCGACGACGCATGGCTCGACCAGCAGGCCGACCTTCTTTCGCGCCGCATCATGTTCGGGCTCGACCTGGCCGCGGCCCCGTTGATCGCCGCCGGGCTGCAGGCCTACTGGGCGCAGCTGGTGTTGCAGGTGGCCGAACGCGACGGCGAGAACATCTTTGGCCGCAGCGACCCCGGCACCGAATGCCCCTGCTGCGGCAGCGCCCCCACCGTGAGCGTCACGCGCATCGGCGCGGACGAAGCGGGCTTTCGCTACCTGCACTGCTCGCTGTGCAGCACCGAGTGGCACTACGTGCGCATCAAGTGCGCGCACTGCGAAAGCACCAAGGGCATCCACTTCGAATCGCTCTCGCCGCAGTCCGGCGTGGAACTGCCGGCCACCGGCGCGCGCGAAGGCGCGGTGAAGGCTGAGTGCTGCGACAGCTGCGGCCACTACCTCAAGCAGATCGCGATGGGGAAAGATCCCGAGGTCGAACCCGTCGCCGACGACCTGGCCAGCGTCACGCTCGACCTGCTTGTCTCCGAAGCCGGGCATCAACGCAGCGGCCACAACCTGATGCTGCTGTTCGGCGACCCCGAGATCGCAGACGACGGCGGAGGCGGCTGATGGCGGCGCCGAAAGAGTCCGTGGTCCACGGCTCGACGGCAAGGCCCCAGGATCTGCCTTCTGTCGATCAACTGCTGCGCCTCGAAGTGCCGGGCGCCTTGCTCACCGAGCACGGCCGCACACTGGTGGTGAAGGAAGCGCGCGCATTGCTGGAAGGGCTCCGTGCGCAAGCCGTTGCCGGAACACTGCCGGCGTCCGACGTGCATCAGCAGGCCCTTGGCGCGGCGCTGGCAGCGCGTGTGCGCTCCCGCCTCGCACCGCGCATGCGCGCCGTGCTCAACCTGACGGGCACCGTGATCCACACCAACCTCGGACGCGCGCTGCTGGCCGATACGGCGCTGCAGCGGCTGCTCGCGGTGATGACCTCGCCCAACAACCTCGAGTACGACCTGGCCACCGGCAGCCGCGGCGACCGCGATTCGCTGGTCGAAGAGCTGCTGTGCACCATCACCGGCGCCGAAGCCGCGACGGTGGTCAACAACAACGCGGCCGCCGTGCTGCTGACCATCGCGGCGCTCGCTCGCGAGCGCGAGGTGATCGTCTCGCGCGGCGAACTGGTCGAGATCGGCGGCGCCTTCCGCATGCCCGACGTGATGGCCAGCGCCGGTGCCCGCATGGTCGAGGTCGGCACCACCAACCGCACGCACCCGCAGGACTACGAGCGCGCCATCAACGAACACACCGCGCTGGTGATGAAGGTGCACACCAGCAACTACGCGGTGCAGGGCTTCACGGCCGCGGTCGACGAGGCCACGCTCGCGGGCATCGCGCACGCGCGCGGCGTGCCGCTGGCCACCGACCTGGGCGGCGGCTCGCTGGTCGACCTGGCGCACTACGGCCTGCCGCGCGAGCCGCTGCCGCAGGAGATGCTGGCCGCCGGCTGCGACGTGGTCACCTTCTCGGGCGACAAGCTGCTGGGCGGCCCGCAGGCCGGCCTCATCGTCGGCAGCAAGGAGGCCGTGGGCCGCATCCGCAAGTTCCCGATGAAGCGCGCGCTGCGCATGAGCAAGCTGCCGCTGGCCGCGCTGGAAGCCACGCTGGCGCTGTACCTGCGGCCCGAGCGGCTCGCGCAGGACCTGCCCACGCTGCGCCTGCTGGCGCGCCCGGCCGAGGCGATCCGCGAGATGGCCGAGGCGCTTCTTCCTGCCGTGCAGGCCGCCGTATCTCCGCGCTTCACCGTCGCGGTGGTGCCGCTGCTCGGGCAGATCGGCTCCGGCTCGTTGCCCGTCGAGCGCCTGCCTTCGGCGGGGCTGGCGCTCGCACCGGCCGGCACGTCGAAGAAGGGCCTGGGCACGGCGCTCGACGCGCTGGCGACCGAGCTGCGCAGCCTGCCGCTGCCGGTGATCGGCCGCATCGCGCAAGACCGCCTGCTGCTCGACCTGCGCTGCCTGGAAGACAGCGCACCATTCGTCGCGCAGTTGCCTTTGCTGAAGGAGCAGCTCTCGTGACATCGCCCCGCATTCCTCCCTCTCCCTCTGGGGAAGGGCCGGGGTGGGGGCACGACGGCCTTCGAAGAAGGGCCGCGCCTGATCGAGGGCATGCCCCCATCCCGACCTTCCCCCAAAGGGGGAAGGAGCAAGACCCCCGGTCATGATCATCGGCACCGCAGGCCACATCGACCACGGCAAGACCACGCTGGTGCGCGCGCTCACCGGGGTCGACACCGACCGGCTGCCCGAGGAAAAGCGCCGCGGCATCTCCATCGAGCTGGGCTACGCCTACCTGCACGCGCCCGACGGCGTGTCGCTCGGCTTCGTCGACGTGCCGGGCCACGAGCGGCTGCTGCACACCATGCTGGCCGGCGCCACCGGCATCGACCATGCGCTGCTGGTGGTGGCGGCCGACGACGGCGTGATGCCGCAGACGCGCGAGCATCTGGCGGTGGTCGCGCTGCTGGGTGTGCGGGAGGCGACCGTCGCACTCACCAAGATCGACCGCGTCGACGAAGCGGTGCGCGACGCAAGGCTCGACGAGGTGCGTGCGGAAATCGATGCCTTGCTCGCGCCCACGGCGCTTTCCAACGCGCCGGTGCTTGCGGTGTCCGCCACCACGGGGGAAGGCATCGACGCATTGCGCACGCGGCTGCTCGATGTCGCACGCGAAGCGCACGCGCGCGAAGACGACCTCGCGTTCCGCCTTGCGGTGGACCGTGCCTTCACGCTGGCGGGTGTGGGCACGGTCGTCACCGGCACCGTCTTCAGTGGCACGGTGCGCATCGGCGACGAGCTGCGCGTGGCGCCCGGCGAGCGCACGGTGCGGGTGCGCGGCATTCACGCCCAGAACAAGCAGGCCGACTCGGCGCACGCGGGGCAACGCTGCGCGCTCGCACTGGCCGGCGTGACGAAGGACGAAGTGCACCGCGGCGACTGGGTCTGCACCCCGGCCATTGCACTCGCGACGGCGCGCATCGACGTGCTGCTCACGCTCTGGCCGGACGAAGCCAAGCCCCTGCGCTCGGGCGCGACGGTGCATGCGCACATGGGTGCGAGCGATGTGATGGCCTCGGTGGCCTTGCTCGACCGCGATGCGATCGCACCGGGCGAAACCGCGCTGGCCCAACTGGTCCTGCGCGAAGAGGTGGGCGCCTGGCACGGCGACCGCGGCGTGCTGCGCGATGCCTCGGCCACCCGCACCGTGGCCGGCGTGCGCGTGCTCGACCCCTTCGCGCCCGTGCGCTACCGGCGCACGCCCGAGCGGCTGCGCACGCTGGCGGCATGGGCCGTCGACGCGCGCGCCGCGCGTGTGGCCGCGCTGCTGCACAACGCGCCGCTGGGCGTCGATGCCGAGCGGCTGGCGCGCGCACTGTCGCTGGCCAGCGAAGCGGCGCTGCCGTGGCCCGGCGACGCGGTGCGCATCGACCGCACGGCCATCGCGCGCGCGCACCTGGACGCGCTCGAAGCGCAGATCGTCAACCGGCTCGCCGACTTTCACCAGGGCGCGCCCGACGAGGTCGGCCCCGATGCGCGCCGCCTCAAGCGCCTGGCCGCGCCGCGCACCGACGATGCGCTGTGGCGCCATGCGATCGACGCGCTGCTGGCACGCGGCGCGCTGGTGCGCAGCGGCACCTGGCTGCACCTGCCGGACCATGCGGCACGCCTGAACGAGGCCGAACAGAAGCTCGCGCAGAAGCTGTTGCCCAGGCTGGCGGACGGTGGCTTCGATCCACCGTGGGTGCGCGACCTGGCGAAGGACTGCGCGGCAAGCGAGCCGATGGTGCGGCAGACGCTCGCGAGCCTCGCGCGCCGCGGCGAGGCCTTCCAGGTGGTGAAGGACTTGTACTATCCGCTGGCGACCGTCGAGCGGCTGGCGGCCATGGCGCGCGATTGCCTCGAAGGGCCAGAGGGCTTGCAGGCGGCGAGCTTTCGCGATGCGACGGGGCTGGGTCGCAAGCGCGCGATCCAGCTGCTGGAATTCTTTGACCGTGTGGGCTATACGCGGCGCGTGAAAGACACGCACCTGCTGCGGCCCGATACCTCGTTGTTCGGGGCGCAGCCATGAGCTGCGTCCATGGGAGGGGATCGTCCCTGGTGGGGCGGCTGGGCTTCAAACCCAGTGGGTGGCGCCAGTCGTCGCCGGGAAGGTTCGACTCCTTCCCCCTTCCGCCGCTTCTGTCTTGCTCCTTCCCCCGCTGGGGGAAGGCTGGGATGGGGGCAAGCGGCGCTGGTTTTTGCGCAGTGCTTCATCGACCGCCGCTTGCCCCTACCCCTGCCCTCCCCCAGAGGGGGAGGGAGAAATGCGGGGAGCTACGGCACCACGCGCAGCGAGGGCTCACCGGCCTCTACAAGCCCGATCACCGCAGCCTGCGCGAACCCTTCGTCACGGAAGATCTTCAACACGCCATCCACCGCTTCAGGCGCACAGCTCACGAGCAGGCCGCCCGAGGTCTGCGGATCGCTCAGCAAATCCTGCGCGGTGGCCGGCAGGCCGGCAGCCAGTTCCACATCGGCCCCATACCCGGTCCAGTTGCGACCCGATGCACCGGTGACGAAACCCTCGGCCGCCATCGCCGCCACGTTGTCGAGCAACGGCACCTTCGACCACTCGACCACCGCAGTGAGCTTTGCCCCCCGCGCCAGCTCGAGCGCGTGTCCGGCCAGCCCAAAGCCCGTCACATCGGTCAGCGCATGCACGCCGTCGAGCGCCGACAGCGCGATGCCCGGCGTGTTGAGCTTGGTCGTGTTGTCGATCAGCTGGCGATAGCCGGCCTCGGGCAACTGCTCCTTCTTGAGCGCGGCCGACAGCACGCCCACGCCCAGCGGCTTGCCCAGCACCAGCACGTCGCCGGCTCTTGCATCGGCATTGCGCCGCACGCGGTCCGGGTGCACCAGCCCCATGGCGACCAGGCCATAGATCGGCTCGACCGAATCGATGGTGTGGCCGCCGGCAATGGGAATGCCCGCCGCGCGGCACACGTCCTGCCCGCCGCGCACGATCTCGGCGATCACTTCCACCGGCAACTGGTTGATCGGCATGGCCACCAGCGCCAGCGCCATGATCGGCCGGCCGCCCATCGCGTAGACGTCGCTGATGGCGTTGGTCGCGGCGATGCGGCCGAACTCGTAGGGATCGTCCACGATGGGCATGAAGAAGTCGGTGGTGGCGATCAGCGCCTGCTGGTCGTTGAGCCTGTAGACTGCCGCGTCGTCGGCGGTCTCGATGCCCACCATGAGCTCGGGCGGGATCATTCCCCCGGCATGGTTCTTCAGAATCTGCGACAGCACACCGGGTGCGATCTTGCAGCCGCAGCCGCCACCGTGCGAGAAGCTGGTGAGCCGCAGCGGTGCCAGCGGATTCATGGGTCTGGGGGTGGCGGCATCGGTCATGGCAGCGCTTCGGTCGAATGAGACAAGCCGCGATTATCGAAGCCCCGCCCCTGCTGCGCCCCTTCGCCCGAATACACCCCTTTTTCACAACCACCACAGGCCACCTCATGAACAATCTCTCCCGACTGGCACTTGCGCTCACTGTTTCCCTCGCCAGCTTCGGCGCGCTCGCCCAGGGCGTGCTGCGCGTCTCGGCCATTCCCGACGAGGCGCCCACCGAACTGCAGCGCAAGTTCACGCCGCTGGGCGACTACCTCAAGAAGGAAACCGGCATGGACGTGCAGTTCACGCCCGTGACCGACTACGCCGCCGTGGTCGAGGGCCTGGCGACCAACAAGATCGACCTGGCCTGGCTGGGCGGCTTCACCTTCGTGCAGGCGCGCATCCGCACCAACGGCGGCGCGGTGCCAATCGTGCAGCGCGCGGAAGACGAGGTGTTCACCAGCAAGTTCATCGTGCCCATCGACAGCCCCGCCAAGACGCTGGCCGACCTGAAGGGCAAGACCTTCGCCTTCGGTGCGCCTTCTTCCACCTCGGGCAGCCTGATGCCGCGCTACTTTCTGCTGCAGGCGGGCATCAACCCCGAGAAGGACTTCAAGACGGTCGCGTTCTCGGGCGCGCACGACGCCACGGTGGCTTTCGTGGCCGCATCGCGTGCGGAAGCCGGCGTGCTCAATGCGTCGGTGTGGGACAAGCTGGTGGAAGCCAAGAACCCGAACGCCGCCAAGGTGCGCGTGCTGGCGACCACGCCGACCTACTACGACTACAACTGGACGGTGCGCCCGGGCATGGACCCGGTGCTGCAGAAGAAGCTGACCGATGCCTTCCTGAAGCTCGACCCGGCCAACCCGGCGCACAAGGACATCATGGCGCTGCAACGCGCGAGCAAGTTCATTCCGACCAAGTCGTCGAACTATGACGGGATCGAGACGGCGGGGAAGTCGGCGGGCTTGATCAAGTGAGCCTGCGCGGATGAGTTTTTCGCTGGAAGGCGTGGGCGTCGTCCACCCCAACGCCCACCGCGCCCTGGCCGGCGTCACGCTCGCCGCGCGCGACGGCGAACGCATCGCCGTCATCGGCCCCTCGGGTGCCGGCAAGACCACGCTGCTGCGCGTGCTGGGCGCCGCGCTGCGGCCCACCGAAGGCGAAGTGCGGGCACTGGACGCAAGCCCCTGGCAACTGCCGGCCGCCGCACTGAAGAAGCTGCGCGCGCGCATCGGCACCGTGCACCAGTCGCCGCCGATCGCGCCGCGCCTGCGCGTGGTCACGGCGGTGCTCGCGGGGCGGCTCGGCGAATGGTCGACGCTGCGCGCGCTGGGCTCGCTGTTCTACCCCTCCGACATCGCCGGCGCGCACGAGGCACTCTCACGCCTGTCGATGGAAGACCGCCTGTTCGACCGCTGCGACCGCCTCTCGGGCGGGCAGCTGCAGCGCGTGGGCATTGCACGCGCGCTGTACCAGCGCCCCGCCTTGCTGCTGGCCGACGAGCCCGTGTCGGCGCTCGACCCCACGCTGGCCGACGCCGCCATCGGCCAACTGGTTGCGCAGAGCGACAGCACCGGCGCCACGCTCGTGGCCTCGCTGCATGCGGTGGACCTGGCGCTGCGCTGGTTTCCGCGCATCGTCGGCATGCGCAACGGGCAGGTGATGTTCGACCTGCCCGCCGCGCAGGTCACGCCGGCGATGCTCGATGCGCTCTATGCGAGCGAAGGCGGTATCGCGACGCAACGGCCCCTGCCGCCGGGCGCAACGGCGGAAGCGGCCTTCCAGCGGCCCGACTGCCCGTGAGCACGGCCATCGCCCATCGCGATCCGCACGCATCGCGCCGCCTGGCCGCGTGGCTCGCCGCGCTCGTCATCGCATGGCCCATGCTGGCGCTGTCCGAATTCAAGCCCTGGGCGCTGTTCGAAGGCGGCAACCTCGCGGTGATCGGCGGCTTTCTCGCGGGCTTCTTTCCGCCCGACGGCTCGCCCGACTTTCTTGCGCTGCTTTTCAAGGCCACGCTCGAGACGCTGGCCATGGCCACGGCCGGCACCGCGCTGGCGCTGCTGATCGGCGCGCCGCTGGGCTTCGTGACCACGCGCGCGCTGTCGATCTCGCGCATCGGCCCGGGCCCCGGCCGGGTGCAGGCCGGCGTGGTGAGGCAGGCCGCGCGCTGGCTGCTGATGGTGCTGCGCGCCATTCCGGAGATCGTGTGGGCGCTGCTGTTCGTGCGCGCGCTCGGGCTCGGGCCGGCGTCGGGCGTGCTGGCGCTGGCCATCACCTACGGCGGCATGCTGGGCAAGGTGTACGCGGAGATCCTCGAATCGACCGACACCCGGCCCGCGCGCGCCCTGCTCGAAGGCGGCAGCGGCCGGTTCTCGGCCCTGTGCTACGGCCTGCTGCCGAACACCGCGCAGGAACTGGCCTCCTACACCGTGTACCGCTGGGAATGCGCGGTGCGCGCTTCGGTCGTGATGGGCTTCGTGGGCGCGGGCGGGCTGGGCCAGCTGATGGACCAGTCGATGAAGATGCTCAACGGCGGCGAGGCGAGCAGCATCCTGCTGGTGTTCCTGGCGCTGGTGCTGCTGGCCGACCTGCTGAGCACTGCCTTGCGGAGGCTGCTCGCATGACCACGTTGTCCCCTCTTCCCGTTCTGCCCCCTCCCCCGCCGCCCTGCTGGCGCTGCCGCATCGCGCTGCTGCTGATCGGCGTGGCGGTGGTGGCGAGCTTTGTCTACCTGGGCATCGACTACCGCGCGCTGGGCTCCTCGGAGTCGCTGCGCCTCATGGGCAAGTTCATCGCGGAGTTCTTCCCGCCCGATGTGTCGCTGGACTTCCTCGCCAAGGTTGGCAACGGCGCGTTGCAGACGCTCGCGGTGTCGGCCCTGGGCACCGTGCTGGCGGCTGTTGCGGGCGCGCTGCTCGCGCTGCCGGCGTCGGGCCGCGCGGGCGGTGTGCTGCGCCATGGCGCGCGCTTTGTCCTCAACTTTCTGCGCAGCGTGCCCGAGCTCGTGTGGGCCGCGCTGATGGTGCTGGCCGCGGGCATCGGCCCCTTTGCCGGCGCGCTGGCCTTGTCGCTGCACACCACCGGGGTGCTGGGCCGCCTGTTCGCCGAAGCGCTGGAGAACGCCCCGCGCGAGCCCGAGCATGCGCTGACGCTCTCGGGCGCCGGCCCGGTCGCGGCCTTCAGCTACGCCAGCCTGCCCATCGTGCTGCCGCAGTGGGTGGCCTACACGCTCTACCGCTGGGAAATGAACATCCGCATGGCCGCCGTGCTGGGCTTCGTGGGCGGCGGCGGGCTGGGCCAGCTGCTGTACTTCCACCTGTCGATCTTCCAGCAGCAGCAGGCGATGACGGTGCTGATCGCGATGTTCGTGCTGGTCACCTTCGTGGACTTGGCGAGCGCTCGCTTGCGAAAGGGCCTAGGCCCGGCGTACGCCTGACAATCGCGGCATGAGGTTCCTCCCATGAGTCATCGCCAGCCCGTGCGCGTGCCCGACCGCCACGCCTTCGACACGCTGATCGACGCCCGCTCGCCGGCCGAGTTCGCGCTCGACCACATTCCCGGCGCCATCAACTGCCCCGTGCTCGACGACGACGAGCGCCGCATCGTCGGCACCATCTACGTGCAGACCGGCGCCTTCGAGGCACGGCGCATCGGCGGCGCCATGGTGGCGGCCAACATCGCACGGCATCTGCGCGACACCCTGGCCGACCGGCCCGAGAACTGGAAGCCGCTGGTCTACTGCTGGCGCGGCGGCATGCGCAGCGGCTCGATGGTGACGTGGCTGCGCCTCGTGGGCTGGGACGCGCAGCAGCTCGCGGGCGGCTACAAGAGCTTTCGCCGCCACGTGATCACGCAGATCGATACGCTGACCCCGCAGCTCGACCTGCGCGTGATCTGCGGCGCCACCGGCAGCGCCAAGACCCGCGTGCTGCATGCGCTGGCCGCGCGCGGCGCGCAGGTGCTCGACCTGGAAGATTTCGCGAACCACAAGGGTTCATTGCTGGGCGCGCTGCCGGGCGTGGCGCAGCCCTCGCAGAAGCACTTCGAGACGCGCATTGCGGCGGTGCTCGAAACCCTCGATCTCTCGCGCCCGCTGTATGTGGAAGGCGAGAGCATTCGCATCGGCAGGGTGTCGCTGCCGTTGTCGCTGGTGGCGCGAATGCGCGCGGCGTCGTGCATCGAGGTGGCCGCAACGCCAGAGGCGCGCCTGGCCTACCTGCTGCGCGACTACGCCTACCTGGGCGACGACCGCGGCGCGCTGGCCGACAAGCTCGGGGTGCTGAAGGAGCTGCAGGGCAAGGAAACGGTGGCGCGCTGGCAGCAATGGGCGCACGAAGCAGACTTGCCGCATCTGTTCGCGGAGCTGATGGCGTTGCATTACGACCCGCATTACGAGAAGTCGCAGGAGCTGCACTTCAAGGCGTGGGACCGGCGACGCAGCGTGGCGGCAACCGATCTGTCGGATCAGGGGATCGAGGCAGTGGCGGATGCGGTGCTCGGGATGGCTTGATCTGCTGACTTGCTGCTGCCGAGATAGCTGCAGTTTTTGTATGTCGCTTTCAATCGCTGGTGCAGCGCGCTTCTCCGGCCGCCACGTCGCATGGTTTGAATGGTCGCCCAACGCGTCGCGCCGTTAGCCAGAAAATCAGAAACTCAACCTGACGACTGCCTGCACAAAGCGATTTCAACGATCACTGCTTGAAGGTTCCGCAGCTGCTCAGCTCAGGCCAGGCTCGTGCGCTCAATAGGGCTGCTCAGACCCCTGCTTCAAAAAAAATGAGCAGGGTACAGCTTTACGTGGGTCAGTCTTAAACCGAGATTACTGCGTTAGCCGGGCCAATTTCGGCGGCAATCAACAAAGCGTTTTTCGACGCAGTCATTCTGCGCTGAGTGGCTACCGGCACCAATAGTCTCGGCGAAGGAGATATATTCTTAAAATATTACCCAAGTGATTTGTAAAAATCTACTTGCATAATTTTCGATATTCCAGACAAATGCAATCTTGGCATCTTGATTTTCCAAAGACTCTATCTGATAAGTTCCTTCCGGAAAATTTATGTATTGACCAGCCTCAAGAATAATGGAGATTCCATCATCACCCCCCGAAGCTGCATTTGCATTTTCCATCCAGAACAAAAAACAATCCAGCACGAGCAGTGCCAGGAATAAGAACTTTGTTAGCTCGATATAGTCTTGGGGCAACCCTATATTCAGGCTGAGGGAAATTTTCCCTGATCGATTTCTCAGGGATTGGTTTGCCATAATCTCCCCAATTTTTAATTTCCATGTTACTCATGCGATGCCTTATTGGTCTCCGTGGACTTTGATGTCAACTATATCGAATGCAGCGCGCAACCAAAGTCGCCGTCAAGATTCAAATTCTCCAGCCGGGACTCCTCCCAATATTTCTTGTACATCCCAAACAAGCGCAATAGAGGCATCCCTTCTCTCTAGCGGTTCCACCGTGTAGTCTCCGGCTGGAAAACTTACATATTGTCCGTCCTCAAGAGTAATAGAGCACTCTAAATTCTCACCAAAACTGCATCGACATTTTCCTCGAAATACAAAAAGCAATCCTTCGCGAGCTATTGCGGGATGCCTTACCTCACCACTTTTATAAAATTTCGTGGTCACTCGAAAATCGGGCCGAGGGTATTTTAATCTAATCGCACTTTCACTGATTTCTTGCTCAGAAGCATCCCAGTTCAAGACTATCAAGCTATTCATTCAACCTCCATTCAATCATCTTGTAAAAACAATCCCAAATCTCTCAAAGGCGGCGCATGGTGAACAGGCTCTCGGTGAAGGTATCGGCTCCGCGCATCGTCTGAGGTCTTGTTTGCAATTGTCAGAGGATCAACTTCCAACGCATGTGCCGCATCTCGCGTCTACTGGCGGGGAGTATTTCAGCAGCCTGCCAGGCGCTTGAGCGCGTTCGACTTTAAATCTCAAGCGGACGAAGCAATCGCAAAAAATTCCGCGTGCCACAAGATGGGCAGTACATCTCTCGCTCAACAACATTTGAGGTTTCAGCACTTCGACGATCGGTTACCTGCAAATTTTCATTTGCGCATACCGGGCATGAAATCAATGCAACGGGGTCGTTGGAGAGCAACTTCCCTGCCTCAATCCATAAGAGCGTAATGTTTTTCTTCATTTAATTTCCTTTACAGCTTTTGCCGCAAAATCTGCTGCTGCCTTGGTCTCTTGAGCAGCAAGTGCACCAGAGACACCGTTAGAAGAATTGGTGGTGGTCAAACGATGCAACTCATGCAGAATTGTTTGCTTAAGTTCCGCGGGCGACGTGAATGCCTCTCTGCCGATTAAAAATCCGTTTTCCCCAAACATCGTCATGCCTGACGCTGGCAAGCCAGGTTCGTATTGAATCAATCTACTGCCAACGGTTATGGTGACCGGCTTTCCAGCCGCGTGAGCAGCTTGAATTTTCGCAAGCTCCGAAGATTTCAGAATGCCTTGCGCTTCGTTGATGATTCCTGACTCGGTGGGAGTAAATCCGCGTATCACGCCCCCATTTGCCCCACCCGCCCCCAAACTCGGCATGGTCGGCAACGGATTGCCCGCAGCATCAGCTGCAGTCGTGTTGCCGTACCTCATCCCCGCACTGCTGTACGCACTGTCCGCAGTCCCATCAGTCGCGCGAGGCAACGTTGTGCCCGTCCCCTGCACCGCCTCCTCACCAACTGCCCCCACAGCGTTCGCCGGTCGCACCAGTTGCCTCGTCGTGGCCGCCAGCCCCCGCGATGCATCGGCAATCGCCGCCCATGTGGAAGCCCCTCCCGACGCAATCGCCTCCCCGATGGCTTGCATGTTGCGCAGATTGCTCGCGCCCAGGGCCCCGTCCGCAGCAACCCCGAATTCGCTGAAGGCTGTCCCCACGACACTGCGCTCCGTGGGGGTCAGCACTATCGGGCCGCAGCCCGCGGGGCCTTGCAAGGCCGCACAGCTTTGTCCTCTGAGCAGTACCGCCGGCACCAGCGCCGCGCTCAATGTGCGAACTGCGCCTTTGTCGCCCGAGGCCTCGAACTCACCGACCAGGTTCACCATGCCCGTGATGGCGTTGTTGAGTGCGATCAGGTTCGCCGGCGTTGGGTTGACCGCCACCAGATCCTTCGCAGCCGACAGCCTGTCGAACACGCCTTGCTGGTCGGCATCCACCCCGATCCAGCGCTCGGCCGTTTTGAACTGGCAGCTCAGGGGCGCTTCGCCTTTGCTACAAGTCGCCAGTTCGGTGGCGCGCAACCTCTTCTGGGCTCCGCTCAGCCAGTTGTTCTCGATGGCATTGGCACCCGCAGCCGAAGCAATATCCGCCGCCGCTTGCGTCCTCCCCACCAACGCCCCCGCAATCCCGGCCACCATCTGGCCCAGCCTGACGGTCCGCTCCGCGTATTGCGGATCGGCATTCGGGTTGTAGATCTGCCCCGTCACGTGCCCGACCACCGCTCCGATCGCACCGGCGCCGCACCCTGCGCCAGCGCCCATGCCCCCGCTGCCTGCAGCACGCCCCGCTCCCACGACGCACCCTGCAATAGCGTGCGCAACCTCCGACGCCAGCCGGTTCAGGTTCTGGTTTCCGTCCGGACCGTTCGCGCCGATCCACTGCGCGCTGCCTGACGCAGCCGTGTTCAGAAGACCGTTCAACAGCCCGCTCTTGATCCCCTCCTCCACACTGGTGCCCTGGATCGCCGAGTTGATGAGCCCGCCGGACACCCCGTTGATCAGGTTGCGCTGCAGCACCTGCGTCCAGCCCACGGCGCTCCCGTCGGCCAGCGTCCGGCCAACGTTGGCGGCCGTGTAGTTCTCCATGCCCAGCCCGATGTTCAGCCCCTGCAACGCCCCCGCAGTCGCCATCGCCGTCACGATGCTCTTGATCCCCTGGCTCGACGTCAGGTCCTCCACCACCCGGCCGATGTCGCCGTTGTTGTTGATCAGGCTGACCGCACCCTGCGAAGCGATGCTCGTCACCCCGGCAGTGACTGCCGCGCTGACGATGGTCCCCGTCGTGCCACCCCCCACCGCGCTGCCCGCCGCCGCACCTGCGCCGCTCGCCGCCCCCCAGCTCAACACGGCCACCACAATCGCTACCACCGCACCGCCCGCCTCCGTCAGGCTGCCCTGCTTTTCCGCCCACTGCCGCTGCGCGAGCGGCACGCCCTGCCAGTTGATCCGTAAGTTGCCGAGTGCGGGGTCGTTCTCCACCTGGTTCAGCCAACCCATGCCAGGTTGGTTGCGCTGGGCCGCCAGCACCTGCTCCAGGGTCTGCTGCGCGGCTTGTGCGCCGCTGGGCCCCTTGCCGGTGTTCTGCCCCCACTGCACGTTCAGCTCCGGCGTGTCCAGCCGCAGGCTCCCGCTGTCGATGCGGGTGTAGTTCGCCGCTTCCACATGCGCCCCGGTGTCGCGCGTGCGCTGGTACATCGGGTCGCGCTCGCCGCGGCTCTGGCTCACCTCCGTGGTGGTCCGGACCACCGCCATGTTCACCCTGCCATTCGGTGCGTTCAGCGCCACCTGTTCGTCCGCGCGAATCCGCGCGGCACCCAGCGTGAGGTTGCCCTCGGTCGCCGTCAGAGTGACGTTGCGCCCGCTGAGCGTGGACTGCGCGAGCGTGGTCTGGTACAGCCTGTCGGTCACGCTCGACTTGCCGTTCATTCCCTTGCCTGATCGCTTGGGGTTGCCCATCGTGCCGATGGACTTCTTGGCCGTCTCGGTGCCGAACTCCTTGCTGACCTCGTTTGTGCCGCTGATGACATTCACCTCACGGCCCGAAACCTTCAGGTCCTTGCCTGCGAGCAGGGTGCTGGCATAGACATTGGCTTGGTGGCCCGCCTCGACGGTCAGGTTCTCGCCTGCGGTGACGTTGGATGCGTGCTGCGTCTGGGTCGACACTTCCGCGTGCTGCGCGAGGCTGAGGGCGCGGTCGATGCTGGGGCCGCCCAGCTTGGGAACGATGAAGCCCTTGGTCGTGCGCGTGCGCTCGGCGCTGACCGAAGCGCTGTCCGTCGACGACACGATGTTCACGCTGCCGCCGGCCCTGAAGGTCGCGTTTTTGCGGGCCGCGATGTCGCTGCCCACCACGTTGATGTCGCCTTCGGCAAAGAGGCCGATGGACCCGCCGGACAGGCTGCTGCCGATGCTGGTGCTGGAACTCGCGTCGGCGGCGATGGTCGTGGTGATCGATTTGAATGTGCGCCTCTGCTTGGCCTGGCTGCGGTCGACCATCAATCGGGTCTCTTGCCCCGCGAAGATATTGATGTCGCCCACCGCCGTGAGGCCCAGCACGCCGGGGCCGGCATCGATGGCGGCGGCGCGGGTGTTGATGTCGCCGCCCTGCGCGTCGAGCAGCACTGTCCCGGTGCCGACGATGGTGCTGCCGATGTCCTTGCTGGCCGCATCGCCCCGGAAGGTGGAAGAGTTGAAGACAGACAGCCGGCTTTCCGACTCGGTGACGGTGCCCAGGTTGATGCTCCTGCCGGCCGTGATGGAAGTGAAGCTGCCCTGCCCGGTGTTGGACAGCACACCACCGGTCACGTTGACGTCATTGCGGGCGTTGGCAATCAACGTTGCGTTGGGGCTGCTCACATACAGCCCTGCCACGCGATCGATGTTCGTCCGGCTCGCCAGCAGCCCTGCCTGGCTCTGCGTCGTGGTCTCGACGTTGATGTCGTGTCCGGCCGTGAGCAGCAGTGCGTCTTTCGCGTCGATGGTGCCACCGATGTTGGCAATGTCGTTCGCCGCGTGAAGCACCACGCTGCCGCCCGAGATGCGCCCGCCAAGGTTGTGAATGTTCTCGGCATTGATCGAGACCAGGCTGCGCCCGGCGATGGTGCCGCCGTTCTCCAGATTGCCGACATCGGGTGACCCGGGCGGCCCCTGGATGATCATCCGGTCACCCGACAACAAGCTGCCCGAACCTGTGATGTCGCCCGGCCGCACGCGCACATAGACCTGGGGCACCAGGGCCTGCTCGGTGCTGCCGTCGGGCAGCGTCACGGTCTGCTCGACCAGCCACACGATGTCGCTGGTGAGCTGAGCCATCTGCGCCGCCGAGAGCGCGATGCCGGGGCGCAGGCCGTACTGCCTCGCGAGGGTGGCGCCGTTGTTCATCAGCGCGGCGTACTGGTCGTCGTCGTTGCCGAACCCGTCGAGGTAGCGGTAACCGGTGAGTTGCGCCACCTGCTCGCGGATCAGCCGTTGTTCGTAGAAGCCATCGCCAAGGCGCTTCAGGGCGTTTGCAGGGTCTTGGCCGAGGTTGTTCAACAGGTAGTCGCTGCTCAGCCAGTTGCGGTAGCTGGCGAAGCGCGGGTCCGTCTCCACCAAGTAACGACTGCCGGCGTCGCGCCGGACCCCGAATAGGCTCGCCCTGGGAATCGAGGTGTTCGGCATGCTGGTGCGAACGACCAACGCGACGGGGTACGTGACGCGCGTGCCGGGATCGGCACTGTTGCCTGGCACGGTGACCGTGCCGCCGACCGCCGACGGCACTTCCAGAATCACACGGGCGCGCGTTCCGGGTGTCACGACGCCGGCAGTGCCCACCGGCACGCCACCCAACGCAACGGTGGCCGAAGCCGCGGGCTTTCGGCCTGAGATCACCGCATCGGGGCAGTCGTTGATGCAACTGGCGCCCAGCTCGAAGGTGGTCCTGGACACCTGCGGCGCAATGACCGTGCCGAGCCCGACGTTGTCGCCCTTCACCGGCGGCGCATAGGTCTGCAAGCCACTCAGGGTGACGACCTTCTCGCCCATGGTCGCGCGGTTGTCCACGTCCTGGGCCGGCGGCAGTGTGGAGGTACCGCCCGCCATGATCTGGCTGTCGCGGTTGCGCAGCTTGCCCGAGAGGGTCATGTCGCCGCCCGAGACGATGCGCCCGGGCTCGGGCGGGCTGGCCGCCTGATCGACCTCGGTCGTGCTGACGTACTTGCGCTCGTACCACCCCTTGCCGGTCAGGGTCTGGCCGTTGATCACCGTCGACCACGTGCGGCTCCCGCGGTCCAGCTTGAATTTGTCGAAGGGCAACTCGATGCCGCCCAGCGGGGTGACGGTGTACTTGTCGAAAACCGTCGGGCCGGTCGTGCGCGTCACGGCGAAGTGGGTGTCGATGTTGTCGATAGCCCCCATCGCAATGCGCATGTTTCCCAGCGATTCGATGTCTGCGCTCAGGTTGTCGAGCGTGTCGCCCCCCAGCGGCGTGGCCCTTCGCTTTTCATCCAACCCGCCGCCGATGGCCATGCTGCCCGCGCTGAACAGCAACGAATGCTCGGTGTTTCTGAGGGAGCGGGTGCCGATGTCCAGCGTGCTGCGCGCGGCGATGGTGGCACCGTCCTCGTTGTTCAGCGAACGGGTGGCGATGGACACGGCGTCGCCGTAGATTCTTCCGCTGAGCTTGTTGTCCAGGGTCGATGCGTCGATCTGCGTGCGACCGATGGCGGACCGGCTTCCGATGCTGTCGATCAGCCCTCGGTTGGCCAGCGTGTCGCCGGCTTTGACGACGGTGTCGGCACCGCTCATCTCCGCACCGGCACTGTTGGTCACGTCGGAGCCGCCGACGGTGAGGGTCTTGCCGGCGATGAGCTTGCCGTTATTGACGAGGGTGCCGGTGGTGACGTAGCTGAAATTGCCCTTCGCGCCCAGTTCCCCGTCGTTGACGAGGTTCTGTGCGAGCGACAGGCTCAAGTCTTCCCCGGAGCGCACGGTGCCCTTGCCGCTGACGGCCTGCCCCGCGACCTCCACTTTCTTGTCGGCGGCCAGGGTGCCCTCTGTGTTGTCGATCGCCAGGGTGTTGGCGCCGGCAATACGCAGGACGTTTCTGGCGGTGATCAGTCCGTGCGTGTTGTTCAGGCTGCCTGCGCCTGTCACCGTGGCGTCGATGTCTGCGCGAATGGCGCCGTCGGTGTTGTCCAGGGTCGTGGCCGAAATGGCAACTTTGTTCCCCTCGATGCCTTGGTCTTTCGCCTTGGTGTTTGCGTTGGAGAGCGCGCCTGCCGCCAGCGTGGTGTTCGCCAGCGAACGCACCAGGCCACCGGTGTTGTCGATGCGACCGGCTGCGCCTGCCTTGAGGGTCAGATCCCCCATGGCTTGTGTTTGCCCGCGGCGGTTGTCGTAGCCGGCACCCGCGGCATCGATCGACACGCTCGCCTGGCCCAGCACCACACCCCCCTCCCTGTTGGAGAAGGCTTGCGTGTCGGCCTTGAGGGCGTTCTTCGCGCCGATGAAACCGGCCGTGTTGTCGACGGCGCCCACATTTTTCAGCGTGAGCCTGTCAGCGCTGGTGATGCCGCCTTGTGCGATGGAGTAGCCCGCCGCACGGGTGTTGGTAAGCTTCTGCCCGTTGGTGTCGAGCGTCATGTCTCCAGCGGACTGGATCAGGCCGGTGTCGTTGTTCAATACGCCCGACACCACGTCGAGGGTGGTGCTTGCCGCCAACGTGCCCCTCTTGCTGTTGTCCAGCGCATTGCCGCCCGTATTCACGGTGAGGCTGGCGCCGGAGACCTTTCCACCCGTGTTGATCAGACCGCCATTGACGAGCGCGACCTTGCCGCCGGCTTGCAGCGCTCCTTCGTTGTTCGTGGTCGCGCCAGAGGTCGTGACACTCAGGTCGCTGTGGACTGCCGCGACAACGCCCTTGGCGCTGTTGTCGAACGTGGCGGCCATGAAGTAGACGTTGCCGTTGCCGGTGATGGTGCCGCCGGTGTTGTCGAGCGCCCCAACTGCCGTGATGCGCAAGGTACCCGGCGTCACGACCTTGGCCTTGCCGCTGGTGCGCACGTCACTCTGCGTCGCCGCAACGGCAATGCTGGCGCCGCCGGTCTGGCTCCCCGACAGATCGACGCTCGCTCCTTGCAGCGTGGCGCTCCCGGCTGCGAGGTTGGAGCCGTTCGCGACCAGCGCGCCGGTGCTGGTCACACGCAGATCACCTTCGGTCCCCAGCCTGCCGTCGGTCTGCACGCCGGCGCCGAGCAGGCCGGCACTGCCGGAGGCCACGCTGCCGGCGTCGATTGCGGTGTGGCGACCTGCGGTGATGCTGCCGCCGTTGACGAGCGCGCCACCGACCGCGAGCGTGGTGTCGTTGCCCCCGCGCATCGCGCCACTGGTGTTCAGCGTTTGCGCCTTCATGGCGAGGTCGGTGCCGGCATCGATGGTGCCCGCGGTGTTGTCGACGGTCTTCGTCACCTGGGCCGACAGCCGCCCCATGGCCGTGAGGGTGCCGCGCGTGTTGTCGATACGGCCTGCAACCGAGAGCGTTGCGTCGCCGGCACCGGTGAGCGTGCCGTCCATGTTGAGCAGGTCGCCGCTCGTGGCAATGTTCACGCTGCCCGCGCTCAGCTTGCCGCCCGTGTTGTCGAACAGGCCCACATTCGCACCGAAGCCCTGGCTGACGTTGAGCGTGCCGCCAGCGTTGCTGAAGCGGGCGCCGGTCACGGCCATGGTGGCCACGTTGAGCGTGCCGCCCGCGTTGTCGATCTGCGGGGTCTTGAGCGTGATGGGGCCGCCCGCGTAGATGCGGCCGCCGTCGTTCCGGATCGTGCCGGCCGCGGTGATTGCACCGGCAGCCGGCGGGGCGTAGTACGACACATCGGGCAATGCGCCGCCAGTCGAGGCAGCCGCAGTCGAGGTGGCCAAGCTGGAAGGCACATTGCCCGCACCTGCCACGCCAGTGGCCCCATCTCCCGGCTCCGCGCCGATCACGCCGCCACGCGTGTTGCTCAGCACCGGCGAATCGATCGTGAGCCCGGCACTGCTGGTCTGGCGAATCGTCCCTCCACGGTTGTCGATGTCGCCCCTGCTGCTCAGCTCGACCCGCTGCCCCTCGAGCGTCCCCGTGTTCTCCAACCGGCCCTGCGCGGTCACGACAAGGCCGCCCGCACCCGCGCCGACATTGCCCGCGTTGCGCACACCCAGCCCGGCTTCGGTGCCGATGAGCGTGATCTTCTGCGCGTACATGCCGCCCAGCGCCGCCACGTCGAGCGCATACGTCGGCACGGCGCCGGTGCCGGCCACAGGCGTGACCTGCCCGGAATCCGCCGACACCTGGTTGGCACCGGCCACCACCTTCAACTCGCTCGCCCAGATGCCCGCGTTGACCTGCACGGCGCGCGCCAGGATGGCCGCGTAGTCCGTCTTGCCGGCATCCAGCCCCGCACCGTCGATGCTGACGGTGCCGCCGCGCACCAGAAAGCTGTCGAGCCCGCCCATCGCGTTGAACTGCGGCGTTCCCGTGGTCAGGGTGGCGCGGCTCGCGTTGATGAAGCCGCCGCCATCCACGCTGATGCCGGCCGGGTTCGCCACGATCACTTCAGCGCGCTGGCCGCCGACCTCGACGTACCCCTGCAGTTGCGTCGGGCTGCCGCTGTTGATTTCGTTGAGGATGACGCGCGCCGGTCCCCTGGCCAACCAGGCGTTGCCTTGCACGAATCCGCCGAGCTGCGTCTGCACGTTCAACCGGCTGTTGTTCAGGATGGCGCCGTTGCGCATCACGTCGAACTGCTGGTAGACATTGCGGCTCACGCCTGCGGCCGAAGGCGTCTGGATGTTGACGAGCGGCACGCCGTTGGACGCCACCAGCACGGTCGGGCGCAGGGGGCCTGGCACCATGGGGCCGGAGACGATCTGGGCCTGGCCGGGCAACGCCACCAGCACACCGAAGAGCGCGACCGAGGCCGCGGTCGTCGTCGTGCCGGCGGCTCTGGCGGTGCCTTTGGACTTGCCTTTGGAAGTCCCTTTAGACACCCCCTTGCCGGTGCTGGTCGCGGTTTCCTGAACCACCATGCGCATGCCGCGCGCGGCGTTGAAGATGATCCGGTGAAGGTGCTTGTTCATTGTGTTTTCTCCCTGCGCCTCAGAAACTCAAATTGAGGTTGAACCCCGTCGTGACGCTGGCCGTGCGATAGCCCTCGGGCTTGCTGATGGGGGCCCCGACGAAGACGTCGTAGTTCAGGCCCCTCCATGTCCCGCGCACGCCGATCACGCCGCCCGCCAGGTGATTGCCCAGCAGCGCCTGCGCCGACGGGCCGCTCACATGGCCGTAGTCGATGCCGACGTAGGCTTCGGCGCCGCTCTGCCCCACGGCCCAGCCGACGTCGTTGCGCAAGAGCCAGCCGCGCTCGCCGAGCAGGCTGGTCTCGCCGTCGAATCCGCGCACGGTGTAGCGCCCGCCGATGCCGAAGCGGTCCTGCGGCGTGAGCGGGGTCTGGTTCCACTGCACGCGCCACTGGCCGGCGTACCGCAACTTCTGCGCGCCGAGCTTGAAAGGCGCGTTGAGGCTGACGTCGAGCGTCGCCAGCCGCATGCGGCCGGTGCCTTCGTCGAAGGCCTCTTCGGGTGCACGCTTCGCACCGAAGGCGCCGGTGCCTTGACGCAAGGCGAAGGTGCCGTCCAGCGAGGCCTCGCCCATGAACTCCCTGTGGCTCAGACTGGCCTCCCAGGCGCCCACCACGCGGTGCTGGTTTTCGATCTGGGTGTCGTCGATGAAGCTGCGCGATTCACGGCGCAAGGCGCGAAAGGCAACAGTGGTCTTGCGGCGCTGGTCCCGGTAGACAAGGCGTGAGAGCCTGAGCTCGGCGCTGTGGGTCTTGCCGGCGTAGACGTAGTCCTGGTTCAAGCCCGCCACGGTCTGGCCGTACTGGCTGTTCGACGCGCTGAAGCTCAGCAGCCAGTAGCCCCAGGGCAGCGAATAGTGAACAGTCTGGCCTTCGGTGCCTCGGCGCGGATTGCCCAGCGCATGCCCGTCGATGCTGTGGCTGCCGTTGACGTAGAAAAGGTCGTTGAGGCCGAAGAGGTTGTCGACCGAGACGGTGGCGCCGGACTGGTACCGGCCAGTGGCTTCGGTGCCGCTGTCGTCCGCGCTCAGCGTGCCGCGAAACATGCGGGCCTGCACGTACTTGACGACGAGGTCGCTGTCGCCGGGGCGAGCGTCGGACGCAGCGGACGGCTCGATCTGGATGTCGGCTTCGGCAGTGGGTGCGCGCTTGAGGTTCTCGAGGCCCTGTTCGATGTCACGAAGGTTGAGCAGGTCGCCGGGGTGGGCGGGAATCGCGCTTAGAAGCAACACGCGATTGGCGCCGAAGCGGGTGCTCGAATCGGACGTTGCGCGAATGGCGGCGATGCGCCCGGGAACGAGCGTGAACGTCAGCGTGCCGGCGGCCAGGTCCTGCGGCGCGGCCAACACACGGGTCGTGACGAAGCCCCTGGCAATGACGGCCTGCTGCAGGCGCGCCATGACAGTATTGACGCCCTGGGTGCCCAGGCAGCGACCGAGCGGGTCGTCGTTCGCCTCGGGGCCGGCGGCAGCGTCCAGCACCCACTGGAAATCTGCGGAATGCTCACCTGAAAGCAAGAGGCTGTCGATGCGAAAGCATGGCGACTCGGTGCCGGACAGGCGAGCGGCATCTGCCTTCGGCGCGTCCGGCAGGCGGGCGTCGACTGGCTTCTGCTGCTGCTCGCGCAAAGCGCGCTCGCGCTCCTGCTGGCGCAATTGCTCGACAAAGGGATCGGGAGTCGAAGGGTTGGCTTGCGCGAAGGAGCCGGACGCAGCGCCGAGCAGCAGACAGACAACAGGCGCGGCGCGCAGCAGTTGCGGCGCGCGAGGGCGTGAACACAGGGGCATGAAAATCCGGAGATGCGCGGCGCGAAATACGCTGCGGGGCGCGGATCTTCATGCGGCGTTGGGCTGCACATATGTGGCCAAACGTGACCTGGAGAATTCTCAGGCGTTGCGTTAACTATGCAACGTCGTCGCGTGAGTGGAAGCGACTGAAACTAACAAAAAGCCTGCTCTTTGTTATCAACTTTGCACGGCTGATAGTTTGCGGTCGACAACCCCACGCACCGCTCTGCACCGAACCTCGCGACGCTCAGATGCCGCTGCGTCGCCCGTCCGCATAGAGCACGCCACGCGGCGCGCGGCACAGCCCCCAGAACCGCAGCCCACTGAGCTCGGCCATGCGCACGCCCATCGAGGTCGGCGCGGAAATGGTGGCCATCGCGGCAATGCCCAGGCGCGCGCACTTGCGCACCAGCTCGTGGCTGCCGCGGCTGGACATCAGCACGAAGCCCGGTTCTTCAAGTCGGCCCGCCAGCGCGAGCTTGCCGAGCAGCTTGTCGAGCGCGTTGTGGCGTCCCACGTCTTCCATCAGGTCGGTGAGCTCGCCGTCGACCGTGGCCCATGCGGCTGCGTGGATGGCGCCCGCCTCGGCGTTGAGCACCTGGCGCGGCGGCATGGCCGCGAAGGCGCTCAGCACGGTGGCCAGGTCGATGCGCTCGATCCACGCCCGCGGCGGCACACGCTGCGGCGTGAGGTCGAGTCCCGCGAAGCTTTCGACGCCGCACACGCCGCAGCCGGTGCGCCCGGCGAGGCTGCGGCGGCGGTCCTTGAGGCGTTCGAAGCTGCGGGTGGAAATATCGAGCTGCACCTCGATGCCGGGCATGCCGTCGGGCAGGCCGGCATCGGAGGCATCGACCACCTGCACGTCGATGCCGCGGCAGTCCGCCGCGGTGTCGAGGATGCCTTCGCTCAGCGAGAAGCCCAATGCGAAGGCCTCCAGGTCTTGCGGCGTGGCCATCATCACCGCGTGCGATACGCCGTTGAACACCAGTGCCACCGGCACTTCGGCCGCCAGCGTGTCGTCGCGCACCACGCCCTCGGGCGCGAGGCCGCGCTCGCCGACGACGTGCACGGCATGCCGCACAAGCGACGGCAGGGAGTCTGTTTCGGTGGTGTCTGTCATGGCCTCGGCCATTGTCCGCTCAGCCGGGGTTTTCGTCAGCCGGCAGGGTGTCGACCAGGGCACGCCCGGCATCGGTGAGGTGCGCGACCCAGCGGTCGTCGCGCTGCACCACGCGCACCCAGCCGGGCCCGCGCACGCCGCCGATGGCCGCGTCGCCCATCAGCGTGAGCTGGCGCATCACCACGCTGGCGCCCTGCCCCAGCCGCTTGCCCAGGCGCGGCAGCGACATGCCGCCCTCGCCCGGCGCCTCGGCCAGCGCGCGCAGGATGGCGACCGCAAAGGCATCGGCGTCGAAGGCGGCAGCGGTCATGCCGCCACGGTATCGGCGTCAGCAGGCGCGGGTGCGGGCGCCGCATGCAGCGACAGCACCACGGGAATGGATTTGGAGGTCGGCGTGCCCGCGTTCTCCGCCACCGACGACAGCGGCACCAGCGGGTTGGTCTCGGGGTAGTACGCCGCCAGGTTACCGCGCGGAATGTCGTACGCCACCAGCTTGAAGCGGTCGGCCCGGCGTTGAATGACGACCCCCTCGCTCGGCACTTCGTGTCCTCGCTGCCCCCCGGGGGGGGCCTCGCTTGCTTGGGGCGGCCCAGCGCGGCGCTCGGGGCCGTCGCTCCACACGGTCTGGATGTCGACCCAGTCGCCGTCCTTCATGCCGAGCTGGCGGATGTCTTCCTTGTGGATGAACACCACGCGGCGCTGGCCGAACACGCCGCGGTAGCGGTCGTCCATGCCGTAGATGGTGGTGTTGTACTGGTCGTGCGAGCGCGTGGTCAGCAGCGTGAAGACGATGGTGTCGCCCTTCTTCGCGAAGCGCGCGCGGGCACGGTGGGCGTGCGTGTCCAGCGGCACGGCGTGGGTGAAGAACACGGCCTTCTTCGACGCGGTGTTCCACACGCGCTCGCTCGCCGTGTTGCGCAGGCGAAAGCCGCCGGGGTGCGCCACGCGGGCATTGAAGTCCTTGAAGTCGTCGAACACGGCTTCGATCTTGTCGCGGATGCGCGCGTAGTCCTCGACGAGCCAGAGCCACGGCGTCTTGCTGCGCGCGCCGATGGTGGCGGCCGCCAGACGCGCCACGATGGCCGGCTCCGACAGAAGCTGCTCCGACGCGGGCGGGTTGATGCCCATCGAGATGTGCACCATGCTCATCGAATCTTCCACCGTCACGCCCTGCGGGCCATTGGCCTGCATGTCGATCTCGGTGCGGCCCAGGCACGGAAGAATGAGGGCCTCGCGTCCGTGGATCACGTGGCTGCGGTTGAGCTTGGTGGTCACGTGCACCGTGAGGTCGCACTTCTGCAGCCCTTTCCAGGTCTGGTAGGTGTCGGGCGTCGCGGCCGCGAAGTTGCCGCCGAGAGCGAAGAACACCTTGCCCTTGCCGTCGAGCATCAGCCGGATGGCCTCGACCGTGTCCACGCCGTTCTCGCGCGGCGGCTCGAAGCCGAACACCTGCTGCAGCCGGTCGAGCAGCGCCGCCGGCGGCTTTTCCCAGATGCCCATGGTGCGGTCGCCCTGCACGTTGCTGTGGCCGCGCACCGGGCACGCGCCCGCACCTTCGCGACCCATGTGGCCGCACAGCATGAGCCAGTTGCCGATCATCTGGATGGTGGCCACCGAATGCTGGTGCTGCGTGATGCCCATGCCCCAGCAGGCGATGACCCGCCTGGCGCCCAGGTACACGTCGGCCGCGGCGCGGATCTGCGCTTCGCTCAGGCCCGACTCCTGCACCAGGATGCTCCACGACTCGGCGCGCAGGTCGTCGGCCAGGGCCTCGAAGCCGGTGGTGTGGGTGGCGATGAATTCATGGTCGAGCACCGACGGCTCGCCGCGCGCCACGGCCGCGTCCTCGCGCTCGATGACGTGCTTCATCATCCCCTTGACGGCGGCAAAGTCGCCGCCCACGCGCAGCTGGAAGTAGTGCGTGCTGATGGGCGTGGAGCCCATGGTGGCCATCTCGAGCTTGTCCTGCGGGTCGGCGAATCGCTCCAGGCCGCGCTCGCGCAGCGGGTTGAAGCTCACGATGCGCGCCCCGCGCTTCGACGCCGCGCGCAACTCGCCGAGCATGCGCGGGTGGTTGGTGCCGGGGTTCTGGCCGAAGATGAAGATGGCGTCGGCCTTCTCGAAGTCTTCGAGCGTGACCGTGCCCTTGCCCACGCCGATCTGCGGGCGCATGCCGCTGCCGCTGGGCTCGTGGCACATGTTCGAGCAGTCGGGAAAGTTGTTGGTGCCGTACTCGCGCACGAACAGCTGGTACAGAAAGGCGGCCTCGTTGCTCGCGCGGCCCGAGGTGTAGAAGATGGCCTGGTTCGGGTCGGGCAACGCGTTCAGGTGCCCGGCGATGCGCGCAAAGGCGTCGTCCCAATCGATGGGCACGTACTTGTCACTGGCCGCGTCGTAGGCCATGGGGTGCGTGAGGCGGCCTTGGTCTTCGAGCCAGAAATCGCTCTGCTCGGCCAGTTGCGCCACCGTGTGTTTTGCAAACAGCTCGGGGCCGGCGCGGCGCGCGGTGGCCTCGGCGGCCACGGCCTTCACGCCGTTCTCGCAGAACTCGAAGGTCGAGGCATGGTTGCGGTCGGGCCAGGCGCAGCCGGGGCAGTCGAAGCCGTCGGGCTGGTTGGCCGACAGCAGCGTCTTCGCGCCCTTGATGGGAATGTCTTGGCGAAGCAACGCGTTGGTGACGCTGCGCAACGCGCCCCAGCCACCGGCGGGGCCCTTGTAAAACTCGATCTTCTGCTCGCTCATGCCAAGAGTGTTCGTCCCCCGGGTGCCGCCGTCAAATTGGATTGGCACATGCAGCGATTCAAAACGGAAATGAAGGGCCCCCCGCCGAACAGCCAGCCTTTGCCGTTCTTTCTTCAGTGGTAGTCGTCTTCGCGCTGGTGCCGGACCGCAGCCACGACGATCGAGTCGCTCGCCTCTATTTCGAACAATGCGACATAACCGCTGGCGCCGAACGGGATCACAAGTTCGCGGATGAAGGGGCTGTCGCCTGCCTTGCGGCAAGTGAATGGCGAAAAAGCGAGTGCGGCAATGCCGTGTTCAATGGCATCGAGAGCCCGCGAGGCCAGTTCCAGGGCACCGCCCCTTTCGAGTTCCCGCTCGAGAACGAAGTCGTACAACCGCTCCAGATCTTCAACAGCCTGGCGCGTGAACCGGACCGCGTAACTCACCGGCGCGCCGCGTCCTGCCGCTTCTTCGCCGATTCAAGCTTTGTCTTCAGGCGATCAACCACCTCGCCGGCGTCGACATAGTCACCGCTGCGACGCGCGCTGGCGAGTGACTTCACACCGCGCGCCACAAATTCGGCCTGGCTCTTTCGCTGGAGCACACAGGCGCGAACGGCCGTCTCGACGAACTGGGACAAGGACTCGCCCTTGCCAAGCACCTGCTCGACTTCGTCCCGAAACTCGGGCTCCACACGCACGGAAGGAATGGTGGCGGTTTTCATCGCCAAAGTGTATCGCTTATGCGATACACGGACGTCACCCGCGCGCGCCCTGCATCAGCAGCCCGCGCAGCCTGCTGCGCAGCGGCGTCTCCTCGACCTCCTGCACACCCGCGATGTCGCGCAGCGCGAAGTCGCGGCTCTCGGCGTTGTGCAGGTCGATTTCGCGCACCACCTGGCCGTTGCTGTACACGAAGGCCACGTCGGCCAGCGCGAGCACGTCCTCGATGTCGTGCGTGATCATCAGCACGGGAATGCCCCAGTCCTTGCGCGCCTGGGCGAGCTCGGTGCGCAGCTCGGCGCGCAGCATGGGGTTGAGCGCGGCAAAGGGCTCGTCGAGCAGCAGCACCTGCGGCTCGCAGGCCAGCGCGCGGGCGAGCGCCACGCGCTGCTGCTGGCCGCCCGACAGCTTCTGCGGCCGGCTGTCGGCCAGCGCCGCGAGGCCGAAGCTGTCGAGCAGGGCCTGCACGCGCCCGGCGTCCTTCACGGGCGGCTTGCGGCGGTGCCAGGCGGTCAGGCCGAAGGACACGTTCTCGCGCACGCTCAGGTGCGGGAACAGCGCGTAGTCCTGGAACAGGTAGCCCACGCGGCGCGCCGGCGCGGGCACGTCGATGCCCTGGGCCGAGTCGTACAGCGTGCGGCCGTCCAGCCGCACATGGCCCGACGCGGGATGCAACAGGCCGGCAATGGCCTGCAGCGTGAGCGACTTGCCCGCGCCCGACGGACCGTAGAGGGCGGCGAAGGGCACGTCGGTCTGAAAGCGCACGGCGAGGTCGAAGCGTCGTGCCCCGTCCTTCACCGACAGTTTCAGATCGACATCGATCATGGCTTGCCGAAGCCGTAGCGCGTGAGGACTTCCTGGGCCGCGGGCGTCGACAGGAAGGCCACGAAGTCAGCGGCCAGCGCCTTCTGCCTGCTGTCGGCCACCACGGCGATCGGGTAGGTCACGGGCGTGTGGCCGGTGGGCGTGAAGGCGATCTTCACCTTGTCGCCGGCGACGGTCGCATCGGTGCGGTAGACGAAACCGGCCTCGACCTCGCCGCGGCTCACGTAGTCGAGCACCTGGCGCACGCTGTCGGCCTGCACGAACTTGGGCTCGAGCGAGGTCCACAGGTTGGCGCCGTCCAGCACCTGCTTGGTGTAGCGGCCGACCGGCACGGTGGCGACCTTGCCGACGGCGATCTTCTTCACGTTGGCGCCGCCCAGGTCCTGCAGCGTCTTGACGCCCACGGCGCCCTGCGTGGGCTCGACGAGCACCAGGCTGTTGGTGACGAAGTCCTTGCGGGTGGCGGTGTCGATCAGCTTCTGCTCGACGGCACGGTTCATGGTGTCCTGGTCGGCGCTGGCGAACACGTCCACGGGCGCGCCCTGGCCGATCTGCTGCAGCAGCACGCCGGAGGCGGCGAAGTTGAAGCGCACCGTGGCACCCGACCTGGCGGCCTCGAACCTGGGGCCGATTTCCTTGAACGCGTCGGTCAGGCTGGCGGCGGCCGACACGGTGATCTGCTGCGCGGCGGCGGCCAGCGGCAGGGCAAGCGCCACGACCACGGAGGCGAGTGACAAGAGACGGGACGGACGCATGTGCAACACCTTACAAGAATGAAATCAGCGAAGTGAAAAGAAGCGGTTCGACAGCACCAGCACGGTGATCGACAGCACGGACGTCACGATGACCAGCAGCAGCGCCAGATCGTCATGCCCGGCCTGCACCGCGTCGTAGATGGCCATCGACAGCGTCTGGGTCTGCTTGGGAATGGAGCCCGCCACCATCAGCGACGCGCCGAACTCGCCCATGGCCCGCGCGAACGCGAGCAGCGTGCCGGCCAGGATGCCGGGCCAGGCCAGCGGCAACGTCACGCGCAGGAACACGGACAGCGGCGACTGCCGCAGCGTGCTGGCCGCCGCTTCGAGCGAGCGGTCGACGTTCGCGAAGGCGGCGCTGGCCGACTTCAGCACCAGGGGCAGCGCCACCACGGCCGAGGCCACCACGGCGCCGTGCCAGCTGAAGATGATGGTGTAGTCGAGGTGCTCGCGCAGCCACGCGCCCAGCGGGCTGCGGCGGCCGGCGGCCACCAGGATGGCGTAGCCGATCACCGTGGGCGGCAGCACCAGCGGCAGCATGAACACGGCCTCCAGCACGGTGCGCCCGAAGAAGCGCTTGCGCGCGAACACCCAGCCCAGCGCCACGCCGGCCACCAGCGCCAGCACGGTCGCGACGGCGGCGACCTTGAGCGACAGCACCAGCGGGAACCAGTCGGTCGAAGCGATGAGCGAGTTCGTCGTGTTCATGAAAATACGGCGGGATTGTTACACGGTGAGGCTCAAGGTTCACACGGGGGTGCGCAAAACCATGAGTCTTCATATACTGAGGAATACAGCGTAGGAGACCGTCCCCATACGCCCATCCGCTCAAGACACCGTTGTCCGCTCGATCTCCGGCCGGCCGGAGCTTCGCCATGTGACGCGGGTGCATGAATGGCGCATCGAGCGCGCCATGGACGCCGGCGGCTTCGTGCTCTCCATCACCGGGGCCGACGGCGCGAGCCAGTGCTTCTTGGTGGCCGACGCCGACGCCGACGACATCGGCGAGGTGCTGCGCCGTCAAGCTGCCTGGATCGACCACCGTGCGCAGTGACGCGCATGCAGCGCGCAGATGGAGCCCCTGGCGCCCCCTGCAGCGGTTCAGGCCATCCGGTCGTCGGAGCGGATGCCCGGCAGCGGGTCGAGCCTGCCACCGAACCAGCCCACGCGCTCGGTCTGGCGCACGTCGAACCTGGGCACGCAGGGCTTGATGTCGAGCACGGGCGTGCCGTCCATCATGTCGTTGCCGCTGAAGTGCAGCGTGGTGCCGTCCACCGACACGAGTCGCACAGGGCAGCAGACCACGGCGGCCGGCGCTGGACTCATGGCGCCAGCAGCCGGGTCAGCGCGCGGATGTCCGCCGCAGTGGCCAGCCGCGCCGCGTTTTCGATGGCGCGGTAGTGCTTGACGATGTCTTCGCCCACCGGCGTGAGCGCGGTACCGCCGCCGCGCGAGCCGCCGGCCGCGGTGTTCACGGCGGGCGAGGCCAGCGCACGGTTCATCTCGTCGATCAGCATCCAGGCACGGCGGTACGACATGCCGAGCAGCCGGGCGGCCGCGGAGATCGAGCCGGTCTCTGCCACGGCTTCGAGCACGGCGATCTTGCCGGGACCGATGGCGATGGTGTCGTCCCGGTAGACGCGCAGGCGGAACTGGACTTTGGATTTCATGTGGGCACGAAGCGTAAACCAATGCGGGCCGTCATTGTCCGCCCGCGGCCAGCCATCGCCCCGGTTCGTCGCTATGCAAGACTGGATACGGCGCGCCACCTTCGGCCTAGCGGCAACGCCGAAGCCGGGCCGTTCGGTGACCCGGCTGGCGGCGAGCGAGGTGTTCGCCGCGCGGCCTTCGGGCCGCTGACCGGTCAAGCCGGCCAAAGGTTCAGAAAGGTCAGCCGAAGAACTTGGCCGCGCTGACCAGGGTCTTGTAGACGCCCCACGCCAGGGGAATGCCCACGGCGATCCAGGCCAGCGCCACCACCAGCGGGCTCACCGCGTCGGCGCGGCCCGAGCCGCTGCCCACTTCGGCGGCCGAGGCCTTTTCGTGCGCCAGCTTCTTTTCGACGGCCAGTTCGGCGTCGGTCATGAAGTGCTTGTCGGCCACCGGACGCACCAGCAGGTTGGCGATGAAGCCGATCACCAGCATGCCCACCAGGATGTACATGGTCTGGTTGTAGACCTGCTCGCGCGGCAGGCCCAGGCCCAGCTGGTACTCGCGCATGTAGTTCACCACCACCGGCCCGAGGATGCCGGCCGTGGCCCATGCGGTGAGCAGGCGGCCGTGGATGGCGCCCACGAACTGCGTGCCGAACAGGTCGGCCAGGTAGGCCGGCACGGTGGCAAAGCCGCCGCCGTACATCGACACGATGACGCAGCACGCGCCCACGAACAGCAGCTTGCTGCCCGCGCCGGCCGACGAGGGAATGCTCGCGTACAGCACGGCGCCGAGCACGAAGAACACCGTGTAGGTGAGCTTGCGCCCCAGCTTGTCCGACAGGCTGGCCCACACGAAGCGACCGCCGATGTTGAACAGCGACAGCAGCGCGGTGAAGCCGCCCGCCACCACCGCGATGGCCGCGAGCTGCGCCTTGTCGAGCTGGCCGTACTTGGCCGGCAGGTCGATCAGCGCGCCGCCGAACACCTCCTGCAGCATCGGCGAGGCCATGCCGATCACGCCGATGCCGGCGCTCACGTTCATGCACAGCACCAGCCACACGAGCCAGAACTGGGGAATGCCCCAGACCTTCTTCACGTGCACGTGGCGCTGGGTGATCATGGTGTTGCTGGTCTGCGCCGGGGGCGGCGTCCAGCCTTCGGGCTTCCAGCCCGAGGGCGGCACGCGGTAGCCCAGCGCGCCGGCCATCATGAAGACGAAGTAGCCGAGCGCCATGACCACGAAGGTCTGCATCACGCCCACGTCGGTGGCGGTGCCGAAGCGCTTCATCAGGTCGACCGCCAGCGGCGAGCCGATCATCGCGCCGCCGCCGAAGCCCATGATGGCCATGCCGGTGGCCATGCCGCGGCGGTCGGGGAACCACTTGATCAGCGTGCTCACCGGCGAGATGTAGCCCAGGCCCAGGCCGATGCCGCCGATCACGCCCGAGCCGAGGATCATCAGCCAGAACTGGTGCAGGTGGATGCCCAGCGCCGACAGCAGCATGCCGCCGCACCAGCACACGGCCGACACCACGCCGGCCTTGCGCGGGCCGGCCCGTTCGAGCCAGCCGCCCCACACCGCTGCGGAGCAGCCGAGGAACACGAAGAACAGCGTGTACATCCAGCCGAGCGTGGCCACGCGCCAGTCGCAGGTGGTGGCGAAGAGCTCGGCGAAGAAGCTCATGTCCTTGGCGCAGGCCTGCGCGCCGGTGCCCGCGGTGCCGAGTGCTTTCGACAGCGGCAGCCAGAACACCGAGAAGCCGTAGGCCATGCCGATGCACAAATGAATGGCCAATGCGGCGGGTGGCACCAGCCAGCGGTTGAAGCCCGGGCCCGCGATGATGCGTTCCTTGTCGAGGAGCCCGGGTTGCTGCTGCAATCCGCCTCCGTTGATGCGCTCTCCCTCGAGAACGCCTGCAGATGAACCCGCCATATTTCTCCTAGTTCGCCGGATGTGTAAGTAATTGCTGATCCGGGCCGCGGAGTGTGAGTGAACGCTTTGATCTGCGTCAAATTCGATCAACGCATGGCCCGATTCAATAAGTAAATGACCGCCCGTTCACTGCCCGAGCGTGCCGCTGTGTTGCTGCACCTGGGCCTGCCACTCGGGCGTCTGCATGAAGGCCAGCGCGGCCTCGAGCGCGCGCGAGGAGCGCACGCCGTCCTGCGTCATGAAGCCGATGGGCGTGCGCACCTCGGGCGCCACCAGCGGCAGCGCCTCCAGTTCGCGGTGGCTGCGCACGGCCGCGACCATGCCGCCGGGCAGCACGCTGCTGACGGTGCCCACGCTCACGGCCAGCGCCAGCGTCAGCACCGAGTTGGTCTCGATGGCCGGCGTGACCGGCACGCCGGCTTCGCGCAGCGCCTGGTCGACGATGGTGCGGTTGTGCATGTCGGGCGTGAGCAGGCACAGCGGCAGCTTGCCGGCCTCGGCCCAGGTCATGGGCTTGCCGATGCGCAGCTGGTCGGTCGACGCCTTGCGGGCGCGGCGCAGCAAGAAATAGTGCTCGATGCTCTGCGGCCATGCCGTGAGCTTGACGCCCGGCAGGTGCATGCGCTCGGTGTAGCCGAGCGCGAGGTCGATGGAAAGGCTTTCGAGCCCCGTCTCCAGCTCCTGCGAGCTCATCGACAGCACGGCCGGCACGATGCCCGCATGCCGCTGTTGCAGCATGGCCGCGAAGCGCGACAGCATCGGGATGGCCGTGGGCACGGCCGCCATGCGCAGGCGCCCGTGGGGGTCGCCGTCTGCGCTGCGCAGTTCCTGCAGCAGCACTTCGTTGTCCCTCAGCATGCGTTGCGCCGTGGCCAGCACGCGCTCGCCCTCGTGCGTGAGGCCGACGTACACGCGGGCGCGCTTGACGATGACCACGCCGAATTCGCCCTCCAGGGCACGCAGCGCATTCGACAAGGCAGGCTGCGTGATGTGGCAGGCCTGCGCTGCGCGGCCGAAGTGCTTGTGCTCGTTCAGCGCCACCAGGTAGCGCATGGAGGCGAGCAGGTTCATCCGCTTGCTCTCTAGGTGTTCTTGCTGATCGAGATCGTCGGGAACTTCGACGAGAAGTCCTTGGCCTTCTCGGCAATGCCCACGGCCACGCGACGGGCCACGTCCTTGTAGAGAACGGCAACGTCGCTGTCGGGCTCGGACACCACCGTCGGCGCACCACTGTCCGCCTGCAGGCGAATCTTGATGTCCAGCGGCAGCGCGCCGAGGTACTCCATCTGGTATTCGGCCGCCATTTTCTTGCCGCCGTCCGCGCCGAAGATGTGCTCCGCATGGCCGCAGTTCGAGCAGATGTGCACTGCCATGTTTTCCACGATGCCCAGGATCGGCACGCCGACCTTCTCGAACATCTTGATGCCCTTCTTGGCGTCGAGCAGCGCAATGTCCTGCGGCGTGGTGACGATCACCGCGCCGGTCATCGGCACGCGCTGGCTCAGCGTCAGCTGGATGTCGCCGGTGCCCGGGGGCATGTCGACGATCAGGTAGTCGAGGTCTTTCCAGTTGGTCTGGCGCAGCAGCTGCTCCAGCGCCTGCGTGGCCATGGGACCGCGCCAGATCATGGCCTGGTCCTGGTCGACCAGGAAGCCGATCGACATCACCTGCACGCCATGGCGCTCCATGGGCTCCATGGTCTTGCCGTCGGCGCTGTCGGGGCGGCCCTCGATGCCCATCATCATGGGCTGGCTCGGGCCGTAGATGTCGGCGTCCAGCAGGCCCACCGTGGCGCCTTCGGCGGCGAGCGCCAGTGCCAGGTTGGCGGCCGTGGTGCTCTTGCCCACGCCGCCCTTGCCCGAGGCCACCGCGATGATGTTCTTCACGTTGGGCATCAGCTGCACGCCGCGCTGCACCGCGTGGCTGATGACCTTGGTGAGGATGTTGACCGACACGTTCTCCACGCCGGGCACCGCCTTCGCGGCTGCCACCAGCGCCTTGCGGATGGCCGCGTGCTGGCTCCTGGCGGGGTAGCCGAGCTCGAGCTCGAACGACACGTCGCCCTCTGAAATCTGCAGGTTCTTGAGCGACCGGCTCGCCACGAATTCCTTGCCGGTGTTAGGGTCTGCGACGGCCTTGAGCGCGTCCATGAGCCCTTCTGGGGTGAGTGCCATTGATCTAACTCCTGAATGGCGGGTAGTCTAGTTCGCTCTCCAAGGCCACACCGCACGGCCTCCCAATAGCCTGAAACAATAAAAAATGCCAGAGACACCCCCCGTCACCGGCCTCCTGCTCACCGGAGGCGGCGCCCGGGCCGCCTACCAGGTGGGCGTGCTGGAGGCCATTGCAGACATCCGGCGCGCCGCCGGCCCCGCGGTCACCGGCACCGGCAACCCCTTCCCCGTCATCACCGGCACCTCGGCCGGCGCCATCAACGCGGCCGCGCTGGCCTGCGGCGCCGACAACTTCGACGCCATGGTGGCGCACATCGCCAAGGTCTGGCGCGAGTTCCGCGCCGAGCAGGTGTACCGCGCCGATTCGCTCTCGGTCATCGGCAGCGGCACGCGCTGGCGCATGCTGCTCGGCCTGGGGCGCTTCGCGGCCAACTGGATGCGCATCAAGCCGAAGTCGCTGCTCGACAACCGGCCGCTGGCCGAGCTTCTGCAGCGCATGGTGCCGCTGGACCGGCTGCCCCGGCTGATGGCCGAAGGCCACGTGCAGGCGCTGGCCGTGACGGCGTCGAGCTACAGCTCGGGAGAGCACGTCACCTTCTTCGAGGCGGCCGTGCCCATGGAGCCCTGGGTGCGCTCGCAGCGCCTGTCGGTGCGCGACCGCATCACCCACATGCACCTGCTGGCCTCCTCGGCCATTCCCTTCGTGTTCCCTGCCACCGCGCTGCCGATGCAGCAAGGCCACGCCGAGTACTTCGGCGACGGCTCGATGCGGCAGTCCGCGCCCATTGCGGCGGCCATCCACCTGGGTGCGCAGCGCATCCTGGTGATTGGCGCGGGCCGCATGCACGAGCCGCGCGAGACCCCAGGGCCCAACACGCACAGCGGCTACCCGACCATGGCGCAGATCGCGGGCCATGCGCTCTCGAGCATCTTCCTGGACGCACTGGCGGTGGACATCGAGCGCCTGCGCCGCATCAATCACACGCTGGGGCTGATTCCCGAGGAGGCGCGCGCGGCGAGCGCGCTGCGTCCGCTCGACCTGCTGGTGATCTCGCCCTCGGAGCGCCTGGACGTGATCGCGGCGCGCCATGTGGACGCGCTGCCCGGCGCGGTGCGGCACCTGCTGGGCGGCTCGAAGGTCGCGGCCGACGTGAAGGGCGGCGCGCTGGCGAGCTACCTGCTGTTCAAGTCGGCCTACACGCGCGAGCTGATGGCGCTCGGGCGGACCGACGCCATGGCGCAGCGCGACGAGGTGCTGCGCTTCTTCGGCTGGAATACGGCCTGACGCGCCCTCAGTGCGCGGCGCCCCGGGCCGACACCAGCGCCGACATCGCCTGCAGCAGCTTCTCCGCCGCCACCGGCTTGAACAGCACCGGCACGCCCGATTCACGCACGCGCTGCAACCGGTGCGGCGCGGTCTCGCCGGTCACCAGCAGCAGGGGCACCTGTCCGTGCAGCTGCTGTTGCAGCCGCAGCCCGGCATCGAGCCCGTCGGCGCCGTCGGCCAGCCGGTAGTCGCACAGCAGCATGTCGAAGGGCCGGTGCTCGGCCTGCGCGCGCGCCAGTTCGTCGACCGCGCCGGCCTCGTCGGCCACGCTGCGCACGTCGATCGCATGAAAGTGCAGCAGGCCGGTCATGGCGGCGCGGATGTCGGCCTCGTCGTCGATCAGCAGCACGCGGCGCGGCAAGCCTGCAGGCGCCCCGGCGGGCGGCTGCGGCGCGGCGGCGTCGCTCTGCGCGCTGACCGGCACACCCGGCGGCGGCTCGGCCACCGGCACCACCACCCGCAAGCGCGTGCCGCGGCCGAAGCGCGACTGGAGCTGCACCGGATGTCCCAGCAGCCGCGACAGCCGCTGCACGATCGACAGGCCGATGCCCAGCCCGCGCGAGCGGTCGCGCCCCGGGTTGCCCACCTGGTAGAACTCCTCGAAGATGCGGCCCGACTGCTCGGGCGCGATGCCCATGCCGGTGTCGCGCACCTCGATCCACACCGCGTTGCCACGCTCGCGCGCCATCACGGTCACACCGCCGCGCGACGTGTACTTGAGCGCGTTGTCGACCAGGTTCGACAGCATGCGGTGCAGCAGCTCGGGGTCGCTGCGCACCCACAGGCGACTGGCCCGCACGCGCAGCTGCAGCGCCTTCTGCTCGGCCGGCGGGCCGAAGGTGAAGTTCATCCGCACGAACAGCGCATCGAGCTGCACCGGGCGCACCACGGGCGTGACCACGCCGGCGTCGAGCCGGGACACGTCGAGCATGGTGTCCAGCGACATGCCCAGCGCATCGACGGCGCGCATCAGGCGCTCGGCGTTCCGGCCTTCGGGGCGGTCGCTCAGCTCGTTGCGCAGCGCCGCGCCGAACAGCGCAATGGCGTGCAGCGGCTGGCGCAGGTCGTGGCTCGCCGTGCCCAGGAAGCGGGTCTTCTCGGCGCTGGCGCGTTCGGTGGCCGCGATCTGCTCGCCCAGGCGCGCGGCCAGCGCCTCGTTCTCGAAGCGCAGCACCAGCGCGTCGGTGAGGATGCGGTTCTGCCGGATGCCGGTGCGCAAGGTGAGGCCCAGGTGCGCCGCACCGAAGGCCGCGAGGAAGACGTGCAACGCATCGCGCTGCCAGGCCAGCGCCACGATCAGCCCCAGCATCATCGGCAGGCCGTAGCCGAACAGCGCGGGTTTCAGGGGCCACAGCGCCTGCATGGCGCGGGTCCAGCTGCTCATGATCACGACCACCAGCAGCGTGGTGATGGGCAGGTTGTCGCCTGAAATCACGAACAGGGGCGCCGGCGCAGTGGCGGTGCTGACCAGGGTGACCAGCCGCGTGTACTTGCGCGCCCAGTACGGGCTGTCGGCCACCGGAATGCCCGGATGCCAGCCGGGCGTGAGCAGCGCGTAGAGGTCGACCGTGGCGATCACCGCCAGCCAGAACAGCGCCCACTGCGTGCCGTATTGCAGGTAGAAAGCGATGCCCAGCGCACAGGCAAAGCACAGGTGCGCGCTGAGCGACACGCGGCGCGACGCATACACCGAGGCCACGTGCTCGCGCAGCACGCGCTGGCCGAGCTCGCGGTCGTCGAGCGGCGCGACGGCGGCCGCAGTCATGGCGCGGCGCGGCGGGCGCCGAGGCACTGCGGGGAAACGAGGTCGCGGGTGGTCACCCGCTCATGCTATCGGCGAGGCTGCGGCGCGACAGTGCCATTGGTCATGGAGGCGCCGTCGCCGCGGCGTGCCTGCTGGCGCAGGCCGAGCCCCGGCCGGGTGTTGTCGGCCGCGAGCACCAGCATCGAGCGCAGCAGCAGCGCCACCATGCAGACGATGGGCGCCAGCGCCAGCAGGCGGCCCGGCTCGAACGCCAGCCCGGCCCCCACGCCGACGGCGCAGCCGGTCTTGATCCACGGCGCCACGGCGTCCCAGCCGCGCCGGTGCGCCACCGCGAAGCCGATCAGCGCGACCCAGCCGAACAAGCCGCCGACCACCGAGAAGACCCAGCTCGACAGGTAGTACGCCGAGTCCATGTCGCGGAACGCGATCGCCGTGCCCAGCCCTTGCCAGGTGTGGCGGTAGCCGTCGAACAGGAAGAAACCGGTGGCCGATGCGGCCCACCAGAAGAACGCGTAAAGGCTGGCGGCGCCAGCCAGGACGGCGAGCCATGCCAGCGCGCGCCGGGTGATGTCGTCGAAAGGCATGTGGTCGCGCCACGCCGCGAGGTGTCCGTTGTCCATGGCCGGTGCTCCATTGATGTCTGCAATGGGTACGACGTTAGAGGCGCCGTGTGCGGTCCGCGTGAAGACTGTGTGAAGTGGTGCCCGCCGGACGCGGTTGCCCACCGCTGGCCGGCGCCGCCCCGTTCTACTGAAGGATGGCGATGAAGGCGTAGATGCCTGCGACCCACCAGTTGGCATGGCTCGCACTGGCCGCGCTTTCTCTGGAAATGGGATACATCGCCGCGCGCCGCCAGGCCCGCACGTTGCAGGCCACCGCAAGCACCAGCCCGCTGCAGAAGAACAGCGCCGAATGCAGCCCCAGCCCGCCGATCAGCGACACCACGAGGATCACGACGCCGACCGCCCAGATGCCGCTGGTCGTGCTGGCCAGCACATGCGACAGGCCGCCGCAGGCCTTGCACTCGGCAGGCGCCGCGCGGCTGGACCATCGCTTGGCGAAGCCGCCGATGCCGGGTTGCTTGCAGCGCGGGCAGGTGTGGATCGTCATATGCCGCGCAAGATACCCCAGCCAACCCTCGGCTGGCAAACCCCGGCGATCAGCCCGCTTCGGAGATACCCAGCTCGGCGCACACGCGCCCCAACAGCGCCTTCAGCGATGCCACCTCGGTTTCGAGCCGTGCCACGTTGGCCTTCAGCGCCGCGACCTCGCCCAGCGACACGTCGTGCGCGGCATGCGGCGCATCGGACCCGGGGCCGGCGACCTCTTCCGCCGGCGCGCCGCTCAGCAGGTGCGCCCACCGGCTTTCGCGCGCACCGGGCAGGCGGGCGAGCTTGACCACCAGCGCGCCGGCCTCGCGCTCGGCCAGCTCGTTCAGGAAGCCCTCGACCGACGAGATGTCGGCAAAGTTGTGCATGCGGTCGCAGGCAATGCGCAGTTCGCCCGCCGTCTGCGGGCCGCGCAGCATCAGCACGGTCAGCAAGATGACCGACTGCGACGGAATGCGCAGCACGCGGTCGGTGTTGTGCTCGTAGCGAAAGGCGCGCCCGCCGCTGGTCTCGGCCACGAGGCTGTAGCCCTTCAGGCTGTCGATGGCGGCCTGCACCTGCGACTCGGTGAGTTCGAGCACCGGGTTGCGGCTGGTCTTCTGGTTGCAGCCCGACACCAGCGAGTTGAGCGTGAGCGGGTAGCTGTCGGGCACGGTGCGCTGCTTTTCGGCCAGCACGCCGAGGACACGGGTTTCGAGGAGGGACAGGACGGGAAGAGGTGTCGAGGACATGGCAGCTCAAAAAAGAAACGCCACCGGAGCATGGCCCCGGCAGCGTACACGTGTTCAGCGATGACCCTGCCGGCGCGCCCGCTTCAACCGCCGTTGATACGGCTGACCAGCGCCTTCGTGAACGCCGCCGTCCCCGCCGTGCCGCCCAGGTCGCCGGTGCGCACCTTGTCGATGTTCAGCGTCTCGTCGATGGCCTTGCGCAGGCGCGTGGCCAGCTCGGGCAGCCTGACGTGGTCGAGCATCAGCGCGGCGGCCAGCATGATGGCCGTCGGGTTGGCGATGCCCTTGCCGGCGATGTCGGGTGCGGAGCCGTGCACCGCCTCGAAGATCGCCGCATCGGTGCCGATGTTGGCGCCCGGCGCCATGCCCAGCCCGCCCACCAGGCCCGCCACCAGGTCGGACAGGATGTCGCCGAACAGGTTGGTGGTGACCAGCATGTCGAACTGCCAGGGGTTGAGCACCAGCTTCATCGCGCAGGCGTCGATGATGACCGTGTCGAGCTCGAACTTGCCCTTGTACTTCTGCTCGTACAGGTCGAGGCCGGTCTCCAGGAAGATGCCCGTGAGCGCCTTCATGATGTTGGCCTTGTGCACGATGGTGACCTTCTTGCGGCCCGTGGCCACGGCGGTCTCGAAGGCGTACTCCAGCAGGCGGCGGCTGCCCTGGCGGGTGTTGATGCCGGTGGCCATGGCCACGGCATGGGGGTCGCCGTCGATCGGCACGTAGTGCTCGTGGCCGATGTACAGGCCCTCGAGGTTCTCGCGCACCACCACGAGGTCGATCTTGTCGTAGCGGCCGCCGGGAATGATGGTGAGCGCGGGGCGCAGGTTGGCGTACAGCTGGAATTCCTCGCGCAGCCGCACGTTCGACGAGCGGTAGCCGCCGCCCGACGGCGTTTCCAGCGGTCCCTTCAGGGCCAGGCGGGTGCGGCGGATGCTGTCCAGCGTGGCCACGGGCAGCGGGTCGCCGGCGGCCACCACGCCGCCGAGGCCGGCGATCTGGCGGTCCCACACGAAGGGCGCCTTCAGCGCGTCGAGCGCGGCCAGGGTGGCGTCGACGATCTCGGGGCCGATGCCATCGCCAGGAATGAGGGTTGCGGGAATGGGAGTGGTCATCGGCGGCGTCTCGCTTTCTGTATCAGGGGCTGGAGCATACGTCTCGCGCGAGACACCCTGCGACCTCGTGGGTCACTCGTGGCCGGGGATTTCGGGGTCGAGCAGCGAGGCACGCGCCACCACCCGTCCCGGCCGCAGCAGCGCGCCGGGCGCAATGACCGCATTGGCGCCGATGCGCACACCGTCGCCGATGAGCGCACCGAACTTCTCGCAACCCGTGGGCTGCAGCGCCCCGCCCTCGCCGCTGCGCACGAAGATCTCTTTCGCCGCACGCTCGTTGCGGTGGTTGCACACGATGCTGCCGGCCTCCATGTTGACGCCCGCGCCCAGCACCGAGTCGCCGACGAAATTGAAGTGCGCGAGCGCCGTGCCCGCGAACACGAAGGACGATTTCAGCTCCACGCCCGGCCCGAGGCTGCAGCCCGCGTCGACCCAGTTGCCGCCGCGCAGGTAGGCGCCCGCGGCCACGAAGCAGCCGGCACCGAGGATCAGCGGGCCCTTGAGCACCGCGCCGGGCTCGATGCGGGCGCTGCGGTGAACGGCCACTTCGCCGTCGACGGCGTAGTCGGCGGTCGGCAGCCCGGCCAGCAGCTGGCGCACGATCTCGGGGGCGCGCGGCGGGAGCTCCCACGGCAGCGATGCGGCCCAGGGTGCGAGGGGAGAGGCGGCAAATCCGGCGATGCAGGCGCCGAGGTCGATGGCGTGGGGCATCGGGCGATGCTGCCATCAAACCCATGAAAGCGCGCCCGCCGACCCCGCCACCTAAAATGCCGGGTTCCGTCAGCTCCACTCCTGAAAGCGCCCTCCCCGATGTCCGCCCCGCGCAAGCTCTTCGTCACCACCGCCCTGCCGTACGCCAACGGCAAGTTCCATATCGGCCACATGATGGAGTACATCCAGGCCGACATCTGGGTGCGGAACCAGCGAATGAACGGCGCCGAGGTCAACTTCGTGTGCGCCGACGACGCGCACGGCGCGGCCATCACCATCGCGGCCGACAAGGCCGGCGTGACGCCGCAGGCCTTCGTGGCCGAGATCGCCGCGGGCCGCAAGCCCTACCTCGACGGCTACTACATCTCCTTCGACAACTGGCATTCGACCGACGCGCCCGAGAACCACCAGCTTGCGCAGGACATCTACCGCGACCTGCGCACCGCCGGCCTCATCGAAACCAAGAGCGTCGAGCAGTTCTACGACCCCGAGAAGGGCATGTTCCTGGCGGACCGCTTCATCAAGGGAGAGTGCCCCAACTGCCACTCGAAGGACCAGTACGGCGACAACTGCGAGGTGTGCGGCGCCGTGTACGCGCCCACCGAGCTGATCAACCCCTACTCGGCCTTGTCCGGCGCCAAGCCTGAGCTGCGCAGCTCGGACCACTTCTTCTTCAAGCTGTCGGACCCGCGCTGCGAGGCCTACCTGAAGGAATGGACCGCGGCCCCCGGCCACGTGCAGTCCGAAGTGCAGAACAAGATCCGCGAGTGGCTCTACAAGGACGACGAAGGCAAGGGCGGCCTGGGCGACTGGGACATCAGCCGCGACGCGCCCTACTTCGGCATCGAGATTCCCGATGCGCCGGGCAAGTACTTCTACGTGTGGCTCGACGCCCCCGTGGGCTACCTGGCCTCGCTGAAGAACCTGCTGGACAAGCGCTGCATCGAACTGGGCGGGGACGGCATCTCGTACACCGAGTACATGGCCGATCCCGACCTGGAGCAGGTGCACTTCATCGGCAAGGACATCATCACCTTCCATACCCTCTTCTGGCCCGCCATGCTGCACTTCAGCGGCCGCAAGGCGCCGAACGCGGTGTACGTGCACGGGCACCTGACGGTGAGCGGCGAGAAGATGAGCAAGAGCCGCGGCACCGGCATCGACCCGCTGAAGTACCTGTCGATCGGGCTGGACCCGGAATGGCTGCGCTACTACATCGCGGCCAAGCTCAACGGCCGCAACGAAGACATCGACTTCAACCCCGAGGACTTCGTGGCGCGCGTCAACAGCGACCTCGTGGGCAAGTACATCAACATCGCCAGCCGCGCGGCGGGCTTCATCGGCAAGCGCTTCGCAGGCCAGCTGGGCGCCGTGTCGGCCGATGGCGAAACGCTGCTGTCGGCGCTGCGTGCCGCCGCGCCGCAGGTGCAATCGCTGTACGACGGCCGCGACTACGCCCGCGCGCTGCGCGAGGTGATGGCGCTGGCCGACAAGGTGAACGAATACGTCGACCAGAACAAGCCCTGGGAGCTGGCCAAGAAGGAAGGCGCCGAGGCGCGGCTGCACGACGTGTGCACCGTGTGCATCGAGGCCTTCCGCCTGCTCACGCTGTACCTGAAGCCGGTGCTGCCCGCGCTGGCGGTGAACGTCGAGGCCTTCCTGAAGATTTCGCCGCTGGTGTGGGCGGATGCGGCGCAAGCGCTGCCCGCGGGCCACGCCATCGGCGACTACACGCACCTGATGCAGCGTGCCGACGCCAAGGTGGTCGACAAGCTGTTCGACGCGCCCGAGCCTGTTGCGGCTGCGCCTGCCGCGGTGCAAGCGCAAGACCTGCCGGGCGGCGAAGCCATCGCGCCCACCATCGCCATCGACGACTTCGTGAAGATCGATCTGCGCATCGCAAAGATCGTGGCCTGCGACAAGGTCGAGGGCTCGACCAAGCTGCTGCGCCTGACGCTCGATGCGGGTGAAGGACAAACGCGCAACGTGTTCAGCGGCATCGCCTCGGCCTACCAGCCCGAGCAACTGGTGGGCAAGCTCACAGTGCTGGTCGCGAACCTCGCGCCGCGCAAGATGAAATTCGGCATCAGCGAAGGCATGGTGCTGGCCGCGAGCCACGGCGACGAAAAAGCCAACCCGGGCATCCACGTGCTGGAACCCTGGCCGGGCGCAACGCCGGGCATGCGCGTGCGCTGACCAACGACAAGGAAGCTCCCATGACCCGCCTCCGCCGTGCGCTTGTGCTGCTGTCGATGTCCGCCTTGCTGGGCGGCTGCGCGGTCGTGACCGTGGCGGGCACCGCGGTGAGCGTGGGCGCCAGTGCGGTCGGCCTGGCTGCTGATGCGGCCATCGGCACCGTGCGCATCACCGGCAAGGCCGTGGGCGCGGCGGCCGATGCGGTGATTCCCGACAGCCAGTAAGCCAGGCGATCGGCTCAGGGCGCCTCGGTGCCCCGGTCGGGCGAGGAGCCGCTGCGCACCACGCGCTGGTCGTCGTTCAGCGTGGCGGTGAAGACCATGGGCGAGTTCGGCGGCTGCACCCAGCGCCATTCCCATTCGGTCTCGCGTTTCAGCGCATAGGGCGTGACCTTGGCGGGCTTGCCGAGCAGCTTGCGCAGGTCTTCCATCATCAGGCCGGGCTGCACCCTGGCGAAGTTCTCGGGCGTGAGCACCTGGCGCAGCGCGCTCATCTTGCCGTCGGCCCCGATGGTGATCATGAAGTTCTTCTGGCCCGCGGGCTGGCGGTTGTACTCGAACACGCGGGCGCCACGACCAGGACCGGGCGCCTCCCAGACGTTCTCGGGCTCGCCGAAACGTGCGCGCACATCGGCCTCGGTGGAGACGCCTTCTTCCAGCTCGCTGATGTTCTTCGGGTCGCATGCCGCGAGCCCCAATGCGGCCGCAAGCAGTGCGCTTGCCATGCCAATCTGCCACCCTCGCCGTTGCGTCATGCCGTCCCCGGTAAAATTCGCGCCATAAAGGTCCAGTCTATGTCCATCTTCCGTCGCCCCCACTACTCTTCCGAGATCACCAACTTCATCGAAGAGATGAAGGAAAAGAAGCCCACCCTGGAAGCCGAACAGCGCGCCGGGCGCGCCCTGCTCTGGGACAAGCACCTCGACCGCAGCCTGCTGAACGAGTACGACGAAGCCCGCATCCCGATGCAGCCGTACGTTTACCAGACGCAATCCAAGTAATTTCCTGATGCCGAATTGGCAGGATACGCGCGTCCGCATTGCGCCTTCAGCTATTGAAATGATAGCAATCGCCGAATGAGCAGGAACGACGATTCCGGCGCGCTGGTGGTCGCCATGCCCGACGTGATCGACCAGGTCGCGCTCGCGCGGCTCTATGGCGAGCCTCTGTTCGCGATGCCGAAGGACCTGTACATCCCGCCCGAGGCGCTGCAGGTGTTCCTGGAGGCCTTCGAAGGCCCGCTGGACTTGCTGCTCTACCTGATCCGCAAGCAGAACTTCAACATCCTCGACATCCCGATGGCGGGGCTCACGCGGCAGTACCTGAGCTACGTCGACGAGATCCGCCAGACCAACCTCGAGCTGGCAGCCGAGTACCTGCTGATGGCCGCGATGCTGATCGAGATCAAGTCGCGCATGCTGCTGCCGCCCAAGAAGGTGGCCGACGGCGAAGAGGTCGAAGACCCGCGCGCCGAACTGGTCCGCCGCCTGATGGAGTACGAGCAGACCAAGCTGCAGGCCGCCGCCCTCAGCGCGTTGCCGACCTACGGGCGCGACTTCTGGAAGGCGCAGGTCTACATCGAGCAGTCGCTCAAGCCGCGTTTCCCAGAGGTGGACGTGATCGAACTGCGCGATGCGTGGGCCGACATCATGAAGCGCGCCAAGCTCGTGCAGCACCACAAGATCTCGCGCGAAGAGCTCAACGTGCGCGAGCACATGAGCATCGTGCTGCGCCACCTGCAGGGGCAGCGCTTTGTGGAGTTCGAGAAGCTGTTCGACGTGACGCGCGGCACGCCGGTGCTGATCGTCACCTTCATCGCGATGCTGGAGCTCGCGAAGGAAACGCTGATCGACATCACGCAGGCGGAAGCCTTCGCGCCCATCTACGTCCGGCTGGCCTACTCGCCGACCTAGCAATGGCTCACCCCCAGTCTTCGCGCACTTCGTGTCGCTTCGCCAACCCCCTTCCAGGGGGCAACACCGGTTTCCCGGCAAAAGCCGGTTCCACGGTGTTCCACGAAGTGACCGAGGGCACCGGCTGGCATTCAAACCAATGACTGCGCGCGACTTCGACGTCCTGATCGTCGGCAGCGGTCTGGCCGGCCTGTCGGCCGCGCTGCACCTGGCCCCCACGCACCGCGTGGCGGTACTGACCAAACGCGCGCTGAACGACGGCTCCAGCGCCTGGGCGCAGGGGGGCATTGCGGCGGTGCTGGCGGCCGGCGACAGCTTCGAAGCCCACGTGCAGGACACCCTGGTGGCCGGCGCCGGCCTGTGCGACCCCGAGGCCACGCGCTTCGTGGTGGAGCACGCGCCCGAGGCCATCGGCTGGCTGCGTGAGCTGGGCGTTCCGTTTTCCGAAGCGTCCAGGGAAGAAGGCGGCGGCCTGCACCTGACGCGCGAAGGCGGCCACAGCCAGCGCCGCATCGTTCACGTGACCGATGCGACCGGCGCGGCCGTGCAGCAGGTGCTGATCGAGCGGGTGCGCCGCACACCGAACATCACGCTGTTCGAGCACCACACGCTGGTCGACCTGGTCACCGGCACCAAGCTCGGGCTCGACGACCCGGCCTGCGTGGGCCTGTACGCCCTCGACGACGCCACCGACAAGGTGCTGGCCTTTCGCGCGCCACACACCATCCTGGCGACGGGCGGCGCGGGCAAGGTGTACCTGTACACCACCAACCCCGACACCGCCACCGGCGACGGCATTGCCGCTGCCTGGCGCGCCGGCTGCCGGGTGTCGAACATGGAGTTCATCCAGTTCCACCCGACCTGCCTGTACCACCCGCACGCCAAGTCCTTCCTGATCAGCGAGGCGGTGCGCGGCGAAGGCGGATTGCTGAAGCTTCCCGATGGAACGCGCTTCATGCCGGCGCACGACGAGCGCGCCGAACTCGCGCCGCGCGACGTGGTCGCCCGCGCCATCGACTTCGAGATGAAGAAGCACGGGCTGGACTGCGTGTACCTCGACATCTCGCACCAGCCGCCCGCGTTCCTGCAGGAGCACTTTCCCAACATCCTGGCGCGCTGCCTGGAGCTGGGCATCGACATCACGCGCGAGCCGATTCCCGTGGTACCGGCCGCGCACTACACCTGCGGCGGCGTGCTCAGCGACCTGAGCGGGCGCACCGACATCGCGGGCCTGTACGCGATCGGCGAAACCGCCTGCACCGGGCTGCACGGCGCCAACCGCCTGGCCAGCAACTCGCTGGTCGAGTGCATGGTGTTCGCGCGCGCCGCGGCCGGCGCCATTGCGCAGGCGCCGGTGCATGCACGCGCCGAGCTGCCCGCCTGGGACGACAGCCGCGTCACCGACGCCGACGAGGCCGTGGTCATCTCGCACAACTGGGACGAGCTGCGCCGCTTCATGTGGGACTACGTGGGCATCGTTCGCACCGACAAGCGGCTGGAGCGCGCGAGCCATCGCATTGCGCTGCTGCAGGCCGAGATCCAGGAGTTCTACGCGAACTTCCATGTCACGCGCGACCTGCTCGAGCTGCGCAACCTGGTACAGGTGGCCGAGTTGATCGTGCGCTGCGCGCAGGCCCGCCACGAGAGCCGTGGGCTGCATTTCAGCCGCGACTGTCCATCGCTCGCCGAGTCCGCCGCACCCACGGTGCTGGCGCCACCGGCCGGCTGACCGACCCCACCGACTGCTGTTTTCACTCAAGGATGCCCGGCCACCGACGCCCGCAGGGAGAAACCCAACCATGTACATCGCCACCACCATCGACGAACTTCGCGCCCGCCTGTCCGCCAGCAAGCGCCCCGCCTTCGTGCCCACCATGGGCAACCTGCACGACGGCCACATCGCGCTCGTCAAGCAGGCCCGCCCGCTGGGCGACGCCACGGTCGCGAGCATCTTCGTGAACCGGTTGCAGTTCCTGCCGCACGAGGACTTCGACACCTACCCGCGCACCTGGGACAGCGACTGCGAGAAGCTGCGCGCGGCCGGCTGCGACGTGCTGTTCGCACCCACCGAGCGCGTGCTGTACCCCGAGCCCCAGACCTGCAAGGTGCACCCCGACCCGGCGCTGGCCGACATCCTCGAAGGGCACTTCCGGCCCGGCTTCTTCATCGGCGTGTGCACGGTGGTGATGAAGCTCTTCCAGTGCGTGCAGCCGCGCGTGGCCGTGTTCGGCAAGAAGGACTACCAGCAGCTCATGGCGATCCGGCACATGGTGCGGCAGTTTGCGATGCCCATCGAGATCGTGGGCAGCGAGACCTTCCGCGCCGACGACGGCCTGGCGCTGTCGTCGCGCAACGGCTACCTGAGCAAGGACGAGCGCGCCGAAGCCGTGCAGCTGTCGCGCGCCCTCAAGGCCATGGCCGAGGCGGTGCGCGCGGGCGAGACCGATGTGACCGCGATCGAAGCGCGGGCAATGCAGTCGCTGGCGCAGCGCGGCTGGCAACCCGACTATCTTGTGCTGCGGCGCCGCTCGGACCTGCAGCCCCCCTCTTCCGATTCGCCCGGCGAGCCGCTCGTGGCGCTGGCCGCGGCGCGCCTGGGCCGCACGCGGCTGATCGACAACCTGGAGATCGAGACTCCCTTTATCTTATGAGCTACAGCGTCAAGGAAATCTTCTACACCCTGCAGGGCGAAGGCGGCCAGGCCGGCATGCCGGCGGTGTTCTGCCGCTTCGCCGGCTGCAACCTGTGGAGCGGGCGCGAAGCCGACCGCGACACCGCCGTCTGCCGTTTCTGCGATACCGACTTCGTCGGCACCGACGGCACGCTGGGCGGCAAGTTCAAGAACGCCGAGCTGCTGGCCGACACCATCGCCGCGCAATGGCCGGCGGGCGACACCGACCACCGCCTCGTGGTGCTGACCGGCGGCGAGCCGCTGCTGCAGGTCGACGCGGCGCTGGTCGATGCGCTGCACGCACGGCACTTTCGCATCGCGGTGGAGAGCAACGGCACGGTCGAGGCGCCCGAGGGCATCGACTGGCTGTGCATCAGCCCCAAGGCCGGCGCGCCGTGGGTGCAGCAGCGCGGGCAGGAACTGAAGCTGGTGTGGCCGCAGACCGCATTCGACCTCGACACGATGGCGCGCACGGGCGAGTTCACGCACCGCTTCCTGCAACCGATGGACGGGCCCGACCGCGTCGCCAACACCGAGCTGTGCATCGCCGAATGCATGCGGCAGCCGACGTGGCGCCTGAGCGTGCAGACGCACAAGATCACCGGCATCCGCTGAAGCGGCGGCCTCTTTTTTCCTGAGTTTTTTCGACGATGCGATTCACCATCAGCCAACGTTTTTTCTTCGACGCCGCCCACACGCTGAAACGCGAGATCGAAGTCGAAGGCAGCCGCCGTGTCCACGGCCACACGTACCACGCGGAGGTGTGGCTCGCGGGCGAGCGCGATCCCGCGACGGGCATGGTGATCGACCTGGGGCTGCTGCGCCGGCGGCTGGAAGAGGTGCGCGAGCAGCTCGACCATCACCTGCTGGACGACGTGCCGGGGCTGCATCCGCCGACGCTGGAGAACCTGTGCGTGTTCATTGCGCAGGCGCTGCCGGATTTGCGGGGATCGCTGGCGCGGGTGAAGGTGTGGCGCGAGGCGCTGGGGGACAGCTGCAGCGTGGAGTTCTAGCCTTGCTCCCTGCCCTCCCGGGGGAGGGCTGGGGTGGGGGCAAGCGGCGCATTCATTATTGTCGGCGTCTTTGGCGCCGCGAGCCCCCATCCCAGCCTTCCCCCAACGGGGGAAGGAGCAACGCGGGGGTCAGGCGGCGCCGATGCCGGCGATCAGACTGCCCGGCGGATGGCCGTTTTTCAAACCCGCGGTAAACGCCAGCATCCGGTCGATCGGCACCCGCGCCCTCAACCCCAGCGCCGGATCGACATGGATCTCCCCCACGCCCGTCTCCAGCGCATTCGCCAGCTCCACCAGCCCGTTCATCGCCATCCACGGGCAATGCGCGCAGCTCTTGCAGGTGCCGCCGTTGCCGGCCGTCGGCGCCTCGATGAAGGTCTTGCCGGGGTTCAGCATGCGCAGCTTGTGCAGCATGCCGCTGTCGGTGGCGACGATGAACTCGCGGGCGTCCATGCGCTGCGCCGCGCCCAGGATGGCCGAGGTGGAGCCCACCGCATCGGCCAGCGCAATGACTTCCGACGGCGACTCCGGGTGCACCAGCACCTTGGCCTTGGGGTGTTCCTTCATCAGCAGCTCGAGCTCCAGCGCCTTGAACTCGTCGTGCACGATGCAGGCGCCGTTCCAGCTGACCATGTCCGCACCGGTCTGGCGCTGGATGTAGTCGCCCAGGTGGCGGTCGGGGCCCCAGAGGATCTTCTGCCCCGCCGCATGCAACGCGCCCACCACGTCGAGCGCGCAGCTGGACGTGACCAGCCAGTCGGCGCGCGCCTTCACGGCCGCGCTGGTGTTGGCGTAGACGACCACGGTGCGATCGGGGTGCCGGTCGCAGAAGGCGCTGAACTGCTCGACCGGGCAACCCAGGTCGAGCGAACAGTTGGCGTCCAGGTCGGGCATCAGCACGCGCTTCTCGGGTGAGAGGATCTTCGAGGTCTCACCCATGAAGCGAACGCCCGACACCACCAGCGTCTGCGCGGCATGGTCGCGGCCGAAGCGCGCCATTTCGAGCGAATCGCTCACGATGCCGCCGGTTTCCTCGGCCAGGTCCTGCAGGTCGGGGTGCACGTAGAAGTGCGACACCATCACCGCATTGCGCTCACGCAGCAGGCGGCGGATGCGGCTCTTCAGCGCGATGCGCTCGTCGGGCGAGGGCTCGGGCGGCACCCGGGCCCAGGCGTGGCGGGTGTCGCAGACGGAACCGGAACCGGCCGATTCCGCGGGCTGTTCGTAGTCGACGTGGATGACGGAAGCGGTCGTCATGGAGAAGATCTTTTTTAGTGAAAGCGCATCGAGTAGTCGATGGCTTTCACGTCCTTGGTCAGCGCGCCGACCGAGATGCGGTCCACACCCGTCTCGGCCAGGGCGCGCAGGCCGTCGAGCGTGACGCCGCCCGAGATCTCGAGCACCGCCTTGCGCGCGTCGCCCACCGCGTCGTTAATGCGCACGGCCTCGCGCAGCGTGGGCAGGTCCATGTTGTCGAGCAGCACCATGCGCGCGCCGGCGTCCAGCGCCTCGCGCAGCTGGGCCAGGGTTTCGACCTCGACCTCGACGAAGGCGGCTTGCGACGCCACCGGCGCCACCGCTCGCAGCGCCGCGGCCACGCCGCCGGCGGCGGCAATGTGGTTTTCCTTGATGAGCACCGCGTCGTACAGGCCGATGCGGTGGTTCAGGCCGCCGCCGGTGCGCACGGCGTACTTCTGGGCCAGGCGCAGGCCCGGCAGTGTCTTGCGCGTGTCGACGATGCGGGCGCGCGTGCCGCTGATCGCGGCGGCGTACAGCGCCGTCTTGGTGGCGACCGCGCTCAGCAGTTGCAGGAAGTTGAGCGAGGTGCGCTCGGCCGTCAACAACGCGCGGGCAGAACCTTCGATTTCGAGCACGGTCTGGTCGGCGGCGCAGCGCTCGCCTTCGGCGCACAGCCAATGGATGCGCACCTCGGGGTCGAGCTGCCGCAGCGTGGCTTCGACCCAGGGCGCGCCGCACACGACGGCGGCTTCGCGCGCCAGCACGCGGGCACGGGCGGTGCGGGCAGGGTCGACCAGCGACGCGGTGAGGTCGCCGTCGGCGACGTCTTCCTGCAATGCGCGGGTGGCGTCGGAGAGGGCCAGCGCGGCCACGGCCGACGCTGAAAAATCAAAGCGAAGGCTCATGGCTCTTTGTCTCTGCGTTTTTTAAGAGGATTGACGAGGGGAAGCCGCCAGGCCGGGCGGTGAGGGCGGCACGGATTCAGGCACGGGGTCGCGGCCAGTCAGGGCGGCCACGGCATCCTGCGGGCTCACGCGGCCGTCGAGCAACGCGACCACGCCTTCGGCGATCGGCATCTCGATGCCCAGGCCGCGCGCGCGCTGCACCACGGTGCGGGCGCAGTACACGCCTTCGGCGACGTGGCCCAGCGAGGCGACGGCCTGCGCCAGGGTACGGCCCTGGGCCAGCAGCAGCCCGACCTTGCGGTTGCGGGAGAGGTCGCCGGTGGATGTCAGCACCAGATCGCCCAGACCCGACAGGCCCATGAAGGTCTCGGCGCGGGCGCCCAGCGCAAGGCCGAAGCGAGTCATTTCGGCGAGGCCGCGGGTGATCAGGGCCGCACGGGCGTTGAGCCCGAGCGCAAGGCCGTCGCACAGGCCGGTGGCTATGGCGAGCACATTCTTGACTGCGCCGCCCACTTCCACGCCCACGATGTCCTCGTTGGCGTAGACGCGCAGCGCCGGTCCGTGGAAGGCATCGACCAGCGCGTCGCGCACGCTGGCGTGCGGGCTGGCGGCCACCAGCGCGGTGGGCCGCCCTTCGGCAACTTCTTGCGCGAAGCTGGGGCCGCTGAGCACGCCCGCCCGCAGGTCGGGCGCGACCTGCGCCCAGATCTCGTGGGCCAGCAGGCCGAAGGATGCGGGGGATGTTTCGAGCGCGGGCTCGACGCCCTTGCACAGCCAGGCCACCTGCGCGGTCGTGCCGCGCAGCGCAATGAGCTGTTCGCGCAGGGCGGCCATGGGGGTGGCCACGATGACGAGGTCGGCGCCGGCCTGTGCCTGGGCGATCTCGCCAGCGCGCACAACCAATGAGGCCGGCAGGGCCAGCCCGGGCAGGTAGCGGGTGTTTTCACGTGCGGCCGACATGGCGTCGGCCTGGGCGGCATCGCGCGCCCAGAGCGTGACCTCGTGGCGGGCCGCCGCGTTGACTGCGACGGCCGTGCCCCAGGCACCGGCGCCATGAACGCAGATCTTCATCGTGCGTTGGCGGCGTTGTGCCGGTTTACTGCGTGAGGGTCGGCGCGGCGGCTTGGCCGGCGGCCTGCGCCTGCTGCTGTTCGTACATCGCCTGGAAGTTGATTTCGGCGAGGTGCACGGGCGGGAAGCCGCCGCGCTGGATCACGTCGGCCACGTTGCCGCGCAGGTACGGGTACACGATTTGCGGGCAGGCGATGCCGAGGATGGCACCCATCTGATCTTCGGGCAGGTGGCGGATCTCGAAGATGCCGGCTTGCTTGGCTTCGACCAGGAACACGGTCTTGTCGCCGATCTTGGTCTGCACGGTGGCCGACACGGTGATCTCGAAGATGCCGTCAGCCACGGGCTGGGCGTCCACGCCGAGCTGGATGTCGACGGTAGGCTGTTCCTGTTCCAGCAGGATCGCGGGCGAATTGGGCTGCTCGAGCGACAGGTCCTTGAGGTAGACGCGCTGGATCTGGAAGATGGGATCTTGGGCTTGCTGGTCGGCCATGGCTGAACTTTCGAGAGTCAAAACAATGCCCGCCGGGGAGAGGTTCCCGCAGCGGGCTGCAGATGAATGAGCAAATGATTATCGCCCGGCGCCCGGGCCACCTTTGTGACGCCGGTTGCTTTGTGTTTCAGGCGGCCTGCAGCAGCGGAACGAGGCCGCCGCGGCCGTCGAGCGCGATCAGGTCGTCGCAGCCGCCGACGTGCGTGTCGCCGATGAAGATCTGCGGCACCGTGCGGCGCTGGGTGAGCTCCATCATGGCGGCGCGGGCTTGCGGGTCGCTGTCGATGCGGATCTCTTCGATCTGCTCGACGCCCTTGGACTTCAGGATCTGCTTCGCACGGGTGCAGTACGGGCAGACGGCGGTGGTGTACATCTTGACGGCTTGCATGCTCTTTACCTTGGGAAGACTCAGGCTTTTTCAACCGGCAGGTTAGCTTCTTTCCAGGCCTTGAGCCCGCCGGCGACCGCTTGGGCCTGCTCGTAGCCGAGTTTCTTGGCGGTGGCCACGGCGCGCTGGGCGCGGGCGCCGGTGGCGCAGACCAGCAGCAGCGGCACGTTCTTGTTCTTGACGGCGCCGGTGAGCTTTTCTTCCAGCTGGTTCAGGGGGACGTTCTTGGCGCCGATCATGTGGCCGGTGGCGAATTCTTCCGGCTCGCGCACGTCGACGAGCACGGCGCGTTCGCGGTTGATGAGCTGCACGGCACCCTGCGCCGTGAGCGTTCCGCCGCCCGCGCCCCGCACCAGCGGCCAGGCGAGCATGGCGCCCGAGCTGAGCGCGATCAGGATCAGCATCCAGTTCGCGGTGACGAATTCGATCAATTTCACGAGGGTTCCTTGAATGGCAAACCGGGGATTTTAGAATGCGAGGTTTCGCAAGCGCAGCCAAAGGCCTCCCACATGCACAAACTGGTACTGATCCGTCACGGCGAATCCACCTGGAATCTCGAAAACCGCTTCACCGGATGGACCGACGTCGACCTGACCGAGACCGGCGTGGAGCAGGCCAAGCAGGCCGGCCGCCTGCTCAAGGCCGAGGGTTACGACTTCGATGTCGCCTACACCAGCGTGCTCAAGCGCGCCACCCGCACCCTGTGGCACACGCTCGACGAGCTGGACCGCACCTGGCTGCCCGTGGTGCATTCGTGGCGCCTGAACGAACGCCACTACGGCGGCCTGCAGGGCCTGAACAAGGCTGAAACGGCCAAGAAGTACGGCGACGAGCAGGTGCTGGTCTGGCGCCGCAGCTACGGCACGCCGCCCCCGCCACTGGAAACCGGCGACCCGCGCAGCGAGCGCGGCGACGTGCGCTACGCCAAGCTGTCGCCCGAGCAGATTCCGCTCACCGAGTGCCTGAAGGACACGGTCGCGCGCGTGCTGCCGTTCTGGAACGAATCGATGGCGCCGGCCATCCGCACCGGGCGCCGCCTGGTGGTGGCGGCCCACGGCAACTCGATCCGGGCGCTGGTGAAGTACCTCGACGGCATTTCGGACGACGCCATCGTCGGCCTGAACATCCCGAACGGCATTCCGCTGGTCTACGAGCTCGACGACGACCTGAAGCCCCTGCGTCACTACTACCTCGGCGACGCCGCAGCCGCCGAACAGGCTGCCGCTGCGGTCGCTTCGCAAGGTAAAGGCTGAAGAAACCCCTTTCTGCCGGCCACTTCGTGGAACCCCGGCAGGCAAATTGTTTCCAAGCTGTGTATATTGGTTCGACAGCCGCCGACAAGGACAAGCACTCATGATGGGCCAGAAATTGAAGATCACCGGCTGGGTCGCCGCCGGCGCCGTTGCAGGCGTCCTGACCACCGTCTCGTTGCAGACAGTCGCACGCGGATCGCTTGCGCCACTGCCGCTCGAGGAATTGCAGCAGCTCGCTGCCGTCTTCGGCATGGTCAAGAGCGACTACGTCGAGCCGGTCGATGAGAAAAAGCTCATCTCCGACGCCATTTCGGGCATGGTCGCCGGGCTCGACCCGCATTCCCAGTACTTCGACAAGAAGTCCTTCAAGGAATTTCGCGAAGGCACGACCGGCCGATTCGTCGGCGTAGGCATCGAGATTTCGCAGGAAGACGGACTGATCAAGGTCGTCTCTCCCATCGAAGGCTCCCCGGCGTTCCGCGCCGGCCTGAAGCCCAATGACCTGATCACCAAGATCGACGACACCGCCGTGCGCGGCCTGTCGCTGAACGAGGCGGTCAAGCGCATGCGCGGCGAAGCCAACACCAAGGTGCTGCTGACCATCTTCCGCAAGGACGAGAGCCGCACTTTCCCCGTGACGATCACGCGCGAGGAAATTCGCACGCAGTCGGTGCGCGGCAAGATGATCGAGCCCGGCTACGGCTGGATCCGCCTGTCGCAGTTCCAGGAACGTACGGTCGACGACTTCGTCAAGAAGATCGACGAGTTGTACAAGGAAGATCCCAATCTCAAGGGCCTGGTGCTCGACCTGCGCAACGACCCGGGCGGCCTGCTCGACGCGGCCGTGGCGGTGTCTTCGGCCTTCCTGCCCGAGAACGTCACGGTGGTCACCACCGATGGCCAGCTGGCCGAAAGCAAGTCGGTCTACAAGGCAGCGCCGGAGTTCTACCAGCGCCGTTCGGGCAGCGACCCGCTGCGCAGCCTGCCGGCCGCGCTGAAGACCGTGCCTCTGGTGGTGCTGGTGAACGAGGGCTCTGCCTCGGCCAGCGAAATCGTGGCCGGCGCGCTGCAGGACCACAAGCGCGGCATCATCATGGGCAGCCAGACCTTCGGCAAGGGCTCGGTGCAGACGGTGCGCCCGCTCGGTCCGGACACCGGCCTGAAGATCACCACGGCGCGCTACTACACGCCGAGCGGAACCTCGATCCAGGCCAAGGGCATCGTGCCGAATGTGCTGGTCGACGAAAGCGCCGAGGGCAGCCCCTTCGCCGCCCTGCGCATGCGCGAGGCCGACCTCGAGAAGCACCTGGCCAGCGGCCAGGGTCCCGAAGTCAAGGACCCGGAACGCGAAAAGGCCCGCGACGAAGCCCGCAAGCGCCTCGAGGAAGAAGCCAAGAAGCCGCCCCAGGACCGCAAGACGCCCGAGTTCGGCACCGACAAGGACTTCCCGCTCGTGCAGGCGCTCAACCGCCTGAAGGGCCAGCCGGTGCTGGTCAGCAAGACGCAGGTGATCGTCGAAAACAAGGAAGAGAAGAAGGAAAACTGATCCGGTGGCGCATGGAAGATAGCGAGCTGCTGCGCTACTCGCGCCACATCCTTCTCGAGGAATTCGGCATCGACGGGCAAGAGCGCGTCAGTGCCGGACGGGTTCTTGTCATCGGTGCCGGCGGGCTCGGCTCGCCGGTGGCCCTGTACCTCGCGGCAGCAGGTGTCGGCCACATCACGCTGGTCGACGACGACGAGGTCGACCTCACCAATCTCCAGCGCCAGGTCGCCCATACGCAGGCGCGGGTCGGTCTCGCCAAGGTCGAATCCGCGGCGCAGGCCATGCGCGACATCAACCCTGGCATTTCCATCGAGACCCACGCCGAGCGCGCCGACGCGCCGTTGCTCTCGCGCCTGGTCGCCGAGGCCGATGTGGTGGTGGATTGCTGCGACAACTTCGTCACCCGCCAAGCCGTCAATCGCGCCTGCGTGAATCATTCAAAACCGCTGGTGGCGGGTGCGGCGATCCGTTTCGACGGGCAACTGAGTGTTTACGACACGCGTGACGCCGCCTCACCCTGCTATGCCTGCCTGTTCCCGCCGGATGCTGCGTTCGAGGAGACGCGCTGCGCGGTCCTGGGGGTGTTCGGCCCGGTGGTCGGCACCATCGGCACGCTGCAAGCCAGCGAGGCGCTCAAGCTGCTTGCCGGCATTAGCCCATCGCTGGCAGGCAAGCTGCTGATGTTCGACGGTCGCAGCACCTCGTTCGATACCTTGCGCGTGGCCCGCGACCCGCAATGCGGGGTCTGTGCACACCGCCCAGCGCCGAGCGAAGCCCCCACCCTGCAAGGCGCTTAGGAAGGCTGGCGCGCGCCCTTGGCGCGGGCGGCACCGTTGGCGGCGGCGCCGGGCGCCGGCTTGTTCGCATCCGCCAAGACACCCTTGCAATCGGAATCCTGGCCCGGGCCTGTCTCGATGGTCGCGGCCAGGGCCAACAACGGATTGATGGCGCCCAATGCCAGTGCGGCCAGTCCGCGCTCCGCGAGAGGGGCCACCTGCAGGCCGCCCTTCGGCGCGCCGAAGCTCCCGCTCAACACCAGCGGCGTGCGGATCGACAGGATGCTCTTGCTCTTGGGTTCGGGGCGAATCACGAAGTCCAACCCCTCGGTCGCGAGGTTGGCCTGGCCGGTGGCCGTGAAGACGGCGTTGGTGGTGTCGACCACGAGCGTGCGGCCCGTCATCAGCCCCTTGTTGACGTCGAAAGCCATCGCCGCGCACCGCAATTCGACATTGCGGTCGCCGCGCAGCAGGAACTTGATGATGTCGCCACCCACCAGCGTAGCGAACACAGGCAGCAGGTTGCCGAACTGGCCGCTGCCCGAGAGCACCGCCACGTCGCCGGACACGCCGCCCAACCAGTTGGCCACGGTGCTGCCCGACCCCGACAGGTTGATGCGCCCATCCAGCCGCCCCACGCTGTTGCCTGTGGTCTCGAGCTTGGGGAACAGGCGGGCCAGTTGCATGGCCTTGATGTCGAGCGATGCGCGGATGTCCGCGGGGTTCTTCGATGCGTCGATGCGAATCGCGCCGCCCAGCTTGCCGCCGGCCACGCCCAGGTCGAGCGGATCCAGCGTGAGCACGCCGTTGTCGAGCTTGACCTGCACGCTGCCGCGGTCGAGCGGGATATCGCGCACGTTCTGGATCTTGTCGGCCGTGTACTTGACGTCGGCGTTCATGGCGCGCAGGCGCTCGAAATCGAGCGGTGCCGTGGGCAGCACCTTCCCGCCAGCCCGCTTGACCTGCGTCACGGTCGGCGGCGGGGCCACGCCTTCGACGGTGTTGGCCGTACGCGCCGTCGGCGGAAGGCCGATCAGCGGACCGAGGTCGTCCATGTCCATCACCCGCGAACGCAGATCGCCCGCGAGATGCGGCAACTTCCCAGCCTGGTCGAATTTCATGTCGCCTGCGATATCCGACAAGCCCAGCTTGCCCTTGAGACCGGTAGCCTCCCAAAGCTGGCCGCGCTTGCCCAGCTTTCCGCTCAGCGCATAAGGCGAGGTCTGCGGCAGCGCGATGCCGAGCAACGGGAACAGCGCGCCCAACGTCTGTCCTTTGATCTCGAAGCTGGCATCGATGCCGTCCAGCCCGGACAACGCGGCCACGCTGCCGGCGGCCTTCAACTGGGTCTGCCCGGCGGCGGCGTTGATCTCAATAGGGAACGGCGGCGCTCCTGCGGCATCGATCTGCAATACGTTGCCGGCGCGCCCATTGGCGGTCAGCGGCTGGCCCTTGTAGCGGCCCTTGATGCGATAGGTCAGCGGCATCTCGCCGCGGGCCGAGTCGTAGCTCAGGTCCGCATGCAGGTCCACGCCCAGGTGCTTGGCAAGGAAGTCGAGCGAGCCGGTGTCGACCTGGATCAGGCCGATGCTGGGTACGCTGCCTGCATCCGAGGTGTCCTTGCCGAACGCCCAGGTACGGCGGCCATCGGCCTCCATCTGCAGGCCCACTGCCGGAGCGAACAGCGCGAGGCGCGGAATCACGATCTTGCTGGTGATGAGCGGCCAGAGGCGAATGTCGAATTCGGCGCGCTCTGCCTTCACCAGGTAGGGATCGCGCGCCCAGGACGGATTGGCGAACTCGATGCCGTCGAACTTGACGGTGGCCTGCCGCCACCCGAGGCCCACGTCGAGTCGCCGCGTGATTTCGAACTTGCGCCCGGTCTTCTCGCTGACGTACCGGTTGAGTGGCTCGCGCAACACGTCCCAGGGGAAAAACACAAGCACCAGCACCAACGCCGCGAACAGGAGCACGACGCCGCCAAGCAGCTTCAGCCATAGCGGCCGGGTTCGCAGGATATTCGTTGCCATGGCGTCCTTGTTACCTCATCGATCGTGCCGCCCGGGTCGGCAAGGGACCGCACAGACCGTGGGGCATCGCCTACGAGCGAGGTATCGCTGTGGCGCAGGCGAAAGCGTCGGAACCCGCCTACAACGCCCGCCCCCCGCAGCTTGCATGATGCGCGACGGAATGGCTGCAATCTCCCGATGCAGGCTTTCCCCCATCAGCGGGCGCTGCAAAAGCACCTGCCACGTGAGAGGAAGCGCGGTTCGGCATGGATTCCAGATTGCAGATATACGTCGTCGAAGACAACCTCACGATCCGTGAAAACCTCATTGGCACTCTGGAAGAGCTCACCCTCAGCACGGTCGTCGGTTTTGCCGAGACCGAAGAGGGCGTCCGCGCGTGGCTCGGTGCGCACGAAGACGGGTGGGACCTGGTCATCGTCGACCTTTTTCTCAAGCAGGGCAGCGGGTTGGGCGTCCTCCAGGCATGCGAGGGCCGCAAGCCCGCTCAGAAGGTGGTTGTGCTCAGCAACTATGCGACGCCCGACATCCGGCGGCGCTGCGCCGAGTTCGGTGTCGATGCGGTGTTCGACAAGTCGAACGAAATCGACGCGCTGGTGGACTTCTGCCTTGTACAGGCCGAGGCCCTGCGGGCGGCCAGGGCGCGCTGAAAAAGAGGCCGCCTCGGGCCTCTTCTTTTGCGTCGCGCAGATCTCAGTCGATCAGCTTGTTCTTCAGCGCGTAGTACGTCAGGTCGCTGTTGGAGGACAGGTTCATCTTCTCCATCAGGCGCGTGCGGTAAGTGCTCACGGTCTTCACCGACAACGACAGCGTCTTGGCGATGTCGCCGGCAGTTTCGCCCTTGGCCAGCTTCAGGAACACCTGGAATTCGCGTTCCGACAGCTGCTCGTGCGGCGCGGCGTCGTCCTTGCGGTCGAGCTGGCGAGCCAGCAGTTCGGCCACGGCGGGGGTGATGTAGCGGCGGCCCAACGAAATAGTGCGAATGGCGTTCACGATTTCTATCGGATCGCATTCCTTGTTCAGGTAGCCGCTTGCGCCCTGGCGGATCAGGTTCATCGCGTAGTGCTCTTCCGGATAGCCGCTCAGGATCAGGATGCCTACGTCCGGCGCCTTGGCGCGGATCATGGCCAGGGCGTCGATTCCACTTTGCCCGGGCATCGAAAGGTCCATGACCAGTACGTCCAGCTCCGTGGTGCGCACCAGTTCGATGGCTTCGCGCCCGCTGGCAGCTTCACCCGCCACGCGCAGGTCCACGTGCTCGGAGAAGAACTGCCGGAGGCCAGACCGCACGATGGCGTGGTCGTCCACAATTCCAATTTTGATCATCTGTTACTTTCGTCGTTGTGTTGCGGACATACGGGTCGCAACATTCCGGGTCCCTGATTGTTGTCAATTATTCACGAACTTGCGTAGTACGCAGCCCTGAAAGTTTCATGCACTGGTTAGCCCCTCCAAAAATGGCCGTCAGCCTGCTGCTTGCGGCACTCGCTGCGCTGGCCCTCGTCGGGATCAACGAGGCCGGCTACCGGCAATCCAGCCGCGCGCTCTATGACATCGAAGAGGCGCAGCAGGTGCGCGGCACGCTCAGCCAGATTCTGCAGAGCATGCTGGACGCCGAGACAGGGAGCAGAGGCTACTTGCTGACAGGCGAGGCCAGCTACCGGCAGCCCTACGACACGGCGGTCAAGCAGGTCGACGGCCAGTTGGCATCGCTGCGCCGGATGTATGCCGGCCGGCCGGCCGAGCTCAATCAGTTGACCGAACTGTCGAAGCACGTGCTGCGCAAGGTGGCCGAAATGGACATGAGCGTGCGGTTGCGCCAGGACGGCAAGGAAGACGCATGGAAGTTCGTCATCACGACGGACGTCGGCCGCGAGGAAATGGACGCCATCCGCGCGACCGCGGGCGAACTGGTGAAGATCAGCAACGACACCCTGCACGAAAGCCAGGCGCAGGTGTTGCGCTCGCTGCAGTTGGCCCGCATCGGTACCGCCATCGTCGCGCTGGCCGCACTGATCGCCTTTTTCCTGTACCTGCGCCAGACCCATGCGCTGCGCTCGATCGGCGAGCGCCAGCAGGAGGCCCTGCAGCGCGAACGCAATGCGCTGGAAGACGAGGTGCGCGAGCGCACGGCGTCGCTGGCAGAACTGGCAACCCACCTGCAGGACGTGCGTGAGACCGAGCGCGGCTACCTCGCACGTGAACTGCACGACGAGTTGGGCTCGCTGCTCACCGCCGCCAAGCTGGACGTGGCGCGCCTCAAGTCGCGGCTCGCCGACGCGCCCGATGCCATCCAGCGGCTGCAGCATTTGACCGAGCTGCTCAACAGCGGGATTGCGCTCAAGCGCCGCATCATCGAAGACTTGCGGCCGTCCTCGCTGTCGAATCTCGGTCTGGTGGCCTCGCTGGAAATCCTGGGACGCGAGTTTGCCGAACGTTCGGGCCTGCAGATCGAAATGGCGCTGGAGCCCGCGGCCATGGACGAATCGCGCCAGCTCACCATCTACCGGATGGTGCAGGAGAGCCTGACCAACATCGGCAAGTACGCCCACGCCAGCGAAGCCACCATCGTGATGAAGAACTACGAGAGCCACGTGATCGTGGAGGTGGCAGACAACGGCAAGGGCTTCGACACCCAACGCATGCGGCCGTCGACGCATGGTCTGGCAGGCATGCGGCATCGGGTGGAAGCCGCACGCGGCAAGCTCACGGTGTCCTCCACGCCCGGCAAGGGCACGCACCTGAGCGCGATGCTGCCCATCGTCAAATCTGCGTCAGGCGGCTGACGGTTCGAGGAGGGCCGGAACTCCTTCACGCCCCAGTGCAGGCTAACTCGGCCGTCTCCTACGCACCCCGCGCCCGACCGCTGACAGGTCCGGGACGCTACCCCACTTAATGTTGCTCCTGTGCTCTTCGAATCCCTTCACAAGGGTGCCGAAGCCGCCATTTCTCAAGACGACGAGGCCAACCTCGAAGGAGTTCGCATGTTGCACTACACGGTGGTGTTTTTGGTCATCGCACTGATCGCCGCGGTGCTCGGCTTCAGCGGCATTGCAGCCGGCGCAGTGGGGATCGCAAAGATTCTTTTTGTGATCTTCGCCATCCTGGCGATTGCCAGCTTCCTTGCCGGCTTGCTACGACGCAAGTAGCGTCGTTACGATCTACAGGCTCCCGCATTTCACTTCCCCGGAAAGGACTTTCACATGAACACGACCAAGACCGCCTCGCAACTCGCAGATGACGCGCGCCAGACCGCCAACGAAGCGGTGGAATCCACTCGTGCCTACGCACAGAACGCAGTGAATGCGGCCGGCGAAAAGGTCCGCGACCTGCGCCGCGATGCAGAGCCGGCTGTTGAACAACTGGCTGCTCGCGTGCAGCAAGCCGTTCAACGTGGACTCGATGCCGCTTCCACCACGAGTGCACGCGCCCAGCGCCGCCTCGAACAGGCCGCAGACGTGACGGGTCGCTACATTTCCGACCAGCCGGTTCGCTCGGTGCTGATTGCTGCAGCCGCAGGTGCAGCCATCACTGCGCTGATCGTGCTCGCCAGCCGCCGCAGCCGGGACGACTATTGATTCGCTGAGTTCCCGTCGCTTCAACGACCTCTGGCACCATGCTTCATCCGATTTTCTCCACGGTGCTCGGGCATCCGGAACTCGTCGCTGATCACCTAGCCAACTACGCCGCTCTCGTTCGCCAGGAAACTGCGCAAGCGGGACGCGGCCTTGTTACCCGCGTCGTCGCTGGCGTGTTGGCGGCGGCCAGCGCCATGTTGGCACTCGGCCTCATTGGCGTGGCTGTGCTGCTTGGCGTGCTTCACGGCAGCTTTCACTGGGTCCTGGTCGCCGTGCCGGGCGTTGCCTTGGTGATTGCGGCTTTCTGCGCCTGGTATGCCACCCGGCCGAGCCCGAGCCACGGCTTCGACGACCTGCGTTCGCAACTCGATGCTGATCTGCAGGCATTGCGTGAAGCAGGAACTCGACATGGCCGTCGCTGAACGTTCGCCTCTGACACCGCAGCAACGCTTGTCGCTGTCACGCCGGGCGCTGGTTCGCCAACTCAATGGGGTCTCCGAACCTCACGAAGAGCAGCACTACCGGCCAACCCAAGCGGCCGAAGATGAACTCGAATATGCGCGTGCTGAAGCGGCTGCTGCGTTGCCGCCACTTGGCGAGCACAACGGGCGGCCTCAAGGACGCAGCGGCAATCTATGGTTTTCCATGGGCCGGAATGTGGTGCAGCGCTGGTGGCAGCGGCACCCTGCGCATGCGGCCGGCCAATTGGCCCGTCCATTGCTGGAAAGTTACGCACGCAAGCAGCCAGCCAAGCTCATGGCCATCGCCGCCGGCACAGGGGCGCTTGTGGTGCTTGTCAGGCCGTGGCGTCTTTTGTCGGTCACGGCAGTGCTGGCAGCGGTACTGAAAACATCCGACGTGGCTGACGTTGTCAACACGTTGATGCAGAAGAACTCAAGCTCCCCACGAAAGGACCCTTTATGAAAACCGACGTTTCCTCTTCAGACAAGGCCTCTGAACACAAGCACCTGGTGCTCGATCAGAGTGGCCTTGATGCCGCGCGTAACAGCCTGGACGACGGCGCGGTGACGCCTAGCTACGGGCCGTGGCGTGACGATGTTGTCAAGCTGCTGAACGATGCACTGGCGACCGAGCTCGTCTGCGTGCTGCGCTACAAACGGCACTACTTCACCGCCAATGGCGTCGAGTCCCCAGCCATTGCGGACGAGTTTCTCGTGCATGCCAATGAAGAGTCGGGCCATGCCGACCGAATTGCCGAACGAATTGTGCAACTCGGGGGTGAACCAGACTTTGCACCGTCGCACCTGCTGGAACGAAGCCATGCAGCGTACGACGAGTCCACCGACCTGCAAGCCATGGTGCGCGCCAATCTGATTGCCGAGCGTATTGCAGTGGAGTCGTATCGGCAGATGATCGCGCTGATCGGGGACAAGGACCCCACTACACGCCGCATGCTCGAGGACATCCTCTCCGACGAGGAAGAGCATGCCGACGAATTGAAGGACTGGCTTGGTCACTGAGCATCGCGCAGCGCCTGGCGGCCTGATTTTCAGCTTCTTCGGATAGCAAAAAGCCCGATAGATTCATCGGGCTTTTTTACGTCTGCGTGTTTTACGTCTGCGTGGTTCTACTCGTTCGCGTATTTGTATTGGCGAATGCCATTGCGCAAAGCAAAAAACCCCAGTCATATTCTGACTGGGGTTTTCTGGGCTGTAAGAGCCTGACGATGACCTACTTTCACACGGGAACCCGCACTATCATCGGCGCTGAGTCGTTTCACTGTCCTGTTCGGGATGGGAAGGAGTGGTACC
>NZ_JBFTIO010000020.1:0-116691 GCF_056394985.1 Variovorax sp. 10N412
ATGCCGCGGGCCTTTTCTTCAGGCGCTGCGTCGATCTGGTCGTAGGCCTTGGCTTCGCCGCCGAACTTGGCCGACAGCACCGTAGCGATCGCAGCCGTCAGCGTGGTCTTGCCGTGGTCGACGTGACCGATCGTGCCCACGTTGACGTGGGGCTTGGTGCGGGTGAATTTACCTTTTGCCATTTTTCAATCCTTGAAAGAGCACTGCCCGTGATGGGTTTAATGTCTGCATCGCGTTGCTGATTCCTTCGCCACGGGCAGCGGAGGGCACACGATCGCAGACAAGAAGGGCCGCGCACTGCGCGGCCCCGCATTCTTGAAAACTTACTTGGCGCGAGCAGCCACGATGGCTTCGGCAACGTTACGGGGAGCTTCGGCATAGTGCTTGAACTCCATCGTGTACGTTGCGCGGCCTTGCGACATCGAGCGCAGCGTGGTCGAGTAGCCGAACATTTCCGACAGCGGCACTTCGGCCTTGATGGACTTGCCGCCACCGATCATGTCGTCCATGCCTTGCACCATGCCGCGACGCGAGGACAGGTCGCCCATCACGTTGCCGGCGTAGTCTTCAGGCGTTTCGACTTCCACTGCCATCATCGGCTCCAGGATCACGGGGCTCGCCTTGCGGGCGCCTTCCTTGAAACCGAAGATCGCGGCCATCTTGAACGCCATTTCGTTCGAGTCCACGTCGTGGTACGAGCCGAAGTGCAGCGTGACCTTGACGTCCACGACGGGGTAGCCCGCCAGCACGCCTTGCGTCAGCGCTTCCACAACGCCCTTTTCCACTGCGGGGATGTATTCGCGAGGAACCACACCGCCCTTGATGGCGTCGACGAACTCGAAGCCCTTGCCCGCTTCTTGCGGCTCGAGCTTCAGGATGACGTGGCCGTACTGGCCCTTGCCGCCCGACTGGCGAACGAACTTGCCTTCGGCGTCTTCGACGGTCTTGCGGATCGTTTCGCGGTAGGCCACTTGCGGCTTGCCCACGTTGGCTTCCACGCCGAATTCGCGCTTCATGCGGTCCACGATGATTTCAAGGTGGAGCTCGCCCATGCCGGCGATGATGGTCTGGCCCGATTCTTCGTCGGTCTTGACGCGGAACGAAGGATCTTCCTGAGCCAGGCGTTGCAGGGCGATGCCCATCTTTTCCTGGTCGGCCTTGGTCTTGGGCTCAACGGCCTGCGAGATCACCGATTCCGGGAACACCATGCGCTCGAGCGTCACGATGGCCGACGGATCGCACAGGGTTTCGCCCGTGGTCACTTCCTTCAGGCCCACGCAGGCGGCGATGTCGCCGGCGCGGATTTCGTTGACTTCTTCGCGGTTGTTCGCGTGCATCTGCACGATACGGCCGATACGCTCTTTCTTGCCGCGCACCGGGTTGTAGACGCTGTCGCCCTTGGTCAGCACGCCGGAGTAGACGCGCACGAAGGTCAGCTGGCCCACGAACGGGTCGGTCATCAGCTTGAATGCCAGGGCCGAGAACTTCTCGCTGTCGTCAGCCTTGCGGATCACGGGCGCTTCGTCTTCGTCCAGGCCATTGACCGGAGGAATGTCGGTCGGAGCGGGCATGTATTCGACGACGGCGTCGAGCATGGCCTGCACGCCCTTGTTCTTGAAGGCCGAGCCGCACAGCATCGGCTGGATTTCGCCGGCGATGGTGCGCTGGCGAATGGCCGCCTTGATTTCTTCCTCGGTCAGCTCGTTGCCTTCGAGGTACTTGTTCATCAGCTCTTCGCTGGCTTCGGCAGCCGCTTCGACGAGCTTTTCGCGGTATTCGTTGCAGACGTCGGTCAGGTTGGCGGGGATCTCGCCGTACTGGAAGGTCACGCCCTTGTCTTCGTCCCAGATGATCGCCTTCATCTTCACGAGGTCGACGATGCCCTGGAAGTGCTCTTCGGCACCGATCGGGATCTGGATCACGACGGGGTTGGCCTTCAGGCGGTCCACCATCATCTGGCGCACGCGCAGGAAGTCGGCGCCGGTACGGTCCATCTTGTTGACGAACGCGAGACGGGGCACCTTGTACTTGTTGGCCTGGCGCCAGACGGTTTCCGACTGGGGCTGCACGCCACCGACGGCGTCGTACACCATCACGGCACCGTCCAGCACGCGCATCGAGCGCTCGACTTCAATGGTGAAGTCCACGTGGCCGGGGGTGTCGATGATGTTGATGCGGTGTTCGTCGAACTTGCCAGCCATGCCCTTCCAGAAGCAGGTGGTGGCAGCGGACGTGATCGTGATGCCGCGCTCTTGCTCTTGCTCCATCCAGTCCATCGTGGCGGCGCCGTCGTGCACTTCACCGATCTTGTGGTTCACACCGGTGTAGAACAGGATACGTTCGGTCGTCGTGGTCTTGCCGGCGTCGATGTGCGCGGAGATGCCGATGTTGCGGTAGCGCTCGATGGGGGTCTTGCGGGACATGATTTACTTTCGGGTTGAAATGCGTTGAGCGCTGGGCCCCGAGCACGGGCACAACGCCCGACACTCGACACCCAACGCCCAAGCGAAGTTTGATTTTTAGAAGCGGAAGTGGCTGAATGCCCGATTGGCTTCTGCCATGCGGTGCACTTCGTCGCGCTTCTTCATGGCACCGCCACGGCCTTCCGTGGCTTCCATCAGTTCGTTGGCCAGACGCAGGGCCATCGACTTTTCACCGCGCTTGCGGGCAGCTTCCTTGATCCAGCGCATCGACAGGGCGAGGCGACGCACAGGACGCACTTCGACCGGCACTTGATAGTTCGCACCGCCCACGCGGCGCGACTTCACTTCGACCATCGGCTTCACGTTGTTGATGGCAACGGTGAAAGCTTCGAGAGGGTCCTTGTCCGGGTTCTTCTTTTCGATGAACTCGAGGGCACCGTAGATGATGCGCTCGGCAACAGCCTTCTTGCCGCCTTCCATGATCACGTTCATGAACTTCGACAGCTCGACATTGCCGTACTTGGGATCCGGCAGGATTTCACGTTTGGGGACTTCGCGACGACGTGGCATTTTTTAACCTCTTTGCTTCAGTTGGCACCGTTTCCGGTACCGCGAGAGCCAGTCAGGACTCTCACTTACTCGACCCGACATTGGGTCACTTCGTTCGATGTGCCAGCCAAGGCAACCGAACACCGCTTGTTTTTCGACAGAAAGGCTTAAGCCTTCTTAGGACGCTTCGCGCCGTACTTGGAACGCGACTGCTTGCGGTCTTTCACGCCTTGCAAGTCGAGCGAACCGCGCACGATGTGGTAACGCACACCGGGCAAGTCCTTGACACGACCGCCGCGAACCAGCACGACGCTGTGTTCCTGCAGGTTGTGGCCTTCGCCGCCGATGTAGGAGATGACTTCGAAGCCATTGGTCAAACGGACCTTGGCAACTTTACGAAGCGCCGAGTTGGGCTTCTTTGGCGTCGTGGTGTAGACGCGGGTGCAGACACCGCGACGTTGCGGCGAGTTCTGCATGGCAGGGCTCTTCGAATTGATCTTTTCGACCGTTCGACCCTGACGCACCAGTTGATTGATGGTTGGCATGAATGAATAAGTCCCAAAACGCCCCGGCCCTGGTGGTGAAACCGCCCCTGTCGTGACGCAGGGAAGCCGGGAGATGACGAAAACGTGAAACCCTTCGGAAAATTCCGAAAAGCCCACGAGTATAGCAAACAAGCTTGAAACAGCAAAGCCCGCGCGACGCTATTGCGCCGAAGGCCCCGGGGCCGCCCGCAGGCTTACTTGATCCAGAGACGCACGGCGTCCCACGCACGGCCAAGAATCCCGGCCTGCTCCACCGCTTCCAGGGCCACCAGCGGCACGTCGGCCACCGGCTGGTCGTCCAGCGTGACCTTGAGCGAGCCGACCGACTGGTACTTGGTGAAGGGCGCCACCAGCGGATCGGGCCGCGACACCTGCGTCTTGATCTTGCTGGCGCTGCCGGCAGGCACGGCAACCACGATGGCTTCGGGGCGGCCCAGCTTCAGCGTGTCGGCCGCGCCCTTCCAGACCGCCGGAGTGGCGACCGGTTGGCCGGCGTCGAACAGGCGAACGGCGTCGTAGGCGGTGTAACCCCAGTTCAGCAGCTTCTGCGACTCGTTGGCCCGCGCCGTCTCGCCCGCAGCGCCCAGCACGATCGACAGAAGGCGCCGCCCGCCCGTCAGGTTGGGGAAGTCGCGCCTGGCGGTGGCGATCATGCAGTAGCCGGCGGCTTCCGTATGGCCGGTCTTCAGCCCGTCGACGGTCGGGTCGCGGAACAGCAGCAGGTTGCGGTTGGTGTCGTTGGTCGACGGCGTGCCCGGGTAGCGGTACTTCTTGATCGCGTAGTACTTGGCTTCTTCGGGGAAGTCACGGACCAGCCGGGTCGCCAGGATGCTCAGGTCGCGGGCCGTGGTCGTGTGGCCCGGTGCCGTCAGGCCTTCAGGGTTCTTGTAGCTGGTGTTCTTCATGCCCAGGGCCTTGGCCTGGGCATTCATCAGCTCGACGAAGTGCTCCACCGTGCCGCCCACGCCTTCGGCCAGCACCACCGTGGCGTCGTTGCCCGACTGCACGATCAGCCCCTTGATCAGGTCCTCCACCGGCACCTGCATCTTGGGGTCGATGAACATGCGCGAGCCGGGCATCTTCCAGGCGCGCGGGCTGACCGGAAGCGTCTGCGTCAGCGTGATCTTCTTGGCCCGCAGCGCGTCGAAAACGATGTACGCCGACATCAGCTTGGTCAGCGAGGCCGGCTCGACGGGGCTGTCGATGTCCTTCTGCGCCAGGATCTGGTTCGCGGTCACATCCATCAGCAGGTAGCTGCGCGCGGCGATCTCGGGCGGTGCCGGCACTTGGGCTGCGGCGATCAGGCTGACGGATGCGAAGGCGGCAAAGACCAGCGCACGGAGCGCGCCAACAAAACGATTCATGGGAGTTGGAAAGACGAAAACAAGCCTGCGAGGCTTTCAGACAATGCCCGCGCGCAGATGGCGGGCAACGAGACTTTTGAGCAGCGGCAATTGTCCGTGAAAGAAGTGGCCGCCCCCGGGGATGACTGTGACAGGAAGTGACTGCGGGCGCGCCCAGTCCATCACGGCGGACAGCGCCACCGTATCGTCCGCCTCGCCGTGGACCACCAGCGCGCGCTCGTGCGCTTCGGGCGGCAGCGCGGGCACGGTGTTGCGCGCCGCGGCCGTACCGACCAGCACGATCTGCCGCAGGTCGCGCTCGCTCCAGAGCTGCTGGACCGCACCGCTCGCAACGAAGGCGCCGAACGAGAAACCGGCGATCGCCAACGGACCTTCGGGGGCCAGTTGACCCACGACATCCAGCATGTCTTCGAGCTCGCCGCGCCCTTCGTCGTGCACGCCCTCGCTGGCGCCCACGCCACGGAAATTGAAACGCACCGTGGTCCACCCGCAAGCGACGAAGGCACGCGCCAGGGTCTGCACGACCTTGTTGTCCATGGTGCCGCCGAACAGCGGATGCGGATGGGCGATCACGGCAATGCCGCGCGCGGCTTCGGCAGGCTGGTCGCGCTGGACCTCGATTGCGCCGGCGGCGCCCTGGAGGCTGAGTTTTTCGGTCAGGGAGTTCATTGGCACAAGGTACGCGCGGTACGAGCGGAGGCGTATCGGAAAAGTTCAGCGGCCGACATCGGCCGGCAGCACCAGGCGCTCGACGACCTTGCCGTTCTTCAGGTGCGACTCGACGATCTCGTCGATGTCCTCGCCGTCGACGAAGGTGTACCAGACGGCCTCGGGGTAAACAACCGCCACCGGCCCGCCCGCACAGCGGTCGAGGCAGCCGGCCTTGTTGACGCGCACCTTGCCGGGCCCGGACAGGCCCTCGGCCTTGACCTTCGCCTTGCAGCGGTCGAAGCCTTCCTGCGCGTTGTGCAGGGCGCAGGAGTCTTCGCCGTTCTTGCGCTCGTTGAGGCAGAAGAAGATGTGGCGGCCGTAGTAGCCGGACGGTGTGGCGGGGGTGGGGCTGGACATCGACCGATTTTAGTGACCGGTCCTCCACGCCGGCCGTGTCCTGACCCCCGCGCCCCTCGCTCTCATGCCGTCGTGCCGCCGTCCGGCCGGCTCCGGCGCGACAGTGCCGCCATCACGTACGCCAGCACCGCGAACGGCCACACCCACCCCAGCCACTGCGCCAGCCCGTGGAAGCGAATGAAGCGCCCCTGCTCCCAGGTGGCCAGCGTCTGTGCGAAGTACGCGCTCTCGGGCGCCTGGTTCAACAGGCTCAGTTGCAACACGAGCCCCACCAGCAGCAAGGCCGCGCAAAGGCGGCGCGGCGCGAACAGCAGCAGCACGCCGGCAAACAGCGCGGCGGCCATGCCGACCTGCACCGGCAGGTCGAGCCATGCCCAGGCATGGTCGGGCCCGTAGCTCAGCGCCGCGGACAACGCGGATGCCGCAAGGCCGCTCAGCAGGATCAACGGCAGCAGAACGGCGCGCTGCACCACCGAGCGCGCCACCAGGTAGCCCAGCAGGCACGGCACCAGCGCCCCCAGCAGCACGCACAACAGCTCGACCGCGGGCACCAGCGGCTCCAGTTCGAACTGGCGCATGGGCAGCCAGTCGATGAAAGGCGTGTCGAGCAGCCACTCGGAGATGGCCGCCTCGAGCCGCTCGAAGACCTGCCCCAACCCGAAAGTGACGGCCGCCGGGAACAGCAGCGCGAACGGCCAGAGCGCCAGCAGCACCAGGCCGCCGCGCGCATCCTCGACGAACCACTGTGAGCGCGCCCGGCTCCAGTGCGCGACCGCGCCCATCCGCTCGAGCCCCGCCGCCAGCACCGCGCCCAGAACGGCACCCGTGGTGTTCAGTCCCAGGTCCACATTCGAAGGAATGCGCGCCGGCAGGTAGCTCTGCAGGGTTTCCATGGCAAAGGCGATGGCCGCCCCCGCCGCGGTGGCACGCAGCAACGCACGCCACACGCCGGCGCCCGGGCGCGTGCGCAGCACCACCAGCGCGCACAGGAACCCGAAGGGCACGTAGCCCGCGACGTTGATCGCGAAGTCGAAGCCCGTCCAGTACTTGGGCCAGGGCGCCGACAGGTAGGCCCAGGGGGCGATCCCCTGGTCTCGCCAGTCGGCAAAGGGGTACAGGCTGGCGTAGACGATCAGCGCCGCATAGGCGAGCGCAAGGGGAAGCGCAGCGGACTTGTGCGGTCTCTCCACCGTGCGCACCGGGCTCAGAACGGCTTCACGACCACCAGAATCACGATCAGCAGCAGCAACACCACCGGCAGCTCGTTGAACCAGCGGAACCAGCGGTCGCTGCGCCGGTTCTGGCCCGCCACGAAGCGGCGCAGCAGCACGCCGCAGCCATGGTGGTAGCCGATGGCCACCAGCACCAGCGCCAGCTTGGCGTGCATCCATGCATTGCCCGGCCCGCGGCCGATGCCGTAGCCCAACCAGAGCCACAGGCCGAACCCGATCGCGGGAACCGCCAGCATCGTGGTGAACCGCATGAGCTTGCGCGCCATCAGCAGCAGCCGCTCGCGCTCGGCCACCGACTCGGGCGGCACCATGGCAAGGTTGACGAAGATCCGGGGCAGGTAGAACAGCCCTGCGAACCAGCTGGCGATGAAGACGATGTGAAGTGATTTGACCCAGAGCATGCGGGCCAGTTTAGTGGCGCACCTCGCACCACCCCCCGGTTTTGCCCACGCGCGCCCGGACGACAGGCAAAAAAAAGCCCGACGTCTGCACGTCGGGCTGGGAAGCCCTTTTGCTGTCACACATCAAGGCACCCGCTCAGGGAGGAAAAGCGGGGAGCGGCAAGCCGCTCGCTTCAGAATTTAACAAAGACGAAACAAGGTTTCAAGCGAATGAGGCATTTTCTTTAACATTTCAAACAAAAAAATGAGAACCTTGGTTCTATGGTTTTCCGTAGTTGTCGGACAACTGGACGCTTGGCGCAAAGTGCCCCGGAATGTGGCTTCAGGCACAATTTTGGGCTTATGACGTTTTCCACTTCTCCCCTGGCCATGTTTCCCGCCGGTCGGCCGCGTCGCATGCGCCGCGACGCATTCACCCGCAACCTGGTGCGAGAGCATGCGCTCACTGCTCATGACCTGATCTATCCGGTGTTCGTGCAGGAAGGCGAGAAGCGCCGCGATGCCGTCGCTTCCATGCCCGGGGTCGATCGCCTGAGCCTCGACCTGCTTCTGCCGGTGGCCGAGCAGTGCGTGAAAGCCGGCATTCCGGTGATGGCGCTGTTCCCCGTGATCGACGCCGGCCTGAAGACCCCCAACGGCGACGAGGCCTTCAACCCCGACGGGCTGATTCCCCGCGTGGTGGCGGCCCTGAAGGCGCGCTTTCCCGAACTGGGCGTGATGACCGACGTCGCGCTCGACCCCTACACCAGCCACGGCCAGGACGGCCTGCTCGACGACACCGGCTACATCCTCAACGAGCCGACCATCGAGGTGCTGGTGAAGCAGGCGCTCGCCCAATCGCAGGCCGGCGTGGACATCGTGGCGCCCAGCGACATGATGGACGGGCGCATCGGCGCCATCCGCACCGCGCTCGAAGCCCGCGGCGACATCCACACGCGAATCATGGCCTACAGCGCCAAGTACGCCAGCGCCTTCTACGGCCCCTTCCGCGACGCCGTCGGCTCGGCCTCCATGCTGGGCAAGGGCGACAAGAAGGTCTACCAGATGGACCCCGGCAACAGCGACGAGGCCCTGCGCGAAGTGGCGCTCGACATTGCCGAAGGCGCCGACATGGTGATGGTGAAGCCCGGCATGCCCTACCTGGACATCGTGCGCCGCGTGAAGGACGAGTTCCATGTGCCGACCTTCGCCTACCAAGTGAGCGGCGAGTACGCCATGCTCAAGGCCGCCGCGCAGAACGGCTGGCTCGACCACGACGCCGTGGTGCTCGAAAGCCTGCTGGCCTTCAAGCGCGCCGGCGCCGACGGCGTGCTGACCTATTTCGCGCTCGACGCCGCCCGGCTGCTGCAGAAGTAGCAGCGCGCTGGCACCGGCATGCGCATCTTCGAAATCAACCGCTCGCAGGTCAGCGAGCACCCTGCGCTGGCACCGCTGGGCGTGCCGGGCGCGTGCGGCGCCGGCGGCTATCTCTGGATCTCGCTCACCCGCGAGGAATTCCGCGGCTCGCTGGCCGAGGTGCAGCAGATCCTGCAGACCCTGTGCCTGACACAGCTGGTCGACCTGCACGTGGCCGACCTGCTCAACGACCAATTGCCGTCGCACTACGACTACACCTCGCTGTACGACGTGCTGGTGTTTCGGCGACTGGCGAACGGGCAAGGGCAAGACCAGAACCAGGCGGCAGCGGGCAACGGCAGCGAGACTCGCCCAGGGCCGCCCCCACCCCGCAGCGGCCCGCCGGTGCTGCGCCGCGTGGACACCCGCCCGGTCGGCTTCGCCGTGTTCGACCGGGTGCTGCTCTCCGTGCACCCTGAAGACGGCGCGGTGCGCGACAGCTTCGCCGCGCGGCTGCTGGCCGCCGGCTCGCCCGACGGCCGCGGCGCCCCGGCGCTCGACGCGCGTGCCACGTCGGCCCGCCTGCCGGCCAGCCCGTCGGACCTGATGCTGCGCGTCATCAACCAGATCGTCGACGGCTACCTCGACCTGCGGCGCGAACTCACCAGGCAGCTCGACCACTGGCAGACCGAGCTGATCGACCCGCGCAGCCGCTTCACCAACTGGGGCGCGCTGATGGAAGCGCGCCAGTCGCTGCACCACCTCGACGAGATCTGCGAGGACCAGCGCGCCGCCATGCAGGACTGGATCGACTCGCTCGAGACGCTGCCCCCGCCCAAGGGCGAAGCGGAGCAGCGCGAGCGCGAGCTCATCCTGATCCGCAGCCGCGACGTGCTCGAGCACATCGAGCGCGTGGTGCACCACGTGCACCGGCTGGAGCAGAACGCGGAAACGGCGGTGCAGATGCACTTCAGCGTGCAGGGCCACCGCGCCAACGACATCATGCGGGTGCTCACGGTGCTCACCGCCGTGTTCCTGCCGCTCAACCTGATTGCCGGCATCTTCGGCATGAACTTCGAGTTCATCCCGCTGGTGCACAAGGCCGACGGCTTCTGGATCGCGATGACGTCCATGCTGGTCATCGCGGTGCTGCTGGTCCTGATCTTCTGGCGCAAGCGCTACCTGGCGCGCACGCGCTGAGCGCACGCCGACCGGCCACCCAAAAGAAAGAGGGCCACGCTTTTGCGTGGCCCTCTTTTGATTTCGGCGAAGCCCCGAAGGGCCTGCTTCAATTACTTGGCGGTTGCGCCCGTGCCTTGCTGGGCTTGAACGCGTGCGTCCATCGGATGCTGCATGGTCGAGATGACCTTGCTGTTCACGCGCGAACCCGAGCTCACGTTCTGGTCCGGCGCGTAGGCGGTGCGAACGGCTTCGGCTTCGACCAGCGAGCGGTCCTTCGACACGGCGACCGTTTCCGGGCCGCGCGAACCGCGGGTCACGTTCTGGTTCGGAGCCGATGCGGCGCGCACGGCTTCTGCGTTCACGTCGTCACGGCTCTTGGTCGAGACGGCGGTGTTCACGCCTTGGTACGTTTCAGCTTGGGCGCCGGTAGCGGCAAGCAGGGTCAGGGCGGCAGCGGCGATGATTTGCGAGGTCTTCATTGTCAGTTCTCCTAGTGTGTTCGGATGGTTCGTCCACCAGGCTTGCTGGTTCGCTTGCCTGTGCGGCGAGTTTCCGGGCGAACGGGCGCACCAGAACACGCCGTTCAGAGACACCGTGTTTCCTCTATTGAAACAATCGCGTCATGAAGGCATGCAAGCAACAAAAAGCCGGGCCCGGTTTGCACCGGCCCGGCCTGTCGAAGAGAGATTGGGGTCAGGGCCGTGCGGCCTTGAACTGCGGCGGCACTTCGCTGTTGACGAAGGCGCGGCGGTCCAGGTTCTGGTTCGGCGCGTGGGCGGCGGCCACCGCCTCGGCGCGGATCGACGCACGGTCACGCGAGCTTGGCCGCGACGTCAACGGCGCCGCGACGACGTCGCCATAGACATTGCCACCGCGGGCCGCGGCATCGGCACCCGCCAGGACATCGGCCCTGCCGGTCACGGACGCCAGCGGCTGCACCGGGGCAAAGCCCTGGGCCCGCGCGCCGGAGGCGGCGAGCAACGACAGGACAGCAGCGGCAATGAGTTTCGAGGTTTTCATTTCAGTTCTTTCCAACGACCCAACCTGGCTGGCGTCGTCGTCGGCGTGTAACCGAAGTGTCGCCCGAACCGGTCGGTAAAAACCCGGGAGAATCGAACCATCGCGTTCTCCAAACGGAAACAATGGGCTCATTCACATGGACAGTCTCGACCTGATCAGAACCTTCCGGGAAGTCGCCTCGCACGGCAGCTTTTCCCAGGCAGCCAAGAGGCTCGACATGTCGAAGGCCACCGTCAGCAAGTATGTGGCCGAGCTGGAAACACGCTTCGGCGTGCGCCTTCTCAACCGCTCCACGCGCTCCGTGAGCCTCACCGACGCCGGCCAGCTTTTGCTGGAGCGCAGCACCCCGATGCTCGAGATGATCGAGCTCACCCAGTCCGAGCTGCAGGACCGCGCCAGCCAGCCCGGCGGGCGGCTGCGCATCTCGGCCCCGCACGGCATGGGCAGCGGCGAGTTCCCGAACCTGCTGGCCGACTTCATGCGCTACTACCCCGACGTGACGATCAGCCTGCAGCTGACCAACCGCACCGTCGACCTGGCCGAGGAAGGCATCGACGTCGAACTGCGCAGCGGCCCCGTGGAAGACGCCAACCTCATCGTGCGCAAGCTGCGCCTCATGAACATGGTGGTGTGCGCCTCGCCGGTCTACTGGAAAAAGCACGGCAAGCCCGAGCATCCGCGCGACCTGGCCACCCACGAGGCGCTGACTTTCTCGCTGCTGGGCCAGCAGCCGGTCTGGCGCTTCGACGACAACGGCACGCCGCTCGACGTGCCGGTGAAAAGCCGCATGGACTGCACCGAGGGCGCGCCGCTGATCCGCGTGGCCATGCACGGCTTCGGCGTGATCTACCTGCCGTCGATCCTGGTGCAAACGCACCTGGACCATGGCGAACTGGTGCCGGTGCTGCAGGACTACGCGCGCAAGGACATGTGGCTGTCGGCCGCCTACCTGCAGCGGCGCCACAACAGCGCCGCGCTGCGCGCCCTGCTCGACTTCCTGCAGACCCGCGTGGGCCCGGGCAGCACGCCGCGCAAACCGAGCCACGCATGAAAAAACCCGGCAGCGCCGGGTTTTTTCATGGCGCCGCCGGGGTCAGCCGACGTGCTTGGCGAAGAACGCCAGCGTGCGCTCGCGCGCCAGCTTGGCCGCGTCGGCGTCGTAGGAGCCGCGCTGGTCGCAGTTGAAGCCGTGGCCGACCGGGTACACGTGCACTTCCACTTCGGGATGCGCCTTCTTGAAACTCTCGATGGTGTCCAGCGGAATCCAGTGGTCCTGGTTGCCGAAGTGCGCCAGCACCGGCACCTTCGGCTCGCGCGCCGTTTCTTCCGGCGAGGTCATGCCGCCGCCGTAGTACGGCGCAGCCGCCGCCAGGCCCGGCAGCAGTGCGGCAGAGCGCCACACCAGCAGGCCGCCCCAGCAGTAACCCACGATGCCGACCTTGCCGGCCTTCGATGCATAGGCGATCGACGCCTCGATGTCCTGCAGCACACCGGGCGCGGGCAGCGCCTCGACCGCGGTCTTCAGGCCGAAGCCGTTCTTCATGTCGTCGTCCGAGTAACCCAGCTCCACGCCGGCCTTCACGCGGTGGAAGGTCGCGGGTGCCACGGCCAGGTAGCCCTCGGCCGCATAGCCGTCGGCCACCGAACGGATGTGCGAGTTCACGCCGAAGATTTCCTGCACCACGACCACCGCGCCGCGCGGCTTGCCCGCAGGCTCGGCCACGTAGGCGGGGAAGGTGAAACCGTCCTTGGCGGTGAGATCGATGAATTGACCCATGTCGTCTTGCTCCTTGATGGCGAATCAATGAATGAATGCCGGGGTTGCTGAATTAAGGACGCAGGGCCCGCTCGACGAAGTCGAGCCGGTCCTGCCCCCAGAAGATTTCGCCGTCGATCACATAGCTCGGCGCGCCGAACACCTGGATGTCGATGGCCTCCTGCGTATAGGCCTCGTAGCGCTCCTGCACCGCCTGGCTCTGCGACTGCTCCGCGCGCTTGGCCGGCAGGCCGCATTCCGCGACCAGCGCGTCGAGCACGTTCGGGTCGCCGATGTTGCGCTCCTGCACCCACACGGCCGCGAACACCGCGGCGCACATGCGCAGCGCCGCCTCGGTGCCGTCGTGCAGGTCGACCGCGATGATGGCGCGTGCCGCGTCGTCACCCGCCACCGGGAAGAACTTGGGCTTGGGATTCAAAGGCAGGCCGAGATGGCGCGAAAAGCGCACCAGGTCGACCAGCCGGTAGGCCTGGCGCTGCGGCGCGCGCTTGCCCAGCGGCAGCCCGCCCGACACCGGGAACACGCTGCCCAGGTCGATCGGCCGCACGCGCACCGTGGCGCCGGCGGCCGCGGCAATCGCCGCGAAGCGGGAATGTCCCAGATAGGTCCACGGGCTCTGTGGCGCAAAGTAGTAGTCAACCGTCTTGCCGATGCTCATGCCTGTGTCCCCGATGATGTAATCCAGCCGACGGTTTTAACTGACACGCAGTTTCTCTGCAGGAGGTAGGTTTTGGACCAGGTGCTCTTGATCACGGGCGGCGGGCGCGGCATCGGTGCCGCCACCGCCTTGCTCGCCGCGAAGCGCGGCTACGCGGTGGCCGTCAACTACGCCAGCAACTCGCTGGCCGCCGACGAGGTGGTGCGCACCATCCGCACGGGCGGCGGCACCGCCATGGCGGTGCAGGCCGACGTGGGCGACGAGGCGCAGGTGCTCGCCATGTTCGAGAAGATCGACGCCAAGTTCGGCCGCCTCACCGCGCTGGTCAACAACGCTGGCGTGGTCGACGTGCAGGCGCGCGTCGACGAGATGAGCGTGGCCCGGCTGGAGCGCATGTTCCGCATCAACGTGATCGGCAGCTTCGTCTGCGCGCGCGAAGCCGTGCGCCGCATGAGCACGAAGCACGGCGGCGCGGGCGGCGCCATCGTCAACATCTCCAGCGGCGCGGCTCGGCTGGGCTCGCCCGGCCAGTACGTGGACTACGCCGCCAGCAAGGCGGCCATCGACACCTTCACCATCGGCCTGGCCAAGGAAGTGGCCGACGAGGGCATCCGGGTGAACGCGGTGCGCCCGGGCCTCATCGACACCGAGATCCATGCCTCCGGCGGCATGCCCGACCGCGCCTTCGAGCTGGCGCCCAGCGTGCCCATGAAGCGCACCGGCACCGCCGACGAGATCGCGGGTGCCATCCTGTGGCTGCTGTCCGCCGAGGCGAGCTACACCACCATGGCCCTGCTCGACGTCACCGGCGGACGGTAGTCGCATGAGCACCTCGATGGACCTCATCAAGCCGCTGGTCACGCTGGTGGCCATCGTCAACCCGCTGGCCATCGTGCCGTTCTTCATCCACTACACGCAGGGCTACAGCGACGCGCAGCGGCGCCACACGGTGCGCATGTCGGCCTTCAGCGCGTTCGTGGTCATCGCGGTGAGCGCGCTGCTCGGGCTGCAGCTGCTGTCGTTCTTCGGCATTTCCATCGCGAGCTTCCAGGTCGGCGGCGGCCTGCTGCTGCTCATGAGCTCGCTGTCGATGCTCAACGCCAAGCCGGCCGAGAGCAAGACCAACGTGGAGGAAATGCGCGCCACCGAGGTCAAGGCCTCGATGGGCGCCTCCATCGCGGTGGTGCCGCTCACCATTCCGCTGCTCACGGGCCCGGCCACCATCTCCACCGTGGTCATCTATGCCGAGAAGACGCAGCACCTGTGGGAGCTGGCCGTGCTGGTGGGCTACGGCGTGGTGGTGGCACTGGCCACGGCGCTGGCCTTCTCGCTCGCGCAACCCATCGCGCGCGTGCTCGGCAAGACGGGCATCAACATCATGACGCGGCTCATGGGCCTGATCCTGGCCGCGCTCGCGGTCGAGGTGATGGCCGACGGGCTCGGCAAGCTGTTTCCGATCCTGACGAAGGTGGCCTGATCAACCGGCGCCGCGTCGGCGGCGCGGCTTCGCGGCGGCAACGCCGCGCCCCTGTGCGTTCGCGCGCAACGAGAAATCGCAGGTCTCGGTGGCCAGCGCGACCATGCGCTCCAGCGCAGGGCTGAAGTTGTCGTTGCGGTAGACGGCGCTGTAGACCATGGGTGGCGGCATCGGGTCGCTGCGCACGATGCGCAGCAGCCCGGCCTCGATGTCCGGGCGCGCATAGTCCAGCGCGAGCTGGCTGATGCCGAAGCCGCTGATCGTCAGCTCGCGCAGCACCGTCGTGCTGTTGGTCGCGAAGACCTTGTTGAAGCGAAAGCCGTGTTCGGCCAGCCAGGGTTCGTAGAACTTGTTCTTGGCGGCACCGGTCGACTGCTCCAGGATCGGGTACAGCGCGAACTCGTGCGGCTTGAGCGCGCGCCGGGGCAGCTTCAGGCTCGGGCTGGCCATCCACAGGTCCTGCACCTGCCCCACCCTGGTGGTGGTGTACGCATGGCCCCAGAACGTGCCCGGCATGACCGCCAGATCGATCTTGTTCGACTCCAGGCCCTGGAACAGGGTCAGCCCGGCATCGATCACCGGCTCCAGCACGAGTTCGGGGTGCAGTTCCTGCAGCCGCTTGATGAAGCGAGTGAGCCATGTCATGGCGATCAGCTCGGTCACGCCGATGCGGAAGGTGCCGCGCAGCGTCTGGTCGGCGCTGACCTCGGTCTCGATGCGCTGCCACAGGCGCTGCGAGTCCTCGGCCAGCGGCAGCAGCTGGCGCCCGGCCTGCGTGATCTCCAGCCCGCGCGGCGTGCGGTGCAGCAAGGACACGCCCAGCGTGTCCTCCAGCTCGGCCACGCGCTTGGAGATGGCCGACTGGGTGGTGTGCAGCTTCTGCGCGGCGGCACTGAAGCTCTGGAGCCGGGCGCTGAAGCAAAAAGCCTCCAGCTGCTTGAAGGTCAGGTTCATTCCGAATCAATGTAACGCAGGCCGCGTGCCCAGGAAAAAAAGGAATGGCACCACCTGCCAATTTCTCGTTTGGCGCCTGAAAAGCGCCGCCGGATACTGCGCCCCACTCCTGCGCCACTTCTCACTTTCCACGCCCTTTCCCCCATGCTCCATATCGCCCCGCGCCTGCAGCGCATCAAGCCTTCGCCCAGTTCGATGGCCGGCCAGAAAGCCCGCGAACTTCGCGCCCAGGGCCGCGACATCGTCAGCCTCACCGCGGGCGAACCGGACTTCGAAACCCCGCAGCACATCAAGGAAGCGGCCAACCGCGCCATGGCCGAAGGACGCACGCGCTACACCGACGTGGGCGGCACGCCCGAGCTCAAGCAAGCCGTGGCGCACAAGTTCCGCACGGAGAACGGCCTGGACTACAAGTCCGACGAGATCATCGTCGGCACCGGCGCCAAGCAGGTGATCTTCAACGCACTGATGTGCACGGTCGGCAGCGGCGACGAGGTGATCGTTCCCGCGCCCTACTGGGTCTCGTACCCGGACATCGCGCTGCTCGCCGGCGGCGTCCCGGTGTTCGTGGACTGCCCGGCCGAGCGGGGCTTCAAGCTGCAACCCGCGGACCTGGAACGCGCCATCACGCCGCGCTCGCGCTGGCTGGTGCTGAACTCGCCCAACAACCCGAGCGGCGCCACCTACACGCGCGAAGAACTGCTCGCGCTGGCAGAGGTGCTCAAGCGCCACCCCCAGGTGTGGGTGCTGACCGATGACATCTACGAACACCTGGTCTACGAAGACCGCCGGTTCGCCACCATCGCCCAGGTGGCGCCCGAGCTGAAGGAGCGCACCCTCACCGTCAACGGCGTCTCCAAGGCCTATGCCATGACGGGTTGGCGCATCGGCTACGGCGGCGCGCCGGCCGCGCTGGTGAAAGCCATGGTCAAGCTGCAGTCGCAGAGCACCTCGGGCGCCAGCTCGCTCGGCCAGGCCGCCGCCGTGGCGGCACTGACGGGCCCGCAGGACTTCATCGCGTCCAACAGAAATGTCTTTCGGCAACGCCGCGACACCGTGGTGGCCGCGCTCAACGCGATCGACGGCATCCGGTGCCACGCGCCCGAAGGCGCGTTCTACGTGTTCGCCTCGTGCAGCGCCCTGTTCGGGTTGCGCACGCCGGGCGGCACGGTGCTGCGCAGCAGCGACGACTGGATCATGCATCTGCTCGACGCGCAGGACCTGGCGGCCCTGCAAGGCAGCGCCTACGGCGTGCCCTCGCACTTTCGCCTTTCGTTCGCCGCCTCGACCGAACACCTGCTCGAGGGTTGCCGCCGCATTGCGCAGGCGCGCGCCCAACTCGTTGCCTGACCTCACCGCTCCCTTCCACCTCACCTCAAGAAGCGCCCATGAACACGAGATCTTTTCTGAAACTGCTGCCGCTGCTGACGCTCATGGCATTGGCGAAGGGCGGCGGCGCGCAGGCCGCCGACGCCTTCCCCAGCAAACCGGTGCGCATCGTCGTGGGCTTCGCGCCCGGCGGCTCCAACGACATCGTGGCGCGCCTGATCGGCCCCAAGCTCGCCGAAGGACTGGGCCAGCAGGTGATCATCGACAACCGCCCCGGCGCGGGCGGCAACATCGCCGCGTCCGCGATGCTGTCCGCGCCGGCGGACGGCCACACGCTGGTGATGTGCACCACGGGCACGCTGTCGATCATGCCGCACCTGCTCAAGAGCATGCCGTTCAACACGGACACCGACATCGTGCCGGTGACGCAGGTGGCCAACGCGCCCTACCTGCTGCTGGTGAACGCCGAGCTTCCCGTGAAGAACGTGAAGGAACTGATTGCCTATGCCAAAGCCAAGCCCGGCGTGATCAACTTCGCGTCCTCGGGCAACGGCACGGGCGGCCACCTGGCCGGTGAAATGCTGAAGTCGCGCGCCGACATCGACATCGTGCACATCGCGTACAAGGGCACCGGCCAGGCCATGTCTGACCTGCTCGGCGGCCAGGTCGCCATGATCTTCGACCAGCCCGTCAGCTCCATGTCGTACGTGCGCTCCGGCAAGCTGCGCGTGCTGGCCGTGGCCAGCAGCCACCGGCTTTCGAGCTTGCCCGACGTGCCCACCGTGTCGGAATCGGGCGTTGCCAATTTCGAACCCGTGACCTGGACCGGCCTGTGCGCCGCCAAGGGCACGCCGCCGGCAGCCATCGAGCGCATCCAGCGCGAGACCGCCAAGGTGCTGGCCATGCCCGACATCGCGCGGCGGATGACGCAGGACGGTCTGGAGCCGGTAGGCAGCACACCCGAGCAGTTCCGTGCGTTCCTGGCGGCCGACCGGCGCAAATGGGGCACGGTCATCAAGGACGCGAACATCAAGGCCGAATGAACATGACCGCACTTGCCGAACCCGATGTGCTGCGCAACTTTTCGCGGCCGCCCGCCGACGTCGTCGCCTCCGCCGCGAAGTTCGCGCCGGCCATCCTGGCCGACGTGGCCGGCCGCCGGGGCGCCCTGCACGGGCGCATCGCCGCGCTGCACCCGGCCATGCGCTTCGCGGGCACCGCCTTCACCGTCGAGGTGCGGCCCGGAGACAACCTCATGATCCATGCGGCCATGGCGCTGGCGCGGCCGGGCGACGTTCTGGTGGTGGACGGCAAGGCCGACCAGACCAGCGCGCTCATGGGCGAAATCATGATCAGCGCCTGCCGCCAATTGGGCCTGGCCGGCGTCGTGATCGACGGCGCGGTGCGCGACAGCGACGTGCTGCGCGACCTGGGCTTTCCGGTGTTCTGCTTCGGCACCAACCCCAACGGCCCGACGAAGAACATTCCGGGCCGCATCAATCACCCGGTCAGCGTGGGCGGCGTGGTGGTGCGCCCCGGCGACTTCATCAGCGGCGACGCCGACGGCGTGGTCGTGGTCGAGCGTGAAAGGATCGAGGCCCTGCTGCCGCTGGCGCAACAGAAGGTGGCGGACGAAGCCCGGCGCATCGAGGCCATCGGACGCGGGGTCACCAGCGCCCCCTGGCTGGAGGCCGCGCTGCAGCGCGCGGGCGTGCTGGCCGCGGGCGAGAAGCTCTGAACGCCCGGCCGACGGACCGGCCGACCGCGGTCAGCCCAGCATCTTCTCGATGACCTTCCAGTGCGCGGGCGCCACCGGCGTGATCGACAGCCGGTTGCCCTTGCGCAGCACCACCAGCTCGGCCAGCTCGGGCTTTTCGCGCAGCTCGGGCAAGGCCAGCAGGCGCGTCTTGCGCAGCGCCTGCACGTCCACCAGCAGCCAGCGCGGATCGTCGGGCTTCGACTTGGCGTCGTAGTACGGCGACTTCGCATCGAACTGCGTCGGGTCGGGCTTCACGCCCGAGGCCACGCGCGCGATGCCGGCGATGCCCGGCTCCGGGCAGCTCGAGTGATAGAACAGCACGCCGTCGCCGACGGCCATGCCGTCGCGCATGAAGTTGCGTGCCTGGTAGTTGCGCACGCCCGTCCACGCCACGGTGGCGCCGGGCGCGGCGAGCGCATCGTCGATCGAAACCTCGTCGGGCTCGGACTTCATCAACCAGTAGTTCGGGGAATGGGTGGGCATGGTCCCGTCATGGTGTCACATAGTCCGACACCACCACCCACTTGCCGTCCTTGATCTGCGACAGCCGCGACTGGTCGTTGCCCAGGCGCTTGGTGGCGGTGTAGGTGCTCTTCGGGCTGCCGAACATGTCGGGCTCGAAGGTGATGCTGTCCATCGCCTTGATGAAGCTGTCGGTCGTGAGGTTCGGGCCGGCCTTGGTCGCCGCCTTGATGAACGAGTCGACGATCACGTAGCCGTACACGGAGAACACGGTCGGGTCTTCGTTGAACTTGGTCTTGTACTTGTTGGCCCAGAAGCGCAGCGGCTGCGACTGCTCGTCGGTGTAGGGGTTCTGCACGGTCATGGTGGCGTACACGCCGTCCATCGCCTTGCCGCCCAGCTTGTGGATGAGGTCGGTGTAGGCCGCGCTGGAGCCGATGAAGGTCGGGTTGAAGCCCGTCTTGCGCGCCTCGCCCACGGTGCCGATGGTCTCGCGGATGATCGTGCCCAGCACCACGAGGTCGCAGTTGGCCGCCTTCATCTTCGCGACCTGCGAGCTGAAGTCGGTGGCGCCGCGCTTGAACGAGGTCTTCTCGGCCAGCTCCATGCCCGCGGCCTTCAGGCCGGCCTCGGCGCCGCGCTGCACCTCCAGGCCGAACTCGTCGTCCTGGTAGATGGTGCAGACCTTCTTGGCGCCCTTGTCCTTGATCATCTTGGGCAGGGCCAGGCGGATCTGGTCGTAGTAGGTGGCGGCGAACGAGTACTTCAGCCGGTTCAGCGGCTCGTACATTTCGCGCGCCGCGGTGATGGGCATGTAGTTGATGACGTTCTTGTCGAACTGCACCGGCATCGCCGCCATGTTCTGTGCCGTGCCGATGTGGCCGGCCATGATGAAGATCTTTTCCTGGTTCACCAGCTTCTGCGCCGCCAGCACCGCCTTCTTCGGGTCGTAGCCCGAGTCCTCCACGAACAGCTTGAGCTTGCGCCCGTTCACGTCGCCCTGCTCGTTGAGTTCGTCCACGCGCAGCTGCATGCCGTTGCGCGCCTGCTTTCCGAAGCCCGCCAGCGGACCCGACAGGTCCTGGATGGTGCCGATGCGGATCTCGTCCTTGCTCACGCCCTGCTGCTGCGCAAACGCGTGCGTCGCGACCAGCCCCCCCACGGCCAGCGTCGTCAGTGTCTTGAGCTTCATGCGGTTGTCTCCTCGGGTTGACGAAAAAAACAGGCCGGCGACGTCACCGGTACATGGCGTCGATGCGCTCGGCGTACTTGGTCTGCACCAGCTTGCGCTTGAGCTTCATCGTGGGCGTGAGCTCCTCGTCCTCGGCGCTGAGCTGCGTCTCGAGCAGAAAGAACTTCTTGATCTGCTCGACGCGCGCGAACCTGGCGTTGACGCGGTCGATCTCGCCCTGGATCAGGTCCTGCACTTCGCGCGTGCGCGTCAGGCTCTCGTAGTTGCTGAACGGCACGTCGTTGTCCTGTGCGAACTTCTCGACGTTCTCCTGGTCGATCATGACGATCACCGTGAGGTAGGGCTTCTTGTCGCCGATGACCACGGCATCGGTGATGTAGAGGCTGAACTTGAGCTCGTTCTCCAGCTCGCTGGGCGTCACGTTCTTTCCCCCCGCCGTGATGATGATGTCTTTCATCCGGTCGGTGATGCGGAAATACCCGTCCTCGTCCATCACGCCCACGTCGCCGGTGTGCAGCCAGCCGTCGGCGTCGATGGTCTCGGCGGTCTTCTCGGGCAGGTTCAGGTAGCCCATGAAGACATTGGGGCCGCGCACCAGGATCTCGCCGGTGCCGGCGTCGATGCGCACCTCGTTGTAGCCCGTGGCCGGACCGATGGAGCCGGGCTTGATGCGGCTGGCCGGCACCGCGGTCGAGGCGCCGCACGACTCGGTCATGCCCCACACCTCCAGCATGGGCACGCCCAGGGCCAGGTACCACTTCACGAGCTCGGGCGAAATCGGCGCCGCACCGGTCACCAGGAAGCGCGCGCGGTGAATGCCGATGAGCTTGCGCGCGTTGTCCAGTGCCAGCACCCGCGCCAGCCTGAACTTCAACTTGAGCGCGGCGCCCACGGGCTCGCCCGCCAGCACGCGCGCGGCAATCGCCTCGCCCACGCCGATGCTCCACCGGTAGGCGGCCTGCTGCAGCGGGCCGGCTTCCTTCAGCGCGATCATCACGCCCGAATAGAACTTCTCCCACACGCGCGGCACGGCGGTGAACACCGTAGGCGCGATCTCGCGCACGTTCTCCGGCACCGTCTCGGGGTTCTCGACGAAGTTGAGGATGGAGCCGGTGTACATGGCGAAGTACTCGCCGCCCATGCGCTCGGCGATGTGGCACAGCGGCAGGAAGCACATGCGCTCGTCGCTCTCGTCCTGCGCAATGAGCGTGTTGTAGCCGCGCGCGGTGTACACCAGCCCGGCGTGGCTGTGCATGGCGCCCTTGGGCTTGCCGGTGGTGCCCGAGGTGTAGACCAAGATGGCCAGGTCCTCGGGCCGGCAGGCCGCCACGGTGCGCTCCACGCACTGCGGGTCGGCGGCCAGCCGCGCGCGGCCGAGGGCGCGCAGCGCGTCCAGGCTCATCACGGCCGCATCGTCGAGCTCGCGCAGGCCCTCCATGTCGAACACCACGATGCGGCGCAGGCCCGGCAGGCCGGCGCGCACTTCGAGCGCCTTGTCGAGCTGCTCGTCGTCTTCCACGAAGAGCACGGTGGTGCGCGAGTCTTCGCAGAGGTAGTGCACCTGCGAAGCCGCGTCGGTCGGATAGATGCCGTTGGACACGCCGCCGCAGCTGAGCACGGCCAGGTCGGCGAGCACCCATTCGATGACGGTGTTCGACAGGATGGAAGCGCACTCGCCGGGCACGAAGCCGATGGCCTGCAGGCCGGCCGCGATCTCGCGCACGGCGTCGGCCGTCTGGTGCCAGCTCCAGGTGCGCCAGATGCCCAGCTCTTTTTGCCGCATCCAGACGGTGTCGCCGCGTTGCTTCACCGCGTTCCAGAACATGGCGGAGAGGGTGTCGCCGGGCACGACGACGTCGAGCCGGGGGGCGAAGGTGTCGAGGTCCCAGAGTCCTTGCATGGCGGCTATCTCCAGGTCTTCTTCTTTTTCCAGCGCCGCTCGCCGCGCACGCCGTCGTCCTTCACGCCGAGGTAGAACTCCTTGATGTCGTCCTTCTCCCTCAGGCGTTCGCAGGTGTCTTCCATCACGATGCGACCGTTCTCCAGCACATAGCCGTGGTCGGCTGCGTTGAGCGCCATGTTGGCGTTCTGCTCGACCAGCAGGATGGTGGTGCCGCGCTCGCGGTTGATGCGCACGACGATCTCGAAGATTTCCTTCGTCAGCTTGGGGCTCAGGCCGAGGCTCGGTTCGTCGAGCAGGATCAGGTGCGGCGCGGCCATGATGGCGCGCGAAATCGCAAGCATCTGCTGCTGGCCGCCGGAGAGCAGACCGGCGTCCTGCGTGGCGCGCTCCCTGAGGATCGGGAAATAGGTGTAGACGGTCTCCATGTCCCGTGCCACGCCGTCGCGGTCCTTGCGGGTGTAGGCGCCCATCAGCAGGTTGTCTTTCACCGACAGCAGCGGGAACACTTCTCGGCCTTCGGGCACGTGGCTCAGGCCTTGCTGCACGATGTACGCCGGGTCCTTGGCGGTGATGTCCTTGCCCTGGAACTCGATGCTGCCTTTTCGGGGGTCGATGATTCCGGAGATGGTCTTGAGGATCGTCGTCTTGCCTGCGCCGTTCGAGCCGAGCACCGTCGCTATTTCGCCCTGTCTTACTTTCAGGCTCACACCCCGGATGGCCTTGATGGGGCCGTAGGCGCTTTCCACGTTCAGGAGTTGGAGGACTGCGTCGCTCATTTCACGGTTCCCTCGGTCGGGGAGCGGCGTTGGGGCACCTGTCCCTTGCGGGCCGACGTCACCGGCCCTTCGGGCTTCCCTGCGCTGCTCACGACGGGCGGGGTCTCGCAGAACTCGCTTCGCTCAAACAGCTGCGAGCCCTGATCCGCCCGTCGCTGCGCTGCTCGGCGGTGCCTCAACGGCCCGCAAGGGACAGGTGCCCCAACGCCGTGGACACGCACAGGGCGAGCACTCCACCGCCGGAGCCCGGTGTGCGGTGCGGCGCAGTCGCCCCCTCTGTGCCGCTGAGGAGCGCAGCTTTCCGCGGACAAGGGCCCGCCCTTGTTTGAGCGAAGCGAGTTTGGGCGGGACCCCGCGGAAAGCGAGCACCGGAAGGGAGCCCGAAGGGCCGGCATAGTGGGGGCGATTGCGCCGCACCGCGCACCGGGCGTCTCCAAAGAGGTAACGAACAAAGCACTCACGCCGCCACCCTCCTCAAGCTGCTCACGTCGTCCACAGTCCCGAGATAGGCCTCGACAACACGCGGATCGGCTTGCACCTCCCCAGGAGATCCGGTCGCCAGCACCTCGCCCATGTTCATGGCAAGAACGCGGTCGGAAACTTTGGAAACCAGCGACATGTCGTGCTCCACCATCAACACCGACACCCCCAGTTCATGCTGGATGTCCTGGATCCAGAACGCCATGTCCGCCGTCTCCTCCACGTTGAGGCCGGACGAAGGCTCGTCGAGCAACAACAACTTGGGCTCGGTGCACAAGGCCCGCGCCAGCTCGACCACCTTGCGCACGCCGTAAGGCAAACCCGCCACCATCGAATCGCGGTGATGCTGCAGGTCCAGCAGCTCGATCACCTGCTCCGCCTTCTCGCGCGCCGCCATCTCCGCACGCCGCGTGGCGGGTGTGAAGAACACCTCGCTCCAGAAGCCAGTCTGCCGGTGCGTGTGACGGCCGATCAGCAGGTTGTGCAGCACCGTCGCGTGTTCGAACAGCTCGATGTTCTGGAAGGTGCGCGCAATGCCCAGCGCGGCGATCGCATGCGGCGCCTGCTGCGTCAGCGCGATCGGCCCGCGCGCTTCGCCGTGCCACGTGATCTCGCCCGTCGTCGGCGTGTAGATGCGGCTGATCAGGTTGAACACCGTCGTCTTGCCCGCGCCGTTCGGGCCGATCAGCGTGAACACCTCGCCGCGGCGAACATCGAAGCTCACCTTGTTCACCGCGAGCACGCCGCCGAAGCGCACGCTCAGCTCCCGGGCCGAAAGAAGAATGTCGTCGCTCATCTCAGCCGGTCCGACTTGGCGAAGGACTTCTGCCGCTTGAACAGGCCCTTGCGGTAGAACGGAAAGAGCTGCAGCCAGGTGCGGATCTTCAACCAGCGACCGTACAGGCCCAATGGCTCGAACAGCACGAACGCGATCAGCACCAGGCCATACACCAGCCCCTGCAACCCTGGCGCCTGCCCGACGACCGCCGGGAGCCAATCCTTGCCCATCGAAATGAGCTGCGGCATCGCAATCAGGAAGATCGCGCCCAGGAACGCGCCGTGCACCGAGCCGAGCCCGCCGATCACCACCATCAGCAGCAGGTCGATCGACTGCAGGATGCTGAACTGGTCGGGCGAGATGAAGCTCAGCTTGTGCGCGTACAGCGCACCGCCCAGCCCCGCGAGCGCCGCCGAGATCGCGAACGACATCGTCTTGTAGCGCGCCAGGTGAATGCCCATGCTCTGCGCCGAGATCTCCGAATCGCGGATCGCCACGAAGGCGCGCCCCGTGGGCGAGCGCAGCAGGTTCAGGATGCCCAGCGTGCTGAGCACCGCCACCACCAGGCAAAGAAAGTAGAAGCCGTCGCCAGAGCCCAGCGACCAGCCGAAGAGCTGCGGCGACTTCACGTGCAACCCCGCGTTGCCGCCCGTCACGCTCTCCCACCGCGCGAACACCTCCTCGACGATGAAGCCGAACGACAGCGTCGCGATGCCCAGGTAGATGCCCTTCACGCGCAGCGCGGGCAACGCGACCACCACGCCCACCGCCGCCGAGAGCGCCGCCGCCGCGACCAGCGCGAGCGGAAACGGCACGCCCAGGTTCGTGAGCACGCCTTGCGTGTATGCACCGGTGCCGAGGAACGCCGCATGCCCGATGGAGAACTGCCCCGTGAAGCCGGCCAGCAGCATCAGGCCCAGTCCGACGATGCCGTAGATCAGCACGAAGGTCAGCTGCGCCAGCCAGTACTCCTCGATGATCCACGGAGCGGCAATGAGGAACGCGACGAGCAGGCCGTACCAGAACACATGGCCGCCATGCCGCGCGAGGCGGATGTCCTGGTCGTAGCTGGTCTTGAAGATGAAGCGCATATCAGGTCCGCCGCCGGGCCGCCCCAAGGCGGACCTGCCCCCCCTCGGGGGGCAGCGAGTACACGAAGTGACGAGCGTGGGGGCGCATTTTTCTAGACCTTCTTGCGCAGCTTTTCGCCGAACAGACCGTTGGGCTTGATCATCAGCATCAGCAGCACCACGATGTACGGCGCCGTGTCCTTGAAACCGTCGGGGAGATAGAAGCCCGCGAACGACTCGACGATGCCGATGACCAGCCCGCCGACGATGGCGCCCGGCAGGCTGCCGAAGCCGCCCACCACCGCGGCCGGAAAGGCCTTCAGCCCGATGAAACCCATGTTCGCGTGCACGAAGGTGATGGGCGCGAGCAGCATGCCGGCAATCGCGGCGACGGCGGCCGCCAGCCCCCACACCAGCCCGTTGAGCCGCTTCACCGGAATGCCCATGTAGTACGCCGCCAGCTGGTTCTGCGAGGAGGCCTGCATCGCGATGCCCAGCTTGCTGTAGCGGAACATCGCGAACAGCAGCCCGCACAGGATGGCCGTGGCGATGATGATCGCCAGCTGCTCCAGGTTGACCACCAGCTCGCCCAGCTTCCAGATCTGGTCCTTGTAGGGCACGGCCAGCGTGTGGGTCTCGGTGCCGATGCCCGGCACCATGGTGATGAGGCCGCGCGCCACGTACGCAATGCCGATGGTCAGCATCACGATGGTGAACTGCGGCTGCCCCAGGATCGGACGGATCACCATCAGCTCCAGCAGCACGCCGAAGGCCGCCATCGCCACGATCGCCAGGATGGCCGCAAGCCAGAACGGCAGGCCGAACAGCGACATGCCCGCGAACGCACCGAAGGCGCCGAGCATCATCAGGTCGCCCTGCGCGAAGCTCACGGTTTCGGTGGCCTTGTAGATCAGCACGAAGCCCAGCGCGATCAGCCCGTAGATGCAACCTTGCGCAATGCCCGAGAGCAGGAGTTGAAGGATCTGCATGGGGCTTGTCTTCCTGCGCTCAGTGCCTGAAGCCGCCAGCCGCGTCGTGCAGCGCCAGGCGGCGCGAGCCGGCCAGGATGTCGCTGGGTTTCAGGCCGTACACCTGGCGGATCGAATGGCTGAAGTGCGTCGAGTCGGGGTAGCCGGTGTCCAGCGCAATGTCGGTCAGCGTGCTGGCCTGGCGCACGTAGCGCAGCAGGCTGCGCGCGCGCTTCCAGGCGCGGAACGCACGGAAGGCCATGCCCGTCTCCTGCTTGAACAGGTGCAGGAAACGCGAGAACGACAGGTGCACCGAGGCCGCGCAGTCCTCGGCCGACATGGGGGCGGCGGGGTCGGCGTTGATGGCGTCGGCCACCTTGCGTATGCGCGCATCGAGCATGCGCGGCGCGAGGCTTTCGCCGAAGAACATCGCATCGAAGTCGAAGCCCTCGAAGTCGGTGCCGCGGCCCGAAGCCGCCAGCAGGTGCGCATGCGCATCGCGCACACGCTGCACGAAGGCCGGTGCCTCGACCGGGCCGCAGTGCTGCAAGAAGGCGGGCATGCGCGCCGGGTCGACCGACTCCGATTCGATGAGCAGGCTGAAGATGAGCGGATGCGCGCTCTCCACCTGGTGCGGCACATGCGGGGGCACCACGATGAGCTCGCCCGTCTGCCAGGCCCCGCCGCCGATGCGGATGCGGTTGGGCGGCGCGCCGGCGGGCGACACGCACACGCCGTGGCCACCCATCGTGCGCTCGGCTGCCGCGCCGAGCAGGCCGGCATAGAACACCCGGTGCGGCGTGAGCCACATCAGGCGTTCGCCCTGCCTTGCGGCGCCGCTCGGGGGCGGCGTCGTCCTCGTTCGCTGCATGGTTTGTCTCCTGCAATCGGTGGACTGCCACTCTGCGGTGGCGTCTGGGTTGGCTGGATCGTAGCGGCGCGGGCCGCTCGCGCGATATCGATTTGCGCGGGGACTTTCCCTAGGCCTGCGCGAACGCGCGCCGCATTTCCGAGGCACACAGCGCGACCGCGGTGTTGGCCTCGTCGAGCACCTTGCCCATGGTGATGAAGCCATGGATCTGGCGCTCGAAGCACACGTACGCGGCGTGGTTGCCGGCGGCGGTGAGCGCCTGCGCATACGCCGCGCCTTCGTCGCGCAGCGGGTCGTAGCCGGCGGTGATCACCAGCGCCGGCGGCAGCGCCGACAGGTCCGTGTGCAGCAGCGGCGAGGCGCGCCAGTCGAGGTCGTGCGCGGGGTCGGTGATGTAGTGGTCGTGGAAGTACGCCATCGTGTCGCGGGTCAGCAGGTAGCCCTGCCCGTTCGCCTGGTGCGACGGATGGCCGCGGCGCATGTCGGTGGCGGGGTAGATCAGCAACTGGTACACGAGGGGCAGGTCGCCCGCATCGCGCGCGGCGATGGCGACCACCGCCGCGAGGTTGCCGCCCGCGCTGTCGCCGCCCACGGCCATGCGGCTCGCGTCCAGCCCCAGCGTGGCGGCCTCGCGGCGCACCCAGCGGGTGGCGGCGAGCACGTCGTCCACCGCGGCGGGAAAGCGGTGCTCCGGCCCCATGCGGTAGTCGACCGCCACCACCGCGCAACCTGCGCCGTTGGCCAGCTCGCGGCACAGCACGTCGTGCGTGTCGAGGTCGCCGATGACCCAGCCGCCGCCGTGGTAGTACACCAGCACCGGCAGCGGGCCGGCGCCCGAACCCAGGGGCCGGTACATCCGCACCGGGATGGGGCCGTGCGGTCCGTCGGCGGGCAGGTCGCGCACCTCGGCCACTTCGGCGGGCAGCGGTTGCGTGGCGGTGCGGCGCTCGCGGTAGAAAGCCCGCGCGTCGGCGGGCGAGAGGGTGTGGGTCGGCGGAATGCCGCGCGCCTCGATGAAGTCGAGCAAGGCGCGCGCCTGGGGATGCAGCATGGTGTCTCCGGGAGGGGCTGGTGGATGTCCCTCGATCTTCCCGCACCATGCCCGCGCAGTTGCGGCGCGGCTTGCGAAAACTGGCTACCCGCCTGCGGTGCGCGGGTTCATCCTTAGCAACCGCAGTGCGCGATCAGGCCTTGCGCGGCTTCACGCGCGAGGCAGCCTCTTTGGCGAGCTTGCGTGCGGTGTCGGTGTCGGCCGCATGCACCAGCGCCACGCCCATGCGGCGCTTGGTGAAGCTCTCGGGCTTGCCGAACAGGCGGATGTCGCTGCCGGGCACCTGCAGCGCCTCGGCCACGCCGTCGAAGGCGATGCCGGCGGCGTCCACGCCGCCGTAGATCACCGCGCTGGCGCCCGGGCTCTTGAGCGAGGTGTCGACCGGCAGGCCGAGGATGGCGCGCGCATGCAGCTCGAACTCGTTCTGCCACTGCGTGGCCATGGTGACCATGCCGGTGTCGTGCGGGCGCGGGCTGACCTCGCTGAACCAGACCTCGTCGCCCTTCACGAAGAGTTCGACGCCGAACAGGCCCTGGCCGCCCAGGTCGGCCGTGACGGCCTGCGCGATCTGCTGCGCCTTGTGCAGCGCGGCGGGCGCCATGGGGTGCGGCTGCCAGCTTTCCACGTAGTCGCCGCTCACCTGCACGTGGCCGATGGGGTCGCAGAACTTCGTTTCCACGGCGCCCGCGCCATCCTGGGCGCGCACGGTCAGCAGCGTGATCTCGTAGTCGAAGTCGATGAAGCCCTCGACGATCACGCGGCCGTGGCTCACGCGGCCGCCGGCCATGGCGTAGTCCCAGGCCTTCTGCACGTCGGCCGGGCCGTCGATCTTGCTCTGGCCCTTGCCGGAGCTGCTCATCACGGGCTTCACGATGCAGGGGTAGCCGATGCCGGCGTCGATGGCGGCCTGCAGCTCGGCCAGCGAGTCGCAGAACTTGTAGGGGCTGGTGGGCACGCCCAGCGTCTCGGCGGCCAGGCGGCGGATGCCTTCGCGGTCCATCGTGAGGCGGGCGGCGCGGGCGGTGGGAATCACGCGCACCACGCCGGCGTCTTCCAGCTCCTGCAGCGTCTGCGTGGCGATGGCCTCGATCTCGGGCACCACCAACGTGGGCTTCTCGGCCTCGATCAGCGCCTTGAGCTGCGCGGGGTCGCTCATGGTGATGGTGCGCGCGTGATGCGCCACCTGCTGGCCGGGCGCGTTCTCGTAGCGGTCCACCGCGATGGTCTCGACGCCGAGGCGCTGCAGGGCGATCAGCACCTCCTTGCCGAGTTCACCGGAGCCGAGCAGCATCACGCGGGTGGCGGAGGGGGAAAGGGGGGTGCCGAGGGTGGTCATGGTCGGAAGTCGGGAAGAGAGAGGAGAGGGGAGGGGAAAAAGCAACCGCAGGACTGTAAGCCACCCACGCGCCGGCCGTGTCACACGCGGCAACGGCGCGGCCATGGGGCTGATTCACAATCGACGGCTTGCCGTGGTACCCGCCGCGCGCCCCCCCTTTTTTTGTTTCTTCAAGGAGTTTTCTCATGGCTATCCAGACTGTCGGCATCATCGGCGCCGGAACAATGGGCAACGGCATCGCGCAGGCCTGCGCGGTGGCCGGCGTGAACGTGGTGATGGTCGACATCGCCCAGGCGGCGGTCGACAAGGGCCTGGCCACCGTGTCGGGCAGCCTCGACCGCCTGATCAAGAAAGAGAAGCTCACCGCCGAGCAGAAGACCGCCGCGCTGGCGCTGATCAAGGGCTCGACGAACTACGACGACCTGAAGGGCGCACAGCTGGTCATCGAGGCGGCCACCGAGAACCACGCGCTCAAGCTGAAGATCCTGAAGCAGGTCGACGAGCTGCTGGCGCCCGAAGTCATCATTGCCTCGAACACCTCGTCGATCTCCATCACGCAGCTGGCCGCCGCCACCTCGCGCCCCGACCGCTTCATCGGCATGCACTTCTTCAACCCGGTGCCGATGATGGCGCTGGTGGAGCTGATCCGCGGCTACCTCACGAGCGACGCCACGCACGACGCGGTGAAGGCACTGGCCGTGACGCTGGGCAAGTCGCCCATCACGGTGAAGAACGCGCCGGGCTTCGTGGTCAACCGCATCCTGGTGCCGATGATCAACGAGGCCTTCTTCGTGCTGTCCGAGGGCATTGCCACGGCGGAAGACATCGACGCGGGCATGAAGCTGGGCTGCAACCAGCCCATCGGCCCGCTGGCGCTGGCCGACATGATCGGCCTGGACGTGTGCCTGGCGGTGATGGAGGTCTACCTCGAGCAGTTCGGCGACTCCAAGTACCGCCCCTGCCCGCTGCTGAAGGAAATGGTCGCTGCAGGCCAGCTGGGCCGCAAGACCGGCCGCGGCGTCTACACCTACTGAGCCACACAACAAGAACAACCCGGAGACAAAAAAACCATGACCGCCACCCCCACCTCCCCGCCCGCCGAAGGCTGCATCGACACCCAGGTGCTCGACCACGTGCTGCTGATCGGCATCAACCGCCCGGCCAAGCGCAACGGCTGGACGCCGCCCATGTTCAAGCAGCTGGCCGAGGCCTACACCCGGCTGGACGACGACCCTGCCCTGCGCGTGGGCGTGCTGCATGCCTTCGGCGACCACTTCACGGCGGGCCTGGACCTGCCGGCGGTCGCCGAATACATGAAGCGCGGCGAAAAGGCCATTCCGCAAGGGCTGGTCGAGCCGCACGACTTCGGCCTCGAGGGCTACCGCCGCCGCACCAAGCCGATGGTGGTGGCCGTGAAGGGCATCTGCTTCACGGTGGGCATCGAGCTGATGCTGGGCGCGGACATCGTGGTGGCGGCCGACAACTGCCGCTTCTCGCAGATGGAGGTGCAGCGCGGCATCATGGCCACGGGCGGCGCCACGCTGCGCATGGCCGAGCGCGCCGGGCTGGGCAACGCCATGCTGCACCTGCTGACGGCCGACGAGTTCGACAGCGCCGAGGCCTACCGCCTGAACTTCGTGCAGAAGGTGGTACCGGCGGGGCAGGAACTCGACGCGGCGCTGGCCATTGCGCAGCGCATCGCGGCGCAGGCACCGCTGGCGGTGGTGGCCACGCGGCTCAACGTGCTCAAGGCCATCGAGCACGGCCCGCTGGCCGCGGTGAGCGAGTTCATCGAGACGCAGAAGCGCCTGTCGAACAGCGAAGACGCCGCCGAGGGCGTGCGCTCCTTCGTCGAACGCCGTCCCGCGCGCTTCAGCGGCCGTTGATCTTCTTTGCTCGAAACAACATGTCCCTTTTCATTCGAACGGCGCTCGCCGCCGCATTCGCCCTGCTTGCCGTGAACACCACTTCCGCCCAGACACCCACGCCTCCCGCGCTGCCGGACCCTGCGGCCACCTCGGTCGATGCGATGGGCTGGATGAAGGGCTTCCCGCCCCCGCCCGACAAGCTCGTCACCTTCGACAACCCGGCCGGCGGCGTGTTTCCGCGCACGCGCTGGAGCTTCTCGCACGTGCGCGAGACGGTACCCACGGCCAACGTGTGGCGCGGCAGCGGCGCGGCGAGCCCGCTGCCGTCCGCAACGCCGCGCATCCAGATCGAGGCGGTGACCTTCAAGCCCCTGGGCAGCGACCAGACGCTGAACTTCGCCCAGATGATCTCCGGCACCTACACCGACGGCATCCTCGTGATGCACCGCGGCAAGGTGGTCTACGAGAAGTACTTCGGCGCGCTCACGCCCGAGCGCCCGCACATCGCGATGTCGGTCACCAAGTCCTTCGTGGGCACGCTGGCGGCCATCCTCGCGGACGAAGGCAAGCTCGACCCCGCGGCCCTGGTCACCCGGTACATCCCCGAGCTGAAGGACACCGCGTACGGCGACGCCACCGTGCGCCAGGTGATGGACATGACGGTCGGCGTGCACTACTCCGAGAACTACGCCGACCCCAAGGCCGAGATCTGGGACTACGCCCGTGCCGGCGGCATGCTGGTGCAGGGCCCGGGCTATGCGGGGCCCAAGTCGTTCTACGAGTTCCTGGCCACGCTGAAGAAGGAAGGCGAGCACGGCGATGCCTTCGCCTACAAGACGGTCAACGCCGAGGTGCTGGCCTGGGTGCTGCGCCGCGCCAGCAACCAGTCGCTGGCCGACCTGCTGAGCGAGAAGATCTGGCGGCGCATCGGCGCCGAGCAGGACGCCTACTTCATGGTCGACCGCATCGGCACCGAATCGGGCGGCGGCGGCCTGAACACCGTGCTGCGCGACCTGGCGCGCTTCGGCGAGACCCTGCGCAACGACGGACGTGCCTCCAACGGGCAGCAGGCCATCCCGAAGGCGGTGGTGCAGGACATCCAGCGCGGCGGCGACCCGGCGAAGTTCGTCAAGGCCGGCTACCCGCTGCTGCAGGGCTGGTCGTACCGCGACATGTGGTGGGTGTCGCACAACCCGCACGGCGCGTACATGGCGCGCGGCATCCACGGCCAGAGCATCTACGTGGACCCGAAGGCCGAGATGGTGATCGTGCGCTACGCGGCGCACCCGGTGGCGGCCAACGGCGCCAACGACCCGCTCACGCTGCCCGCGTTCCAGGCGATGGGCGAGGCCCTGATGCGGCCCTGAGCCGCAGGCGCTTCAGGCGGCCGCCCGTTCCCGGGCGATCACCAGCAGCCCGTCCATGATCAGGCTTTCGACCAGCTCGAAGTGCCCGTTCATGACGGGCGCCATCTTCCAGCCCGCGCCGCCGGTCATGTAGCAGGCCGGCTCGGCGCCGCAGTGCGAGCGCACGTGCTGCACCATGCGCTCGACCGCGCCGGCAATGGCGTAGGTGCCGCCGCTGGTGAGCGCGTCGCTGGTGTTGGTGGGAAATTCGCGCACCTCGCCGGTCGGCACATGCAACCCCGCCGTGCCCGACTCCAGCGCGCGCAGCATGATGCCGTGGCCCGGCAGGATCAGCCCGCCCAGGAACTTGCCGTCGGCGTCGATGGCCTCGACCGTCACCGCGGTGCCGATCATCACCACCACCATCGGCAGCGGCGGGCCACCGGCCTGTTCGGCCAGCATGCGGTGGCGCGCGCCGATCATGGCCACGAAGCGGTCGGCGCCCAGGCGCGTGGGGTGGTCGTAGCCGTTGACGATGCCGGCTTCGCCCGCGCTCGGCATCACCCAGCGGGGCGTGCAGTCGAAACGCTCGCCGATCTGTTCTTCGGCGCGGCGGCGCACCGCGTCGCCGGCCACCACGCAGCCCAGCATGGACGCGGGCGCCGGCAGGTCGGCCCAGGGGCCTTCGGCCAGCCGTTCGATGTGGTCGAGAAATTCGGCGCCCTGCGCCTGCAACGCGGCACCGGGGCGGGCCGAGTCGTAGAGCGCCCATTTGAGGCGGGTGTTGCCGATGTCGATGGCGAGGAAGGGGGAAGACATGCGCGGGATTATTGCGACTTTGTGCCCGGCCCTGCCGGCGGGCTGGTCGCATACGCGGCATGGGCCTACGAACGGGCACCGTGTTACGCGCCTACATTCGACTTTCAAAGGCTTCCACCTTCCATCCACCACGGCACAAGGAGAACACCATGGGATTGCTCAGCTTCATCAAGGAGGCCGGTGAAAAACTGTTCGGCGGATCGTCGGCCCACGCCGCCACCCCGGACGCACCGGACGCGAACACGGCCGCAGCGGCGGCCATCAAGACCTACATCGAGACCCAGAACCTCGGCCTCACGGCGCTGGTGGTGACCTACACGGCCAGCAGCGGCGTGGTCACCCTGGCGGGCAACGCGCCGTCGCAGGAAGCCAGCGAGAAGGCCTCGCTGGCCGCGGGCAACGTGGCCAACGTGACCAGCGTCGACAACGACCTGGTGGCCCCGGCCGCGCCGCCCGCGCAGTACCACGACGTGGTGCGCGGCGACACGCTGTCGGCCATCTCGAAGAAGTACTACGGCGACGCCAACAAGTACAACGCGATCTTCGAGGCGAACAAGCCGATGCTGAGCAACCCGGACAAGATCTATCCGGGGCAGAAGCTGCGGATTCCGGCGCTGAGCTGACGCACGCTCAGTTGTCTTTGCAAGGGCCTGCCGGGAGATCGGTGGGCCTGTTTTGTTTCTGCTGTGTGTTTTTGACGCTGCTGTTCGGGGCGCGAGCGGCAAGTCATCGGAGCCTGAGCTTTTGCGCGGCCAGACCAATGCACCGCATTTGATGCGGCAGGCCTTGTCGAATGTCGCCTTATTAGCAACAATCGTCGCCTAATGAGCAACGACCCTTCCCTGATGGACCTGCTGTTCCCCGCCGCGCGGCAGCGCGTGCTGGCGGTGCTGCTGCTGCAGCCGCAGTCGGCCTTTCATCTGCGGGAGCTTGCGCGACTGACCGACAGCCATGCGGGCACGCTGGCGCGAGAAGTCGACAAGCTGGCGCGCACCGGCCTGCTGCTGCGCAGCGAACAAGGCAATCAGGTGCGTTACAACGCCAACACGCGCCACCCCCTGTTCGAGGATCTGGCGGCACTGTTTCGCAAGACGCATGGCGTGGTGCCTGCCGTGCGCGAGGCGCTGGCGCCGCTGGATGCGCAGATCCGGTTGGCGCTGGTGTTTGGCTCGGTGGCGCGCGGCACGCCCTCGCCGGGCAGCGATGTGGACCTGCTGGTGTTGGGCAGCGTGGATTTCATGACGCTGGCACAGGCGGTGTTTCCTCTGCATGCGGCGCTGGGTCGCGAGGTGAACTCGGTGCTCTACACACCCGAGGAGTTTGCGCAACGCGCGCGCAGTGGCGACGCATTCGCGCGCGACATACTGGCCAAACCAAAATTGCTTGTGAAGGGAGGAGCCGATGAGCTTGCAGAACTTGCTGGCGATCGGGCGGCTGCAGGCCCACCAGCCTGATGCCGCGGGCATCGCCAAACTGCGTCAGGCGGCGCGGCGAAATCTGGCCGACGCGCATATTGCACAACTCAGCACCGACAACCGGTTCGATGCGGCCTACAAATGCATCATGCAATGCGCGATGCTGGCTTTGTGGGCCAACGGTTACCGCACGTCCACCAGCCAACCCGGCCACCATCAGACGGCCATACAGAGCCTGGGCCTCACGATGGGCGTGGCGCAGCCGGACATCATCGTGCTCGATGCGCTGCGTCGGCAACGCAATGTGAGCGACTATGAAGGCGACCCGGTTTCCACCGCCACGCTGCAGGCCTGCATCGACCAAGCCACGAAATTGCTGGCCGGCGCCGAAAACTGGCTCCGAGCCCATCGCCCCGATCTCCTGACCCCGCCATGAGCGCGTACGCGATGGGCTGAAGGACATCCTGCCCGGCCCCGCACAGCTGTACGAGGCGCTGCGCGCATGGTCAAGCAGCGCAGACGCAAGGCCGTCGGCCTCGCAGCAGACGCGCGTTCAGTTCTGCTTCCAGGGCAGCCCGCGCTTGCGCCAGCCTCCGACCTGCCCCCGGTGCCCGTGTTCGTCGGGGTTGCCCTCGAAGCCTTCGAGGATGTTGTAGGCCTCCACACCGAGTTCGGTCGCGCGCCTGGCAGCGGCCACGGAACGCACGCCGCTGCGGCACAGCAGCACGACCTTCCTGCCATCGGCAGCCGCGGCGCGCACCCCGTCGTCGAACGCGGGGTTCATCGCCATGCCCGGCCACTGCTTCCAGGCCAACGGCACGCCGCCCGGCACGTAGCCGACCCATTCGCGTTCGGCGTCGGTGCGCACGTCGACCAGCACGGCCTCGCCGCTGGCCATCCACTGGGCGGCCTGCTCTGGCGTCACGTCGCCGGCGTAGCCCTTGTTCTCCACGGGTTCTGTCATCTCTTTGCTTTCTTGCAGTGCGGGTGTCAACCATCGGGGTTTTCACCGCTTCGTGAAAACCCTGGTTGCCACTCTACAAGGAGGGCCCGGCGGCCAGCAACCCGGCGCGCCGCATGCCTTCGCGCAGGGCCTGCGCAACGTCGGGCTTCGTCGGGTTCCGGGGGTCCAGCGAGCTTGCATCGCCGGCGGCCGACCTGGCGACGATGGTGTCGGCCTGGGCGTCCCGCAGCCGCCGCAGGTACAGGTCGAAGGCCTCGTGGAAGCCGAGCGGAAGCATCTGCACGCCGTCCTGCATGCCCTCTTCGTCCCTGCGGTAGCGCGGCCCTGGGTAGAACGCCGACTTCCATTCGACACGCACCGTGACGCCCCCGGCGCACACCACGCGGGCACCGACGAACACCGCACCGTCGGCAAACATGCGCAGCTCGCCGTGCGCCTCGAAATGCCTGGACTCCTGGAAATCTTCAGTGCCGTTCCCATGGTCCATTTTTTTCCCCCTCTTCCCCTCCTGCGACGTGGCGCAGGTCCAGTGGTGCGCGAGCACCCTCGGTGTGTGACAGGCTCATGCGCGGAGCCTAGGTCCATCGGCACCGCAGCGCCACGATAGAAATTCGATCTGGAACACGCGATTCCGGCTGCAACGGATTCAAAAACTATCGTGGCATCGCCGCGGCCACATCGACGCGGTCACATCAGCGCCGCCGCTCCACATACGGCCGCGCCTGCAGCAGCACGATGCGCTCGCCCACCGTCGCCCACTCGATGTCCTGGTCCACCGCTTGGAAGGTGCGCTTCACCGCCGCACCCACATTGGCGAGCCGCACCACCAGTTCGTCGGTCAGCACGTTGCGCCCCGCTTCCACCGGCACCTCCTTCACGCCGCCGTCCTTGTCGAGCTGCAGCGCCGTGTCTTCCGCCGAACGGCTCAACACCTGCACGGCCTTCGACCAGCTCGAATACATCACCTGTTCCGCCACACGCTGCCCCTCGACCACGCGAATGCCGATGCCGCGCTTGGCCGAAATGTAGGTGACGTGCGGATGGCCCGCGTCGAACGGGTCGCGCGTGATCATCACGCCGGCGTTGGTGGCGTCGATGGCGGTCTGCACGAACACGCCCATCAGCACCGTCTCGGCGCCGAAGCCCGCGGCGCTGCGCGCCTCCCAGGCCTCGGGGTTGAACACCGAGGCCCAGACCTTCTTCACCGCCACTTCGAGCGCGTCGCCGGTCTTGACGTTGGGCACCGTGGTGTAGAGCCCCGCGCCGCTGAAGCCGGGCAGGTCTTCGGAGTTGGACGAACTGCGAACGAACACCCCGCCACCGCCCAGCTGCGACTGCCACGCGGCGCGCCATGCGGCCGCGGTGGGCGCATCCACCGGCCACTGCACGATCTCGTCGCGCAGCTGCGCCAGCGCCTTCTGCCGCTGCTGCGGGTCGCTCGCAAAGCCCGGTTGCTGCTGCATGCGCGCGATGCGCCCGGCCAGGCCGTGGGTGCGCATGAAGCGCTCGTAGTGCGCGAAAGGAATGCAGAAGCCGTCGGGCACCGACGTGCCCGCAATGTGCGCGGCCTGCAGCGCGCCGAGGTTCGCGGCCTTCACGCCGCATTGCGCGCTGTGGCGTGCGCGCAGCGCGGCCAGCGGCAGCAGCCGGGTCTCGCGCAGGTCGGGCTGGATGGCGCGCGCGCTGCCGGGCACCGCCCCGGTGGCGGCCGCACGCGCGGCACGCGGCGGCAACGCGGCAACCTCTTCGGGCGTGAGCCGGCGCACCTGGTAGCCCGAGGCCGCCACCTTCAGCGCCACCCACTGCCCGGCGTGCTCTTTCAGCACCGTGGCCGCGTCGCGCACATAGGCGTTCGGAATGCCCCAGCCCTTGGCCAGCAGGTTGACGTGCGACAGCGCGGTCGACGCGCGCTCGGTCAGCACGCCGGCCACCGGCGGCAGGTTGATCGGCACCTGGCGCAGCACGGCGATGTCGTCGGGCAGCAGTGCATTGAGGCCCGAGGCGTCGTCCACGATGCGCACGCGGCCGGTCGCGGTGCCCAGGTTCATCGGCAGGTAGGGCTGCTCGCGGATCAGCGCCTCCTGGCTCACGAAGTCGATGCCGGTTTCTTTCGCCACGCGCTCGTGCAGCGTGGAGTTGGTCTTGAACTTCACGGGCGCGAAGAAGCTGGCCTTCACCTGCGCGTCGGCCTCGCGCAGCAGCGCCGCGGTGAGCCGGTCGCCTTCCCAGAACTCGTAGGTGAAGCTGCCGATGTTCTGCTGCCAGCTCAGCGTGCCGAACAGGAAGCGGCGCTCGGGCACGAGGTAGTTACGGTCGATCTCGCGCTTGACGGTGTTCGGCACGAGCCGCGTGTCGCGCAGGAAGCGCACATGCAGCTGGTAGCGCGGCGTGTCGATGTAGTACATGCGCGGCGGCCTGGCCTGCCGGTCGATGGCGAACAGCACGTGCGCCAGCTGCATCGGCGTGCCGGGGTCGTAGACGCGCGCCAGCTGGTCGAAGTCGCCCTGGCTGCGCAGCGCGGGCAGCGACGACGGCACCGACGGGCGCGGCACCAGCTGCGCGGCGGGGCCCTCGGGTTGCGGCTGGTTCTGCTGCTGGTAGTAAGAAGGCTTGCGCGCAAGTTGGGCCGCGGCGGGCGCGGCCGCCCACGTGGCGGCAAGCCCCAGGCACAGCGCCAGGGCGCTCCTGTTTTGGGAGCGCCACAGGGCCAATGGACGGGCGTTGTCTTTGTTTTTCATGGAAGCTTCCTCCTTGCCACCGGTGGGCAACGGCAGCGGATTCTCGCGTGCCGCAACGCCGGCGCGCCCCACGCGCCGCCGCGCAAGCCCCGCCGGCAACGCCGCCTTCGGCCCGCCGCTACAGTCGTCGGCCTAGGAGCAAGCTTTCATGCGCACATTCGACTTCGATCTCTTCGTCATCGGCGGCGGCAGCGGCGGCGTTCGCGCCGCGCGCATGGCCGCGCAGACCGGCGCGCGCGTCGGACTGGCCGAGGCCGCCGACCTGGGCGGCACCTGCGTCAACGTGGGCTGCATTCCCAAGAAGCTCTACAGCTATGCCGCCGGCTACGGCGAAGCCTTCGAGGAAGCCGCGGGCTACGGCTGGACGCTGCCCCAAGCGCCGAACTTCGACTGGGCGCACCTGAAGAAGCAGCGCGCCAAGGAGATCGGCCGGCTCAACGGCATCTACGGCTCGCTGCTGAAGAATTCGGGCGTCATGCTCATCACCGGCTGGGCCCAGCTCATCGACGCCCACACGGTGGAAATCGACGGCAAGCGCCACACCGCGAAGCACCTGCTGGTGGCCACCGGCGGCACGCCCTTCGTGCCCGACATTCCGGGCCGCGAGCACATCGTGACCTCGGATGCGATGTTCGACCTCGAGCCCTTCCCCAAGCGCCTGCTGGTGGTGGGCGGCGGCTACATCGCCTGCGAGTTCGCATCGATCTTCAACGGCCTGGGCGCCAAGGTGACGCAGCTGCACCGCAGAGCGCACCTGCTCACCGGCTTCGACGACGACGTGCGGCAGTTCGTCGCCAACGAGATGGGCAAGGCCGGCGTGGAGATCCGGCTCAACTGCGAGGCCGCATCGGTCGCGCGCAGTGCGCACGGCGGGCTCACCGTCACGCTGGCGCGCGGCCAGCAGGTGGAGGCCGACACGTTGCTCTTCGCCACGGGCCGCGTGCCCAACACCCAGGGCCTGGGCCTGGAGGCGGCGGGCGTGAAGCTGAACGACAAGGGCGCCATCGCGGTCGATGCGCACTACCGCACTTCGGTGCCGTCGATCTATGCGGTGGGCGACGTGTCCACGCGCGTGCAGCTCACGCCGGTGGCGCTGGCCGAGGCGATGGTGGTGGTCGACGAGCTGTTCGGCAAGGGAAAGCGCCGGCTCGACTACGAGTTCATTCCCACGGCGGTGTTCACGCATCCGAACATCGGCACCTGCGGCTACAGCGAGATCAATGCGCGCGCGAAGTTCGGCGAAGTGACGGTGTTTTCCAGCGAGTTCAAGTCGCTGCGCCACACGCTGTCGGGCAGCAGCGAGCGCACCTTCATGAAGCTGGTTGTCGACAAGAAGAGCGACCGCGTGGTCGGCCTGCACATGGTGGGCGCGGATGCGGGCGAAGTGGTGCAGGGCTTTGCCGTGGCGATGCGCGCGGGCGCGACCAAGGCGCTGTTCGACAGCACCATCGGCATCCACCCGACCGCGGCCGAAGAGTTCGTGACGATGCGCGAGCCGATGCCAGGCTAGGCTAGGCGCGAACTGCCTGCTGCTTGCCTTCGAGCAGCTTCACCAGCACGAACAGCACGCGGTTGGCGGGCGTGTGCACGCCCAGCGCCTCGCCGCGCCGCACGACCAGCCCGTTGAGGTGGTCGATTTCGCTGAGCTTGCCGCGCGCCAGGTCCTGCGCGGTCGACGAATACTGCGAGGGCATGGTCTGCGGAATGCCGCGCACGGCGGCGTCGGTGCCGCCGACCACCTCGATGCCTTCGGCCTTGGCCACGGCCAGGCATTCGGCCACCACGTCGCGCACCACGTCGGTCACCCCGGTGCCCTCGATCAGCACGCCGTAGGGCAGCTGGGCGATGGCCGAGAGCGCGTTGTAGGCGCAGTTGAGCGTGAGCTTGGCCCAGAGCGCGCCGCGCACGTTGCCCGAAACCTCCGTGGGCACGCCTGCCGCGATCAGGTGCCGCGCCACGTCATCGCTGCGGCGCGACGGCGCGATCACCAGCTCGCCGCGGCCGTGGTGCTTCACATGCCCCGGCCCCGCCATCTCGGTGGCCACGTAGACCACGGAGGCCGCCACCTCGTTCGACGCCAGCACCGAACGCACGCGCGCGTCGTTGTCCACGCCGTTCTGCAGCGTGAGCACCAGCGCATCGGGCGCGAGGTGCGGCGCGATCTGCGCGGCGGCCGCTTCGGTGTCGGTCGACTTCACGCAGAACAGCACCAGGTCGGCGCCCTGTACCGCGCCGGCTTCGGTGCTTGCGGCGAGCGGCACGTGTTCGTCGAAGGCCCTGGTTTCCAGGCGCAGCCCCTTCGCCTGGACGGCCGCCACATGCGAAGGCCGCCCGATCAGCACCACCTCGTGGCCCGCGCGCGCCAGCATGGCGCCGTAGTAGCAGCCGACTGCGCCGGCGCCCATCACTGCGACTTTCATCGGTTCGACCCCTTGGATGTTTCACGGATCATGCCTCGGCCTCCACGCCGCGCGAGGCCACGCCTTCGTCGAGCAGCCACGCGCGAAACGCCGCGAAGGCCGGCAGGTCGAGCCGGTCCGGCCGGTAGCACAGGTAGTGCCCCTGGTTCACGTTCACCGGCGTGCCGCACGGGCTCAGCAGCGCGCCTTCGGCCAGCTCTTCCTGCACCAGCAGCCTGGGCACGAGGCCGATGCCCAGCCCGTTGAGCGCGGCCTGGATCAGCGCCGAATACTGCGCGAAGCGCGGGCCGGCCACCGTCTGCACCTCGGGCACGCCGTGCTGCGCGGCCCACTGGCGCCAGGCGGTGGGCGCGCCCTCGTGGTGCAGCAGCGTGTGGCCCAGGATGTCGGCGGGCTGCGCGATGCGGTGGCGCCCCTCGACCAGCGAGCGCGCCACGATCAGCACGAACTCGCGCCCCGCGATGTACTCCGACACCACCCCCGGCCAGCCGTCGGGGCCGTAGCGGATGGCGGCGTCCACGCCGGCCGGAATGCCGTCGCTGGGCTCCAGGTGGCGGCTGAAGCTCAGCATGACGTGGCGGCTCTTCTGGCTGAAGGCCGGCAGGCGCGGAATGAGCCACTTGGTGAGGAAGGTGGGCACGCTCGCCAGCGTGAGCAGGCCGGCGCCGGCATCGCCCGAGCGCGCCTCGAAGGTCGCGGTCTCGATGGCGCGCAGGCCCCCCGAAATCTTCTGCCAGTACACGCGCCCCTGCGGCGTGAGCTGCACGCCGCGCCCGTTCTTCTGCAGCAGCTCGCGGCCCAGGAAGGCCTCGAGCCCCGCGATCTGCTTGCTGACCGCGCTCACGGTGATGCACAGGGCGCCGGCCGCCAGCGTGATGCTCTGGTGCCGCGCCACGGCGTCGAAGGCCAGCAGCTCCTGGATGGTGGGGCAGTCACGCTTCATGCGGCCTGGCCCCGGTGTGTGAAAGCTGCGTGAAAAACATTTTCCAATTGCTCAAGTGTCGTCATCCAACATTCACCCATGGGTGCCTATGCGCTTCCTAGAATTCGGGGCATTGCTGCGGCATGCCTTGCGCAGACAGTAGCGCATCCGGAAAGTATGCCGGCTGCTCAAGACACTGGAGACAACCTTGGTTCGCGGCATCTCGCTCATCTACGGCCTGTACCTGCTGCTGCCCATCGCGCTGCTGATGATCGGCAGCCTGGGCGGCAACTGGACCAACACGCTGCTGCCCACGGGCATCACGGGGCAGTGGTACGTCGACCTGTGGCTCGACACCTCGTTCCGCAAGGCCTTCGTCAGCAGCCTGGTGGTGGCCATGTCGGCCTGCGCCATCAACACCGTGCTGGCGCTGCCGCTGGCCTATGCGCTGTACCACGGCGCGCGGCGCGGCGGCAGCCTGGCGGCGCGCATCGTGAGCGCCACGCCGGTGGCCGTGCCGCCGATCACCATGGCCTTCGGCTACATGATCGTGTTCAACACCGACCTGGCGCCCTGGCTGGGCTCGATGCCGCTGCTGATCGCGGCGCACGCCATCCTCACGCTGCCCTACCTCACCAACACGCTGCTGGCCGACCTGCGCCACCTCGACCTGGGCCGGCTCGAACAGGCGGCCGCCACGCTCGGTGCCTCGGGCTGGCAGCAGTTCACCGGCATCGTGCTGCCCAGCGTGCGGCAGAGCCTGATCAGCGGGCTGGTGATGGTGGCGGCCATTTCGGTGGGCGAGTTCGGCGTGTCGAACCTGCTCACGAGCTTCCAGAACCGCACCTACCCCGTCGTGCTGCTGCAGGCCTTCTACGGCGCCACGGGCTTCGCCTGCGCGGCCACGGTCATTCTTCTCGTGCTGGCGAGCGCGTCGGCCCTCCTGTCTTCTTCCCTGGTGAAGCAACGCGCGTAACCCTCCCATGAGCCTCCTTCTCGACAACGTCAGCTACAACTACCCCGGCAGCACGCACGGCCTGCACGACGTGTCGCTGGACGTGCGCACCGGCGAACTGGTCGCGGTGATCGGGCCCAGCGGTTCGGGCAAGTCGACGCTGCTGAAGCTGGTGGCGGGCCTGGAAACCGGCCACACCGGGCGCATCGCGCTGGGCGGCGACGACATGTCGCGCACGCCGGTGCACCAGCGCCACATCGGCATGGTGTTCCAGAGCTATGCGCTGTTTCCGCACCTGAGCGTGCTCGACAACGTGGCCTACGGGCTCAAGCTGCGCAAGGTAGCCACCGCCGAGCGCCGCCAGCGCGCGCAGGACCTGCTCGACATCGTGGGGCTGGGCGACTACGCGCAGCGCGGCATCGCGCAACTCTCCGGCGGGCAGCAGCAGCGCGTGGCGCTGGCCCGCGCGCTGGCCATCGACCCGCGCGCCCTGCTGCTCGACGAGCCGCTGTCGGCGCTCGACGCCAGCGTGCGCGGCCACCTGCGCGACCAGATCCGCGCCATCCAGCAGCGCTTCAACGCCACCACGCTGCTGGTCACGCACGACCAGGAAGAAGCGCTGGTGATGGCCGACCGCGTGGCCATGCTGAAAGACGGCCGGCTGCTGCAGATCGCCACGCCGCGCGACATCTACGAGCACCCCGCGAGCCGCGCGGTGGCCGAGTTCGTCGGGCTCTCGACGATCCTGCCTGCGAAGGTGAGCGGCCCCGATCGCATCGACCTGGGTTTTGCCGAGCTCGCCGCGCCCACCGGCACACGGGCCTTCGGCGCGGCGGTGCACGTGCTGGTGCGCCCCGAGCACATCCGGCCCGACCCGGCGCCCGGCAGCCTGAACCTGCTGGCGGGCCGCACCGGCGCGCAGCGCTACCTGGGCGCGCTCACGCGCTACGACTTCGAAGTGCCGGGCGCGGCCAGGCCCTTCCTCGCCGAATCGGCATTGCCCGCCGCGCAGGCCATCGCCATCGCGCCCGAACACCTTCGTTTGCTCGACCACTGACCGAGCCTTTCCTTCATTTCCTCCAAGGAGCCACCATGCAACGCAGACATCTGATCCAGGCCGCAGGCGCACTGTCCCTGTCCACGCTCGCGGCCCGCGCCGCCTTCGCCTTCGACGGCCCCGAGCTCTACGCGGGCGAGAAGGCGCTGTACGCCGAGGCGCAGAAGGAAGGCCTGTGCGTGTCCTTCGACACCGGCCCCGAATGGGCCAACTGGAAGTCGCTGTTCGCGGCCTTCAAGAAGCGCTACCCCGAGATCGAGCTGACCTACAACGACATCGGCTCGGCCGCCACCGTGGTCGCGCTCGAAAAGACCAAGCGCCGCCCGCAGGCCGACACCGCCTACTACTTCGCGGCCTCGGGCGTCGATGCCGCGAAGAAGGACGTGGTCGCACCCTTCAAGCCCGCCAACTTCGACAAGCTGCCCCCGGTGTTCCGCGAGGCCGAGGGCCGGTGGTTCACCATCCACACGCTGAACATCGCGTTCCTGGTCAACAGGAAGCTGGTGAAGAACGTGCCCACGGGCTGGGCCGACCTGCTCAAGCCCGAATACAAGAGCTCGGTGGTGTACCTCGACCCGCGCTCCACCGGCATCGGCCAGGTGCTGACCTTCGCCGCGGCCTACGCCAACGGCGGCAGCGTGGACAACGTGCAGCCCGGCACCGACTACCTGGGCAAGCTGCACTCGGCCGGCAACGTGCTGCGCGTGGAAGGCACCACGCCGTACGCCAAGTTCCTCAAGGGCGAGATCCCGGTGTGGATCAGCTACGAGAACGACGGCCTGAAGGCCAAGCACGTCGACGGCATGGGCGACGCGGCCGAGGTCGTGATTCCGAAGGAGGCCAGCGTGGCCGCGCCGTATGCCATCAGCCTGGTGAAGAACGGGCCGAACCCCAACGCCGGCAAGCTGTGGCTGAACTTCGTCATGAGCGAGGCGGGCCAGACGCTGTTCGCGCAGGGCTTCGTGCGCCCCGCCGTGCCGGGCACGCCGCTGTCGGCCGACATCGCGGCCAAGATGCCGGCCGCGCCGCAGATCCGTCCGCTCGACGTGGTGAAGGCCTCGGAGCGCAAGGCCGAGGTCGACAAGCTCTGGGCGCTGGCCGCCCTGGGCAAGTAAGCAGCCCGTGATGCGACGCTTCGGCGCCTGGCCCGCATGGGCCTTCATGGCGCTTTTCTTCGCGGTGCCGCTCGCGGCGCTGCTGCCCGAGGCCTTTGCCAACGGCGGCAGCGCCTTCGGGCGGCTGTTCGGCAACGCGCTGTTCTTCGGGGCACTGCGCAATACGCTGGCCCTGGGGCTGGCGGCGGGCGCGGGGTCTGCGCTGGTGGGCACGTGCATCGCGATCGAGCTGGCGCGCCAGCCCGCGCATCGGCGCCAATGGATGATGACCTTGCTGGGCCTGCCGCTGGCGTTCTCGGGCCTGGTGATCGCCTACGGCTTCATCCTGGCCTTCGGGCGCGCGGGCTTCGTCACGCAGCTGCTGGCGGGGCTGGGCGCAGACCCGGCGCTGATCGGCAGCTGGATCTACAGCGTGTCGGGGCTGGGCTTCGCCTATGCCTATTACCTGATTCCGCGCGTGGCGCTGTCGCTGTACCCGGTGTTCGCGAACCTCGACCTGCGCCCGGCGCAGGCGGCGCGCACGCTGGGTGCATCGAAGGCGCGCGCGTTCTGGGACACGGTGGTGCCCGAGGTGATGCCCTCGGTGCTGTCGAACGCCTGCATGGTGGCCGCGATCGCGATGGGCACCTACGGCACGGCGCTGGCGCTGGTGGGCACGCAGCTGAACATCCTGCCGCTGATGCTGCTGGCGCAGGTGGGCGACGGCGGTTCCGATTTCGCGGTGGCGGCGGCCTTGTCGCTGGTGCTGATGGTGGTGTGTGTGATCGTGATGGGAGTGGGCGATGTCTTTACGCGAAGGCGCGAGCGCGGTGCTGTCGGCGCCGGTCACTGAGGCGCTGACGCGCCTGGCGCAGCGGCAGTGGGGGCCCGCGCGCCACCGACAGCCGGTGGCCATCCTCGGCCCGGGCGACGGAGGGCCGGCCGAGTGCGAAGCCGCCTATGCGGTGGCGCACGCGCTGGCCGGCGCGGGCATGGCGGTGGTGTGCGGCGGGCGCGGCGGCGTGATGGCCGCGGCCTCGCGCGGTGCGGTGGAGGCCGGCGGCATTGCGGTGGGCATCCTGCCCGAGGAAGACGACCGCAACGCCAACGAGTGGCTCAGCGTGGCCATCCCCACCGGGATGGGCGAGATGCGCAACGGCATCATCGCGCGCAGCGGCGTGTGCCTGGTCGCCATCGGCGGCAACATGGGCACGCTGTCGGAGATGGCGATGGGGCTGAAATGGGGCAAGCCGGTGTTCGTGATGCACGGCGACGTGGAGCTGCCGGGCGCCGTGCAGGCTGTGGATGTGAACGACATGCTGGTGAAGGTGCTGGGCTGCCTGCTGGACTGAGATGCCGGCACGCGTGGCACTGCACAATGCCGTCATGCCCTACATGCCCACCTTCGTCGCCCCCGCCCGCTTCACCGACGCAGCCGCCGCGCTGGACCAGGTCAAGGCCATCTACCAGGGCGGCATCGCCCACCTTCGCGAGTCGATGCTGCGCTTCGTGGCCGGCGAGGCGCTGCCCGGCCGGGTGCGGGCCTGCTACCCGTTCGTGCGGGTGCACACGCACACCGTCTCGCGCCACACGCCGCCGGCCAACGCCGGCCTGAGCTACGGTTTCGTGGCCGGCCCCGGCCGCTACGAGACCACGCTGACGCGGCCCGACCTGTTCTCGCGCTACTACCTCGACCAGTTCCGCCTGCTGCTGGAGAACCACCAGGTCGAGATCGAGGTGGGCACCAGCACACAGCCCATTCCCATTCACTTCTCGTTCGCCGAAAACGACCACATCGAAGGCACCATGAGCAACGAGCGCCGCGCGCTCATGCGCGACGTGTTCGACCTGCCCGACCTGGGCGTGATGGACGACGGCATCGCCAACGGCACCTACGAGGCGCGCGACGGCGAGGCGCAGCCGCTGTCGCTGTTCACGGCAGCGCGCGTGGACTACTCGCTGCACCGCCTGCGCCACTACACGGGCACCGCGCCCGAGTGGTTCCAGAACTTCGTGCTGTTCACCAACTACCAGTTCTACATCGACGAGTTCGTGCGCCTGGGCCACGAGGCCATGGCCGACGAGAACAGCGAGTACGTGGCGTTCATCGAGCCCGGCAACGTCATCACGCGCCGGCGCGGCCTGGCGGCCGGCCAGAGCCAGACCTTCGGCCACCTGCTCGACGGCAGCCAGGGCACCGCGCCGCCGCGGCTGCCGCAGATGCCGGCCTACCACCTGGTGCGCGAGGACTACAGCGGCATCACCATGACCAACATCGGCGTGGGCCCGGCCAATGCCAAGACCATCACCGACCACATCGCCGTGCTGCGTCCGCACGCCTGGATGATGCTGGGCCACTGCGCCGGCCTGCGCAACACGCAGCAGCTGGGCGACTACGTGCTGGCCCACGCCTACGTGCGCGAGGACCACGTGCTCGACGAGGAGCTGCCGCTGTGGGTGCCGATTCCGGCGCTGTCGGAGATCCAGCTCGCGCTCGAGCAGGCGGTGGCCGACGTCACGCGCTACGAGGGGCCCGACCTGAAGAAGATCATGCGCACCGGCACCGTGGCCAGCACCGACAACCGCAACTGGGAGTTGCTGCCGGGCAACCAGCCGCAGCGCCGCTTCAGCCAGAGCCGGGCGGTGGCGCTCGACATGGAAAGCGCGACCATCGCGGCCAACGGCTTTCGCTTCCGGGTGCCCTACGGCACCCTGCTGTGCGTGAGCGACAAGCCGCTGCACGGCGAGATCAAGCTGCCCGGCATGGCCAACCACTTCTACCGCGAGCGCGTGGAGCAGCACCTGCGCATCGGCATGCGGGCCATCGAGATCCTGCGCGAAGAGGGCTCCACGCGGCTGCACAGCCGCAAGTTGCGCAGCTTTGCCGAGGTGGCGTTCCAGTAGGAACGACCCCGCGGGCTGTTGTGGCGGGGCGCGGGCGTCCATCAGGGTTTGTCCCCGCCTGCGGGGGTGGGGGATTGCGGTGTTTCGCGGACATCATCCGGACTACCCACAGTCAACCGGAAAAAAGATGCCGCAGTCGCCTTCCGCTTTTGTCTCGCGCCGACACTTCTCGGCATGGATCGCGGCTTCGGCCGCCGTTGCCGGCACCGGGGGCGCCGCACTGTGGCCCGCCGGCGCGAACGCCGCCGACGCCCCGCTGAGCAACAGGCTGCGCATCGTCATTCCCGCCGAGCCAGGCGGCGGCTGGGACCAGACCGGCCGCGGGCTCGGCGCGGCCATGCTGGCCTCGGGCGCGGTTGGCAGCGTGGTGTACGACAACATCCCCGGCGTGGGCGGCACGCTCGCCTTGGCGAAATACGTTGAGAAGTACAACGCCGACCCCGACACGGTGCTGATGAGCGGCATGGTCATGGTCGGTGCGCTCGCGCTGCAGAAGCCCGCCGTCACGCTGGCCGACATGACCCCCATCGCCCGCCTCACCAGCGACTACGAGGTGGTGGCGGTGAAGGCCGACTCCCCCCTGAAGAGCACGAGCGACCTGATCGCGCAGCTGCGCGCGGATGCCGCCGCCACCGTCATCGCGGGCGGCTCGGCCGGCGGCGTGGACCACATGTTCGCCGGCCTGCTGGCGCGCGCTGCGGGCGCCTCCGCGTCGCTGGTCTACCTGGCGCACGCGGGCGGCGCACAGGTGGTCGAGGCGCTGGAATCGGGCAAGGCCGCGGCCGGCATCTCGGGCCACAGCGAGTTCGCCGAAGGCCTGGCGAGCGGCAAGCTGCGCGCCATCGGCGTGTCGGCCAAGCGGCCGTTCCTGGGCATTGCGTCGGCGCGCGAACAGGGCGTGGACGCCGACCTCGCCAACTGGCGCGGTGTGTTCACCGGGAAGAAGGTGCCGCCGTACCGCAAGACCGCGCTGCTGGAGGTGGTGCGCCGCGCGACCGCCACCGATGTGTGGCAGAAAACCATCAAAACCAACAACTGGGAAGCCTTCTGGCTGGAGGGCAAGGATTTCGAGAACTTCCTCGCACTCGACACGGCGGCAGCCGGTCCCCTGATTCAGCAACTCAAGCTGAAAGCCTGATTCGCCAGGCACATCGAAGCCGCCGGCGAGGACCGCTGCGGCCCGGTGACTCGGGTTTTCCCTAGGCAATCAATGTGAAGGGCTGACACGGTTTTCGGACATCATCCGGTTACTTTTACAGACAATCGGAAACAAAATGCCGCATTCCGCGCCCGTCGGCCTCTCTCGCCGCAGCCTCGCCGCATGGATGGCCGCAGGTGTGGTGCCCGCCGCGCTGTGGCCCAGGATGTCGGGCGCGGCCGAACCGCAACTGGCACCCAAGCTGCGCATCGTCATTCCTGCCAATGAAGGCGGCGGTTGGGACCAGACCGGCCGCGCGCTGGGCGCGGCCATGGTGGCCGCAGGCGCGGTGGGCGAGGTCAGCTACGAGAACATCGGCGGCAAGGGCGGCACCATCGGCCTGGCGAAATACGTCGAGAAGTACGACGCCGACCCCGACACCCTGCTGATGAGCGGCATGGTCATGGTCGGTGCCGTCGCGCTGCAGAAGCCCGCCGTCACCCTGGCGCAGGTCGCGCCCGTGGCGCGGCTCACCAGCGACTACGAAGTGGTGGCGGTGAAGGCCGACTCCCCCATCAAGACACCCAAGGACCTGATCGCGCAACTGCGCGCCGACGCCGCGAAGACGGTCATCGCGGGCGGCTCGGCCGGCGGCGTGGACCACATGTACGCGGGCATGCTGGCGCGCGTGGCGGGCAACGCGGGCTCGCTGGCCTACCAGGCGCACCCGGGCGGCGCGCAGGTGGTGGAGGCGCTCGAAACGGGCAAGGCCGCGGCCGGCATCTCGGGCTACAGCGAATTCGCGGAGCAGTTGGCCAGCGGCAAGCTGCGTGCCATCGGCGTGTCGGCCAAGCGGCCCTTCCAAGGCATTCCGTCGGTGCGCGAACAGGGCGTGGACGCCGACCTCGCCAACTGGCGCGGCGTGCTCACCGGCAAGAAAGTGCCCGCCGAACGCCGCGCCGTGCTGCTCGAAGCGGTGCGCCGCGCCACCGCGGCCGACCTCTGGCAAAAAACCATCAAGCGCAACAACTGGGACGCGTACTGGATGGCGGGCAAGGACTTCGAGAGCTTCCTGGACCTGGACACGGCCATGGCCGGGCCGCTGATCTACCTGCTGAAGCTGAAGGCCTGATCCTGCGGCGCGCCGTTCGCCTCAGGCGAACAGCTCCGGCATTTCGCGCTGCGCCTTCGGCGTCAGCGTGAGCGCGCGCCCGTCGAGCGCCTGGCGCACCCAGCCCCGGCGCAGCGACAGCTGCAGCCATGCGGCCCCCAGCGCGCCGCCCAGATGCGCACGCCGCTCGCTCCAGTCCAGGCAGGCACAGGCGAAGCGGCGGCGCGAGCGGCGCACCGCATCGACGTCGACACCCAGGCTCTGCAACGCGATCGCGCCTTCGGGCGTGAGCTCGTACGAGCCGCTCTGCAGGCCGCTGAGCCAACCTTGCGCATGCAGCCGGTCGTGCAGCGCGACGCCGGCGGTGCCCGCCATGTGGTCGTAGCAGGTGCGCGCGCTGCGCAGGCGGCTCGGCGTGCTGGGCTCGAAGGCGGGCGTGCGCGGGGCGCCGGCCAGCACCATCAGGCTTTCGAGGGCGGCGGCGACGTCGTGGCTGGCCAGGCGAAAGTAGCGGTGCTTGCCCTGCACCAGCAACTCGACCAGCCGCTCTTCCTTCAGCCGCGCCAGGTGCGCGCTCGCAGTGGACGCGGCCACCTCCGCCACGGTGGCGAGCTCGGTCGCGGTGCGCGCGTGGCCGTCCATCAGGCAGCTCAGCATGCGGGCGCGCGCCGGCTCGGCGATGGCGCCGGCCAGGCGGGCCAGCTGGAAGTCGACGCTGGAGGAAGGCGAGTCGGTGGTGTCCATCGGCGCATCGTAGAACGGCGGTGCATCCCACACTTCGCTCGCGGGCGAAGTGTGGCGGCAGTGTCGATCGCACACTGCGGCATGAACCCCGATACCCCCGATAACCCCGACACCCCCGCCGACCCGGTCGCGGCCGCCACGCATGCCGACCCCTATCCGTACTACGCAACCCTGCGCGAAGGACCGCCGCTAGCATGGAACGATGCGCTGCGCGTGTGGATCGCGAGCCGCGCGGACGTCGTCGCGCAGGTGCTGCAGGCGCACGGTGCGCTGCGCGTGCGACCGGCGGCGGAACCGGTGCCCCGTGCCCTGTTGGGCAGCGCGGCCGGCGAGGTGTTCGGCCACCTGGTGCGCATGAACGACGGCGTGGCGCATGCGGCGCACCGGCCCGCGCTGCAGCGGGCGCTGGCCGGACTCGACCTGCACGCGGTGCGAGAGGCCGCCTTGCAGGTGGCACAGCGCGTGCCGCAGCGGCAGCCGCTGCCGGACACGCTGTTCTCGATGCCCGTGCAATCGGTGGCGCACCTGCTGGGCTTTGCCGACGTCGCACTGCCGCAGGTCGACCGGTGGATGCGCGACTTCGTCGCCTGCCTGTCGCCGCTGTCCACGGCCGGCCAGCTGCAGGACGCCAGCGCGGCGGCGGGCGCACTGATGACACGCTTCGAAGCGCTGGTGGCCGGCGCGCCGCCGCGCCACGGCACGCTGCTGCACGGCGTGCTGGCCGACAGCGCGCCGCCGTCACGCGCGTTGCTCGCGAACCTGGTCGGCCTGCTGTCGCAGACCTGCGATGCCACGGCGGGCCTGCTCGGCAACAGCCTGGTCGCCGTGATGCGCGAGCCTTCGCTGCGTGAAGCGGTCCGCACGCGCGATGGGCTGCAGGCTGTGGTTGAAGAGACGGCGCGGCACGACCCCTCCGTGCAGAACACGCGGCGCTTTGCAGTGGAGGCCGTCGCCATCGCGGGCACCACGCTGGCCGAAGGTGACGCGGTGCTGGTGCTGCTGGCCTCGGCCCACCGCGACCCGTCGTTCAACCCCGAGCCGGACCGCTTCATGCCCGTGCGCGCCCAGCGCCGCATGCTCGGCTTCGGCCATGGCGTGCACGCCTGCCCGGGCCAGGCCCTGGCCTGCACGCTGGCGGCGGCCGGCCTCCAAGCCCTGCTGGCCCGCATGCCCGCGACCGACCTTGCAGCGCGGCGCCTGCGCGGCTGGCGCTACCGCCCGTCGGCCAACGCGCGCATTCCGGTGTTCCACTGACCGGTGCCCGCAAGGTGCGGCGACAGCTGCGCGTCGCTCCAGCGCAGCGGCAAAGCCGCCGGGCGGCGCAGCGCGTGCGTCACGTGAAAGCGCATCAGCCGTTCCGCGCCTTCGAAGGCCTCGACCTCAGGCCCGCTCCACACGATCTCGGCCGTCGCCGCCACGTGCAGCAGGTCGCCGCTGTCGAAGTCGATGAACAGCAGCCCCGCGCGCGGGTGCGCCGCCAGGTTGCCCAGCGTGTTGAAGAAGCGGTTGCCGTTGAAGTCGGGCACGGTGAGCGTGTCGTCGCCGTCGATGCGCACGAAGCCCGGGCGCCCGCCCCGGTGCGACACGTCGACGCCGTGCGAGCTCGCATCGGCCTCGTCGCCGGCCGCCGCTTCGTTCGGGTAGGCGGTGGCGATGAACAGCGTGTCTGCGCTGCCGATGAGGCGGTGCGCGGCCAGGTCGAGCCTGTCGAGCCACTGCGCCGGCTGCACGGGCAGCGCATTGCCCCGGTTCGAAGCGAGCTCGGGCTCGCGCGCCTGGATGTAGCGCGGGCAGTTGCCGAAGCTCTGCTGCACAGCAACCGTGAAGCCCGCGGCATCGAGCGCCTCGACCGTGCCGTTCATGCGGTTGCGCCGCCGCGTGTGCGGCTCGATGCCGAGCAGGCCCAGCGTGGCGCCTTGCGCCAACGGGCCGGCGAGCGGATCGCCCGCGGCGGGCAAGGCATCGACACGCAGGTGCGTGGCGTCGGGCGAGTGCATGAAGCCGGCCGGCGCGGCCAGCACGCTGGCCCAGGGCTGCAGCCCGGCGTCGAGGCTGCCCACCACGAGGAACGGCAGCTGCGCGAAGAACGCGCGGTGCTGGTCGGGCATGTGGTCGCGGATGACGCGTGGCCCCGCGAACTCCATCTGCTCGCGCGAACCCGCCAACGACTGCAGCGCACGTTCGCCCGCATGAAACGGCGCGGCGATCATGCGACCTCCGCCAGCCCGACGGGCGTGCGCACCATCGGAACAAAGCCGGGCAAGGCCTCCACGCGTTCGAGCCAGCCGCGCACGTTCGGATAGGTGGCGAGCGACACGCTGCCTTCAGGCGCATGCGCCACATAGGCGTAGTTCGCGATGTCGGCCAGCGTGGCGGCCGGCCCCGCGAGAAAGGCCTGCTGCTGCAGATGCAGCTCCATCACTGACAGCAGCGCATGCGAGCGCGCGACGGTTTCCGTGGGGTCGGTGGCCAGGCCGAACAGCGCCATGATGCGCGCCGCCGCCGGGCCGTACGCCAGCGGGCCGGCGGCCACCGAGAACCAGCGCTGCACGCGCGCCGCGCCCACCGCGTCGCGCGGCATCCAGCGCGCGGGGTCGCTCGCATAGCGTTCGTTGAGGTAGACCAGGATGGCGTTGGAGTCGGCCAGCGTGAGTTCGCCGTCGTCGATCACCGGCACCTGACCGAAGGGATTGCGCGCCAGGAACTCCGGCGCGCGGTGCTCGCCCTTGCGCATGTCGAGCTCGATGTTCTCGAACGGCAGCCCGAGCATCGTGAGGAACAGGCGCACGCGGTGCACGTGCCCTGAAATTGCAGAGCCGTAGAGCTTGATGGGCTGGGCGGGTCGAGCGGCGGCGGCATTCATGGAGGACCTTTCAGGAGTGAGGAGTGCCGGTGGGGGCGTTGTGCCGATTCTTCTCTCTTGCGCCCGATGAATGAATAGCCACTTCTGTATTTGACTGCTGCGTTTTCCGGTCTAATCGCCGCATGGATCGCTTCAAGGCCATGCAGACCTTCGTTCAGATCGCCGACCAGGGCAGCATGACCCGTGCCGCCGAGGCGCTGGGCACCTCGCTGCCCGCGGTGGTGCGCGCGCTGGCCGCGCTCGAGGCGCACTTGGGCGTGCGGCTGTTCCACCGCACCACGCGCCGGCTGTCGCTCACCGAAGAGGGCCGCCACTACCTGCCGAGCGCGCGCGACGTGCTGCTCGCGGCCGACGCCGCCGACCTCGCGCTGAGGGCCGAGGCCAGCGAGCCCGCGGGCCAGCTCACCATCACCGCGCCGGTGCTGTTCGGCCACATGTACGTGGCGCCCGCCATCGTGCGCTTCATGCAGCGCCACGAGAAGGTGCGTTGCAGCGTGCGGCTGTACGACCGCAGCGTGAACCTGCTCGAAGAAGGCATCGACGTGGGCATCCGCATCAGCCCGCTGGAAGACTCGTCGCTGGTGGCGCAGACGCTGGGCACCATCCGCCGCGTGGTGGCCGCGAGCCCGGCCTACCTGGCGCAGCACGGCGTGCCGCGGCATCCGCGCGACCTGGAAGGCGCGCCCTGCGTGCGCGGCCGGGTCGACATGCCGTCGCAGTGGGTGTTCCGCGAGGGCGGCAAGGCCATCGGCGTGACACCGAGCGTCCGGCTGGAGTTCAACCACAACGCGCCGGCCATCGAGGCGTGCGCGGCGGGCATGGGTTTCGGCACCTTCTTCTCGTACCAGGTGATGCCGCACGTGGCGCAGGGACGGCTCGCGCTGGTGCTTGAAGACTTCGAGCCGCCGCCGCGCCCGGTGAGCGTGATCTACCCGAACGCGCGGCTGCTGCCGGCGCGCACGCGGGCGTTCATCGCGTGGATGAAGACGGAGTTCAGCGGGCTCAGGCTCTAGCCGGGGCCAGCGGATGGCAGCAGGAAGGGCGCGAGCCAATCCGGTTGCGGCGGCTCGCGGCTGTCGTGCAGGCAGATTTCGGAATCCTGCTTCAGCAGCGGCCAGCCGTCGTGCGCGAGCTGGTCCGTCAATGCCTGCACGCGCGCGCTGAACTCGGCCCACGGCTCGCGGCTGCACAGCGTCACGAAGCAGGTGTCGGCGTCCTCGCGCAGGCTGTCGCGCGACAACTGCGCGCCATGCACCTCGCACAGGCGCCGCAGGTCGGCCATGTCGTGCAGCTGGCGCAGCTTGCCGCGCCACTCGAAATACCGGCCCGGGTGGCCGAAGCGTTCGGAGTCCTGCACCGGGGCGTCGACCTTCACATCGAGCACGGCCATGCCCGCATGCGCCAGCCACTGCGCCAGCGCCATCGCCTCGGCCCGGGCCTCCTCGAGATCGGCGCGCAGCCAGGCCGTGGCCGAAGGTTGCCGTTGCTGCACGCCGTGGTGGTGGTCAATCAGCAGCGGCCGCAGCCCGACCTGCTCGCACGTCGCGACAAAAAGGGGAATCTGGGAATCGTGCAGCGCGCCGCAGGTCAGGTGCAGCTCCAGCATGCCCTTCATCGCGCCACCGCCGGTTCGGGCAGCGGCTTGCCGTCGCACAGCGCGGCAGCGTCGAGGGCCATGCCGTGCACCGCCTCTTCGAGCCCGAGGTTCAGCACCGACATGAACTCCCCGTTGCCGCTGGCGAAGTTGGTGCGCGTGCCCATGCCGTGGTACTGCCGGCTCGCAGTCTTGCCTTCGGGCAGGCGGAAGCTCACCTGGAGCACGACGTGAGAGACGAGGTTCAGGCCCGCAGACCACGCGTGCGCCAGGCGCAGCGCCACGTCCGCGGTGACCTGCCCCGTGCCGCCGCTCGCGGCGGGTCCGCCGAGCACCGGCTGGAACCCGTAGCGGCGGGTCGACTGCAGCGCGCCGCGCGTCCACGCCGTGGCGTCGCCGCTGCGCAGCGACTGCACCGAGCGGGGCGTGGCATGCACCGTCGGCAGCATCACGGTGAGGTTGCCGGCGTTGGCCTTGTTGCTGCGCAGGTCCTCGACGGCCGGCAGGTACAGCGTGCAGCTGCGCACCAGCCGCTGCGATGCGACCGGCGCGCCGTCGGGCCGCTCGGCCGGTTCGGACGCGGGCTCGAACACCATGGGCAGCGGCTCGCTCTCGGTGACCGCACGCGACAGGCCCGGCAGGGCGCACAGCGCGGCCAGGGCCAAGGCGGTTCCTCGCCCGGCCGTCATGGCGCGGCGCTCCGCACCGAATACAGGGCGCCGTCCTGGTCGCGGAACAGCACGCGCCCGGGTTGTTCGTCGAAGCCGGCGCCGGCCAGCGTCACCCACGAGCCGTTGACGTTGAAGCGTGCGGACTTCACGCCGGCGGCACGGGCGCCGTCGATGTCCCTCGCCACGGCGTGCAGGGTCTGCGTCAGCGACTCGCGCATCACGCCGCGCAGCACCTGGCCGTCGTTGGCCGTGAGCCGGCGGATGACGGCGGCGCGCGCCGTGCCGCCGATGGGCGTCTGGAAGATGACCGCGGTGCGGTAGCTCGGCTCGCTGCGCCCGTCCTGCCACAGCAGGGCGGTGGTGCGCGTGGTGAAGGCGCCCAGGCCGGGCTCCAGCGCGTACTGCAGCAGCAGCACCATGTAGCCGGGACCGTCCCTGGTGGCGGCGATCCGGGCCTCGTGCTCGGCCTTTGGCGGCATGGCTGCCAGCACCTGCGAGGAGCGGACTTTCAGCGGGAACGCGGTCGGCTCGGCCAGCGCCGCATCCAGCGCCTTGCCGGCCTCCACGCGGTAGTCGTAGTCCAGCAGCGGCCCGACGATGGCCTGCACCTCGGCGCTCATGTCCTTCTGGCGCGACTGCTGCACCGACGAGTCGATGATCGCGCCGATGAGCCCGCCGCCCATGGCCGCGCTCACGCCGGGGGCCTGCGCGGAGAACATGAAGCTCTCCTGCGCGACGACCACGCGCACGTCGACCGCCTGGACCTTGCCGCGGTCCGCGGCGGCCAGGGGCCGATGAAAGGGGGCGCAGGCGCCGAGCAGCAGCAACACCGACAGCGCAAGCCAGAAACGCAGCATCGTTGGGCCTCCCGCCGCGAAATGCAAACTGGCGTCGATTGTGCCGCCGGCCGAGGGCCCAGGTTGCGCGACTTGTCCATCGATGCAAGCAAGGGGAACGGCTGTTGCGTGCCTGCGTCAGAATGGCCGCGTGCCGCCCTCCTCACCGTCTTCCCCTCCCCCGCTCTTTCACGTCAGCCACCTGCGCAAGCGCTATGGCGACACCACCGTGGTGGACGACCTGTCGTTCGAGATCGCACCGGGCGAATGCCTGGGCGTGATCGGCCCGAACGGCGCGGGCAAGACCACCACCATCCGCATGTGCCTGGGCCTCACCGCGCCCGACGGCGGCGAGATCTCCGCGCTGGGCCTGCAGATGCCGCGCGACGCGCTGGCCATCAAGGCGCAGCTGGGCGTGGTCACGCAGTTCGACACGCTGGACCCCGACTTCAGCTGCGCCGAGAACCTGGTGGTGTACGGCCGCTACTTCGGCTTCGCCAAGGCCCAGGTGCGTGAGCGCGTGCCGCAGCTGCTGGAGTTCGCGGCGCTCTCGCACAAGGCCGACGCGAAACCGGGCGAGCTGTCGGGCGGCATGCGCCGGCGCCTGTCGCTGGCGCGCGCGCTGGTCAACGACCCCAAGCTGCTGCTGCTCGACGAGCCCACCACCGGCCTCGACCCGCAGGCGCGCCACCTGATGTGGGAGCGGCTGCAGGTGCTGCTGCAGCAGGGCAAGTCGATCCTGCTGACCACGCACTTCATGGACGAGGCCGAGCGCCTGTGCTCGCGCCTGCTGGTGCTCGACCACGGCCGCAAGATCGCCGAGGGCCGGCCGCGCGACCTGATCGCCGAGCACCTGGAGCCCGACGTGGTCGAGGTGTACGGCAACGGCGCGGTGGCGCTGGCCGAGTCGCCCGCGCTGAAGGCGATGGCCGCACGGGTGGAGGTCAGCGGCGAGACCGTGTTCTTCTACACGCAGGATGCGCGGCGCCTGCTGGATGCGCTCACGCAGCACGGCGGGCTGCGCACCTTTCACCGGCCGGCGAACCTGGAAGACCTTTTTCTGAAACTCACGGGTCGGCAAATCCGCGAGGACGGTTAGACCATGAACACGACAACTCCCGCTATCACGCCTTCCACGCCTTCGGTGTGGCGCGCGCCCGAGCTCTCCATGCGCTGGTGGCCCGTGTTCCTGCGCAACCTGCTGGTGTGGCGCAAGCTGGCCATTCCGAGCCTGATCGGCAACATCGCCGAGCCGCTGATCTGGCTGGTGGCCTTCGGCTACGGCATGGGCGCGCTGGTGGGCCAGGTGGCGGTGGACGGCGTGAAGGTGCCCTACATCCTGTTCCTGGCCAGCGGCTCGATCTGCATGAGCGCCATGAACGCGGCCAGCTTCGAGGCGCTGTACTCGGCGTTCTCGCGCATGCATGTGCAAAAGACCTGGGACGGCATCATGAACGCGCCGGTGGGGCTGGACGACATCGTGCTGGCCGAGATGCTGTGGGCGGCGTTCAAGTCGATCTTCACCGTCACGGCCATCCTGTTCGTGATGCTCGGGCTGGGCATCAGCCACAGCCCCAAGCTCGTCGTCGCGTGGCTGGTGCTCATCGGCGCGGGCATCACCTTCTCGTCGATCGCGCTGATCTTCAACGCGCTGGCCAAGGGCTACGACTTTTTCACCTACTACTTCACGCTGTTCATGACGCCGATGATGTTCCTGAGCGGCGTGTTCTTTCCGCTGGAACAACTGCCGTCGGCCGTGAAGGCGGTGGCGGCATGGCTGCCGCTGACCAATGCGGTGGCGCTGGTGCGCCCGCTGTTCATGGACCAGTGGCCGGCCGACTGGTGGCTGCACGCGGGCGTGCTGGCGGTGTATGCGGTGGCGGCGTTCTGGCTCGCGCTGGCGCTCACGCGCAAGCGGTTCAGGGGCTGAAGGGCCGGCGAAACGGGCCGTCCCACCGGCGCGTCAGGGGCTGTAACCGGGGCGGCCGGCGCGGGTCTTCGGTGTAGACTGCCAGGTTTTTCGGACTGCGGTATCTGGCTGTATGGCGCAAGTTTCAGGGCGCACAGGATTCAACGGCTCGGCGCTCGTTCGCTTGCTTTCACGGCTCTCCGAAGTCGACGTTCGCGAACCCCGGCAAGTCACCGCCGACCGGCTGAGCCAATGGTTCGGCTGGACCGACGCCATCTCTCTTTCTGCCGCATTGAACGGCAACCCGGCGGCCTCGCCGTCCGGTACACGCGCGTCCTCCAACGCAGAAGAAAACGAATGTAACCGCGTGCGCGCCGCGCTCACGAGCGCCATCGCGCAGGACAGCACCTTCCTGCCGGCACCGGCCTCCACGCCGTTCACCAGGGCCACGCCGTCCAAGGACACCGCCATCGACACTCCGGCCGCACCGACCGCCCCCCTCGACTTCGCACCCTACCGGCAGCGCTACCTGGCCCGCCAACAGGCGATGGACGCGGCCGTGGGCCCGTTGCGCGGCCGGTTGCGCGCCAGGCTGGCGGGCACGTCCAGCGCCATGGCGCGGCTGGCCGGGGTGGACGTGGTCATGGAGCAGGTGCTCGGTGCGCAGGAGCGCAGCCTGCTGGCCACCGTGCCCACGCTGCTCGAAAAGCATTTCAAGCGCCTGCGCCAGGCCGCGCCCGACGGCTGGCTCGACGCCTTCCACCAGGACGCACGCGACGTGCTGCTGGCCGAACTGGACCTCCGATTTCAACCGGTCGACGGGCTGCTCGAAGCCCTTCGCACCAGGCACAAAGACCTTCCTCCATGAACAGATTCCTTCATCACGCGGTCCTTGCCGCAGGCCTGGCCATCGTGGTCTGGGCCGGCGCGGGCTACATCGGCTCGAACCCGCTGGCGCTGGGCGTCACGGTGCTCGTCGGCGCGTTCTACATCATGGGCGCGCTGGAGCTGCACCGCTTCCACCAGGCCACGTCCACGCTGACGAAGGCCGTGGCCGACCTGTCCGCGCCGCCGGCCCACCTGGGCGCGTGGCTGGCCCAGCTGCACCCTTCGCTGCAGAACGCGGTGCGCCTGCGCGTCGAAGGCGAGCGCGTGGGCCTGCCCGGCCCGGCGATGACGCCGTACCTCGCGGGCTTCCTCGTGCTGCTGGGCATGCTGGGCACCTTCCTGGGCATGGTCGTCACGCTCAAGGGCACGGGCATCGCGCTGGAAAGCTCGACCGACCTGCAGTCGATTCGCGCCTCGCTGTCCGCGCCCGTGAAGGGCCTCGGCCTGGCCTTCGGCACCTCGGTGGCGGGCGTGGCCGCATCGGCCATGCTGGGCTTTGCCTCCGCGCTGAGCCGGCGCGAACGCATGCAGGCCGGGCAGCTGCTCGACACGAAGATTGCGACCACGCTGCGCCCGTACTCGCAGGTTCACCAGCGCGAAGAGTCCTTCAAGCTGCTGCAGCGCCAGGCCGAGGCCATGCCCGAGCTGGTCGGCCAGCTGCAGGCCGTGATGGCGGCCATGGAGCGGCAGAGCCTGGCGCTCAACGAGCGCCTCGCCGTGGGGCAAGACAACTTCCACAGCAGGACCGAGGCCGCCTATGTCGGGCTGGCCGCGTCGGTCGACAAGTCGCTGCAGCACAGCCTGACCGAAAGCGCGCGCATCGCGAGCGCGGCGATCCAGCCGGTGGTCGAGGCCACCATGGCAGGCATCGCGCGCGAGACGGCCTCGCTGCACGACACGCTCGCGCAGACCGTTCAGCAGCAGCTCGACGGGCTTTCCACCCGCTTCGAGGCCACCACCGGCCGTGTGGCCGACACCTGGAAGCTCGCACTCGCCGAGCACCAGCGCACGACCGAGGTGCTGTCCAGCGATGTGCGCGGCGCGCACGACCGCCTGGCCGAGGCCTTCGGCGAGCGTTCGGCCGCGCTGGTCGATAGCGTGGCGGCGCGGCTCGAAGGCACCGTGGCCACCGTGTCCGACACCTGGGGCGGCGCACTCGCACAGCACCGGCTCGCGAGCGAGAAGCTGTCCGCCGACACGCAGCAGGCACTGACGGGCGCGGCCGCCACCTTCGCGCAGCACTCGGCCTCGCTGCTGGGCACGGTGGGCCAGGCGCACACCGACCTTCAGAGTGAACTTGCGTCGCGCGATGAACAGCGGCTCGCCGCATGGACACAGTCGCTGGCGTCGATGGCCGAAACGCTTCAAGAAGAGTGGCAGCAAGCCGGCGCCCGCACGCTGGGCCAGCAGCAGCAACTGCTGGACACCATGGCGCAGACCGCGCGCGACATGTCGGCCCAGACCGAAGCGCACGCGAAGAACACCACCGCGGAAATCGCGCAGCTGCTGCAGGCCGCCGCCGAGGCGCCCCGCGTCGCGGGCGAAGTGATGACCGAACTGCGCCAGAAACTCGCCGACAGCATGGACAGCTGGCAGGCCACGCTGGCCGAGCACCAGCGCACGACCGAGGCGCTGTCCGCCGATGTGCGCGGCGCGCACGACCGCCTGGCGCAGACCTTCGGCGAACGCTCGGGCGCGCTGGTCGACAGCGTTGCGGCGCGGCTCGAAAGCGCCATGGGCGGCGTGGGCCAGGCACACGCCGAACTGCAGACGAAGCTGGCCTCGCACGACGAGCAGCGCCTGTCCGCATGGACGCAATCGCTCGCGTCCATGGCGCAGGCGCTGCAGCACGAATGGCAGCAGGCCGGCGCGAACACGCTCGGCCAGCAACAGCAACTGCTGGAGACCATGGCGCAGACCGCACGCGAGATGTCGGCACAGAACGACGCGCATGCGAAGCGCACCACCGCCGAGATCGCCCAGTTGCTGCAGGCGGCTGCGGAGGCACCGCGCGTCGCGGCCGACGTGGTGGCCGAGCTGCGCCAGAAGCTGTCGGACAGCATGGCGCGCGACAACGTGATGCTGGAAGAACGCAGCCGCATCCTGGACACGCTGTCCACGCTGCTGGACGCCGTGAACCACGCCTCCACCGAGCAGCGTGCGGCGGTCGATTCGCTGGTGGCCGCGTCGGCCGACGTGCTGGAGCGCGTGGGCAGCCGCTTCACCGAGAAGATCGACGAGGAAACGCACAAGATGTCGGCCGTGGCCGCGCAGATCACGGGTGGCGCCGTCGAGGTGGCCAGCATGGGCGAGGCCTTCGGCTTCGCGGTGCAGCTGTTCAGCGAGTCGAACGACAAGATGGCCGCGCAGCTGCAACGCATCGAAGGCGCGCTGGGCAAGTCGATCTCGCGCAGCGACGAGCAGCTGGCCTACTACGTGGCGCAGGCGCGCGAGGTGATCGACCTGAGCATCATGTCGCAGAAGCAGATCGTCGAAGACCTGCAGCGCATCGCCGACCGGCAGGCCGCCGTGGGCAGCGAAGCGTGATGCACGACGAGCTCGACGGCGGCACCCACGGCGTGGACGGCGCAGGGCCCGGCGTGCCGGTGTGGGCGGTGTTCGGCGACCTGATGTCGGGGCTGCTGGGCGCGTTCGTGCTGATCCTGGTGTGCGCGCTGGGCATGCAGCTCGAACTGGCCAGCAAGCTGGAGACCGAGGTGCAGCAGCGCCAGGCCGAGGCCAAGCGCCGGCAGACGCTCGAAGAGGCGCTGGCGGGGCCGCTGGCCGCGGGCCGCGTGACGCTGAACAACGGGCGCATCGGCATCAGCGGCAACGTGCTGTTCGCCTTCAACTCCGCCGACCTGCAGCCCGAAGGCCGGCAACTGCTCAAGAGCCTGGCGGGCCCGCTGGCCGCGTACCTGCGCTCGCGCGACGAGATCCTGATGGTGAGCGGCTTCACCGACGACCGGCAGATGCGCGACAACGCACGCCAGTTCGCGGACAACTGGGAGCTGTCGGCACAGCGCGCGCTGACCGTGACGCGCGCGCTGATCGAATCCGGCGTGCCATCGTCGTCGATCTTTGCCGCGGCTTTCGGCGCCGAGCAGGCGGTGGCCTCGAACGCCGACGCCGACGGCCGCTCGAAGAACCGGCGCGTGGAGATGGCGCCGACGCCCCGGCCCTCGCGCTCCGGCACGGGCACGAAGGCCCGTGAATAAAGACGCCGCACCCGACGCAGGCGCGGCGCTGGCCGCGTGGCGCGAGCGTGGCGACGACCGATTCGACCCTGTGCGCTTTCGCTTCATCGAGGCGATGGCGCGCCGCGCTGACGCACACGATGGCGAAGCACGGCGCATGCTCGACGAGCGGATCGCCCGGCTGCTCGCGGCATATGGCGAGGCGCTCGACAAGCGGCCTGGCGCGATCGCCCCGCCGGAAGACGCATCGCTCGCCCGCAGCGCGTTCGCAGACCTCATCGACCACCTCGCGCAGCATGCGCCGCCCCCCGGCGAAGGCCTTGCCGCGCGCGGTGCCACGCCCGACCTGAAGGCCGTCACCTACTTCCGCAGCACCTGGTCCAAGCTCAGCGCCGACCGGCGCCTCACGCAGTCGCTGGCCAAGGTGCCGGACAACGCCGGCCCGCTGAACTCGCACCACCTGGTGCACCGCGCGCTCATCCTGATGCGCGAGCTGTCGCCGGAGTATCTGAACCGGTTCATGTCCTACGTCGATTGCCTGTTGTGGATCGACCAGGCCAATGGCAGCATGGCAGCCGCGGCGGCGGCGAGCGCGCCGCGCGCCGACCACCCGAAGAAAACCGGCCGAGAGAAAACAGGCCGCGGCAAGCCGGCCTGAACGCGGCGGCGCTGCCGCTGAAACCGACGCTTTCAATTTATATTGCACGCAATTCAATTGCTCACTACAATTCAACCCATGCGCTCCACCCCGGTCACCGCCGACGACATGCTCAAGCTGGACAGCCAGCTGTGCTTTGCGGTCTATTCCGCCTCGCTGGCCATGACGCGCCTGTACAAGCCGCTGCTCGAAAAGCTACAGCTCACCTACCCGCAATACCTCGTCATGCTCGCCCTCTGGGAGCAGGACGGCCACACCGTCTCCGCGCTCGGCGAGCGGCTGTCGCTCGACTCGGGCACGCTCACGCCGCTGCTCAAGCGCCTCGAAGCCAATGGCTACGTGAGCCGCGTGCGCGACGTGGCCGACGAGCGGCGCGTGCACATCACGCTCACCGCCGCGGGCCGCAAGCTGAAAGCCAAGGCCGCCAACGTGCCGGCCTGCCTTCTGGCCGCCACCGAATGCTCGGTGCCGGAACTCATTGCGCTTACGCAGCAGATCCAGACGCTGCGCGACCGCATCAAGAAAGCCGCGTAGCGCCTCCACGCGCGGCGAACGTTCACCCCGTCCCTTCACTTCATCAAAGGAAATCACCATGACCACCAAGCTCGACAAAGTGCTCTACACCGCAGAAGCCCACACCGTCGGCGGCCGTGACGGCGCAGGCAAGTCCAGCGACGGCGCCATCGACGTCAAGCTGAGCTCGCCCGGCTCCGGCAAGCCCGGCACCAACCCCGAACAGCTGTTCGCGGTCGGCTACGCCGCCTGCTTCATCGGTGCGATGAAGGCTGTCGGCCCGAAGATCGGCGTGAAGGTGCCGGAAGACGTCGCCATCGACTCCAGCGTTTCCCTCGGCCCGACGAACGGCGGCGCCGCCTACGGCATTTCCGTGAAGCTGGCGATCACGCTGCCGGGCCTGGATGCCGACGCCAAGCAGAAGCTGGTCGACACCGCGCACCAGGTGTGCCCGTACTCGAACGCGACCCGCGGCAACATCGACGTCGAACTCACCATCGCCTGAGTTCACGCTCGGTGCATGAAGGGCGGCCCGGCAACGGGCCGCCTTTTTTTGTGCCCGCCGATGTCTCACGGGTGACGCCGGAACGCGCCGCACGGTAGCGCCTTTCATCCAGCTTGGCTAACGTCGCGGGCACATCCACCGCCGGAGCTTCATCCATGAGCACGACCAGCCTCCTGATTCGCAAAGACCAGCTCGCCACCACGCGCCTGCACACCGCCGACGACGAAGCCCTGGCCGACGGCCAGGTGCGCGTGCGCATCGACAGCTTTGCGCTCACGTCGAACAACATCACCTACGCCGCCTTCGGTGATGCGATGAGCTACTGGCAGTTCTACCCGACCGGTGAAGAAGGCTGGGGCAGCATCCCCGTGTGGGGCTTCGCGAGCGTGGTGCAGTCGCTGCACCCGGGTGTGGCGGTGGGCGAGCGGCTGTACGGCTACTGGCCCATGGCCTCCAGCGCAGTGCTCAGCCCCGGACGGCTTTCGCCGGAACGCTTTGCCGACATGGCCGAGCACCGCGCGGCATTGCCGGCCGTCTACAACCAGTACTTCCGCTGCGCGAGCGATGCGCTCTACACGGCCGGCACCGAAGACATCCAGGCGCTGCTGCGCCCGCTGTTCATCACCTCGTGGCTCATCGACGACTTCATGGCCGACAACGACTTCTTCGGTGCGAAGACGATGCTGCTGTCGAGCGCTTCGAGCAAGACGGCCTACGGCACCGCATTCCAGCTGCACCAGCGCGAGGGCATCGAGGTGATCGGCCTCACGTCGCCCGCCAACGTTGCCTTCTGCGAAAGCCTGGGCTGCTACGACCGCGTGCTGACCTACGACGCACTGGACAGCATCGCGGCCGACACGCCCTGCGTGTACGTCGACTTCGCGGGCAACGGGGCGCTGCGCAACGCGATCCACGAACGCTTCGTCGACCTGAAATACAGCAGTTCCATCGGCGGCACGCACGTCGAGCAGCTCGCGGCCAAGGGCGCGGGCAAGGACCTGCCCGGCCCGCGCGCCACGCTGTTCTTCGCGCCGGCGCAGATCAAGAAGCGCACCGCCGAATGGGGCGCCGAAGAATTCGGCAAGCGCATGGTCGCGGCCTGGCACGCATTCATCGCCGAGGTCACGGACGCCAAAGGCCCTTGGCTGCACGCCGAACATCACCATGGCGGCGAGGCAGTGGTTGCCGCCTATGCGCAGGTGCTCGCGGGCAAGGGCGACCCGCGCAGCGGCCATGTCCTTTCTCTTTACAAACAACCTGTGGGCGCCTGAGACCGCGGGGCGCCGTGTGGCGACAATCGCCGCATGACCCTTTCCTCTGCAGCGCCCGCGAACACCCATCCTTACGAGAGCCTCACGCCCGACGTGGTGCTCGACGCGCTCGCGACGCTCGGCCTGTACGGCGACGGCCGGCTCACGGGCCTGAACTCCTATGAAAACCGGGTCTACCAGGTGTTTCTGGAAGACCGCAGCGCGGTGGTGGTCAAGTTCTACCGCCCCGGCCGCTGGAGCGAGGCAGAGATTCTCGAAGAGCACGGCTTCTCGCTCGAACTGGCTGCCGGCGAAGTGCCGGCCGTGCCGCCCTTGGCCTTTGACGGCAAGACCCTGCACCACCACGCCGGCTTCGCCTTCAGCGTGAGCCCGTACCGCGGCGGCCGCTCGCCGGAGCTCGACGACTTCGAGGTGCTCGAATGGGTGGGCCGCTTCCTGGCGCGCATCCACACCGTGGGCAGCGCGAAACCTTTCCAAGCCCGCCCCGCGCTCGACCTGCAGACCTTCGGCCTCGATTCGCGCGACTGGCTGCTGGAGAACGACAAGATCCCGCTGGACATGCAGCGCGACTGGGAAAAGACCTGCAACGAGGCGCTGGACATGGTGCGCGCCACGGCCCTTGCGCTGCAGCCGCCGGCCTCCGACTTCAAGCCGCGCAAGCTGCGCCTGCACGGCGACGTGCACCCCGGCAACATCCTGTGGACGCCCACCGACCGTCCCGGCGGCGGCCCGCACTTCGTCGACCTGGACGACGCGCGCACCGGCTTCGCCGTGCAGGACCTGTGGATGCTGCTGTCGGGCGACCGCGCGCAGCGCACCTCGCAGCTGTCGGGCCTGCTCGACGGCTACGAGCAGTTCCGCGAGTTCGACCGGCGCGAGCTGGCGCTGATCGAGCCGCTGCGCACGTTGCGGCTCATTCACTACAGCGCCTGGCTGGCGCGGCGCTGGGAAGACCCGATCTTTCCGATCAACTTCCCTTGGTTCGGCTCCAGCGACTACTGGAAGGGCCAGATCCTGGTGCTGGAAGACCAGTGCGAGCAGATGGCGGAAGAGCCGCTCTACGCCTGAAGCTTCGCGGCGGCCTCGATGCTGCCCGCCACGCCTTGCAGCAGCCGCTCGACCAGCACGTTCGCCGGCCCCGAGCGCCAGATGCCATAGGCCTCCGACTGCGCCACCTCCCGGTCGAGCGGGCGGAACACCGCGCCGCGCAGCGCCGAATGCCGCATCGCCTGCGGCACCAGCGCCACGCCCAGCCCCTGCGACACCAGCGACACCACCGCCAGCCAGTGGCGCACCTCGTGGCGCACCTCGGGCAAAAAGCCCGCGTCCGCGCAGATCGACAGGATGCGCTCGTGGTAGTCGGGTGAGGCCTCGCGCGAGAACAGCACGAAGGGCTGGTCGCGCAGGTCGGCCGGGGCCAGCACCCGCTTGCGCGCCAGCGCATGGCCCGCCGGCAGGCAGGCCACGAAGGGCTCGGACAGCAGCAGCCGGTGCTGCAGCTCCAGCGGCACGCGGCGCGTGTGGGCAAAGCCCAGGTCGAGCCGGTCGTTCAGCAGCTCCGCGATCTGCACGCCGGAGTTGAGTTCGCTCAGGGTGATGCGCACGGCCGGGTGCTTCGCCTGGAACGTGCGCAGCGCCTGCGGCAGGCCTCGGTACAGCATGGCGCCGACGAAGCCGATGCGCAGCCGCCCCGCCGAGCCCAGCGCCACGTCGCGCGCCTCGATGGCGGCTTCTTCGGCCTGCAGCAGCACGCGCCGCGCCGAGATGCGCAGCGCGTCGCCCGCGGGCGTGAGCCGCACCTCCTTGCTGTTGCGCTCGAACAGCCGCGCGCCCACCGACTCCTCGAGTTGCCGGATCGCCACCGACAGCGGCGGCTGCGAGATCGACAGGCGCCGCGCCGCCCGCCCGAAGTGAAGCTCTTCGGCGAGCACGGAGAAATAGCGCAGGTGCCGCAATTCCATGGATAGTCAGATCGAATAGAACAAGACCAAATCGATATTAGACACAGATCGTCGGGGCTTCAACAATGCGGTGAACCCAGGAGACAAAACGCATGTCCGAGAACGCCGCCGCCATCACCGGTGCCGCGCCAGCAGCCGCGCACGCCCATCCGATTCCCGACCGCCACGGCCAGAACCTGTTCAGCACCGACACCGAGCTGCACGCCCTGCTCGCGCTGTACCTGCCCGACGACCTGCGCCGGCACATGCAGCCGCACTTCGAGCGCCTGGGCGGCCTGGCGGGCGGCCTGCTCGACGAGCTGGCCGGCACTGCCGACCGCAACCCGCCCACGCTGAAGCAGCGCACGCGCACCGGGCTGGACGAGCAGAAGGTCGTCAAGCACCCGGCCTACGTGGAAATGGAGCGCCTCGCGCTCAGCGAGTTCGGCCTGGCGGCCATTTCGCACCGCGACGACACGCTGGGCTGGCAGGGCAAGATGCCGCCGCTCGTGAAATACGTGCTGACCTACCTGTTCGTGCAGGCCGAGTTCGGCCTGTGCTGCCCGGTGTCGATGACCGACTCGCTCACGCGCACGCTGAAGAAGTTCGGCACGCCCGAGCTGGTCGCCCGGTACCTGCCGCGCCTGACCTCGCTCGACTTCGACGAACTGGCCCAGGGCGCGATGTTCATGACCGAGCAGGCCGCCGGCTCCGACATTGCCGCCACCGCCACGCTCGCGCACCAGGAAGCCGATGGCAGCTGGCGCCTGACCGGTGACAAGTGGTTCTGCTCCAACCCCGACGCCGACTTTGCGATGGTGCTCGCGCGCGCCGACGATGGCCTGGCGGGCATGAAGGGCGTGTCGCTGTTCCTGCTGCCGCGCCGGCTGGACGACGGCAGCCTGAACCACTACCGCATCATTCGCTTGAAAGACAAGCTGGGCACGCGCTCGATGGCCAGCGGCGAGATTCGCCTCGAAGGCGCGGTCGCGTACCTCGTGGGCGAGGCCGGCCGCGGCTTCGTGCAGATGGCCGACATGGTCAACAACTCGCGCCTGTCGAACGGTGTGCGCGCCGCGGGCCTGATGCGCCGCGCGGTGGCCGAGGCGGAGTTCATCGCTTCGGAGCGCCGCGCCTTCGGCCGCACGCTGGAACAGATGCCGCTGATGCAGCGCCAGCTCGACAAGCTGCGCCTGCCGGCCGAACAGGCGCGCACGATGGTGTGCCAGACGGCGCTGGCGCTGGCCCGCTCCGATGCCGCCGAGCCCGATGCCTACGCGCTGCTGCGCATCCTCACGCCGCTCATCAAGTTCCGCGCCTGCCGCGATGCGCGCAAGGTGACGGGCGACGCGATGGAAGTGCGCGGCGGCTGCGGCTACATCGAGGAGTGGAGCGACGCGCGACTGGTGCGCGATGCGCACCTGGGCTCGATCTGGGAAGGCACCAGCAACATCGTGGCGCTGGACGTGATTCGCGCGGTGAAACGCGAAGGCTCGCTGCCGGTGCTGCGTGCACACTGCGAGAAGCTGCTCGACGACGCGGCGCTCGCGCCCGGCTTCACCCGGGCCTTGCGCGATGCGTTCGCACGCGCCGCGGCCCTGACCGAGACCGCCGCACGCGAAGGCGGCGACGTGCTCGCACGCCAGGCCGCCTCCGCGCTCTACCACTGCACCAGCGCCATCGCGATGGCCTGGGAGGCCGCACACAGCGGCTCCGCGCCGCGCCTGCGCTGGTCGCAGCTGGTGCTGCTGCACCGCGTGCTGCCGCGCGACCCGCTCTCGCCCGACGCCATGCCTGCCGACTGGAACGGCGCCCAGGTTCGACCCGCAAGCGCGCTCGCCTGAGCCGCCTGTCCATCCACAAAAACGGAGACATCCCTTGAAACGCTCGACCTTCCTCCTGGCCGCCTGCGCCGCCACCTTGCTCACCGCATTGCCAGCCGCACAAGCGGCCGATGCCTTCCCTTCCAAGCCGCTGACGCTGGTCATCCCCTTCCCGCCCGGCGGCCCCACCGACGCGATGGCGCGCACGCTGGCCGCCGAGATGAAAGACCGCCTGGGCCAACCCATGATCGTTGAGAACCGCGCGGGCGCGGGCGGCAACATCGGCGCCGAGTACGTGGCCCGTGCCGAGGCCGACGGCCACACGCTGATGTTCGGCACCTCGGGCCCGCTGGCCATCAACAAGAGCCTGTACCGCAAGATCAACTACGACCCGGTGAAAAGCTTCGCGCCCGTCATCCAGGTCGGCTACCTGCCCAACATCCTGGTGGTGAACCCGGCCCTGCCGGTGAAGAACGTGCCCGAACTCGTGGCCTATGCCAAGGCCAACCCGGGCAAGCTCAGCTATGCCTCGTCGGGCAACGGCGCGTCGTCGCACCTGGCGGGCGTGCTGTTCAACTCCGTGGCCGGCACCGACCTGCAGCACATTCCGTACAAGGGCACCGGCCCGGCGCTCAACGACCTGCTGGGCAACCAGGTGAGCATGACCTTCACCGACATCCTCACCGCGCTGCCGTACGTCAAGGCCGGCAAGCTGCGCGCGCTGGGCGTGGCCACCGTCGCGCGCTCGCAGGCGCTGCCCGACGTGCCGACCATTTCCGAGCAGGGCTACAAGGGCTACGACGTGAGCGTGTTCTTCGGCATCGTCGCGCCGGCCGGCACGCCTGCGGACCGCATCGCCAAGCTCAACCACGCGTTTGCGGAGGTGTTGAACTCGCCGAAGGTCAAGCAGATGTTCGCGTCCCAAGGTCTAGAGGCGTCGGCCGATACGTCGCCGCAAAAGCTCGGGCAGTTCATTGCCGCGGAGTCTGTGAAGTGGAAGGACGTGGTGCAGAAGTCTGGCGCGCAGCTCGACTGATTTGCGGCCGCTTACACGGAACACCGAAATGACCCAAGCCCAAGGCGCCCTCGCAGGCATCCGCGTCCTCGACATCTCCCGCATCCTCGGCGGCCCGTACTGCGGCCAGATCCTCGGCGACCACGGTGCCGACGTGCTCAAGGTCGAGCCGCCTCAAGGGGACGACACACGCACCTGGGGCCCGCCCTTCAAGGAGGGCGTGGCCTCGTACTACCACGGCCTGAACCGCAACAAGCGCGTGCAGCACCTCGACTTCTCGACCGAACAAGGCCGCGACGCACTGCTCGCGCTGGTGGCCGAGGCCGACGTGCTGATCGAGAACTTCAAGACCGGCACCATGGAACGCTGGGGCATCGGCTACGAGACGCTGTCGAAGCGCTTTCCGCGCCTCGTGTGGTGCCGCGTGTCGGGCTTCGGCGCCGACGGCCCGCTGGGTGCGCTGCCCGGCTACGACGCCGCCGTGCAGGCCATGACCGGCATCATGAGCATCAACGGCGAGGCCGACGGCGGACCGCTGCGCGTGGGCCTGCCGGTGGTCGACATGGTGACCGGGCTCAACGCGGTGATCGGCGTGCTGCTCGCGCTGCAGGAACGCAACCGCAGCGGCCGCGGGCAGTTCGTGGAGGCGGCGCTGTACGACAGCGGCCTGTCGCTGCTGCACCCGCATGCGGCCAACTGGTTCATGGACGGCACCGAGCCGCGCCGCACCGGCAACGCGCACCCCAACATCTACCCCTACGACGCGCTCGCCACCGGCACCGACCCCGTGTTCGTGGCCGTGGGCAACGACCGCCAGTTCGCCAGCCTGTGCCGCTGCATCGGCCTGCCCGAACTGTCGGACGATCCGCTCTACCGCACGGCCGGCTCCCGCTCCGTGCACCGCGACGGCCTCAAGCAACAGCTCGAGGCCGCGATGGCCGCGTTCGATGGCCGCGCGCTGGTCGACCAGCTCATGGCCGCCGGCGTGCCCGCCGCGCCGGTGCTGCCGGTGGACGCCGCGCTGCAGCATCCGCACACGCTGCACCGCGAGATGGTGGTCGAGATGCCGGGCGGCTACCGCGGCATCGGCGCGCCGGTGAAACTGAGCCGCACACCGGCAAGCTACCGGCATGCGCCGCTCACGCCGGGCGATGCGTTCCTGCCCCCGGACACCGCAGCGGAAGAATCAACGAAACATTGACGACCGGCCGCGCCCGATGCCGTAGTACGCGATGCCTGCGGACTCGGCCTGCGCCGCGTCGTAGAGGTTGCGGCCGTCGAAGAGGGCCGGCGTGCGCAGCGCCTGCGCAATGCGCGCGAAATCGGGCTGGCGGAACTCCGGCCACTCGGTGACCAGCGCCAGCGCATCGGCGCCCTGCAGCGCCTCGTGCGCCGTGGCGCACCAGCGCACGTCGCCGCGCTCGCCGACGATGCCGCGCGCGGCGGACATCGCCGCCGGGTCGTAGACCTGCACGCGCGCGCCGGCCGCCCACAGGCGCTCCAGCAGCACCAGGCTCGGCGCGTCGCGCATGTCGTCGGTGTCGGGCTTGAAGGCCAGCCCCCACACCGCGATCGTCTTGCCCGCGATGCGGCCTTCGAAGTGGTGCGCCATCAGCTCGAAGAGGCGTTCCTTCTGCGCGTGGTTCGTCGCCTCCACCGCCGAGAGGATGCGCAGCGTGTGTCCGTCGCGCTCGGCGATGCGCTTCAACGCCCGCACGTCCTTCGCGAGGCACGAGCCCCCGTAGCCCGCGCCCGCCTGCAGAAAGTCGGGCCCGATGCGCCGGTCCGCACCGATGCCGCGCCGCACGCTGTCGATGTCGGCACCCGCCTGCTCGGCCACGCGCGCCATCTCGTTCATGAAGCTGATGCGCGTGGCCAGCATCGCGTTGGCCGCGTACTTGGTGAGCTCGGCGGAGCGGCGGTCCATCACCAGCAACTGCTTCGGGTCGCGTATGAAAGGTGCGTAGAGCCGGGTCAGCAGGTCGACGGCCCACGGGTCCTGCGAGCCGATCACGATGCGGTCGGGCTGGCGGCAGTCGCGCACCGCCGAGCCTTCGCGCAGGAATTCTGGGTTCACCGCCACCGCGATGCGGTGGTGAGCGCCGCGTTGGGCGAGCTCGCCCGCCAGCACGGCCTCGACCTGGTCGGCCGTGCCCACGGGCAAGGTCGACTTGCACACGACCAGCGCCTCGCGGTCGCGCAGCCGCCCGATGCCGGCGGCCACGGCCATCACATGGCGCAGGTCGACGCGCCCCTGCGCATCGGCCGGCGTGGGGACCACGATGAAGATCACCTCGCCGTGCAGGCCGGCCGCGTGCGCGTCGGCGGTGAAGCGCAGCGTGCCAGCGGCCAGGCCGGCCGCCACCAGCGCATCCAGGTCCGGTTCGTGCAACGGCATCAGGCCGCGCTGCAGGCCCTCGACGCGCGCCAGGTCCGCGTCCGCGCACAGCACCTCGTGGCCCGCCTCGGCCAGGCTGGCGGCGAAGCTCAGGCCCACGTAGCCGGCGCCGAAGAGGCTGACTTTCATGGGCGCGCCCTTGATGTGGCGCAGTGGCCGCTGGCGCGGTTGTGCGATAAAAGCAGGATGGAAACCTTCAAAACCATGTCCGGACAGGAAAATTCGATGATGCCCCATCAAGTTGCCGCGCATTGCGCACTGGTCCTGGAAACCAACAACCTGCGCGGCGGAGCCGATGCCGAAGCCAAGGCAAGCACCAGCCTGCAGCGCCTGGTCGCCCTGCTGGCGAAGCAGAAGCTGCCGCTCACCGCGCTGGCGCAGGTGGTCGTCACGCACGACGGGCTGAGCCCCGCCACCTGCGAGGCCGTGAGCGCGCTCGCGGGCCGCCCGGTCGACTTCGTGCGCATCGACACCACCATCGGCTACTACGACGCCAAGAACGTCGGCTTCGAGGCCACCGATGCGCAGCGCTGCACCCACGTGGTGTTCGCCGACGCCGACTGCCTGCCCGACGACGACTGGCTGCTGCAGATGCTGCTGCCGTTCACGCAGGCCGATGCGCCCGCCGTGGTCGCCGGACGCACCAGCTACGCGGCCAACGTGGTGGGCACCGCGCTGACGACCATCGACTTCATGTACTTTCCCAATGCGGACCACGCCGGCGCCACGAGCAACTTCTATGCGAACAACGTGGCCTTCCGCCGCGAGGTGTTCGCGCAGCACAGCTACCAGGCGCTGGACGGCGTGTACCGCGCGCACTGCCAGGTGCTGGGCATGCGGCTGAAGGCGGCCGGCGTGCCCATTCACTACGCGGCCCGGGCCCACACCGAGCACCGCCTGCCCGACACGCGCGCCGAGGCGCTCAAGCTGCGCTGGATGCGTGGGCAGGACACCTATTCGCTCACGCCGCACCTGCTGCGCAGCTATGTGTCGCCGCGCTGGCAATGGCTGGCCCGGAGCGGGCCTATCGGGCCGCTGGCCGTGCTGTTCACGCGGCTGGGATTCAGCATGAAGGCGCTGAACCATCAAGACCTTCCACCGCTGCGCGGTGTGCGCTGGCTGGCGGGCGTGGCGCTCATCGTGGGCTTCTCGGCGGTCGACATGCTGGGCGCGTTCGCGCGCGGCATCGGCTGGCACACCACCGGGCGCACCCACGCGGACGCACAGGCGCTGTCCTATCACCGCCCCTGAGCGCTGCCTTTCTCCCGCAGAAGAACAACAAGACAAGACCATGCCGATCCGCTCTTCCTTCATCGCCCGGCGCGTCAACCGGCGCATTGCGCTGGGCCTCGCGCTCGCGGGCGCCTGCTCGCTGGCCGGCGCCGCCGACTTCACCGGCCGCGGCATCTTCCACTTCAGGTCCGACGCGGGCTGCCCCTTCGCCGCGCTGGCAGGCGCCGGCAACGACTGCAACCGCCTCGCGCTGGACGACCCCGACACCCGCGCCGCGCTCGACGGCGCGGCGCACACCATTCGCTTCACCAACACGCGCAGCTACGCCGAGAAGACCATCGTCGGCGACGTGCTGCTGCAGGGCTCCGGCCAGGCGCGCAGCGGCCAGCGCGTGCCGCTGACCTTCCATGCGCTGCTCAGCCGCTCGGGCACCGACTGGTCGGTGAGCAGCCATGCGCACTCGCCCATCGGCGACGAGTTCAGCGACATCCGCATCGACCCGTACCAGGTGGCGGTGAACGACGCCGGCGCCGAGCGGGTGGTGCTCACCGCCGACCAGGTCGTCGCCGCGCTCGCCAGGCCCTCGCTCACCGCGCGGCTGGCCAACGTGCTGGTGCAGGTGGACGACAACCGCACCGGCGGCGCGAAGGACGCCGACATCACCATCGGCCTGGGCCTGGGCAAGGCCTCGAAGTCGGTGGCGCGTGCGCGCTTCCGTGCGCCGGCCGCCAGCGGCCGCGCGCTGGCCGATGCGATGCAGCAAGGCAACTGGACGCTGGAGCTGCAGGCGCTGAGCGGCCAGATTCCGCGCCAGGTGGTGCAGCGCGACCTGTTCCTGTACGGGCTCGAGTCGCAGTCGCTGCTGCAGCCGCTGTTGCAGCGCGGCTTCCACAAGAACGAGAAGCTGGTGCTCGGCGCCGCCAACGGCAAGGGCTACGTGCGCTACGACGGGCAGCAGCGCGAGTTCGCGGGCGCCGACGCGGCCGCGCGCGCCTTCCTGCAGGACAGCTTCATCGGGCTGGTGCTGGGCTGGCAGCAACAGCAGCAGCCGCCCGTGCAGGCCGCGAGAGCGAAGGCCGAGAGAGCGAAGGCCGATGGACGCTGACCCTTCCATCGCCGCGCCGGGCTTCGACTGCCTCGTCCCGCCCGCGCTGCGCGGCTGGCCGGCGCTGCAGGCACGGCTGGTGCACCACGTGAAGCGTGCCGCGTTGCGCCAGCTGCACGCGAGCAACGCGGGCGAGATGCTGCTGCTGCGCTTCTACCTGGTGGGTGAAGAATCGTCCGAGCAGGCGCTGCAGCGCGAGCTGCGCATCGCCCCGCCCGACTGGCTGGTGCGCCAGCTCGACCAGCACCTGGCCGACGAGCAACTGCACGCGCGCCTGTTCGCGCAGGCCATCGTCGAGCGCGGCGGCCACGCACAGGCCGCCGCATCGCCCGAAGAGGCGCCGCGGCCCGACTGGCTGAGCCGGCGCAAGCTGGCGCGGTGGCAGGCGCTCATTCGCCGCCATGCGCCGCACTTCGCGCACGGCGGGCTGGTGCCGGCCTATGCCATCGGCCTGTCGGCCGAGCAGATGGCCTCGCGCATCCTGCAGCGGCATTGCGCGCTGATCGGCGGGCAGCATGCGCTGCACCCGCTGCTGACACGCGTGCTGGCCGACGAAGACCGCCACATCCGCCTGTGCAGCCACACGCTGCAGCGCTGCGTGGCGCCGCACGAGCAGGCGCGGCTCGCGCAGCTGATGCGCGAGGTGCGCGACACCGAGCGCGGCTTCGGCATCACCGGCGCGCTGGGCATGTGGCTCGCCGGCGCGGCCCTGCGCCTGCGCCCCGGCGCGGCGCGGCCGATGCACGCCTGAGCGATGCCCCCGCGCATCGTCTACCTCGCGACCGCGGACGCGCGCGGCCACCTGATGCGCGCGCAGTTGCTCACGCACGCGCTGCGCGCGGCCGGCGCGCAGGTGCAGGTACTCACCACCTCCGACGAGGGCGCGCGCTTTCTTGCCGGCTTCGGCATCGACGCGCCGGTGCTCTCGCGCCACTACGCGGTGCAGTTCGACACGCAGCAGAACATGCTGCGCCGCGAGACCGACCGCAACGTGGCGCACTACATGTTCCGCCCCGGGCGCATGCTGCGCGACGTGTGGCGGCTGCGCGCGCATTTCCGCGAGGCCGACCTGGTGGTGAACGACTCGTTCCACCCCGCATTGCTGCTGATGGGCTGGCTGCCGTTCTGGCGGCGCAAGGTGGTGCATGTGTATGGCGCCAGCCTGCGGCGCGCGCTGGAGACGAACTTCCAGGGGCGCATGCCGGGTCCGGTTGCCAAGGTGTTCGGCGGCATCGTGGCCTGGCAGATCGACCGCAGCCGCGCGCGCATCGAGCATGACTTCGCCTACGGCGAGCCGCAGCACGACGGCCGCGGCCGCCACCGGCTGGCCACGCCGGTGGCGGTGGTCGATGCGGTGGACCGCAGCGATGCGGCGCAGCACGTGGCGGCCGTCTACCTCAATCCGCATTTCGAAGACCCGGCGCTGGCCGACGGCCTGGAACAGGGCCTGGACGGCGCGGGCGTGTCGGCGCACCTGGTCGGCGAGGGCTATGCCCGGCGAGCGCACTGGCATGCGCGCGACGAGCACTGGATCGAGGCGGCCGCGCACAGCGCCTTCATCGTTTCCGCGCCGGGCATGGCGGCGCTGTCGATCGCGTCGGTCTACCGCAAGCCCATCCTGCTGCTGCTGACGGACCAGCCCGAGCAGGCGATGAACGCGGGGCGCGCGGCGCAGCTGGGTCTGACGCACCGCGTGGTGGTGTGGCGTGGCGATGCACGGAAGTTCGCGCGTGCCGTAGCTGCGGCGGCGGGCGAATTGCTGGCCTTGCCACAGAGCCCTTCGAATTCCAACGAAGGCAGGCAGGGGGCCATTGAACGGCTCCGGCATTGGACTGTGCTACTGATCCATCTTGCCGCGCAGTCGCGCACTCCGTGACACTGCGTTAACAGTCCGCGCCCGCCGCCAGCACGCAGTGGCTGAGGTCGGCCGCACGATAACGGGTGCTTTCGCAATCAACGCGCGAGCGTTCGTGAAATGGGTCACAGCGCGTCGACCAGGACTCGCCGACGCGCTCCTAAACTCGGCGCCGCTCCTTCCTGTGCCCCTGCGTGCCCGGCCTGATTTGCATCGCAGCCCTTGGGGTTTCAGGGGGGGTGCCAGGGAGGGTGGTCAAGCGCGGCAACGTCGATTGCCTACAAGCGCAGCTGCCCGTGTTCGCGCATTCACACACCGGTAGCCATGACAAGAATCAACCGACCCACGCGGCTTTGGAACAGCCTGCACCGCGTATGAACGATTGCAAGATCTGCGACCACAAAAGGGGCCTTTCGATCCTGCTGGTGCGGCCGAGCGCCATCGCGAGCGATGCGGAATTCGCACCCGCCGAAGCCGAGAGGCTGGAGACCCACGAACCCAGTGTCAAAGCGCTGGGTCTGCCGGCCTTGCAGAAATCGCGCTATGCCTTGCGCATGCTGCGGCGGGGCGGCTTCGTCCATGTCTTCTATACCAAGCAGGCCCCGCACATCCTGAACAGGTGGCAGGTCTACCGGGTGCAGGGCAACGGCGCGCTCATTCCGGAAAGCCAGGTCGCCTGGGCCGCGAGGCCGGATTTCGCCTGCCGCATGAGGGAGTCGCATCCGAACGACGTGCGCACCGTCTGCATCCAGTTTCCCAGGCACGGTCAGGCCGACACCGGCCCCGTGTGGATCGGTTTCAGCATGAACTGGTGGGACGATGCCATGCGAAAGAAGGTCGAGGGCCACCCTGCGGCGGCCGGCATGGTGCGCATCGACCCGATGGCCGACCTGGACGGTGTGCCCCACGCCTTCAAGGCCGACACCGAGCTCATCCACAAGCATGTGGCGGACTTCGCCCTGCGCTCGATGAGCCACGGCGGAATCAAGAAGGGCATCAACTTCACCGAAGGCGGTGTGGCCTCCGCCACGCCGTTCTACGGCGGCACGGACGACGAGACCTACCGAGGCGCAGCCAGGCTGGTCGCCGTCATGCAGAAGCAGGCGGCACAGCACGAACAGACCCGGGGCAAGGAGTTCGTGCTCGTCGTTCCCGACCCCGTGGGCCTGGCCGCGGACCTCAACGGCATCCGCATCGCCCGGGACAAGGCCAACCAGCAGAAATGGGCCAGCACCCCGGATTGGGTGCGCTCAGAGGCTTGCCATACCCTCCTTGAGGGTATGCGCAAGTCGATCACGCTCGCCGGTGTGATCCAGTCGCAGGAATGGGGCACCGCAGCGTCAGAGAAGCAGTGGCGCAGCATCAAGGACCGTGGTGTCCCCTATGAATGGACCCCGGACCCCCGTGGGGTCCATGCCGCAGACGGCAGCCGCGCGGGCCATATGAAGCCCATTGGCCCCGACGCCCGAACCATCGGTGAGCGACTGGACCGGCGCGGCGTGACGCTCGGTGCGCTGCATTGGAAAAAGATCACCGATCAACTGGACATGGGGCGCTACAAAGCCTGGCCCGCCAAACGCGCCGACATCGAAAAACAGCTTGCCGAGGCGCTGGCGCCTTACGAAGCGGACTGGCTGAAGGTGCTCGACAGCAATGCGCTGCGCGACTACTTCAAGCTTCATTTCAACGAAGACGCCAGCTCGGAAATGACAGCGCGCACGTCGCCTGGTTTCATTTATGCCGACGAGAGCCACATCGCCCACTTTCCGCAGCCTTACACCCACCAGCACACCGAACGCTGGACAGGGTTGATTCTCGACCCGGACATCGCAGAACCGCGCGCAATCGCATTGCGCGGGTTCTTCGGCAACCAGCGCAGCGTCATCCAGAAAGTGCGAGCCATCCTGATCGGCAACGCGGATCGCAGTGCAACGCCGGCCAAGGATGGGCAGGGCGAGATCGGCGATATCCGGGACAAGACCTACGACGTGCTCAAGGGTTTGATCACCCATGACATGGGCAAGCGTCTGAACTGGCTGCATCCGCGCCTGATGGCCCTGTCCGCCGGCGGCATGGCCGCCAGCGCAGCGGGTGTGTTCCAGTTGATGGCCATGGCTGCGGGCAGATCCCCCGCCCCCAAGTCGGGCAGCCTCAGGAAGTATGAGGCGATGCTGCCTGCGCTGAGCGCGGCACAACGACAACTGGAGCTTGTCTGTGAAAGCACGCGCCCGGGCGGGGACAAGTCGGCGCTGTCGACGGTGGTGTTGCTCAAGACCCGCGTCAGCAGCGACACGGCCATGCGCATCCTCAGCGGCTACGTCCCGAAAAAAAGTCCGACCATCATCGTCGCGCATGGCGACACGGTGGAACTGCAGGTGCTCACGGACGTGAAGACCGCGCTGGACGTTCGCGAAGGTCGGCTGAAGGCGGAGCACATTCCCGGCCAGCGGGTCGGTGTCGCGCCGACCGGTGGACCGGCGGCCCGAAGTCTGGAGGACCTGCAGCTACAGATGGCAAGGCTCCAGGTCAATCACGCGCTCACACCCGACGATGTGGCGGAGGTGATGCGGCGACAGTCCATGGTGAAAGAACTGAACCTCACCAGCATCGATGGGCGTTTGGCGGTGGGGGCCATGATCGTTCAGTTCCTGGGGCTGTACCAGGCGGTGCCGCAGATGCTGGCCGAACTCGGCAAGAGCCAGCGCGATCAGGGAAAGCTCGTGGAATCGACGTTGAGCGTGGTCGATGGCATGAGCGGATTCATTGGGGCAACGCTGGAGCGCATGGCGGCCGCGCACAAGGCGGCACTGGTCGTGAAAGACGGCGGTGAGCATCTGGTCGAGGCAAGCGGCAGGTTGGCGGCGTACCGCGTGGGGGCGGCTCTGTTCGGGATGCTGAGCGGGGCGATCATGGCGTATTCGATGAAACAGAAGGCAGACGGGGCTCGCAACGAGGAAGACGGGAAGTCATTTTTGGGGTACGCCCTGTCCTCAGCGATGGGTGGTGGCTTGGTTCTGACAGGCGGCATTGCTGCAGCAGATGCAACTACAAAGGGTGCGGTCACTCGTGCAATTGGTAAGCACGTGCTTTTGCGTCTGGCCGGCGTGGTGGCCACAGAGGCCGCTGTCGCCGGCGCGGCGGCGACGGTCGCCAGCATCGTGTCGGGGGTGGGGCTCGTTTTGTTGGCGGCTGGTGTTGCTGCCTACGTCTACGCCGTTGCGACAGAGCGCGACTCCTACATGCGTTGGGCAGGGCGCTGCTACTTCGGGAAGGACATGGTCAAGCGCTTTGAGAGCGCCAGCGCCGAGGAGAATTGGCTCTTGGCCATCGACTACGAAGCTGACACGCAAGAGGATGTCCGGCGCAAAGCGCAGCAGTACCCCGACCCTGGCCGAAGTTCACCGCCACCGAGCAACCCGATGGTTGATGGGCTGGGTGGAGGGCTGATGCTTTGATCGGCTTCAACACACGTGGAATCAGTACGGACGACGCCCGGCAAGCAAGCCTGATCTCCGGGCTGATTCATCGCTATGGAAAATCGATGCCCGGAGGCGGGCAGGCAGGTCATCAAGGGCGCTTGAGCGAGGTGTACCGCAATGCAGTCGAGTTGAACGGCGGCTCGTTGGTGAGCGCGGGTGGATGGGTGACTGCATACGGCTTGATCGCAGGCCTTCTCGGAACATATGTCGGAAACTGTCTCCTCGGGTTATCTCTGCCGCACGACACCGTAATGGACTACATCGGGGACTTTGTTTCTCAGTTGGCGGGGTGGTCGATCTTCTTCATCGGCATCTACTTCGAGATGTTCAGCCCAAGCGAGACGCCGATCTATCTCGATCGCCTTCAGCGCAAGGTCTACTACGTGCATCAGGGCAAGCGAAAGCGTTTTCTCTTTTTCGGCCCCACGAGCGTTGAGGCGCGCGCTGCCGATTGGTCCCTCGTCGACTGCGAACTGCACGCGCTGATGGGCGGTGGCGCCAACAGCGTGCGACGCACGTACCACCTTCTGTTTCTCGTCCGAGCCAGCAAAGCAGACCCCACCATCGTCGATTCCTTCGTGCTGCCCAATGTCGAGTTTCCGGGCGCCATGTGGGAGTACATCCGGGGCTACATGGAACTGGGCATGCCGCCGTTGAAGGCGGGAGAGGTTCCGCCCACCAAGGGCGCCAAAGGCATCAAGGGATTCGACATGGTCGAGGCGCTGCGTCAGCGGCGCATCGACTACTGGCGCGACTGGAAGGAGTTTCCCTGGACGCAGTTCTGGCAACACCTCGTGCTGCCGCTCTTCATCGTGTACTTCGTCGTCAACCGCTTCGTGGTCTGGACCGCGCAAACAGTGATCTGGCCGAACGACATCCTGAGCGCACTGGGTGCGCCGGTCACGGCAGCTGACCTCGACGCCAATGCCGCGCACTCGCTGCGTGCGGCAGCGCCTTGATCACTTGAGGGCGATGCTTTGATCGGTTTCAACACACGTGGAATCAGTACCGACGATGCCCGGCAAGCAAGCCTGATCTCCGGGCTGATTCATCGCTACAGCAAATCGATGCTTGGAGGTGGGCAGGCAGGTCATCAAGGGCGCTTGAGCGAGGTGTACCGCAATGCCGTCGAACTGAACGGCGGCTCTTTGGTCAGCTCGGGTGGATGGGTGACCGCTTACGGGTTGATAGGTGGACTGATAGGCACGTACTGGATATGGCCCCTTACACAGGCTTTTGAAGTGAGGACGATTTCGGATTACTTCTGGAATTACCTGCCCATTTCGCCGATGTGGCCCATCTTCTTCATCGGCATCTACTTCGAGATGTTCAGCCCAAGCGAAACGCCGATCTATCTCGACCGCTTGCAGCGCAAGGTCTACTACGTGCATCAAGGCAAGCGAAAGCGTTTTCTCTTGTTCGGCCCCACGAGCGTGGAGGCGCGCGCTGCCGATTGGTCCCTCGTCGACTGCGAACTGCACGCGCTGATGGGCGGCGGCGCCAACAGCGTTCGACGCACCTATCACCTCCTGTTTCTCGTCCGAGCCAGCAAAGCCGACCCCACCATCGTCGATTCGTTCGTGCTGCCGAATGTCGAGTTTCCAGGCGCCATGTGGGAGTACATCCGGGGCTACATGGAACTGGGCATGCCGCCGTTGAAGGCGGGAGAGGTTCCGCCCACCAAGGGCGCCAGAGGCATCAAAGGCTTCGACATGGTCGAGGCGCTGCGTCAGCGGCGCATCGATTACTGGCGCGACTGGAAGGAGTTTCCCTGGACGCAGTTCTGGCAACACCTCGTGCTGCCGCTCTTCATCGTGTACTTCATCGTCAACCGCTTCGTGGTCTGGACCGCGCAAACAGTGATCTGGCCGAACGACATCCTGGACGCATTGGGTGCGCCGGTCACCGCAGCTGATCTCGACGCCGATGTACTGCACGCACTGCGCGCGGCAGCGCCTTCGTCAGGAAGAGCTTCAACGTCGCCAGAAGCGGTATAGCCTCCGCCAACCGTTGTACGACTGCGCGCACGGCGTATGCGGTCAGTTCAAAGAGTGCTCTGAACGCGCACGCCGATGAGTACCTTGCGCAGCGAAAAAAGAGAAGCAGCGGGACCGAAGCGGGAGACATTCGCGGAGCAAGGAGCCCGCCGACGTGAGCGCGCCCTGAAGGAACGGTACACAGCACACAGAGTGCTACCCCGCAACCCCGCGCGCCGAATCGATCAACGCTCTAAAGGCGCGCGTCATCGCGCGCACCGGATGCATCCCAGACCACGGCTTCGCAGTCGCCTTCGGCGGCGCCGAGACCACGCCACGGCCCATGCGCAGCGACACCTGCAGCTTCCTGATCGTGAGCGCCGGCCGGGTCACGCCGCGCATCAGCAGGCCGCCGCGCACGGTTCCCGCGGCCACCGCGAACTGCACCACCAGGCACTTGCGCCCCGCCGAGGGGTCGACCTCGAACACCAGGCTGCGCCGCCGCGCGCCGGTGCCGCGCTGGCCCTGCAGCACCCTGCCATCGAACATGGCGTGCACGCTGGTGGCCTTGGCGTTGCTGCGGTAGTCGATGCGCACCTCCAGGCGGCAGGGCTGCTGGTGCGCCTGCGCGGGCGGGTGCAGCGAAGGCAGCGGAATCACCAGGCAAGCCAGCTCGCCCTCGCTGCGCGCACCTTCTCCGTCGAAACCCGCCCAGCCGTGGCTGAGCCAGCCCATCGCGGGGCTGCCGGGGTGGAACAGGTAGGGGCGGCCGGTCTGCAGTTCGGCCGTCTCGCACAGGCCCTGCGAGGCATCGTCGAGGCCCCAGCGGGTGAGAAAGGCCTTGTCGAGGGCGGCCGCCGGCCAGGCCGGCAGGCCGGGGGCCGAGGGCACACCGCCGGCGCTGCACACCGCCGCCATGCAGTCCACCGAGCCCAGCGCCGCGCCCATCGGTATCCAGCCCGAGCAGCCCCGCGGCAGCTGCGCCGGTGCGTTGCGGTCGGCGCGGATCAGCGCATGCGCGGGCTTGCGGAAGTAGCGCGCCTCGGTCAGCACGCTCGACGACAGGCTCGCGGCGAAGTGCACGTTGCTGGCCGACAGCAGCGCGTAGGTGTTCTCGCGCGTCCAGGCGACGTTGGGAATGGCGCGCGCAATGGGCGCCAGGTCGTGCAGCGCGCTCTCGTAGGGGTGCGGCTTGACGACCAGCAGGTCGACGCTGCCCGCCAGCTCGCGCAGCGGCGCGATCACGCTGGCCGGGTGCATGGTGCGCCCGCCGCTCACCAGCGACAGGTCGACCAGGCTCTGGCCGAAGAACAGCCCCACGCGCAGGCGCGGGTCGAACAGCGCGGTCGCGCCGTGCCGTGCGAAACGCCCCTTGAGCGCGCTCGCATGGTTCCAGAACAGCTCCTCGTCCACACGGCGCGCCAGCAGCGCGGCCTCGATGACCGGGTCGTTGGTGCGCGCGCAGAAGTGCAGGTGCTCGGTGAAGCGGCGCGGATCGATCTCGATGTCCAGGTAGCTCGCGCCGCCGCGGTCGATGCAGTGCTGCAGCGCGGGCGTCAGGCCCCAGCCGATGACCAGGCACCCGGGCTCGAACGCCGGCAGGCCCTCGCGCCCGGCCAGCGGCACCAGGTCGGCGGTGCAGGCACGCGCCCAGCCGGCCGGCGTGCAGGGCAGCTCCAGCCGATGCATGAGGCGCGCCACGTCGATGCGCCCGCCTTCGGACAACGGCGCGATCTCGCCCATCGGCAGGTCGAGGCGGCCCAGCGCGGCGTCGAAGAAGGCACGCAGGAATCGCCGGTTGGCGACGTGGTACTGCAGCCCGTTGACGGGCGAGCGGAAAAAGTCGTCCGCAAAAACGACATGGTGAAAACGGCGTGTGGTCATCGGTCTCGGGAGGACCGGGCTGCCCGTTGCAGACCGTCCCTCCGGCCTTTCCTGAGCGATGCGCCAATCTAGGCAGCCACTCTTAGCCTCACGTGAGAAAGGTCCGGCACGCGCGCAAAGTTGCCGTAAAGGCCAGGGGTCGGTTCGCCCTAGTCGAGCGTGAGGTTCAGCTCGCGAATCAACGGATGCCAGCGCGCCGACTCGCCCTGCAGCAGCGCGGCGAACTGGCTGGGCGCATCGCCCACGGGCTCCACGCCGAACTCGGCCAGCTTGCGCTGCACGGCCGGGTTGTGGATGGCATCGGCCACCGACTGCTGCAGCCGCGTGACCAGCTCGCCCGGCGTGCTGGCGGGCACCACCAGGCCCATGAGCGCGGCCGCCTCCACCCGGGGCATGCCGAGCTCGGCGAAGCTGGGCACGCCCGGCAACTCTTTCAGGCGCTGGGGGTGCGCCACCGCCAGTGCGCGCAGCTTGCCGCTCTGGATGAAGCGGCGCGACGCGGCCAGGTCGCACATCATCACGGGCAGCTGGCCGCCGGCCACGTCGGCCAGCGCAGGCGCGGCGCCGCGGTAGGGCACATGCACCATCTCCAGCCCGGCCTCGCGTTCGAGCAGTGCCATCGCCAGGTGCTGCGGGCTGCCGGTGCCGGCCGAGGCGAAGCTCACCTTGCCGGGGAAGGCGCGCGCGTCCTCGATGAAGGCCCGCGCGTCCTTCTGGCCGCTGGACGGGCCGACCAGCAGCACCATGGGCAGCCGGCCCAGCAGGGTCACGGGCGCGAAGTCGCGCGAGGGGTTGTAGCTGAGGTTGCGGTACAGCGCGGGGTTGAACACCAGCATGCCGTTGTCGGCCGACAGCAGCGTGTAGCCGTCGGCGGCCGCGCGGGCGGCCTCGATGGCGCCCAGCGCGGTGTTGCCGCCGGCGCGGTTCTCGATGAGCACGGGCTGCCCCGCGTCGATGGCCAGCTGCGTGGCGATGGTGCGCGCGACGATGTCGGCACCGGCACCGGCGGGGTACGGCACGATCCATCGGATGGGCTTGGCGGGGTAGCCGAACTGGGCCTTCGCCGCGCGGGGCAGCGCCGTGGCAGCCAGCGCGGCCAGGGCCAGGAGTCGCAGCAGCAGCGGTCGGCGGGTCATGGTGCGTCGGTCTCCGAAGGAGATTCAGGCGCCATGTTAGGCCGGGTTGCCTGTTCGCGTCGGGCGGCCGCGCTCAGGGCGCGACGGGGTTGCCCGGCGTGCCGGCTTCGCGGGCCGGCACCGCGGCTGCGGCTGCGGCCGGCGTGCGGTAGCTGACGTTCACCGCGGGCGCCTGGGGCTCCGGCGGCGGACGCGTGATCTTGACGAGGGGCGCCCTGGCCGGGACCGGGGCATGCGCCGCCGGCAAGGCGGCAGGCGCCGGGGCCACGGTGGCAATCGGCGTGAAGGGGTCGGCGGGCGTGGAATAGCGCACCAGGGCCGGCGCCGCCGGAGCGACGACAGTGGCAGGGGTCGCCGATGCCACAGCGCCGGTCGGCACTGCGGGTGCGGCCTTCGGGTCGTAGAGCACCGCGCCCTTGCTGACCCCCGTCGCTACCGGCCCCACGCCGACCCCGACACCGGCCGAGCCCGACACCTGCCCGCCGTTGTTCACCGCCACGCCTGCGCCGAGCGGGCCGAAGCCGGTGTTGAGCCCCACCGAGAAATTGCCGTCCTTCGTGGCGCCGAGCCCCAGAGAGAGCCCCGGCACCAGCGGAATGCCGACGTGATAGTGCGAGCAGCCGCCCACCATGAGGAGCAGCAGCGCCGCGGGAATTGCGGCAGCTGTTGTCCGGACGGTGCGCGGCCGGGCGATCACACCAGCAGCGCGTTGACGCGCCTCACATAAGCCGCGGGGTCGGCCGGCAGGCCGCCTTCGGCCAGCAGCGCCTGGTCGAACAGGATGTTCGCCAGGTCGTCGAAATGCGCGGAGCTTTCGAGCTTCTTCACCAACGGATGCTCGGCGTTCACCTCGAGCACCGGCTTGAGCTCGGGCGCGGGCTGGCCGGCCTGCTTGAGAATGCGCGCGAGCTGCGTGCTCATGCCGCCGTCCTGCACCACCAGGCAGGCGGGCGAGTCGACCAGGCGGGTGGTCACGCGCACGTCGTCGGCCTTGTCCTTGAGCGCGGCCTTCAGCCGCTCGAGCAGGGGCTTGAACGACTCGGCGGCTTCCTCGGCGGCCTTCTTCTCGGCTTCGTCCTGCAGCTTGCCCAGGTCGACCGCGCCCTTGGCCACGCTCTGCAGCGGCGTGCCGTCGAACTCGTTGAGGTAGTTCAGCGCCCACTCGTCGACGCGGTCGGTCATGAGCAGCACCTCGATGCCCTTCTTCTTGAAGACCTCGAGCTGCGGGCTGTTCTTCGCGCCGGCCAGGGTGTCGGCCGTGATGTAGTAGATCGCGTCCTGGCCTTCCTTCATGCGCGCCTTGTAGTCGGCGAAGCTCACGCTCACCGTGTCGGTGGTCGTGGAGGCGTAGCGCAGCAGCTTGGCGATGCGGTCGCGGTTGCCCATGTCCTCGCCCAGGCCTTCCTTGAGCACCGCGCCGAACTCGGCGTAGAACTTCGCGTACTTGCCCGATTCGTCGGCGGCCGCGGCGGCCGCTTCAGCGGCGGTGGGCGCGTTCTTGTCGACCACGTCGGTCACTGCGCCGGTCGGCTCCGGCGCGGGCACCGATTCGCCCGAGCCCACGTCGATCAGGCCTTCGCCGCTCTCGGGGCCGGTCTTCTGCTTCTTCGCCAGGTCTTCGAGCATGCCGAGCACGCGCTTGGTGCTGCCCTCGCGGATCGCCTTCACGTCGCGGCTTTCCTGCAGCAGCTCGCGGCTCACGTTCAGCGGCAGGTCGGCCGAGTCGATCACGCCCTTCACGAAGCGCAGGTAGCTGGGCATCAGCGCCTCGGCGTCGTCCATGATGAAGACGCGCTTGACGTACAGCTTCACGCCCGCGCTCTTCTCGCGGTTCCACAGGTCGAAGGGCGCCTTGGCCGGGATGTACAGCAGCTGCGTGTACTCGGTGCTGCCTTCCACGCGGTTGTGGCTCCAGGCGAGCGGGGCCTCGTAGTCGTGGCTGATGCTCTTGTAGAACTCCTCGTACTGCTCGGTGGTGATGTCCTTCTTGGGGCGGCTCCACAGGGCGTTGGCCTTGTTGATGGTTTCCCATTCGCCGGTCTTCACCATGTCGCCGGGCTGGTCGTTCTCGCCTTCCTTCCACTCTTCCTTTTCCATCAGGATAGGCAGCGAGATGTGGTCGGAGTACTTGCCCACGACCTGCTTGATCTTCCAGGCGTTGAGGTACTCGTCGGCGTCGTCGCGCAGGTGCAGCGTGATGCTGGTGCCGCGCGCGGCGCGCGTGATGTCGGCCACGTCGAAGTCGCCGGCGCCGCCGCTGGCCCAGCGCACGCCCTGCTCCGGCGGCACGCCCGCACGGCGCGACTCGACCGTGATGCGGTCGGCCACGATGAAGCCCGAGTAGAAGCCCACGCCGAACTGGCCGATGAGCTGCGCGTCGGCCTTCTGGTCGCCGCTGAGCTTGCTCATGAAGTCCTTGGTACCGCTCTTGGCGATGGTGCCGAGGTTGTCGATCGCTTCCTGGCGCGACAGGCCGATGCCCTTGTCGGTGATGGTGAGCGTGCGCGCGGCCTTGTCGAACGAGATGCGCACGTCGAGCTCGGGCTGGTCTTCGTACAGGTCGGGCTGGTCCAGCGCCTCGAAGCGCAGCTTGTCGCACGCGTCGGACGCGTTCGAGATCAGCTCGCGAAGAAAGATTTCCTTGTTGGAATAAAGCGCGTGCGTGACGAGGTGCAGCAGTTGCGCGACTTCGGCCTGGAAGGGGAGTTTGGTGTTGGAGGAATCAGCCATGGAGAAAAGAAATATCGAATCCAAAAAATTCTAAGCCGGCAGGCGCCTGCCGTGTGACGTTGCGCCTGCTTCTCAAGTGGGGAGGTCCTTCGACTTCATCAAGTCTGCGATGAGGTCGAAAGGCCCATTTTGCGCATTCCTGAAGAACAAAAACCAACGTTCCGCCGAAGTAGAAACCCGCGTTGTCATCAAAAGTTACCGTAGATAACATTTTTGGAAATATCCTGTTCTTGGCTCCACAACACGGCGGCAGCGCCCCGGGAAAACAGGGATGTCGTTTGATGATTCGAGAGGCATTGCGTACCGCGGTCGGTCCCGCCGGCGCACGCCGACGCCCGGCCTGGGCCCCCGTGTGGATCGGATGCGCTGCGGCGCTGGCAGGGCTGCCGTGCGCTCACGGGCAGAGCGCATCACCCCCGAAGAGCAGCAGCAGCATGGCGGCCCCGGCCGGCCCCGACATGGCTGACGCGCGCATCGAACCCGTCGACCGCGCAGAGGTGGAGCAGGCGCGTCTGCGGGCGCTCATGGAGTCCGCGCCCAAGGCTTACGAAGACCGCTTCATGAACGCCACCGACCCCGTGACGAACGAGGTCGATGCCGAGCCCGAGCAGCCGCAGGGCTTTCGGGCCTGGCTGGTGGAAAGCCGCATCGGCCTGGGCGACGCCACCAGCACCGGCTACCGCCGCCAGCGCGCCACCGAGTTCGGCCAGCGCCTCGAGTACCGCCGCGAAACGCTCAACTACGGCGAGTTCGTGCTGCAGGCCGACGCGCGCCACCTGAGTGGCGACAGCTTCCTGGGCGGCGGAGGCATCGGCTCGCTGGGCTATGCGCGAGATCCCACCAGCGCGCGCTTCACGTTGCGCAACCTCGGCTTTCCGCTGACCACGCAGACCTTTGCCGACAGCGCGGTGGGTGACATCTACAGCGAGCTCACCGAAGGGCTGGCGCGCAACTACCGGCTCTCGCTGGGCTCGACCACCGTGCGGGGCGCATCGACACGCATCTTCAACGCCGACCTGGACGTGCGCGCGGGCTTCGGCGAGCGCGGCAACCTCACGGGCGGCCCGTTTCCCGGCTTCGAAAAGAGCCAGGGCACGCTCGGCTGGCTCGGGCTCACCAAGCGCCTGGGCGACCCGTGGTTCACCTCGTTCCAGCTCGAACAGGCGCGCGGCATCCCGGCCTACTACTTCGACCCGGTCACGGCGCAAGGCTTCGGGCGCAAGGACGTCGACAGCTGGGCCACCTCGATCGGCTACGGCGGCCAGCTGCTGCGCGACGGCGACCTGCGCGCGCGCGCCACGCTGGTGGGCAGCCGCACCACCTCGCCGACGCCGGGCGTGGCCACGGGCGCTTCGCAGGGCCTGTTCGTGGAGGCCAGCGCGCACCGGCGCCTACCGGCACGAGCTGGGCGCGTACGCGGCGCGGCCCGACCTGTACTTCGGCGACTACCCGCTGGCCACCGGCACGCGCGGCGCGTACTGGCGCATCGACCGCAGCGACAACCGCCTGAACTGGGGCGCCGGGCTGGACTTCGAGCGCGCCGCGCCGAACGACAGCTTCAACCTCTTCGGCTACCGCCGGGCCGGCGCGAGCGGCAACTTCCAGTACCTGGTGGACCGCAACACCTCGTTCGGCGGCAGCGTGAGCCTGACGCAGACACGCTACGAGCGCGAAGGCACGGGCACCGCGGCCGCGACCTCGGGCCAGGGCGACCGTTTTCGCAGCCTGTACGCCAACGCCTTCTACCAGACGCGTTTCTTCGACTGGCCGCGCAGCCGCTTCAACCTGGCGGTGCGGCGCAACGAGGCCATCGTGCTCGGCGACGGCACGGCCACCGGGCAGGAGCTGCAGTGGGAGCAGGACTGGATCAGCGGGCGCTACGAGACCATGCGCCCCGAACTCACCACCACGCTGGGCTACGCACGCGACCAGAGCAGCGGCGACGTGCGCCATTACCCCACGGCGGGCGCGCAATTCCGCTTCTGGGTGGCCAGCGGCTTCAGCGTGACGGGCAACCTGCGCTACACCTCGCAGCACGGCGGCCTGTACACCAGCCGCGGGCTGTCGGGCACGGTCGGCGCCGAGAAAGACCTGGCGCCCGGCTGGCGCGCGGGCATTTCCGCCAGCCTGAACCAGGCGCGCGCCACCACGGTGCCGGTGGCGCTGAACACACCGGCGCTCTTTCGCACCACCGACAAGACGGTGTACGTCTACCTGCGCTGGGAAGGCTCCGCCGGCACGGCCTACCAGGCCGCGGGCGCTCGCAACGGCAGCGCCGGCGGCGGCAGCGTGGCCGGGCGCGTGTTCTTCGATGCCGACAACGACGGGGAGGCGCAGATCGGCGAAGGCGGCGTCGCCAACGTCGAGGTGCTGCTCGACGGCCGCTACCGCGCCACCACCGACCGCGACGGCCGGTTCGAATTTCCGCTGGTGACCACCGGGCGCCACCAGCTCACCCTCACGCCCGAGACCGTGCCGCTGCCCTGGGGGCCGGCACGCGACGCGGGCGCGAGCGTCGACGTTCCGCTGCGTGGCCAGGCCAGCACCTCGATCCCCGTGATCAAGGTGGGGCAGTGACCACCTTTTTTGTTTGTTCCACCGCAACGCAAAGGAAACCGAGATGAGACACCACCCGAGATTGCTCACCCTGGCCGCAGGCGCGGCCCTGGCGCTGGCCGCCGGCATGGCACTGGCCGAGAGCCAGTACGGCTACGGCACCGGCGTGCCCACCGTGACGGCCCAGGCCCGCCTCAACCTGAGCGTGACGGTGCCCAGGCTGATCCTGCTGCGCGTGGGCGCCCAAGCGGGCAGCGGCGACACGCTGAACTGGACCGCGCCGATCACCTGGGCCACCGCGCCCACCATCACGGCCGGCAACAACCAGGCGGCCAACTGGGACGGCACCGCGCCCACGCTCGGCACCGTGACCAACCCGGCGGCGGTGCCGGTGTCGGCGTGGACCAACAGCAGCGGCGGCGGCTCGCTCACCTACACGGCGGCCGACTTCGCGCCCACCGGCGGCCCCTTGCTCACCAACATCGGCGTGAGCTCCGGCGCGGGCCTGGCGCACCCCGGCGGCGCGACGCTGGTGGCCACCGGCGCGGCGGCGAGCACCTTCGTGCCGTCCACCGTCGCCACCGGCACCTGGACCTTCTCGCTGACCGGCACGGCCCTCACCTGGACGCCGGGCACCTACACGACCGTCATCACCTACACCGCCACCAGTGTCTGAACCGCTGCGCGCGGCGGTGGCCCTCGCGCTCCTCGCCGGCATGGCGCCGCGCGCGGACGCAGTCTTCACCTACGCACCCACCGCTTCCCCCTACGGCATCACGCTGCAGGTGGGCTCGGCCGCGGCCATCGACGAGGTGGTGTTCAACGCGACCGGCACCAACGCGGGCCTGGCGACGGGCACCGCCATTGCAGGCTCGCAGTCGATCACCATCCGCATCAGCCCGGCGCGCCCGGCCAGGCTGCTGGCCGAGACGCGGCCGGTGACGCTCACCGCCACCGTGCCGGCGGGGCTCACCTGCACCACCTCGGCCACTTGCGGCGCCAACGTCATTCCGTTCAGCGACATCAGCTGGGTGTCGACCAACGCGACCAGCCCCGCCGAGGGCGACATCCAGAACGGCAGCTTCGCGGCCGGCTCGACGCAGACGCTCGCCAGCTTCAATGGGGCAACGGCCACCGTGCTGCTGGTCAACAGCGACACCCGCTTCATGTCGAACACGCTGACCTTCAAGTACGCCAACACCACGGTGTACCCGGCCGGCAGCTACAGCGGCACGGTGCGCTTCACCGCCACCATGCTTTGACCATGCAAGCCGCCGCTTCGTGCGCACGCCGCTCGGTGACAGCCGGCCTGCTGGCCTGGCTGGCCGGCGTGCCGGGCGCAGCCCATGCGCGGGTCGAGCGGCTGGACGACTCGACCTCGCCGAGCGCGCAGGTGCGCGCACCGGCGGACGACTCACCCATCGTCGCGCCCGGTGCGACCGCCTCGCCCATCGCGCGCATCGCCTTCGGGCGGGTGCACTACCGGCTGGCCACCGCGCGCTACGTGGGCCGCCAGGCGCGCATCTACTACGTGCTGCCGATGGCGGTGCCGGGCCTGCTCTCGCCCGCCGGCCTGGAGGTCAGCTGGCGCACCAACGGCCTGTTCGCCAGCGGCAGCGGCCGGCCCGGCGACCGCGTGCCGGTGTGGAACGGCGTGGTGCGCGACGCGTGGATGACCGAGGCGCTCGACCTGGTGTGGCAGCTCGACGTGCGCCAGGTGCGGCTCTCGCGCGGCATGCCGCTGGGCTTCGAGGCTTATTTCGAAATAGAGACATTGCCATGACACGACTGCTTTCGACGGGACATTCCCACGGCGCTTGCTTCGCTTCCTTCGCTTCCTACGCGCTGGCCGCCTTCGTCGCGCTGTGCGCGGCGCCGCCCGCAGGGGCCGCACCGTTCGAGATCGCGATCATGCCGTCGCGCTTCGAGCTGTCCGCCAAGAGCGGCGCACGGCTGGGCCAGTCGCTGGACATCCACAACGTGGGCGCCGCCGCCACCGAAGTGTCGGTGCGCACGATCGACTGGAGCTACTCGCCCGAGGGCGAGATCTCGTACCTCGACCCGCTGCAGCCCGGCAGTTGCCGGCCCTGGGTGCTGCTGGAACGCAAGACGGTGAAGGTGCCCGCGCGCGGCAAGGCGTCGTTCCGCTTCCAGATCGAGCCGCCGGCCGATGCGCCGCGCGGCGAATGCCGCTTCATGCTGGCCATCGAGGGCGTGGAGCCGGCTTACCGCGCCGCCATCGGGCAGGGCGGCGCCAGCCTGAGCCTGCCGGTCACCGGGCGCATCGCGGTGGCGGTGTACGTGCTGCTCAACGGTGCCGAGCCCAAGCTGGCGCTCAGCCAGGTCGGCACGCGCGACGTGCACGGCCAGCGCACGCCGTACGTCACGGTGAGCAACACCGGCGACGCGCACGGCCGCCTGGACGGCAGCCTGGACGCAACCGACGCCGCCGGCAAGCGCTTCGAGCTGGTGCCCGAGGGCACGCCGGTGCTGCCGGGACAGACGCGCCAGCTTCCGCTGACGCCCAAGCCCGAAGGCGACGGCAAGGCGGCCGCGCCGGTGTACCCGCTGAAGGCCGCCGGCACGCTCGACTGGGAGAAAGGCGGCTTCAAGGTGAACGCGGAGTTCCGCTGATGCGGCGCGCCGACCCGCCTCGCCGGGTCTGCCCGGTTTGCGTGATGGCCCTCTGCGCTGCAGCGGCCGCCGGAGCCGGCCCGGCACACGCCGACACGGCCACCACCCTCGGCCTCGGCACGCCGGCTTTCGTCGACCTGAAGTTCACCGTCAACATCGACAAGTTCGTGTTCTTCCGGCTGGGCACCGGCGCCTGGCCCACGACCAGCGGCACCGTCGACAGCGCGGCTTTCACGCTCACACCCACCATTCCCGGCGGGCCGACCACGCCGGTCGCAGGCAACAACACGGCGGCCAACTGGAGCGGCGCGGCGCCGGCCTTCGCGGTGGCGCCCGCGGCAGGCGTCAAGCTGGCGGTGGAGGTGCGCAGCAACGGCGGCCAGGTCAGCCTGCGTGCCACCGCGAGCACGCCGCTCACCAGCACCACCAGCGCGAACACCATTCCCATGTCGGAGATCACGGTGGCCAGCGACAACGCCACGCTGCCCGCGCCGGCGATTCCCAACGCCGGGACGGGCGCGGCCGTGAACGTGACGCCCACCGCCTTCGGCACCCTGGTGACGCAGCGCGCCGCGAACTGGACCTTCTCGTACGCCAACCTCACGAGCCGCCCGGCCGGGGTCTACCTCGGGCAGGTCACGTTCACCGCCAGTTCGCCCTGAAACCCGCCGAACCGCCCTGAACGCCTTTGCCCGCGCCAAGTCAGCTGGCGCTGGGATCGATCCCCAAAGCTCCGGCGTGGATCTTTCCCTCACCCTTCAGGAGCTTTGCATGAACAAGAACCCCCGGATGACCTGGATCGCAGCCTGCCTCGGCCTGGCTGCGCTGGGCGCCCAGATGCAGGCCCAGGCCCAGGTGCCCGCCGGTGCGCCCGCCGGCACCACCGTGCAATGCAAGGACGACAGCTACGCCTCGCCCGACACCAAGTCGGGCGCCTGCCGCGGCCACAAGGGCATCAAGACCTGGTACGGCAAGGCCGCCGCCCCGGCCGCACCCGCCGCGGCGGTGCCCGCGGTGGAGACGCAGTCGGCCAGCGTCGACAAGACCGGCGTGGCCCCCACCACCGGCACGGCCACCCGCACGCCCGGCGCGCCCGACCTCACGAAGATGGCGGCCGCGCCCGGCGGCGGCGCGGGCAAGGTGTGGGCCAACGACGAGACCAAGGTCTACCACTGCATGGGCGACCGCTACTACGGCAAGACCAAGAAGGGCGAGTACCTGAGCGAGGCCGACGCCAAGACCAAGGGCATGCACGCCTCCCACAACAAGCCCTGCACGTCCTGAAGACTACTTCCAGGAACACCGCGGAACCGGCTTCGCCGGGCCGCAGGTGTTGCCCCCGGTAGGGGGAAGGAGCAGCGACACGAAGTGCGCGAAGCCTGGGGGCGAGCCAAATGCTCCGGCTTTGCCGGGCCGCAGGTGTTGCCCCCGGTAGGGGAAAGGAGCAGCGACACGAAGTGCGCGAAGCCTGGGGGCGAGCCCTACTTCGGCTGGGATTCGACTTCGCGCGTCCAACGGTCGATGAGGCGCTTGCGCTCGTCCGCCTTGCCGTACTTCTCGAAGTCGTACTTGATGAGCTTCACGTCGGCCATCGACGGAATGCGCGGGTCGGGCTTGAAGGTCTTGTTGGCCGGCGACTGCAGGCTGCCGGCCTTGGCGCCGATGGACTGGCCCGCGGGGCTCATGAGCCAGTCGTAATAGCGCTTCGCGTTCTCCTTGTTGCGCGCGCCCTTCACCAGCGCGATGCCGCCGACCTCGTAGCCCGTGCCCTCGCAGGGCGCGGCGGTCTTCACGGGAAATTTGTCGTGGCGCCACTTCTCGAAGCCGAAGATGAAGCTCACACCGATGGCCACCTCGCCCTTGGCCACGTTGGGCGCCTGCGCCTGGCCGCTGCGGGTGTAGCTGGTGACGTTCCTGTTCAGCTTCTTGAGGTAGTCGAAGGCCGCGTCCTCGCCCATCTGCTGCACCAGGCCCGCGATGATGGTGTACGCCGTGCCGCTGGACGCCGGGTGCGAGATCTCGATCTCGCCCTTGTACTCGGGCTTGATGAGATCGGCCCAGCACTTCGGCTCGGGCAGCTTCTTTTTCTTCAGCAGATCGGTGTTGAAGCCGAAGCCCATCGCGCTCGTGTAGAAGCCGCCCACCATGTTCTGCGACAGCGCGTACTGGCGCACCGCCCAGTCGTGCAGGTCGTTGATGTAGGCCGGCCGGTAGGGCTCCAGCAGGCCCTGCTCGGCGGCCTGCAGGAACGGGTCGCCGGTGCCGCCCCACCAGATGTCGGTCTTGGGGTTGGCGGCCTCGGCGCGCAGTTGGGCGCCGATTTCGCCAGTGCCCTTGTGGGCCTGCAGCACCCGAATGCCCGTCTCGCGCGTGAAGGCCGCGGCGGCCGCTTCGCACCAGCCCGCGTCCGTGCTGCACAGCGCGTTGACGGTGCCCTGCGCGGCGGCGTTCGATGCCGAAAGAAGTACCACCGCAGCCATGCAGGCGGCGGTGGCGATGTGCCGAATGGCGAAGCTTGGCATGCGCGGCTCTCCTCGTTGCTGGAGGCCGCAGGATAGCGCCCGGTGGGGCGCGCCGCCAGCAACGCCGTCAGCTGCCGCTGCCGGACTTCACCATCGGCAGCGAGGTCGACTGCCCGATCGGCTCGGTGCCGGTCGGGTGCGAAGCCGCATAGGCGCCGGCCTGGATGTCGGCCACGGGCAGCGTCGAGTTCATCGCGGGCGCGCTGGTCGACTGGCCCATGGGTTCGGTACCCGTCGGGCGGGCTGCGGCCATGGCGCCGGCCTGCACCTCGGGCCGTTCGGGCGAGTTCATCTGCAGCGGATGAAAGTCGGAGCCGTCCATGGTTTCGGCCGACGCCTGGACCGTGCCCAAGGCCGCCAGCGCAGCGAAGGAACCGACGGCAAGAAGCTTGAAGGAAGTGCGCATGATGTGTGTTCTCCTGGGTTTCAGGTTGTCTCGGGTCGCGTGCCATCGAGCGAACTGCGCGCGGCAGGACCTGAACGCACTCTAGGCACGCAGACTGATGGGATGGTGAGCGAAGACTTAGCTGCGAGTGAGTGGCGCAACCCCGTTCTTGCCCACTCTACGTTGGCAAGGACGGCAGGTGCACACGCGCCATCAGCCCCGGCCCGTCGTCACGGTTGCGCAGCTCGATGCGCAAGCCGTGCCGCTCGGCGGCGGTGCGGGCAATCGCCAGGCCCAGCCCGCTGCCGCCGGCCACCGAACCCGGCACGCGAAAGAAGCGGTCGAACACGCGGCCGATGACGGCTTGCGGAATACCGGGGCCGTTGTCGAGCACGTCGACCACCGCATGCCCGTCGACCTGGCGCAGCTTCACGTCGACCACGCCGCCCTCGGGCGCATAGCGCAGCGCGTTGTCGAGCAGGTTGTCGAACACGCTGCGCAACTCGGCCGCGGGGGCGAACACCACGGCGGTGATGCGGCCTTCGCCTTCGAAGCCGATGTCCACGCGCCGCGCATCCGCCAGCACCATCAACTGGCTCACGCTCTCGCGCAGCAGCACCTCGATGTCGACACGCTCGCGCGCATTGCCGCTTTGCGGCGCGTCCTGGCGCGACAGGTGCAGCAGCTGCTCGATCAGGTGCTGCGCGCGCGTGACGCCGGCCTCGAGCTGGTTGAAGCGTTCTGTGGCTTCGCCGGCCGGCACGTGCGCGCGCAGGTTCTCGATCTGCAGGCCGATGGCGGCCATGGGCGTGCGCAGCTCGTGCGCGGCGTCCTGCACGAAACGCCGCTGCGTGGCGAAGGCGCTGCGCACGCGCGACAGCAGGTTGTTGAAGGCGCCCACCAGCGGCGCGATCTCGTCGGGCACGCGCGCCAACGACAGCTCGGTCGGGCTGCGCTCGTCCTGCGAGGCGACGTCGCGCGCCACCGCGCGCAGCGAGCGCGAGGCCGCCGACACGATGATCCACAGGATCAGCAACGCCAGCGGCAGCAGCAGCGTGATCGGCAGGCCTTCGAGCAGCGCGCGGCGCAGTGCGCGGCGGCGCCGGTAGTCCTCGTTCTGCAGCACCTGCACGCGCGGCTGGTCGGCGCGCGGACCCGGCTCGGCGGTGAACACGCGCCAGCTGGCACCGGCGCGCGATCCCGTGGTCACGTCGCTGAAGCCCGGCCCCGGCTGCAGCGGCACCGACAGCGCGGGCCACGACGTGGCGCGCAAGGTGCGGCCGTCGGCGCTCCAGATCTGCACGATGAAGCTGCCGCGCGAGAACGCGGCCTCGCCGTCCATCGGACGCGGCAGCTTCTGCGGATCGCTGCCCGCATACGACTCGGCCACCAGCCGCATCTGGTCGTCCAGCGCGTTGTGCACCAGGTTGCCGTAGGCCACGAAGGAGAACCACGCCGTGAGCACGGCCGCGCCCAGGTGCAGCGTGATGAGCCACAGCAGCAGTTGCGTGCGCAGCGAACCCGGCCGCCACCAGCGGCCGCCGCCGCGCACCGCACGGGTCATGCGGCCACGCGCCAGCCGAGGCCGCGTACGTTGCGGATGGCATCGGCGCCGAGCTTGCGGCGCATGCCGTGGATGAGCACGTCGATGGCGTTGCTGGTCACTTCCTCGCCCCAGCCGTAGATGCGGTTCTCGAGCTGCTCGCGCGACAGGATGGCGCCGGGCCGCTCCAGCAGCGCATGCAGCAGCGCGAACTCGCGCGCGGTGAGCGCCTCGCGCGCGCCGTTGACCAGCACCTCGCGCGTGGTGAGGTCGAGCTGCAGCGCACCGCCGCCGACCAGCGAATGCGCCGCACCGTCGCGCCGGCGCACCACGGCGCGCATGCGCGCGAGCAGTTCGCGGAACTCGAAGGGCTTGAGCAGGTAGTCGTCGGCGCCCAGGTCGAGGCTGTGGATGCGGTCGTCCAGGCCGTCGCGCGCGGTGAGCACCAGCACGGGGGTGGCATCGCCGCGCTCGCGGGCCCGCCGAAGCACCTCGGTGCCGTCCTGCCTGGGCAGGCCGAGGTCGAGCAGCACGCAGGTGTAGCCGCCGTCGCCCAGCGCGCTTTGCGCCAGCTCGCCGTCGCGCACCCAGTCGGCGGACCAGCCCGCGCCTTCGAGCGCCTGCTTCAGGCTGCGCCCGATCATTTCATCGTCTTCCACCAACAGTACGCGCATCGCGGCGACTCCTTCGGCCGCAAGGTAGCACGCGAACGGGATGATCGGAAGTGCCTGCGCCGGGCGCAGCGTAATGACCCAAACTTAAGGCAGGCTGAGCCGGCTCAGAACTTCTCGTGCGGTCCCAGGTAGCGCCATTGCCCCACCGGCAGGTTGCCCAGCATCACCTTGCCGATGCGCACCCGCTTCAGGCCCACCACCTTCAGCCCGACCAGCTCGCACATGCGGCGGATCTGGCGCTTCTTGCCTTCGGTGAGCACGAAGCGCAGCTGCTCGGGGTTCTGCCATTCGACCCGCGCCGGCTTGAGCGCCTGGCCGTCCAGGCTCAGGCCGTGGCGCAGCCGGGCCAGCATGGCTGGCGGAAACACCGCCTGCACGTTGGTGGTGATGGGGTCGTCGTCGTCCATGCGCACCAGCTGGCCGGTGGGCGCGGGCTGGCCCAGGCCGTGGTAGGCCACGCGCACCAGGTATTCCTTCTCCATCACCGAGTCTTCGCCGATGAGCTGGCGCGCGATGCGCCCGTCCTGCGTCATCACCAGCAGGCCGATGGAATCGATGTCGAGCCGGCCGCACGGCGCCAGGCCGCGCAGCTGGTGCGGGTGGAAGAAGAAGCGCGTGTTGTCTTCCGCCCAGCGGTTCTGCGGCGTGAACAGCGAGACCGCCGGCTCGTGCCCGTCCTCGGCCTGCGCGCTCACGTAGCCGATGGGCTTGTTGATCAGGATGGTGACCTGGTTGGCCTGCTGGCCCTTGGCCGCCTTGTCGATCTCGACGCGGTCCGAAGGCGTGACCTTCACGCCCATCTCGGCCGGCTTGCCGTTCACCTTCACCCAGCCGTTGGCGATCCACTCGTCGGCCTCGCGGCGCGAACACATGCCGAGCTCGGCCATGCGCTTGTTGAGGCGCACGGGCGCGTGGGGGGAATTGGAAGGCTCGGTCATCGGCAGGGCTTGATCTGTGTGCGGCACCGATGCTATCCTGAACACAGGCGAGAGTTGATCTCGCCCTTTTTGGGGGATTCCCAAGTGAACACACCAAGCACTCAGACTGCACGCAAGTTTCAATACGCCATCGTCATTGGGCGTTTCCAACCCGTCCATTTCGGACACCAAAGACTCATCGAAGAAGGTCTTCGCGCCGCCGAGCGGGTCATCGTGGTGGTCGGCTCCGACCGCAAGCCCCGCAGCGTCAAGAACCCCTTCACCTTCGACGAACGCGAACGCATGGTGCGCGCCTGCCTGCGCGGCACCGAGCAGATGCGCGTGAGCGTGGTCGGCGTGGGCGACTCGCCCTACAACGACCAGCTCTGGATCGCATCGATCCAGTCCGCCGTCGAGCGGCTCATCGTGCAGGACGGCCACGTGCCGGCCAAGGCCAGGGTGGCGCTGGTGGGCCACCTCAAGGACGCATCGAGCTACTACCTCAAGCTCTTCCCGCACTGGGAATTCGTCGGCCACCAGAACGTGGAAAGCCTCAACGCCACCGACGTGCGCAGCCTCTACTTCGACCCCGAGAACCGCGGCCAGCTGGCGCGCGCCGACCTGCCCGACGGCACGGCCGCCTTTCTCGACCAGTTCACCCGCACCGCCGACTACGCCGAGCTCTGCGAAGAGCGCGCCTTCCTGGCCGACTACCGCGACAAGTACCGCTATGCGGGCAGCAGCTTTCCGCCCATCTACACCACGGTGGACGCCATCGTGGTCGAGGCCGGCCACATCCTGCTGGTGCAGCGCAAGTTCCATCCCGGCAAGGGCACCTGGGCGCTGCCCGGCGGCTTCGTCGGCCAGCACGAGCGGCTGCAGGACGCGGCCATCCGCGAGCTGAAGGAAGAAACCCGCCTGAAGGTGCCCGTGCCCGTGCTCAACGGCAGCATGAAGGCCAGCCATGTGTTCGACGCGCCCGACCGCTCGCAGCGCGGACGCACCATCACGCACGGCTTTTTCTTCGAGCTGGCGCACAACCAGTGGGCGGGGCTGTCGGACGTGCGCGCCGACGACGACGCGGCCGAGGTGCGCTGGGTGCCGATCACCGAATTTCTCGACATGCAGGACCGCATCTACGAAGACCACTTCTTCATTGCGAACCATTTTCTGGGTGGTCTGGGCAAGAACTGAACGGCCCCGACTTTTTAGCAAGCACGGCCCCGGTTGACGGGCGCCACAGTGAAAGGAGCTTTCACACATGAACCGCAATCTCACCTCTTCACCCCTGGGCAACAACCTGCTGCTTCGCACCGACTCCTACAAGGTGTCGCACTGGATGCAGTACCCCCCCGGCACGCAAACGGTGTACAGCTACATCGAGTCGCGCGGCGGCATCTTCAGCCACTCGCTGTTCTTCGGACTGCAGGCCTACCTGCGCGAATACCTGCAGACGCCGGTGACGCTCGAAGACGTCGAAGAGGCCGCCGCGCTCATGGCGGTGCACGGCGAGCCCTTCAACCGCGAAGGCTGGCTGCGGCTGATCGAGAAGCACGGCGGGCTGATGCCGGTGCGCATCCGCGCGGTGCCCGAGGGCAGCGTGACGCCGGTGCACAACGTGCTCGCGACCATCGAGAACACCGACCCCGAGTTCTTCTGGGTCACGAGCTTTCTCGAGACGGAGCTGCTGCGCGCCATCTGGTACCCGACCACGGTGGCCACGCTGTCGGCCGCGGCCCGCACCACGCTCCTGCGCTACCTGGAAGCGACCTGCGACGACCCGCAAGGGCAGATCGCGTTCAGGCTGCACGACTTCGGCGCGCGCGGCGTGTCGAGCCTGGAATCGGCGGCGCTCGGCGGCATGGCCCACCTGGTCAACTTCATGGGCACCGACACGCTGGCCGCATTGGTCGCGGCGCGCCGTTACTACGACTGCGACGTGGCGGGCTTCTCGATTCCCGCGGCCGAGCACAGCACCATCACGGGCTGGGGCCGCGACCATGAAGCCGATGCCTACAGCAACATGATCGACCAGTTCGGCAAGCCGGGCGCCACGTTTGCGGTGGTGAGCGACAGCTACGACATCTTCAATGCCTGCGCGCGCATCTGGGGCGGCGAGCTGAAGGCGAAGGTGGTGGCCTCGGGGTCGACGCTGGTGGTGCGGCCCGACTCGGGCGACCCGGCGGAAACGACGCTGAAGGTGGCGCGGATCCTGGCCGATCGTTTCGGCACGACGACGAACGCGAAGGGCTTCCGGGTGCTGAACAACGTGCGCATCATCCAGGGCGACGGCGTGAACCTGGATTCGCTGCGGTTGTGCCTGTCGAACTTTTTCCACAACGGGTTCTCGACGGAGAACATCTCCTTCGGCATGGGCGGCGGGCTGCTGCAGCAGGTCAACCGGGACACCATGCAGTGGGCAATGAAGTGCTCGGCCATGCAGGTGAACGGCGAGTGGCGCGACGTGTACAAGTCGCCGGTGGGCGATGTGAGCAAGGCGTCGAAGAAGGGGCGGCTGGCGCTGGTGCGCGGTGCGGGCGGGGTCGAGACCACGGTGCGTGAAGAAACGCTGTCGGCGGGGCAAGTCGACCTTCTTCAGACGGTGTTCGAGAACGGGCGCATTGTCGAGAACACCAGCTTCGAGGCCATTCGGGCAAGGGCTGCGGAAGGGGTGAATCAGTTCGTCACCTCGCGCGCGCCGCTCTGAGGCCCACACAGCTGTCCGGGGCGGGTGCACAGGCCGCCGGGTACTCCCCTGCGCGAATGTCCCCCGGGGCTGCGCCCCTCCTCCTTTATTTCGCTGCGGGGAGCACCCGACGCCCTGTCCACCTGGGCACGCTGCCGGTTTGCGGCCGATCAACCACCGCTGCTGACAACGCTCACGTCGATGGGGTGCCTTGCGCAGCGAAATAAAGGGGGAGGCCGCAGGCCGGAGGACATTCGCGGAGCAAGGTACCCCGTCGGCGTGAGCGCACCCAGGATCAGCACGGCGTGAGTGCCACATGCCATGGCCATAATCCCCGCAACTCCCGGAATTCATGACCAAACTCCTGATCCTCAGCGTGAGCGCCGGCAACGGCCACGTGCGTGCAGCACAGGCGCTTGCCGCCACCGCCCAGACCCTTTCCCCGCCCTGCACGGCGGTCCACATCGACGCCATGGCCCACGTGGCCGGCGGCTTTCGCAAGGTCTACACGGACTGGTACATCCAGCTCGTGAACCGCGCACCCGACCTCTGGTCGTACCTGCACCAGCGCACCGACAGCACACCGCACCACGCGCCCTCGCAGCGCCTGCGCCGTGGCATCGAGCGCCTCAGCACCGGGGCGCTGGTGAAGGAAATTCGCCGCGAGCAACCCGATGCCGTCATCTGCACGCACTTCCTGCCGGCCGAACTGCTGATGCGCGAACGCAACCGCGGGCGCATCGACTACCCGGTGTGGCTGCAGATCACCGACTACGACCTGCATAACATGTGGCTGGTGCCGGGCATGACGGGCTACCTCGCGGCAACCGAGGAGGTCGCGTTTCGCCTGCGGGCGCGCGGCATTCCGGCGGACCGCATCCATGTGACGGGCATCCCGGTGATGCCCGCGTTCTCCGAGCCCGAGGTGCCGGCACTGGCGCGCAACGCCTGCGTGGCGGAACTCGGCCTCGACCCCGCTCGGCCGGTGCTGCTGATGGCCTCGGGCGGCGCGGGCGTGGGCGACCTGGCCAGCATGGTCGAACGTGTGCTCGGCCTGGGCAGCGACGGCAACTTCCAGGTGATCGCGGTGGCGGGCCGCAACGTGGAGACCCACGGCAGGCTCGAAGCGCTGGCCCGGCGCTACCCGGGCCGCGTGGTGGCCATCGGCTTCACCAACGAGATGCACAAGCTCATGGCCGCGGCGGACCTCGTCGTGACCAAGCCCGGCGGGCTCACGGTGTCGGAATGCCTGGCACTGGGCAAGCCGATGCTGCTGATCTCGCCCATTCCAGGGCAGGAAGAACACAACGCCGGCTTCCTGATGGAAGAAGGCGCGGCCTGGCTCGCCTACGACGCCATCGGCCTGGACTACAAGGTCGCGCGGCTGATGGCCGACCCGGCCAAGCTCGCGGCCATGGCCGCGCGCAGCCGCGCGCTGGGCAAGCCGCAGGCCGCGCGCGCGGTGCTGCAGCATGTGCTGGGCGCCACGACGGGGACCGCAGCATGAACGGCACCGTCGAAGAGACCGGCGTCGGCCGCACGCTCGGCTACCTCGCCTGGGTGGTCGTCATGGCCTTCTTCTTCGCCAACGCCGAGATCCAGATCGAAGGCGGCGCGGGCTGGGCCACCTCGCTGCCGACCTGGCGCATCGAGAACAGCATCTGGCTCGACCTGTTCTGGGGCGGCCGCGCCATGACGGGCTACCACGCGTGGGTGTTCACCTTCATGGCGCTGGTGTTCTTTTCGCCATTGGCCTTCAACGGCCGCTGGACGTGGCGCAACGTGGGGCTGGCGGTGGCGGGCCTCATCGTGTTCTGGGTCTGCGAAGACTTCCTGTGGTTCCTCATCAACCCGGCCTTCGGCTGGGCGCGCTTCAACCCGGTCGATGCCTTCTGGCACAAGCACTGGCTGTGGGGCGCGCCGGTCGACTACTGGGGCGGGCTCGCGGTGGCGCTGCTGATATTGGCCGTGCGGCACTGGCGGCGCAAGCCATGAGCAAGGCACGCAAGCCGGACGACACCCACGCCGTCGCGCCGCGCCCCGGCCACTGGGCCGACGCGCTGGACGAACTGCAGGTCGAGAACCTGCACCGCATCACGCCCACGCTGTACCGCAGCGCGCAGCCGCGGCGTGCCGACATGGCGGCGCTGCAGCAGCTCGGCATTCGCACCGTGGTGAGCCTGCGTTCGTTCAACGACGACAAGAAGGTGTTCGCCGGTTCCGGCATCCGCTTGGTGCGCGTGCCGATCAACACCTGGTCCATCGACGACGCCAAGGTGCTGCGCGCGCTCACGGCCATTCGCGAGGCGCAGAAGCACGGCCCGGTGCTCATCCACTGCATGCACGGCGCCGACCGCACCGGCGTGGTGGCGGCGGTGTACCGCATGGCGGTGCAGGACTGGGACAAGGAGAGCGCACGCCACGAGATGCTGCGCGGCGGCTACGGCTACCACACGCTGTGGCGCAACATTCCGCGCTACATCGAGCGGCTCGACCCCGTCAAGATGCGCCATGCGCTGGCCCATGCCCCGGCGATCCCGGTGGTGTCCTGAAGGCGCCTGCGGTTTTCGCACCCCGCTCCTATACTGGCCGCCCCGTGGCCACAGGCCATCTTCGAACCCCTGCAAAGGCTTCCTCCATGGCACTGCAAATCCGCTCCCTCGTTCGCGCCAACGGCGAACTCGAACTCTCGCTGCACGACGACCCCATTCCCGAACCGCAGGCCCACGAAGTGGTGATCCGCGTGGAGGCGTCGCCGCTGAATCCGTCCGACCTGGGCCTGTTGTTCGGCGCGGCCGACATGGGCACCGCCAAGGCCTCGGGCACGCCCGATCGCCCGGTCGTGACCGCCACCGTGCCCGAACGCGCCCGGCCCGCCATGGCCGCGCGGCTCGACGAGTCGATGCCCGTGGGCAACGAGGGCGCGGGCGTGGTGGTCAAGGCCGGTGCGTCGCCGGCCGCGCAGGCGCTGCTGGGCAAGACCGTGGCGGCCATCGGCGGCGCGATGTACTCGCAGTACCGCTGCCTCGCCGCCGCGCAATGCATGGTGTTGCCCGAGGGCACGACGCCGGCCGAAGGCGCGTCGTGCTTCGTCAACCCGCTCACGTCGCTGAGCATGGTGGAAACGATGCGCATGGAGGGCCACAAGGCGCTGGTGCACACGGCGGCCGCGTCCAACCTGGGGCAGATGCTCAACAAGATCTGCCAGAAGGACGGCATCGCGCTGGTGAACATCGTGCGCAAGCAGGAGCAGGAAGACCTGCTGCGCGGACTGGGCGCGAAGTACGTGTGCAACGCGAGCTCGCCCACGTTCCTTGAAGACTTGACGCAGGCGCTGGTAGAGACCGGCGCAACCCTGGCCTTCGACGCGACCGGCGGCGGCAAGCTGGCAGGGCAGATCCTCGGCTGCATGGAAGCCGCCATCAACCGCACCGCCAAGGAATACAGCCGCTACGGCTCGGCCACGCACAAGCAGGTGTACATCTACGGCGGCCTGGACCGCAGCCCCACGGAGTTCGTGCGCAACTTCGGCATGGCGTGGGGCATGGGCGGGTGGTTGCTGTTCCCGTTCCTCGGCAAGCTCGGCGATGAAGGCACGCAACGCTTGAAGGCGCGCGTCGTGGCTGAATTGAAGACGACGTTCGCGAGCAAGTACACGCGCGAGGTGTCGCTGGTCGAGATGCTGCAGCTCGACGCGATCGGGGTGTATGGCAAGCAGGCGACGGGGGAGAAGTTCTTGCTGAATCCGAACAAGGGCATTGCGGCCTGAATTCCTTCTTCGGTCTTTGAAGAGGGCTCCCGGCAGGCGGCACGGCACGACACCGCAGGCCGTCTGCCCTCGCCCCAACCCTCTCCCGCCAGCGGGAGAGGGAGCAAGACAGGGAGCGGGCTCCACCGCCGCTCCCCTTACAAACTACACCACCAGCCGATACCCCACAGCCGTTTCCGTCAACAGATGCCGCGGCTGCGCCGGGTCTGCTTCGAGCTTCTGCCGCAGATGCCCCATGTAGATGCGCAGGTAGTGGCTCTGGTCCGTGTGCGACGGCCCCCACACCTCGCGCAGCAGCTGGCGCTGCGTGAGCACGCGGCCCGCGTTGGTGGCCAGCACCGACAGCAGGCGGTATTCGGTCGGCGTGAGATGCACCTCGGCGCCTGCGCGGCGCACGATGCGCGCGGAACGGTCCAGCTCGATCTCGCCGAAACGGAACAGCGCCTCGGGCGGCTCTTCGCTGCCGCCGCCTGCGGCACGCGGGCGCCGCAGGTTGGCCCGCACGCGCGCCAGCAGCTCGCCGGTGCCGAAGGGCTTGGTGAGGTAGTCGTCGGCGCCCGCGTCGAGCGCGGCGATCTTGTCGGCCTCGTCGGTGCGGGCCGAGAGCACGATGATCGGCACGGCCGACCAGCCGCGCACATCGCGGATCAGCGACACGCCGTCGCCGTCCGGCAGGCCGAGGTCCAGCACCAGCAGGTCGGGCTGGCGCGTGCCGGCCGCGGCCAGGCCGTCGCGCAGCGTGCCGGCCTCGTGCACCACCCAGCCTTCGGCTTCGAGCGCGCCGCGCACGAACCGGCGGATCTGCGGCTCGTCTTCGATCACGATGGCGGTGGGCGATGGCATGAGGCTGGGTTCAGAGTTGCGCTTCGGCCGACTCGGGCGGCTCGCGGCGGGGCAAGGTGACCGTGAATTCTGCACCGCCGCCGAGCGCGTTGCCGGCGGCGATGTCGCCGCCGTGTGCGCTCACCACCGCCTTGCAGATCGCCAGGCCCAGGCCCACGCCGGGCGTGGCGGACTCGGCCTCGCCGCGCGTGAACTTGTCGAACAGCTTCTGTTCATGTCCGAGCAACGCGGCCGGCAATCCGGGCCCATGGTCGCGCACCGTCAGCACCAGCGTGCCCGGCTCGGCCCGCGCACCGACCACGATGGGCGCAGCGCCGTACTTGGTGGCGTTCTCCAGCAGGTTGACCAGCACGCGCTCGATCAGCACCGCATCGAACTCGACCAGCGGCAGTTCGGGGTCGAGCGCGGTCTGCACGACGATGCTGCCGAGCGAGGTGCGCGCCGCGCGAATGGCCGAGCCCACCACCTCTTCCACCGACTGCCAGTCGCGCCGCAGGTTCACCGCGCCGCCCGCAATGCCGCTTTCGAGCCGCGCCATGTCGAGCAGGTTGTTCACCAGCGCATGCAGTTCGTGCGCCTGCGCGACGATGGCGCGCGCGGCGTTGCCGTGCTCCTCGGGCGGCAGGGTCTGCAGCGATTCGGCCAGGGCGATGAGCGCGGTGAGCGGCGTGCGCACGTCGTGCGAGATGGCGCCGAGCAACGCGTTGCGCAGGCGCTCCGACTCCATCTCGACCACCGCCTGCTGCGCCACCTCGACGTAGTGCACGCGCTCCAGCGCGATGGCGATCTGCCGCGCCAGCGTGTCGAGCTGCTGCGCCTGCTCGGGAATGAGCAGCCAGCGCGGTTGCGCGGGCGACAGCGCGAGCACGCCGCGCACGCGCATCGGCGCCTGCAGCGGCACGTAGTGCCAGGGCTGCGCGGCCAGCGTGGCGGTCGCCAGGCCGGCGGGCTGGCCGTGGCGGAAGGCCCAGTCGGCCACCTGCGGATCGAAGCCCTCGGGCGGCTCGGTGGGCAGCAGCAGCTGGTCGGCCGCGTCGGTCACCAGCACCAGCGCATGGCCGCCGAAGTGGCCTTGCACAGCGGCGCCGCCGAGCGCGACCACCTGCGAGCTTTCGAGCGCGGCGGAGAGCTCGCGCGTGAGCTCGAACAGCGAGCGCGCGCGCCGCTCGCGGCTGGTCGACACGCCCGCCGCGAAGCGCAGGCCCGCCGTGAGCTGGCCCACCAGCAGGCCGACGCCCAGCATGATCGCGAAGGTCAGCACGTACTGCACGTCGCTGACGGCGAAGGACATGCGCGGCGGCACGAAGAAATAGTCGAAGGCCGCCACGTTGAGCAGCGCGGCCAGGGCCGCAGGCCCGCGCCCGAAGCGCATGGCCACGCCCACCACGCCGAGCAGGAACAGCATGACGATGTTCGACAGCTCCAGCACGCCGGCCAGCGGCGTGCAGACCAGCGTGAGCGCGATGCTGGTGGCGGCGGCCCATGCGTAGGCGGGCCAGTAGGTCGGCGCCTTCTCGTGGTCGTCGCTGTCGATGCGCGCGCCCTCCAGGGGTGCGCGCGACAGCCGGCGCGAGCTGTCGACCCGCGCGACCTCCATGATGTCGAGCGCGGGTGCGTGCTTCGCGATCGCGCCCGACAAGGGTTGCGCCGCCGTGGGCCACCAGCGCCGCCAGCCCGTGGCCGGCTCGGAGCGGCCCAGCACCAGCGTTGCGCAGTTGAGCCGGCGCGCCTGTTCGGCCAGCTGCTCCGCGACGTCGGCGCCGGTGAGCACGGCGGTGGCCGCGCCCAGCTCTTCCGCCAGCTTGAGCACGGCCAGGATGCGGTCGCGCTCCGCCGCGGCAAGCCGCTGCAGCCGGGGCGTCTCGACGTACGCGGCATGCCAGCGCACGTTGAGCTGGCCCGCCAGCCGCGCCGCAGTGCGCACCGTTTGCGCGGCCCCTTCGTGCGGACCGACGCAGGCCAGGATCGCGCCCGATGTGTTCCAGGCCTGCAAGCTGCTGCCCTTGCCGTTCCCGCTGCCCCCGGCACCCGACTGCTCCACGCGCCAGCCGCGCACATCGTCTTCCACATGCTCGGCCGTGCGGCGCAGCGCGATCTCGCGCAACGCGATGAGGTTGCCCTTGCGGAAGAAGTTCTGCGCGGCGCGCTCGGCCTGCTGCGGCAGGTACACCTTGCCGGCCGCGAGCCGCGCCGTGAGTTCGTCGGGCGTGACGTCGACCAGCACCACCTCGTCGGCCTCGTCTAGCACGGTGTCCGGCACGGTCTCGTGCACGCGCACGCCGGTGATGGCGCCGACCGTGCCGTTCAAGCTCTCCAGGTGCTGCACGTTCAGGGCCGACCACACTTCGATGCCCGCGGCCAGCAGCTCCTGCACGTCCTGCCAGCGCTTGGCATGGCGCGAGCCGGGCGCGTTGGTGTGGGCCAGCTCGTCGACCAGCAGCACGGCGGGCTTGCGGGACAGCGCGGCGTCCAGGTCGAACTCGGCCAGGGTGCGGCCGCGGTAGGCCAGCTCGCGCAGCGGCAGGGCGTCGAGCCCCGTGAGCAGCGCGGCGGTTTCGCTGCGGCCGTGGGTCTCGATCACGCCGATCAGCACGTCGCGCCCGGCCGTGCGCTCGCGTTGCGCGGCGCTCAGCATGGCCCAGGTCTTTCCCACGCCGGCACTGGCGCCGAAATAGATGCGCAGCTTGCCGCGCTGCGCGCGCGCCTCGTTGTTGCGCAGTTGCGCAATCAGGGCGTCGGGGTCGGGGCGGTCGTCGTGCATGGGTGGCGCGCAGGTTATCGCATCGGACGGTCCTTGCGGCGGCCGGCATGGCGCCGCGCGGTGCGCGAGAGCACCCACCAGGCAAAGGCCAGCGGCACGAACAGCGCCGCCAGGGCCAGCAAGGCCAGCAGCAGGTCAGTGACCATGGCGCAGGCCGCAGCGCGCGAGGTGCTCGCGCCAGCTCACGAGCCGCCCGATCTCGCCGGAGGGCACGCACTCGATAAGGCGGTGCAGCACGTCGGCATAGCGCGCGAGCGGCAGGCGGATCATCAGGCGAACGCAGGGCGCATCGCTTTCCTGCGAGCAGCAGCCGTGCAGCAGCGGCTCGCAGCGCACCACGCCCGCGTCGGGACAGCCGGCGATGCTGCGGCGCACGCGCAGGGCGTCGGCGCAGCAGACGGTGACGTCGAGCACGTAGAACGGGCTGGGGTGGGTGCTCATGGGTGCGTGCGATCGGGGCACGCCAGGGTGTTCTCGGTAAGCGGCATAGGCCATTTCTTGTTTCTCCTCAACGCGGGGCCGAAGGACGGGAAGACGCATCGAGCGCCAGGTTCAGCGCCAGCACGTTGACCCGCGACTCGCCCAGGAAGCCCCACAGCGGGCCCTGCGTGTTGTTCGCGATCAGCGCATTGACCTGATCGACCGGCACGCCGCGCACCCGCGCCACGCGCGCCGCCTGGTACTTCGCGGCGGCCGGGCTGATGTCGGGATCGAGCCCGCTGCCCGAGGTGGTGACCAGGTCGACCGGCACCGGCGCGGTGTTGCCCGGATCGGCGGCGCGCAGCGCCTCGACGCGCCCCTTGACCGCATCGGTCAGCGCCGGGTTCAGCGGGCCCTGGTTGGAGCCGCCCGAGGCGCTGGCGTTGTAGGGCTGCGGCGCGGTGGCCGACGGGCGGCCCCAGAAGTGCTTCGGGTCGCTGAAGTTCTGCCCGATGAGCTTCGAGCCCACGGTGGTGCCGTCGAGCACGACCAGGCTGCCGTCGGCCTGCGCGGGGAACACCGCTTTCGCGGCGCCGGTGACGGCCATCGGGTAGATCAGGCCGGTGAGTGCGCTCATCAGCACGAAAAGCACGAGCGCGGGGCGAACGATGTTGCCGTTGTTGTTCATGACGAAGAACTCCTCAGACCAGGTGGACTGCAACGAGCAGCCAGTCGATCAGCTTGATGCCGATGAAGGGAACCAGCAGGCCGCCCAGGCCGTAGATGGCCAGGTTGCGGCGCAGCAGCGCGGCGGCGCCCACGGGCCGGTAGCGCACGCCCTTGAGTGCCAGCGGAATCAGGAACACGATGACCAGCGCGTTGAAGATCACCGCGCTCAGGATGGCCGACGACGGGCTCGCCAGGCGCATCACGTTCAGCGCGCCCAGCTGCGGATAGGTCGACACGAAGATCGCGGGAATGATCGCGAAGTACTTCGCCACGTCGTTCGCAATGGAGAAGGTGGTGAGCGAGCCGCGCGTCATCAGCAGCGCCTTGCCGGTTTCCACCACCTCGAGCAGCTTGGTCGGGTTGGAGTCCAGGTCGACCATGTTGCCGGCTTCCTTGGCGGCCTGCGTGCCGCTGCCCATGGCCACGGCCACGTCGGCCTGCGCGAGCGCGGGAGCGTCGTTGGTGCCGTCGCCGGTCATGGCCACCAGGCGGCCTTCGGCCTGGTACTGGCGGATGAGCGCCAGCTTGTCCTCGGGCGTGGCCTCGGCCAGGAAGTCGTCCACGCCGGCCTCGGCGGCGATGGCGGCGGCCGTGAGCTTGTTGTCGCCGGTGATCATCACCGTCTTGATGCCCATGCGGCGCAGCTCGGCGAAGCGCTCCTTGATGTCGGTCTTGACGATGTCCTTGAGCTCGACCACGCCGAGCACGCGGTTGCCTTCGGCCACGGCCAGCGGCGTGCTGCCGCGGCGCGAGGCTTCCTCGGCGGCGCGCAGCACCTCGGGCGCCATGGAGCCGCCCAGGGCCTCGACGTAGCGGCGCACGGCCTCCACGGCGCCCTTGCGCAGCAGCACGTCGTCGGTGTCCAGGCTGTTCGGTGCGGCCGGCAGGTCGACACCGCTCATGCGGGTCTGCGCGGTGAAGGGCACGAAGCGCGCGCCTTCCACGGCGTTGGCCTCCAGCCCGTCGCGGCGGGCCAGCTCCACGATGCTGCGGCCTTCGGGCGTCTCGTCGGCCAGCGAGGCGAGCATCGCGGCGCGTGCCAGCCGGGCCTTGGTGATGCCGGGTGCGGGCAGGAACGACGTGGCCTGGCGGTTGCCGTGCGTGATGGTGCCGGTCTTGTCGAGCAGCAGCACGTCGACGTCGCCGGCGGCTTCCACCGCGCGGCCCGAGGTGGCGATCACGTTGGCCTGCATCATGCGGCTCATGCCGGCCACGCCCACGGCCGACAGCAGCCCGCCGATGGTGGTCGGGATCAGGCACACCAGCAGCGCGACCAGCGCGGTGAGCGACACCACGGTGCCCGCGCCGGCCGCCTCCACGCTGAACACCGAGAACGGCAGCAGCGTGACGGTGACCATCAGGAACACCAGCGTGAGCGCCACCAGCAGGATGGTCAGCGCGATCTCGTTGGGCGTCTTCTGGCGCTTGGCGGCCTCGACCATGCCGATCATGCGGTCGAGGAAGGACTCGCCCGGGTTCACCGACACGCGCACCACCAGCCAGTCGGACAGCACGCGGGTGCCGCCGGTCACGGCCGAGAAGTCGCCGCCCGATTCGCGCACCACGGGGGCCGATTCGCCGGTGATGGCGCTTTCGTCGACCGAGGCCACGCCTTCGATGACTTCGCCGTCGAGCGGAACCACGTCGCCGGTCTCGACCAGCACGATGTCGCCCTTGCGCAGGTTGGGCGCCTGTTCAGGCAGCCACTGCGCGCCATGGTGCGGCTCGGTCAGCTTCTTGGCCCAGGTGTCCTTGCGCAGGCCGCGCAGCGAGGCGGCCTGCGCCTTGCTGCGGCCTTCGGCCAGGGCTTCGGCGAAGTTCGCGAACAGCACGGTGAACCACAGCCACACGGTGATGGCCAGCACGAAGGCGGGCTTCATGCCGGTGTCGCCCGGGAAGCTCAGCGCGTGAATCCACAGCAACGTCGTGAGGATGCTCCCGATGTAGACGATGAACATCACCGGGTTGCGCCACTGCGTGCGCGGATTGAGCTTGGCGAAGGCGCCCCACAGGGCGGGCTTGACCAGCGCTGCGTCGAACAGCGAGAGAGATGTCTTGGTAGTAGCGGTCATGGTGGGCTCCTTCTTATTTCCAGAGCACCAGGTGTTCGACGATCGGGCCCAGGGCCAGCGCCGGCACATAGTTGAGCAAACCGACCAGCAGCACCGTGCCGATCAGCAACGAGACGAACAGCGGGCCGTGCGTGGGCAGCGTGCCGCCGGTGACGGGCAGGCGCTTCTTGGCCGCGAGCGAGCCGGCAATGGCGAGCACCGGCACGATCATCGCGAAGCGGCCGAGCCACATGGCCAGCGCGAGCAGGCCGTTGTAGAAGGGCGTGTTGGCCGACAGGCCCGCGAAGGCGCTGCCGTTGTTGTTGGCGGCGGAAGTCAGCGCGTACAGGATCTCGGAGAAGCCGTGCGCGCCGGGGTTCGCGATGCCGGCCTTGCCGGCGCCCGCGACCACCGCCACCGCCGTGCCCGCCAGCACCAGGATGGGCGTGACCAGGATGGCGATGGAGATGAGCTTCATCTCGCGCACCTCGATCTTCTTGCCGAGGTACTCGGGCGTGCGGCCGATCATCAGGCCGGCGATGAACACCGCCAGCATCGCGAAGATCAGCATGCCGTACAGGCCCGAGCCCACGCCGCCGAACACCACCTCGCCGAGCTGCATGAGCACGATGGGCACCATGCCGCCCAGCGGCGTGAGCGAGTCGTGCATCACGTTCACGGCACCGCACGAAGCGGCGGTGGTGATGGCGGCGAAGAGGGCCGAGGCATCGATGCCGAAGCGCACTTCCTTGCCTTCCATGTTGCCGCCGCTCTGCAGCGCGCTGGACACCTGGTCGACACCCAGCGACGCGAGCAGCGGGTTGCCGGCCTGCTCGGCGGGCGTGATGACCATCACGGCGATGACGAACATGACCGTCATCGCGGCGAGCACGGCCCAGCCCTGGCGCATGTCGCCCACCACGCGCCCGAAGGTGAAGCACAGCGCGGCCGGGATCAGGAAGATCGCGATCATCTGCAGCAGGTTCACCAGCGCGTTCGGGTTCTCGTAGGGGTGCGCCGAGTTGGCGTTGAAGAAGCCGCCACCGTTGGTGCCGAGCATCTTGATGGCTTCCTGCGAAGCGACCGGGCCCATGGCCAGGGTCTGCGTGGCGGTGGTGGCGTCTTCCATCACCGGCTGGCCCTTGTCGTCCTTCAGCGGCTGGCCGTCGGGGCCGTTCTTCGGTTGCTGGAAGGCCGTGGTCTCCAGCGTGTTCACCGTCTTGTAGGCGTCGAAGTTCTGAATGACGCCCTGGCCCGCGAAGACCATGGCGATGACGAACGAGATCGGCAGCAGCACCCACAGCGTGATGCGCGTGATGTCGGCCCAGAAGTTGCCTACCAGGCCCTTGCCGTCACCCCTGCGCGCGAAGCCGCGCACCAGCGCGAAAGCCACCGCGATGCCGGTCGCGGCGGACATGAAGTTCTGCACCGTGAGCCCGAGCATCTGCGTGAGATAGCTCATGGTCGACTCGCCGGCGTAGCCCTGCCAGTTGGTGTTGCTCACGAAGCTCACCGCGGTGTTGAAGGCCGAGTCGGGCGACACGGCGGTCATGCCCGCGGGGTTCAGCGGCAGCCAGCCCTGCAGGCGTTGCAGCGCATACAGGAAGATCGCGCCGATGGCGTTGAAGGCCAGCAGCGCGAGCGCGTAGCGCAGCCAGTGCATCGACTGCTCGGGCTTCGTGCCCGCGAGCTTGTAGAGCGGCGCCTCGACGCGCTGCATCCAGCGCGGCAGGCGCTCGTTGCACATCGCGGCAAGGAATTTGCCGACGGGCCAGGCGAGCACGCCCAGCACCGCGAGAAAGAGGGCCAGCAGGCCCCAGGCGGAGGCGGTCATGTCAGAACTCCTCCGCGCAGATCAGCGCGAACACGAGGTAGGCGAAGAGGATCACGGCGATCAGGGCGCCGAAGCCGTACAGGACTTCGAGGCTGATCACGATGCGGCTCCGTCAACGGCATTCGACGCCTTCGATGGGTTCTTCGGTGCGTCGAGCTTGTTCAGCCCGACCACCATGGCCCCCACCACGGCCCACAGCGCCAGCAAGGCGCCCATCCAGACGATGTCCATTCAATTGCTCCTGGAGCGAAACACAAGGCCTTCAGTCTCGGGATCGGTGCGTAAAAACGGGGAACAGAGTCGGCGGGGCCGCATAAAGAAAGCGTAAAAACGCGCGGCCGGATGGCCCCTTCGCGACCGGGGCATTGCGGCGCCGCTCTCGACAGTGCGGCCGGCGCCGCCTAATAATCAAAGCAGTTGCCTGATAAATGGCAATCCGCTCATGCACACACGCCCCACGAAACCGACCGTGCCCGCCTGGCAGCCGCACCAGCCGGCAGACCGCATCCTCTCCACGCTCAAGACGCGCGGCGCGCTCGGCATTCCCGACATCGCCAAGGTGCTGAACGTGACGGTGGAGGCGGTGCGCCAGCAGATGAGCAAGCTCGAGGCCGAAGCCCTGGTCGACGCCGAGAGCCGCTCCAGCGGGCGCGGCCGGCCCACGCAGATCTGGCGGCTCACCGGGGAAGGACACAAGCGCTTTCCCGACACGCACGCCGAGATGACGGTGCAGATGATCAGTGCCGTCATCAGCGTGTTCGGCGAGAAGGGCATGGAGCAGCTCATCGGCGCGCGCGAGGCCGCCATGCGCGCCAGCTACACCGAGGCGATGCGCGGCGCGCGCAGCCTGAAGACGCGGCTGGAGCGGCTGGCGGAAATTCGCAGCCGCGAGGGGTACATGGCCGAGTTCCGGCCGGAGGAAGATGGCCAGGGCTTTCTCTTCATCGAGAACCATTGCCCCATCTGCACCGCGGCACAGGCCTGCACGGGTTTTTGCCGCAGTGAACTGCAACTCTTCGACGAAGTGCTGGGGTCGGACGTGACCGTCAGCCGCGTCGAGCATGTCCTGGCGGGCGCGCGGCGGTGCGCCTACCGGGTCGAACCGAAGGCGAACGCGCCCGACCCTGCGTGAACGCCGAATCCGCTTTCAACAACCACGAAGGAACCACGATGGAACACAAGCTCCCACCCCTGCCGTACGCGCTCGACGCACTGGCACCCGAGTACTCGCAGGAAACCCTCGAGTACCACTACGGCAAGCACCACAACGCTTACGTCGTGAACCTCAACAACCTGCAAAAAGGCACCGAGTTCGAAGCCCTGACGCTGGAAGAGATCGTCAAGAAGGCCAGCGGCGGCATCTACAACAACGCCGCGCAGATCTGGAACCACACCTTCTTCTGGAACTGCATGAAGCCGCAGGGCGGCGGTGC
>NZ_JBFTIO010000021.1:0-114287 GCF_056394985.1 Variovorax sp. 10N412
AACTCCGTCACCTTCATCGACACCGCGACCAACGCGGTCAAGCACACCACCTACGTCGGCCGCTCGCCGCACGAGGCCTTCTACACCCCCGACGGCAAGGAGGTGTGGGTCACGGTGCGCGGTGAAAACTACGTGTCGGTGCTCGACGCGGCCACCTTCGAGGAGAAGACACGCATCACCACGCCCGGCGGCCCCGGCATGCAGATCTTTTCGCCCGACGGCAAGTACGGCTACGTGTGCTCGTCCTTCAACCCCGAGACGGTAGTGATCGACACCGCCACCAAGCAGACCGTGGGCCGCGTGAAGCAGGACAGCCCCTTCTGCCCCAACATCGCCGCCTCGCCCGACGGCAAGCAGGTGTGGATGACGCTCAAGGACGTGGGCCGCACGATGGTGTTCGACGCAAAGCCGCCGTTCGCGGTGATCAAGTCATTCGACACGGGCCCGATCACCAACCACGTCAATTTCGTCACCAACCGCAAGGGCAGCTTCGCCTACGTGACCGTCGGCGGCCTCAACGTGGTCAAGGTGTTCCGCACCGACGACTTCTCGCAGGTCGCGACCATTCCGGTGGGCAAGCTGCCGCACGGCATCTGGCCTTCGGGCGACGGCAAGCGCGTCTACGTGGGCCTGGAGAACGCCGACGCGCTCGCGGCCATCGACACCGACAGCAACACCGTGGTCGCGACCGTGCCCGTGGGCCAGGCGCCCCAGGCCATCGCCTATGTGCCCAACGCCGTGCCGGTGGAAGCAGGCGACGGCCTGCAGGGCTTGCAGGCCCCCGGCTTGTCGGGCCAGGTCGCGCACCTTGCGCTGGTGACACCCGAGGCACGGAAAGCCTCGTCCACCGGCAATCCGCCGACCAGCGTTGCGCTGTTCGACCAGGGCCTGCTGCAGGTGCTGCAGGCCTCCGCCACGGGCCTCGCGCCCAGGCAGCCTTACGTGCTCGCGCTGTCGGACCAGCCGGACGGCAGCGGCACGCTGCAGCCGCTGGCGAATTTCATGACCAACCCCGCGGGCGCCGCGATCGTGAACGCCATCGGCCCGATCCGCCAGCAGATCCAGGGCGCTGCTCCCACGGACAGCAAGCGCTACCTGGTGATCGCGCCACAATCGGACGGCAAGCCCGGAACCCCGGTCCAAGTGCAGAGCCTGTAAGGCGCGGCGCCGTTGCACGCTGCGATGTCCGGAACATGAACGACCTGCTCCTTCTCGTCGAGCCGATGATCCCCGCACTGCGGCGCTACGCGCGCGCCTTGCTGCGCGATCGCGAATCGGCGGACGAACTGGTGCAGGACTGCCTGGAGCGCGTCATCAGCCGCTGGGGCCAGCGGCGCGAGGCCGACGACACGCGCCAGTGGGTCTTTGCCATCCTGCACAACCTGGCGATGAACCGCCTGCGGCAGCAGTCGCGCCGCGGCCTGCACGTGGCCGTGGAAGACATCGACGAGGCCGAACTGAGCACCCCCGCGCAGCAGGAGCACCGCGTGACGCACCACGAGCTGATGCGCGCGCTCGACCTGCTGCACGAGGACCAGCGCGCGGTGCTGCTGCTCGTGGCGGTCGAAGACATGAGCTACGCGCAGGCCGCCGCGACGCTCGACATTCCCATCGGTACCGTCATGTCGCGGCTGGCGCGCGCACGCCAGCGCGTGCACCGCATGCTCGACGGCGTCGACCCGATGCCTTCGGCCGCGCCTTCCGACGCGCAAGTCCCGGCGCGCCCCAAACTGCGAGTACTCCAATGAACGGCGACCCCATGGACGCACGCCCCATCCTCGAAGAAGACCTGCACGCCTACGTCGATGACGCGCTCGATGCGCCGCGCCGCCGCGAGGTGCGCGAGTACCTGGCCCACCACCCCGAGGCGGCGCGCCAGGTCGAGGCCTACGCCGCGCACCGGCAGGACCTGCGGGCGGCCCTTGCACCCATCGCAGAGGAGCCGCTGCCGCCTTCGCTGAACCTGGCGCGGCTGGTGGAAACGCACGCGCAGCGCGAACGAGGCGACCGGCACGCGCCGCACCGTCGCTGGCCCTGGGGCATGGTCGCGGCCGTCGTGCTGGCACTCGGGCTGGGCACCGGCGCCGGATGGTCGTTGCGCGGCGGCGTGCCCACCGGCGGCGATGCCGGCATCGCCGCCCTGGCGCGCGAGGCCGCGCGCAGCTACGCCGTCTATGCGTCGGACACCGAGCGGCCCGTGGAGATGGGGCCGTCGCAGCGCACGGAACTGGTCGACTGGGTTTCCGCGCGGCTCGGGCGCAAGGTGGCGATTCCCGATCTGTCGGCCTCGGGCTACAACTTCATCGGCGGGCGCCTGGTCATGACGGCGCACGGCCCGGCCGGGCTCTTCATGTACGACGATGCCGGCGGCTCGCGGCTCGCGCTGACGGTCAGGCCGATGGAGGTCGACAAGGACACGCCGGTGATGCGGCCGATCGAAGGGCAAGGGCCGGTCGCCGGCTATGCCTGGGCCGACAAGGGGCTGGGCTACGGCGTGGTCGGCGCGCGCAAGGCCGAAGTGCTGCATCCGCTGGCGGACGAAATGCGCCGCCAGATCGGTGTGAGCCTCAGGAGCTAGCGAGGCACCGCAGCCGGTCGCCGGCAACCCCGACTTCACACTGCCGTCACACCGCCGCGAGCGGCATCGGCAGCCTCCGGTCGAGCAGCGCCTGCACGCCGCGCAGGGCGCTGTCCACGGCCGCCTCGCCCATCACCGTGTGCTGCAGCGCAAAGAAATGCAGGTCGCGGATGCCGATGGTCTTGAACACGGCCTCGAGGTACGGCGTCAGGAAGTCGGGTTGCCGCGCCCCTTCGCCCGTGTAGCCCCCGCCCGACGCCACGGCGATGTACACCGGCCGGTCCGCGAGCAGGCCCACCTTGCCTTCGGCCGAGAAGCCGAAGCTGCGGTGCGCGCGCAGCACATGGTCGATCCAGGCCTTCAGCACCGAGGGCACGGTGTAGTTGTGCATCGGCGTGCCGATGACGACCGCATCGGCCTCCTCGAGTTCGCGGATCAGCCGCTCGGACTGCGCCAGCGAGCCGGGCCGCTCGTACGCGTCGGGCCGCATCGGCCAGGAGCCCGCGAGCGTGTGGCCGTAGGTCTCGTCGATGTGCGCGAGACCGAGGGCGCCGAAGTCGCGCCGCACGACCACCGCGTCGGGCTCGCGCGCCAGCAGGCGCTCCACGATGCGCTGCGAGAAGTTGGCGCTGAACGACGCGTTGCCGCGCGGGCTGGCCGTGATGTGCAGGATGTTCTTCATTGCGCCGCACCTCCCAGCACCTTGCTGAAGCGCATCGCGCCGGTCAGCAGCCCATGGCGAAAGTAGAAGCGCTGCGCCAGCGAGTTCGCCAGGCCGGTGTCGAGCACCAGCTTCGCGCAGCCGGCTTCCTCGGCGATGCGCGTGGTCGCTTCGATCAGGCGCGCGCCCCATTGGCCGCCGCGTTCGCGTTCGAGCGTGACAAGGTCGTCGAGGTACAGGAAGCGCCCGTAGACCAGGTTCTCCTGCAGCCGGTAGCCCGCGAGCGCGATCGCTTCATCGCCGCGCCACACGGCCAGCAGGCGGTAGCCGTCTTCGCGCATGCGGTGCACGCGCTCGGCCAGGTCGCGCGCATCGCGCAGGTGCGGCCGCAGCGCGTGCATGGCAGGCCAGCAGGCCTGCAGCTCGGCCTCGCTGTCGGCGTGCCGGATGGCGAAGCCCGGGGGCATCGCGCGGGTCGGGTTCATTCCGTGTCCTTCATCAGAGTGGGGTGCATGAAGGAATTCTGCGGACCGCGGCGCGCACGCGGTAGACCCAAGAATTGCAACGCGCAGTGGACCATGCGCGCGTTTGCGCAGCACCAGGGCTGCGTCAGGCGTGCCGCTCGATCAGCCGCATCAGGCGTTCGCAGGTCGCGCGGGCGCGGTCCTCGTGCAGGTTGGTCACGCCCAGCAACAGGCCCGCGCGCTCGGGGCCGGGCACGGCGTACCACGGCGAGAGCGGCGTGGGCGACAGGTCGTGCGAGCGCGCCGCCTTCACCAGCGCCACGTCGTCGTGCAGCCCCGGCGGCAGCCGCAGCAGCACCGCGAGGCCCGCCCGGATGTAGGTGGCCGACATCGCGTCGAGCGCGGCGGTCAGCGCGTCGCGGCGCGACAGGTACAGGCGCTTCATGCGCCGCAGGTGCCGCAGGTAGTGGCCCTCGCGCATGAACTCGGCCAGCGCGCGTTGCGTGAGCGGTGAGGCCGCGGGCGACAGCACCGCGGCAGCGCGCGTGAAGCGCTGCACCTCGCCCGGCGGCACCACCAGGAAGCCGAGCCGCAGGGTCGGGCTGAGTGTCTTGCTGAACGAGCCGATGTGCAGCACGCGCGCGGCCGGGTCGCGTGCGCCCAGCGCGGGCACGGCGCGGCCCTGCAGCTGCAGCTCGCTGAGGTAGTCGTCCTCGACGATCCAGCCCTTCGAGCGCGCGGCCCAGCCGAGCAGCGCCAGGCGCCGCCGCGGCGACAGCGCCACGCCCAGCGGCGCCTGCTGTCCCGGCGTGACCAGCGCGAGCGCGGCCTGCGGCGCGCGGGCGATGCCGCAGGCCACGTCGAGCCCTTCGGTGTCGACCGGCACCGGCACCACCTCGATGCCCAGCAGGCCCAGCGCGCGGCGCGCCAGCGGGTAGCCCGGGTCTTCCACCCACGCCGCGCCGCCCGCCAGGCCGAGCGCGTGCACGGCCAGCGACAGCGCCCCGGCGTAGCCCGTGGTCACGAACACCTGCGACGGCTGGCACGCGAGGCCGCGTGCAATGGCCAGGTGCGCCGCGATCTCCGCGCGCAACGCGGGCAGCCCGCGCGGGTCGGGGTACACCTGCGGCGCGCCGGCCGCGGCGCGCACCGCGCGCGCCACCGTGCGCGACCACACCTGCGCGGGAAAGGCGTCGTGCGCGGGCACGCCCATCTGGAACACCGAGGCGGCCGAGGGGAAGGTCGCAAAGTCGTCTGCGATGGACCCTTCGCCCGGCGTGGACGGCACCTGCGCCGGCGGCGGCCGTTGCACGACGCGCGTGCCGGCCGCGCCCAGGGCGACGACCAGCCCTTCGTCGATCAGCCGTTCGTAGGCCAGGCGCACCGTGCCGCGTGCCACGCCGAGCTGCGCCGCGAAGTCGCGCCACGACGGCAGGCGCGCGCCCGGTGCCAGGCGCCCGTCGCGCATGGCGGCGCGCAGGCCCGTGCTGATCTGCACGGCGATAGGCTCGCGCGCGCCGCGCTGGATCGGGATTTGCAGGTCGGGCATGCGGGCGATGGTATCGGCGTGCGCCTCGGCGGCTGCGCGGGTCAGACCGGCTTCAGCGCCCGCCACGGTTCGCCCGGATGCTCCACCACGATGGCATCTCCCGCGGCGACGTGCCCACCATGCACCACCACGCCCATCACACCGGCCCGCACGCTCACGGACGCACCCGGGCGCCTGATGCGCATCTGCGCCAGCAGGCCGGCCTTGAACCGTTCGATGTAGACACAGGGGTTGCGCAGGCCGGTGAGCTCGACGACGGCCTCGTCGCCCAGCAGCAACCGGGTGCCTGTGGGCAGCACCGTCAGGTCGATGCCGCGCGTCGACACGTTCTCGCCCAGCTCGCCGGGGTGCACCCGGAAGCCTTCGGCTTCGAGCGCGTCGAGCAGCTCGGCCTGGATCAGGTGAACCTGGCGCAGGTTGGGGCTCGCGGGGCGGCGGCTCTTGTCGTAGCGGTGCTGCACGGTCGCACCGCAATGCGCGTCGCCTTCCACGCCCAGCCCCTGCAGCAGCCGGATGCCCAGTTGCGCGGGCTTGCTGAACTTGTGCACCGGGCTCAGGTGCACGCTGGTGACGACCGGAAGTGAATTCATTCGCCCGGATTCTGCACCGCCGTGCTCGCGGAATGGACTACAGCACACCGCGCCGCTCGCCGACCTCGCGGGCGTTGCAAGCGGCGAACCATGGTGCTCAAACAACCCGAACAAACAGACCGGACCTTCATCCATTTTTTGCAAGGAATCACCATGACCGAAATCAAGAACCAAGCCGACCGCGACGACCTTCACCTGGACCCGATCACCGGCGAGCCGGGCGCGCACCCGGTGGGCACCGGTGCGGGCGCCACGGGCGGTGCCGTGGCCGGCGCGGCGGTGGGCGCCATCGGCGGCCCGGCCGGTGCGGTGGCAGGCATGCTCGTGGGCGCCGTTGTCGGCGGCCTGGGCGGCAAGGCCGTGGCGGAGCGCATCAACCCCACCGCGGAACACAGCCATTGGGAGAGTTCGTTCACCCGCGAGCCTTACTACGAACCCGGCCTGAGCTACGAGCACTACGCGCCGGCCTATGAACTCGGCTGGAGCCGCCGCGCCACGGCGGACGACGAGTTCGCCGCCGTCGAGCCCTCGCTTGCCCGCGAGTGGGAGGCGCGCCGCGGTGCGTCGTCGCTCTCATGGGAGCAGGCCCGCCCGGCCTCGCACGCCGCCTGGGAGCGGGCCGACAGGCTCTACATGCGTGAAGAAGACATGTCCTTCCCCGAAGGCGATCCGCTCTCCAACGACGACGTGGTCGACGTGCTGAACGACGTGCTCGAGAACACGCGCGACGGCGAGGCCGGATTCCGCACCTGTGCCGAAGAAGTCGAATCGGCGCGGCTGAAGGAAGTCTTCGCGACGCGCGCCGAGCAGTGCCGTGAAGCGGCCGCGCAGCTCTCGCAGGTGATCGTCACTTACGGCGGCAAGCCCGCCGAGGGCGGCACGGCATCGGGTGCCCTGCACCGCGGCTGGGTGCATGTCAAGGGCGCCGTGGGCGCGAACAGCGAGCTGTCGATCCTGGAGGAATGCGAGCGCGGCGAAGACGCCGCCGTGGCACGCTACCGCAAGGCCCTGAAGGCACAGCTGCCGCAGGGCGTGCGGCAGATCGTGCAGGCGCAGGCACAGGCGGCACAGCGCAACCACGACCAGATTCGTGACCTGCGCAACGCGGCGAGGGCGGCCCGCGCCTAAGCTGGCAGCGCTACGCGGGTGGTGCCGGCGCGGACCTCGTCCACCGTGACGGTCATTTCACCCATTTCCAGCGGGCCGTAGTTGGAGAGAAAGGCCACGTCCGCTGCATCGCGGCCGTAGGCCACCACGATGCGGCCGCCGCGCGGCCGGTCTTGCGTGGCGTCGAAGGTGTACCAGCGCCCGCCCACGAAGGCCTCGAACCAGGCGTGCATGTCCATGGGGTCGAGCTGGTAGAGGTAACCCACCACCAGCCGCGCCGGAATGCGAAGCGCACGGCATAGCCCGATGGCGACGTGCGAGAAGTCACGGCACACGCCTGCGCCGTCGTTCAAGGTCTCCAGCGCATCGGTGGAGCCGTTGCTCACGCCGTACCTGTATTCGAGGTTGGCGTGGATCCAGCTTCGAATGGCCTCCACCTGCGCATAGCCCGGCGCCACGTTTCCGGCGATCTGCTGCGCGCGCTCACCCATCTTGTCGGACGGGCAGTAACGGCTCTGCAGCAGGTACTGCAGTGCGTCGAAGGGCAGGTCTTCCACCGGAACGGCCCCTGCGTCGGGCGCCACCGCGATGTCGGCTTCGGCCTCCATGATCATGTCGACCTCGATGCGCATCGTGCCCTGCGGGATCTTGAGGCGCTGGCACAGGTTGCCGTAGTTGTCGACGTACTCGGTGGTCGGCACCCAGGGGTGCAGCTCGTAGCGTTCGCTGACCATCCATTGCGCCTCGCCGCTTCGCGGACGAAGCATGGCGACCACGGGGCAGTCGGCGCTGGCGGTAACGGTCATCTTGCAGGTGGCGTGAAGCCTCATGGCGATTCCTCCGGGAGTGATTTGTCAGGCATGCTAGGGCCGCGCCACCCGCCTGCGAATGCGTGTGGTGGCAGCCTAGATGGGGGATCGGTGTCGTCCTACCCGCTGCGGATTCTGGCCTTCGTACATTGCATTCACCGGAGCCGCAAAGGGTGGCTCCACAGATCAATCAACTACTGAGGGACTTCCCATGAAAAAACATCTTCTCGTTCTGGCCATCGCTTCCAGCTGCTTCGCAATGTCGGCCGCCAACGCCATGACCAAGGACGAATACAACGTCGCCAAGGAAAAGATCTCGGCCGACTACAAGGTCGCCAAGGCCAAGTGCGACACGCTGAAGGACAACGCCAAGGACGTGTGCGAGAAGGAAGCCAAGGGCACCGAGAACGTTGCCAAGGCCCAGCTCGAACAAGACTACAAGCCCACCGCCGGCCACGCCAAGAAGGTCGCCGAAGAAACCGCCACCATGAACTACGAAGTGGCCAAGGAAAAGTGCGACGACCAGTCGGGCGACGCCAAGAGCGCTTGCGTGAACCAGGCCAAGGCCGACCACGACAAGGCCAAGGCCAGCATCAAGGCCATGAAGGGCTGAGTTGCATGAAAGGCTGAGTCACTTCAGCCTTTGAAGAGGGCGCCGCTGGCGCCCTTTTTTGCGCGCGTTATTTCCGTTTGCCTGCGTCCAGGCGATGCGCCAGGAAGAAGCGGAGCATCTCGCGGCTGGCATCGACGCCCTCAGGCTGTGTGTAGCTGCCCTGTGCGCTGCCGCCCGACCAGGCATGGCCCGCCGCGTGAAGGCGCCAGTGTTCCGCCTCGGCATGGCCCGCGTGCGGCGGGTAGTGCGTGCGCGTGAAGCGCCGGCCCGACGGTGAGCGGCCTTCGCCGACCTCGCCCGGCGTGGCACCGGCGACGATGGCCAGCCCGTTGCTCGCATGCACCGTCGTGTCCGCATCGCCGTGAAAAACGATGGTGGGCGGAGTGGTCGTGTCTGCGGCGGTGCGCACGGGCGGCGGGCCGCTTCGCATCGCATTCAGCGCCGACATCATGTCGTGCGCCGCGCCGTGCGGCAGCCCCGAATGCACGCCCACGGCCGCGTAGATGTCCGGATAGCAGTGGCCCAGTACATCCGCCATGGCGCCGCCTGCCGACAGGCCCGCTACATAGAGTCGCGAGCGGTCTGCCTGTTGTTGCTCTGCGATGTGCAGGGTAAGTGCGGCAAGCAATGCGGGCTCGCCCTTGCCGCGCTGCTGGTGCTGGGGCTTGAACCAGTTCCAGCATTTCTGGCCGTGCGCGCGCTGCGGCTGCTCGGGGTAGAGCACGATCGCGCCGCTGTCGCGCGCGTGTTCGTTCATGCGCGTGCCCGCCGCGAAGTCCGCGGCGTTCTGGGTGCAGCCGTGCAGCATCAGCACCAGCGGGCGCGGCGTTGCGGGTTGCCCTGGAGCGCTCGCAGGCACGAAGAGCATGTAGTCGACCGTGCGGCCCTGGTGCGCGAAGCTGCCGTGGGTCCACTGGTCGGCGTCTTGCGGCGTGAGCGGCGCAGCGCAGGAGGCCGCGGATGGAGGCGAGGGCGCGCCGCGTTCGCTTTCGATCACGCGCGCCTCGACGTCGATCACGTCGGCATCCGTGGCCGGTGCGCCGGGCGCCGCGGACTGCGCGTCGGCACCGCCGCCGCGCAACGCACGCTGGATCGCTTCGGTGGCTTCGGCCAGGCGGCCGTGGCGCGTGAGGTCGGCCGCCTCTTTCATCAGGCCCGAGAAAAGTGGATTCATTGAGTGGCCCAGGTGGTTGCCGGTTGACTAACGGATGCGTCCGGCCAGTGCGGCCTTGACGGCCGGTGACGCGTGAAGCGCCCCCAGCACGGTGAGCGACTCGATGGTCGCTTTCGCGAGCGCCGGGCTCACGTCGGGCGCGATGACTGCCAGGCCGAGCACGCGCACCTGCAGCGTCTCGCCCGCGGCGCGCACGGCCTCGAGGTCTGCAACGGAAAAGCTCTGCAGCCCCAGCACCAGCGTCTTGCGCGACACCGCCTGGCGCAGCACGTCGGCATGCGACGCCAGGTGGGTGCGAATGGCCGTGCGGATGAAGTCGGTGCGGTTCGAATAAAAGCCCTCGGCCACCATCAGGTCGATGTGGCCCAGGTCGACGAAGCCCATGTTGATGGTGATCTTCTCGGACTCGGGTGTCTTCAACGGCGCGGGTGCGGTCGGTGCAAGTGCGGCCGCGGCGGCTGGATGTTTATTGGCTCGCATGGGCCATCCTATCACCATCTGTATGGATGGTGATAGGATGGTTTTTGTAAAGACGGGTGCCTACCGGCTGGTGAATACCAGCACCGAGCGCCCGGTCGCGAGGTACTCCTCCTTCGTCGTGGCATCGTCCACACCGAGCGCCGGGTCGGCCGTGTCGATCTTCAGCGTCCACGCGCCCGCAGGCGGGGCGGGCAGCACGAAGGGCACGGCGTCCTGCCAGCCGTTGAACACCAGCAGCACGCTGGCGTCGTGCGCCTTGACCGGAATGGCCGAAGCGGGCGCGCGGCCGTCCAGCAGCAGCGCGAACGAGCGGGTCTGCGGGTCTTCCCAGTGGGGCGCCTGCATTTCCTCGCCCGCCGGCGTGAACCAGGTCGAGTCCTTCACGCCGATGTCCTCGAAGAAGGCGCCGGCCAGGAAGCGGTTGCGCCGCAGCACCGGCAACTCCTTGCGCAACGCGAGCAGCCGCGCCGAGAACTCGGCCAGCGCGCGCCCGGCTTCGCCCTCGGCCGTGGTCCAGTCGACCCACGAGATCTCGCTGTCCTGGCAGTAGGCGTTGTTGTTGCCCTGCTGCGTGCGGCCGAACTCGTCGCCCGCCAGCAGCATCGGCGTGCCCTGCGACAGCATCAGCGTGGCGAGCTGGTTGCGTTGCTGGCGCGCGCGCAGCGCGAGCACTTCCTCGTCGTCGGTCGGGCCTTCGACACCGCAGTTCCACGAGCGGTTGTCCGAATGGCCGTCGCGGTTGTCCTCGCCGTTGGCCTCGTTGTGCTTCTCGTTGTAGCTCACCGTGTCGGCCAGCGTGAAGCCGTCGTGCGCGCTGATGAAGTTGACGCTGGCCCAAGGGCGGCGTCCGCGCTGGTTGAAGCGCTCGCCGCTCGCGGTCAGGCATTGCGCCAGCTTGCCGGCCATGCCTTCGTCGCCCTTCCAGTAGGCGCGCACCGTGTCGCGGAACTGGTCGTTCCACTCGGCCCAGCCCGGCGGAAAGCCGCCCACCTGGTAGCCGCCGGGGCCGATGTCCCACGGCTCGGCGATCAGCTTCACGCTGGAAAGCACCGGGTCCTGCCGGCAGCTCTTGAGGAAGCCGCCGCCTTCGTCGAAACCGTGCGGCTCGCGCGCCAGTATGGTCGCCAGGTCGAAGCGGAAGCCGTCCACGCGCATCTCGGTCACCCAGTAGCGCAGGCTGTCCATCACCATCTGCAGCACGCGCGGATGGCTCAGGTTCACCGTGTTGCCGGTGCCCGTGTCGTTGATGTAGTAGCGCGGACCCGGCCCGTCGCCACCGGGCATCAGGCGGTAGTAGCTGGCGTTGTCGATGCCCTTGAAGGAGATCGTCGGGCCGAGTTCGTTGCCCTCGGGCGTGTGGTTGTAGACCACGTCCAGGATCACCTCGAGCCCGTGCGCATGGAAGCGGTCGACCATGTGCTTGAACTCGTCGATGTGCGGCCCGTCCATGTAGCGCGGGTCGAGCGCGAAGAAGCCGATGGTGTCGTAGCCCCAGAAGTTGGTGAGGCCCTGCTCCAGCAGCGACGACTGGTTGAGGAACATCTGCACCGGCAGCAACTCCACGCTGGTCACGCCCAGCGCACGGATGGGCGCCAGCACCTCGTCGCGCGCCATGCCGGCGAAGGTGCCGCGGAACTGCTCGGGCACCTTCGGGTGCTTCATGGTGAAGCCGCGCACGTGGGTTTCGTAGAACACGGTTTCCTTCCATGGCACGCGCAGCGCGTCGGTCTGCGTCCACTCGAAGCGCGAATCGACCACCACGCATTTGGGCACGAAGGGCGCGCTGTCGCGCTCGTCGAAGCTCAGGTCGCCGTCTTCGTGGCCCACGGTGTAGCCGAACACCTCGGGGCCCCACTTCAGCTCGCCCATGTGCGCCTTGGCGTAGGGGTCGAGCAGCAGCTTGTGGTGGTTGAAGCGGTGGCCCTTTTCGGGCTCGTAGGGGCCGTGCACGCGCAGGCCGTAGCGCGCACCGGGCTGCAGGCCGGGCACGAAGCCGTGCCATATCTCGTCGGTGTACTCGGGCAGCGTGACGCAGCCGATCTGCGTGGTGCCGGCCTCGTCGAAGATGCAGACCTGGACCCGCGTGGCATGCGCCGAGAACACGGCGAAATTGACGCCGTCGCCCGTGAAGGTCGATCCGAGCGGGTGGGAGGTGCCTTCCAGCACTGTCAGGGGCTGCGGAACGGAAGATGTGTCTGCCATGGGTGTGGGGAGGGCGTGGGTGGGTTGCGGAAAAGGGCCTGCAAAGTTTCCACGCCGGCGCGCCCGCGCGCGGTAGTAATTGGCGCGGCCGCGCGTAGGCGGCGCGCCCATTCCGTGCCCGTGTGCATGGCTCGAAACCGTTTTGAAAGCGCGCCCGGTTACCCTGTGAAAGCGCCGGCGCGATGCCGGCTTTCTTGGACCAGGGAGTACAGCTTGTTCACGACAGTGATCTTGTGGGTGATCGCCATCGGTTGGCTGGTGGCCAACGGCATGTGGGCCCAGAAGCCTTCGCGCGCGTACGCGCGGCGGCGTACGGTGTGGGCCTGGGCGTTCGCCGGCGCGTGTGCCGGCGCGTTGGCGGGGTGGGCGGTGGGCCGGCTTCCCTTCGCGGGCGCCGTCCTGGGTGGCGCGCTGGCGGGCCTGGTCGCCGGCCGGCTCACGAAAGGGCGCGCCGACGCGCCCTGAAACGCCTACTTGTCGTGGTGCAGGTAGCTTGCCTGCTTCGGCAGCAGCAGGCTCACCAGGAAGGCCACGGCCATCATGCCCGTCACGTACCAGTAGAAGTACGACTCGTGGCCGATCGACTTCAGCCCCAGCGCCACGTATTCCGCGCTGCCGCCGAAGATGGCGTTGCCCACCGCATACGACAGGCCCACGCCCAGTGCGCGCACTTCGGGCGGGAACATCTCGGCCTTCACGATGCCGCTGATCGACGTGTAGAAGCTCACCACCGCCAGCGCCACCGTGATCAGCAAGCTTGCCATCAGCGGGCTGCCGACGTTCTGCAGGTTGCTGAGCACCGGCACCGTCATCAGCGCGCCCAGGGCGCCGAACAGCAGCATGTTGGTGCGGCGTCCGATGCGGTCGGACAGCGCGCCGAACAGCGGCTGCATGCACATGTAGATGAACAGGCACGCGGTCATGACGTTGCTGGCCGTCTTGATCGACATGCCGGCCGAGTTCACCAGGTACTTCTGCATGTAGGTGGTGAAGGTGTAGAAGATCAGCGAGCCGCCGGCGGTGTAGCCCAGCACCACCAGGAAGGCGCGCTTGTGGTGTGTGAACAGTTCGCGCATGGTGCCTGCGCCCTTGGCGGCGCGGGTCTTGTTGCTGGCGGTCTCGGTGAGCGTGCGGCGCAGCATCAGCGCGACCACGGCCGCCAGGGCGCCCAGCACGAAGGGAATGCGCCAGCCCCAGCGCTTGAGCTCGGACTCGTCCAGCACCTGCTGCAGCACCACCACGACCACCACGGCCAGCAACTGGCCGCCGATGAGCGTGACGTACTGGAACGACGAGAAGAAGCCGCGCTGCCCGCGCATGGCGACCTCGCTCATGTAGGTGGCGGTGGTGCCGTACTCGCCGCCGACCGACAGGCCCTGCAGCAAGCGCGCGGCCAGCAGCAGCGCGGGCGCGGCGGCGCCGATCTGCGCGTAGGTGGGCAGGCAGGCAATGATCAGCGAGCCCACGCACATCATGGTGACCGAGACCACCATCGAGGTCTTGCGGCCCTTGCGGTCGGCCAGCCGGCCGAACAGCCAGCCGCCCACCGGGCGCATCAGGAAGCCGGCGGCGAACACGCCGGCCGTGTTCAGCAGCTGCACGGTCGGGTCGGACTTGGGGAAGAACGCCGGTGCGAAGTAGATGGCGCAGAAGGCGTACACGTAGAAGTCGAACCATTCGACCAGGTTGCCCGACGATGCGGCAAAGATGGCGAAGATGCGCTTGCGTTTTTCTTCGAAGGTATAGGGCGCGTTGGCGTCGGAAGTGTCCGCGCTGGCGCTGCCGTGGGTGGCGATGGTGGTCATGGGAGGAGTCCTTGTCGTCTCTGGCAGGGGTCTGCCACGGACCTTCCGGGGTCGCGTGGCGCCGTGCCGGGGAGTCTGTCGGGCAGAGGCCGCGCTGTCGTCCGTAGCTGGCCGCCGTGCGGCTACGTATCGGTACGCAAGGGTAAATACCTAGAAAGGCTTACCCGAGGTGCGCTTGGCGCAGGGCCGCGCTGCAATGAGAGGGCGGGGTGGCTCCGTGAGGGCACGAAAATTCAGCGGCTAAATTCCGGTGCGGCTCCGCAAGCTGCGGGCCCCTGTCTGAAACGGCAAGCATCTGCTTTGAGCCCAAGGGCCGCCATCACCTCACGCCAACCCCGCGCAACACCAGCATGCAAAACAAACTCAGCAAACTCGCGGCAGAGTCCGCCGACAAAGGCCGTTGGGCGCTGGCCGCCGCGGCCACACGCGCCTCGACCAGCGACACGGTCGATGACCATATCAACGTGTTCGGCGCAATGCACGAAGTCGGCCTGCTGAAGAACAGCCTCGCACCATTTGCCAAGATCTGGCGCGCCGACACAGCGGCATTTGCCGCCGCCTGCGTGGCGCGACTCGACAAGGGAGATGCGGACTACTGGGCACTTGCGGCACTGCTCGGCCTGAACGTTGCCGACGTCGCGCCGGTGTTGATCGGGGCCGGCTTCGAGCTGCTGGCCGTCACGCGTGTTCCGGCATTCAAGGACCCCGAGCTGCACGTCGCAACGCTCGCCCGCCGTCAGGCGGCCAGCCCCGAAGTGCTGACATCGCCGATCGACCTGGGCTGGAACGCCAAGACGGGTGAACTGCTGGACGTGAGCCGCTGGCGAGCCATCGTTCTGGAGGACTGCGCAGGCGTGGCGCCGCAACTGAGCGGCAGCGGCTTCGGCAGTTACTACATGCGGGCCAAGCTGCCGTTCGGTTGCTGGCGATTGCTTCACGACAAGTTCTCGCTCGACGCAGATGCGGCGGTGCCGCCCGATGCAACGCTCTGGAAGAACATGGAAGGCGGGCTGTAGCGTCGGCCACCAGCAGCCCCTCGTCCTTCACCAGGAAATCAGCGGCGACCGGCGCAGCCAGGCGTCGCCGTTCACCTGGTCCAGAACGAAGCTTGCCGCGTCCGCCCTCGCGATGGTCCCGCCGTGGAAGCCGGAGAGATCCGTGAGGGCGCGAACCGCGGGCCCCGAGGCCTTGTCGTTGAGCACCGAAGGCCGCACCAGCACCCAGTCGAGCCCGCTGTTCCTGACGAGTGCTTCCTGCCGGTCCTTGTCGGCGTAGACCTTGCGCAGGAGCGCGGGAAAAATCAGCCGGTCGAAAAAGAACCCGCCGTGCCCGGCGCTGTCGCCGGCCCCCATGCCGGTGATGCAAACCAGCCGCTGCACGCCTTGCGCCCGCATCGCACCGACGAGTGCACGCGTTGCAGTGGACAGCGCGGTCACCTCCCGCAAAGGGCTGGCCGGCGTGCCCAACGCGCTGATCACGGCGTCCATGCCCCCGAGGGCCTTGCGCAACGCACGTTCGTCACTGGCGTCGCCGACGGTGATCGTCGCACCCTCCAGGCCGCTCGCCTTTTCGGGCGAGCGCACCAGTGCGTGCACGTCGTGCCCGCGTGCAAGCGCCTGCTCGACGATGAGCCGTCCCGTGCCGCCGGTGGCGCCGAGAACCAGGACTTTCTTGCGGGTCGGCACGGTGAACGTGGCGGTGGGGTTTGAATTGATCATGAGGGGCTCCTTTTCGTTGACGTTGCCGGGACCGGCGCTCAGGCCGAGGCGCCAGCCTCGAATGCGAAGTCGCGGTACGAGCGCAGCGGGCGCCCCAGCAGCGCCGCCAGGCGCTGCACGTCGCCGGCCTCCGGGGTCATTCCGTCCGACAGGAAGCGTTCGCTCATGAGGCGCATGTCGTAGGCCATCCAGCCCGGCATGAAGTTCAGGAGGTTCTTCTCGAAGCCGGCGGTGTCGTCGCCGCCATAGGCAATCGGGCGACCCGCCACGGCCGACCAGATGCCGGCGACGTCGGCGCCCGTCAGCGTGTCGGGACCGACCAGGTTGATGCGCTTGAGCGGCAGCGTCTGCGATGCGTCGCGCGCCAGCAGTTCGATGGCGGCGATCTCCGCGAGGTCGCGCGTGTCGAGCATCGCGAGCCCCTTGGCGCCGATCGGCATCGGGTACACGCCATGGCCGAGCATCACATCCTTGATCGTGAGGTCGTTCTGCATGAAGTAGGCCGGCCGCAGGATGGTGGCGCCGAAGCCCATCTGCTCGAGCATGCGCTCCACCCCGAACTTGCCCGCGAAGTGGGGAACGTTCACATACCTGTCGCTGTGGATCACCGACAGGTAGACGACGCGCTCGACCCCTGCGTCGCGCGCCACGTTGAGCGTGACCAGGGCCTGCGTGAACTCGTCCGGCACGACGCCGTTGAGCAGGAACAGGGTGGAGACCCCGGCCATGGCGCGGCGCAACGCCGCCACGTCGAGCAGGTCGCCCTGCACGACCTCGACGCTTTCGGGGAAGGTGGCCTTGGACGGATCGCGCACCAGTGCGCGCACGGCGGCGCCGCGGTCGACGAGTTGCTGGACGACCTGGCGGCCGATGTTGCCGCTGGCGCCGGTGATGAGGATGGTCATGGAATTGCTCCTGTTCGTTGAAGGAGCCTTGATCTTCGAAGTTCCAGGCCCGGGCCGATAGACCCTATATTTGGACACCTCGTCTCACTGGTGGAACACATGGACTTCCTTGCCCTCACCGACTTCAACCTCGTGGCGCGTCACGGCGGCTTCGGGCGCGCTGCCCGGGAATCCGGGCGGCCAAAGGCGACGCTGTCGCGCCGGGTGGCCGACCTGGAACGCGGGCTCGACCTGCGCCTGTTCGAGCGGGGCGCGCGCACCCTGAAGCTCACCGAGGAGGGGCGCGCCCTCTACGAGCGGACCTCGGTGCTGCTGACCGAAATCGACGAGACCGCAGCGGCGATCGCGTCTGGCGGCGGTGCCCCGCGCGGCAGCCTGAGGGTGAGTGCGCCCCTGCTCTTCTCGCAAGCCGCGATGGGCAAGCTCGCCGCCCGATTCGCCCTGCAGTACGGCGACGTCCGGCTCGAGGTCACCACCGAGGACCGGCCGGTCGACATGGTGGAAGAGGGTTATGACGTGGTGATCCGCGTGAACCCCGACCCCGATGCGCGGCTGGTCGGGCGGATCTTCCTGAGGGACCGGCTCGTGGTGGTGGCGAGCCCCGGACTCGGGTGGCCGACGGGCACCGAGCCTGCCCCGGCCGTGGTGCGTGGCGGCAGCGGGGCGGGGGAACGGCGCTCGACATGGGAGATGACAGGTCCGTCCGGCACGAAGCGCATCGAGGTGGAACCCGTGCTGCGCCTGTCCTCGTTGTTCATGGTGCGCGACGCCGTCAGGGCAGGCGTCGGGGCGGCGCGACTGCCGTTGTCGCTGGTCACTCACGACCTGGCCGCAGGGCGTCTGGTGCACTGGGGCGATGTCGACGGACCTGAGATTGCGCTGTGGGCGCTGTATCCGTCCCGCAGGCTGCTGAGCACCCGCGTTTCAGTGTTCCTGGACTTCCTGAAAGAGGCTTTTCCCACCGGATCGCCCGACGAGCTGGCAGCGTTCGTCGATTGAAAACCATGCGGCGATGGCCCGCAGGGCCTGCCCCCGCCTACAGGCCGGCACACACATGGCTCACGACCGGAGATGCGCCGGCAGCGCCTGCTTGCGGCTCGGGTTGCAGGTCGACGCGGAAGATGCAGGAATACGGCGGCCACAGATTGGATCGTTGACTCGAGCACTGCAGCGCCGTGGCCCCGCCCGACGCGGCGCCTGGGGCGGGGCTGCAGGTGTAGCCCTGCGAAGCCAATGTCCGGGCCAGCTTGTCGGCCGGCTCTCCCTTCGCTGCCGCCAGGACGGCATCGAGCCTTTGACCCTCCCGCACCTCGACAGAGGCACATCCGCTGGTCATCGACAGCATTGCGAGACAGGTCAGCGCGGATCCAATGAGCGAGCGGGTTGCTGGGGTGTTTTCCGTGGGCATGGGTTCAGGTGTGCGAATGGAAGGGGTCGAGCGCTCAAAGGCCATGCTCCCGCAGGAACCGGTCCAGCTGATGGCTGTTCGACAGCCCCAGCTTGCCGAACACATGCGCCCGATGGGTTTCCACCGTGCGCTGCTCCAGCGGCGCGAGCTCCAGGGCGATCTGCTTGTTCGGCTTGCCCTCGGCCACCAGCCGCGCCACCTGCATCTCGCGCGGGGTGAGCTTGCTCCACAGGGCCTGCGCGGCCTGTCGGGCCTGGCGGCGCACCGCAATGTCTCCGGCCTGCTGCAGGGCCCGGGCAATGCTGTCGAGCAGGCGCTCGTCGTTGCAGGGCTTCTCCAGCCAGCCGAAGGCGCCGTTCTGCACGGCCTCCACGGCCATGGGGATGTCGCCGTGCCCCGAAAGAAAGATGACGACCAGCGGGCTGTCCTGCGCGCGCAGCGCGTCGAACACCTGCAGGCCGCTCACGCCTTCCATGCGCAGGTCGAGCACGACGCAGCCGGGGCGCTGCAGATCGGCGCCCGCCAGAAAGGCCTCGCCCGACGCAAAGGTCTGCACCGCGTAGCCGCGCGACAGCAGCAGCAGGCCGAGCGAGCGGCGCACGGCCTCGTCGTCGTCCACCACGCAGAGGTTGTTGGCCAGGGGAGCGATGGCATGGGCTGCGGTCATGGCGGTGAGATCTCCAGCGCAAGGGTGAATACGGTGCCGCCGCCGGGCCGGTCGGCAAAGGACAGCCGGCCCCGGTGGGCCTCCACGATGGTGCGGCAGATATTCAGGCCCAGCCCCAGCCCGCCGGCCTTGGTGGTGAAGAAGGGCGCGAACACCTGCTCGGCCAGCGCGGCGTCGATGCCGGGCCCATGGTCGGCCACGCGGATGTGCACGCGGCCGTCGAGCAGCTCGGCGTCGATTTCCACCACACGCTGCTCGGGTGGCGTGGCCTGCATGGCCTGCAGGCTGTTGGAGACCAGGTTGAGCAGCACCTGCTCCAGCAGCACGCGGTCGCCGCGCACCGGGGGCAGGCTCGCGGGCATGTGCACCTCGGCGCGCGCCTGGCGCTGGCGCATTTCGCCCTGCAGCAGCGCCAGTGCGTTGGCCACCAGCGCGCTTACCGCGCAGTCTTCGGTGCCCACCGTGCGCTGGCGCACGAAGCCGCGAATGCGCCGCACGATCTCGGCGCTGCGCTGGGCCTGCGCCATGGTCTCGTCCAGGCTGCTCACCAGCAGCTGCTGGTTGCCCTGCTCCGCGAAGGCCTTGGCCGCGCTCGCGAAGTTGCTCAGCGCCATCAGCGGCTGGTTCAGTTCGTGGGCCAGGGTGGAAGCCATCTCGCCCAGGCTGGCCAGGCGCTGCGCGTGCTGCAGTTGTTCGTCGTTCTGGCGCTGGCGCAGCTCGGCGCGCTTCTGCTCGGTGATGTCGACCACCGAGCTCATCCAGCCGCTGTGCGCGCCGCCGGCGTCGATCAGCGGCGCGGTGTAGACCATGGTGATCACCTCGTGCCCGTCCCGGTGCCGCAGGCGCGACTCGAAGCCCGAGCGCGCGGGCTGGCCGCTCATCATGGCGTCGTAGTGCTGCCAGTGCTGCGTGACGTCGTTCGGGTGCCAGTAGGGGTAGGGCGGCAGCTTGCCGAGCAGCTCGTCGGCGCCGTAGCCGGTCATGTCGCAGAAGGCCGGGTTGACGTAGGTGATGCGGCCTTCGCGGTCGCGCGCGCGCATGCCGACCAGCAGCGAGTCTTCCATCGCCTTGCGGAAGGCGTGCGCCTCGTCCAGCGCGTGGGTGCGCTCGCGCACGCGCAGCTCCAGGTCGCGCCGCGCATCGCGCTGCTCGGCGAAACGGCGCTCGCGCAACTGCCAGTACAGCCCGCCCAGCAGCAGCACGCCGGCGCACAGCAGGCCGAGCATCCAGGCGCGCTCGCGGGCACGGGTGACCTCGGCGTGGTCGGCCATCACCGTGAGCGTCCAGCCCAGGTCGGGAAGGGGCTCGTCGACGGCCAGGAAGCGGCGCGGCTTGCCGGCGATGTCGGTGCGCACCAGGTAGCCGGGCTGGTCGTCGCTGCGCTCCACTTTCCACGGCAGCGGCGGGAAGCTGGTGCGCCCGCCGTATTGCTGGTCGCGCCGCATGCGGTCGAGTTCGCCCGGCGCAATGTCGCGCGTGGTCTGGTACAGCCACGAGGGCACCGAGCTCAGGAACACCACGCCGCGCGCGTCGGTCAGCAGGATCGGGTCGCGCACGAAGGCCCAGGCCTCCTGCAACTGGCGCAGGCTGACCTTGACGGTGACCACCCCCAGCACCTCGCTGCCGCCCGCGCGCACCGGCGCCGAGATGAACAGTCCCGGCTCGCCCGTGGTCTGGCCCACGCCGTAGAACATGCCGCCGCGCCCCGCGCGCGCGTCGATGAAGTAGGGCCGGTTGGCATACGACTCGCCCACGAAGCTCTGCGGCGTGGCCCAGTTGCTGGCCGCGAGCGTCGTGCCGTTCAGGTCGCTGAGGTACAGCGCGTCGGAGCCCGCCTGGCGGTTCACCTCCTCGATGTAGAGGTTGGCGCGCTGCTGCACGGCGGCGTCCCGCGGGTGGGCCAGTGCGGCCAGCACTTCGGGGTGCAGGCCGGTGGTGAACGGCAGGTAGTTGTACTTCCCGGCCGAGTCGCGCAGGCCCAGCACATGGACTTCCATGGCGCGGCGGATCGAGTCGGCCTGGAAGCTGGCTTCGCGCATGCCGGCCCACTGGGCGGCCAGGCCGATCAGCAGCAGGGCCAGCGCGAGGGCGGCGGCCCAGCTTGCCAGCGCGCGGCGGCGCATGCGCGGGCGCGGAACGATCAGCGGTTCTGGCGAAGTGGGCGGCATGGGGAAGGGAGGCCGACCGGCGCGGCGAGCAGGGATTCTGCCCTGCGGCCGGCGCCGCGCTGCGTGCCCGCCGCCCATGGCATGTCAGGCATACGCTACCCAGCCGCGGAAGGCCAAGCCGGCGTAGAACAGTTGAGCCTGGCCGAAGCCGGCCTCCGCGAGCAGCGCCTCTTCATCGTCGGGGCCGATCACCGGCAGTCTTTCGCCGATCGCGGTCGCCGCGTTGCGAGCAGCTTGCGCATCGACACCGGACGACATGGCGAACGCCGCGTAACGCGAAAGCCACAGCGCGCGTTCCGCCGGCGCCTGCGGGAAGCTCATGTGGGCCATGACGAAAGGCGCCCCCGGCTTCAGGCGCCGGCGGATCTGCGTCAATGTGCGCCTGCGCTCGTCGACCGCAATGAAGTGCATCGTCAGCAGGCAGGTCGCCGCATCGAACGGGCCGGCGGGCGCGGTGTCTACGTAGCCGTGGTGAAGCTGGGCGCGTTCCATCAGCGGTCCGAGCGCTTCTTGCGCCAGCTCGAGCATCGACTTCGCCGGATCGACACCGACGAAGCGCCATTGCGGGTAGGCCTGCGCGAAAGCCTTCAGCTCTACACCGCGGCCCGCGCCGACGACCAGCACATCGGCGTGCGCCGGTGCGCGCTCGGCCACGAGGAGGGCGGCCATCTTCTGCAGGTCGGACCAGCCCGGCACCAGTCGGCGGGCCTTGTCGGCGTAGCTGGACACCGCTTGCGAATCATTGAAGTGGCTTTGCGTGTCGATGGCTGGTGCGGTCATGCGGGCAGTTTAGGGCGGCTTCGCACGGCGACGGCATCGGCATCGGGGCCTTTGCGCACGCGACGCACGGGGCTACAGTCGCCAGAGCCAGCCTGTCACCAGGCATTTGTGCCGCAAGCCAGCCGATGCGCATGGAGGTCGATCATGGAAGAGCAGAACATCCGGATGGCCGTCGAGCGGCATTGGCTGGCTTCCGCCGCGGGCGATCAGGTGGCCGAGCATGAGATCTATCACGACGATGCCGTGTGCATGTATCCGCAGTCGGGCGAGGTCATCCACGGTCGCCACAACCTGCAGGCGCTTCGCAGCCATCACCCCGGCAAGCCCTCGGGCTTCACGGTTCGCCGGATCGCGGGGGAAGGCAGCTTGTGGATCACGGAGTACACGATCGACTACGGCGGCAAGCGCGCGTACACCGTGAGCATCATGGAGTTCCGAGGCATCAAGGTTGCGCGCGAGACGCAATACTTCGCAGACCCCTTCGATGCCCCCGACTGGCGCGCGCAGTGGGTCGAGCGAGCGTGATCGGCCGCCTCCCGCGCCCGCCGCGTCAGTCCAGCATCGGCACCAGGTCCGGGTCCCCCTTGGCCATCGCACGGCGATAGGCCGGCCGCTCGCCGATGCGCTGCAGGTAGGCGCGGATGTTCGGATAAGGCGCCAGGTCGATCGGCTGGAACAGCCGCATCGTGGTGAACGAGAACACGCTCATGATGTCGGCCGCGGTGAACTCGCTGCCCGCGAGCCAGGTGGCTTCGCCCAGCCGTGCCTCCACGAGCGCCAGCACCCGGTCGAGCCTGCCCTGCACCGACACCAGCACCGGATGGTCCGCGGCAAGCTTCGCCCGGCTCATCATCATGAGGCGACCGATGGCCGGTTGCAGGTTGCCGTTGGAAAAATGGAACCAGTAGAGAAAGGCGGCGTAGTCCGGATATTCCGGCCCGGGCTTGAGGCGGCCGCCTCCATGCTTGACGATGATGTACTCGACGATGGCGGCCGACTCGGCCAGCAGCACGTCGCCGTCTTCGATCACCGGCGCCGCGCCCAGCGGATGCAGCGCCTTGAACTCGGGCGGCGAGAGCACGGTCACTGGATCGCGTGTGTAGTGCCGAAGCTCGTACGGAATGTCCAACTCTTCGCAGAGCCAGACGACGCGTTCGGATTGGGAGTGGCCGAGGTGGTGGATTTTGAGCATGGGGTGCGGGTGAAATGCCTTGCTAGAGCTCAGGATTGTCTTCGGAGCCCTCGCCAGCATCCACGGGGGCGCGTGCTGTGGCGGTGTCCGCGACGGGCGGTGTGATGTTCCGCGATTTTTCGTCCTGTTCACGCAGCCATTCTTCGGGCGTGGGCTGCTGCGTGCCCTCCTGCTTCGACAAGCCTTGAATGAGTTCGATGAGGTGGCGCCGGTCTTTCATGCAACCGGTTGTAGGGGAACGCCGGCGCACTGCCTGTAGGCGAGGGCCACGTCCTGTCGGGTCACATGGCCCGTGGCGGCGACGAATCCGAGGGCCTGGAGCGACGCTTTCCGATGTCGGGCTGCTCGGCCGCCAGGGCGGGTGGCCTAGCGGCGGCCGGTGCGCACTTCCTTGGCACGCTGTTGCTGCACCGTCTTCAGAAAAGCCAGTCTTTCGCTGCAATCGGCACTCGTGGCGACGAGTTGCAAGGGGTTGCGCCGCCGCGCCTCTATTTGCTTTTCTGCCGCCCCGGCGTTCTGGAGACCCTCTACGAGCCCGCCGGCGACAGCCGCCTTCGACTGCTTGAAGAATTGCTTTTCGAAGGCCGGGGTGCCGCATCGGGCCGCAATCACGCGGTAGTCGGCCTCGCGCTGCAGTGCCGCGTCGATGCCATCGTGGCCCGGATCGGCAAGGCATGGCTGTGAAGTCAAACCGGCGGCCAACAGCAAGGCCGGGAGGGCGCCTCTCGAAATGAGCAGCAACAGTCCGGCGTGGACTTGCGGGTTGGGCACGAAACTCTCCTGGATTCGCCATGCTCGTGGCGCACGACCTCTTGAGTCAGGCTCTGACTCTGCGCCTCGGACATGCGGCGCGCCATCGGTATTCGCCGCAGTTGTATGCCGGAACGCGGGGCCCTGCCGTAGGCGAGCCGCCCGATGCGCGGGAGAAAGCGCCGCGTAGCGGGCGCCAGGCAGAAGCGCCGGGCAGAAGCCCCGGTCAGCGAGCCGCTTGGCGCTGGTCCAGCACGTGCCGCAACGCGGCCTCCAGCGTGGGCCAGTTCGAGAAAAGATAGATCTTTTCCTGCGGGTCGAAACGGGCGCCGAATTCGACCAGCGTTGCCGAAAAGCTGGTGGCGCTGCCCAGAAGCGCGGGGTGCGCGGGGCCGGAGGGCGCAGCGTAGACGCCGACGGTGCAGCCAAGGCTTGCCGCCATGGACTGCACTCGCTCGGAATTGCTGGGAGGAGGGGAAAGCATGCCTGCATTTTCACGGCGCGCGCCGACGTTCGCGCCGTTCATGCTCAAACAGCGCTGATGTTCTTGTCCTTGGCGACCTTGGTCCAGCGCGCGGCGTCCGCGGACAGCCGCTTGCGCATGGCCTCGGCGGGCTGGTACGCGGCAATGGCGCCGGCGTGGACCAGCTTGTCCTGCACGTCCTTGTCCTTGGCAAGGATGTCGGCGAGCTCCTTGTTGATGCGAGCCACCACGGACGCGGGCGTGCCCAGCGGTGCGATGAGGCCGCCCCACGAATCGAAGTCGAACTTGGGGAAGCCCTGGGCCGACACCGTCTTCACGCCCGGCAGCAGCACGTTGCCGCGCGGCGAACTGACGGCAATGGCGCGCAGCTTGCCGGACTTGATGTGCGGCAGGGCCGCCACCACGTCCGCGAACATCACGCCGAGCTGGCCGCCCAGCAGGTCGGTCACAGCCGGCGCGCTGCCGCGGTAGGGCACGTGCTGCATGTCGAAACCGCCCAGGTCCTTCAGCTGCTCCATGGCCAGGTGGCCGAAGCTGCCCGCACCCGAGCTGGTGTAGTTCAGCGGCGTCTTCGCGGCTTTGGCATGGGCGATGAGGCTTTGCAGCGAATCGACGCCCGGCATCAGCGTCGGGTTGACGACGATGGCCATGGGCAGGTCGTACACGGTGGCGACGCACATGAAGTCTTTCTCCACGTCGTAGGCGCCGTTCTTGTACAGCAACGGTGCCAGCAGCGCCGGCATGCCGAACATCGACAGCGTGTTGCCGTCGGCCGGCGACTTGATGAACTGGGCAGTGCCGATGGAGCCGGACGCACCCGGGCGGTTGTCCACCATGATCGACGTGCCCAGGCGTTCGCCGAGCTTCTGCGACGTGATGCGCGCGGCGGTGTCGGTCGGGCCGCCGGCGGGGAAGGCCACGACCATCTTGACGATCTTGGCCGGCCATGCGGCGTCGGCGGCGAAGCCCGGCAGGCCGAGCGTGGAGAGCGCGCCGGCGGCGCCCGTGGCCAGCAGATGCCGGCGAGTGATGTGAGCTTGGTTCATGTCTTCTGACTCGTTGAAGGATGGATTCGTTTTTTTCGGCGATTCAGATCGCCTGCTGCGCGCGTGCCGCGGCGATGGCCTGCTCGTCCATGGCCAGCACCTCGCGCAGTACCTCGTCCGTGTGCTGCCCCAGGTGCGGAGGAGGCCGGCGCACGGGCGTGCGCTCGCCGTCCATCACGTAGGGGGGCGCCAGCACGGTTTGCTGCCCTGCCTGCGAATCGTCGAAGTGGTGCAGCAGGTTCGCCTGGCTCGTCCGCTGCGAAGTCAGTGCCTCGTACATGCCGAGCACTTCGCCGCAGGGGATGCCGGCTTCGGTGAGTCGGGCCAGCAGGTCGCGGCGGCTGAACCCGCGCAAGGCTTCCCGCACCAGGGGCAGAAGGATCTCGCGGTTGGCCGAGCGGTCGGTGTTGGTGGCGAAGCGCGGGTCGGCGGCCCATTCGGGGTGGCCGACGATCTGCTGGCAGAAGCGCACGAACTGGCCGTTGTTGCCCACGGTGATGACCACAGGGCCGTCCGCGGCATCGAAGACGCCGTAGGGAACGATCGAAGGATGCGCGTTGCCGAACTTGGGCGGATCGCCGGCCTTCAGCAGGGCCTCCATGCCGTAGTACGAGGTGATCATCAGGCCGCAGTCGTACAACGCCATCTGCACATGGCGCCCGCGTCCGGTGGTGTGGCGCTCGTACAGCGCGGCGAGGATGGCCTGGCCCGCGTACATGCCGGTGAACATGTCGACGGCCGCCACGCCGAACTTCAGCGGGCCCTGGCCCGCCTCGCCATTCATGGCCATGATGCCGGCCTCGCCCTGCACCAGCAGGTCGTAGCCGGGGCGCTGCGCCTCCGATGTGCTTCGCGCATAGCCGGAGATGGAGCAATAGACCAGGCGGGGGTTCGATGCGCTCAGCTGCCCGTAGCCCAGGCCCAGCTTGTCGGCGCCGCCGACCTTGAAGTTCTCGATGACCACGTCCGATTTCTCGGCGAGTTCGCGCGCGATCTGCACACCGGCGGGGGACTGCAGGTCGATGGTGACGGATCGCTTGTTGCGGTTCGCGCTGTTGAAGTACGAGGTGTTCTTCGCACCCACGCGCACGCCCCAGTCGCGCGTGTCGTCGCCGCGGCTGGGGTGCTCGACCTTGATGACGTCGGCGCCGAGGTCGGCCAGCGCCATGGCGCACATCGGGCCCGCGAGCACGCGGGACAGGTCGAGAACACGAAGGCCAGCCAGGGGCTGGACAGGGGCGGCTTGGGGCATGGGGGCGAGCGAACGGGCGAAAGACGAGCGAAGAAGGACAGCGGTCGCAAGAGGACCTTGCGATGCGTTCGGACGGGGGCCGGGGATGCGCGATTATTCGTCCGCAGGAGGGAATTGACAATCGTGCGACATTTATGACGTTTGTGTAAATCTGGAATTGACAATGGATGTTCAAGCCCTGGGCCTGCTGGTCGACATCATCGAGGCGGGCAACCTGAGCAAGGCGGCCGCCATGCTCGGCATGAGCCGGGCCAACGTGAGCCAGCGGATCAACCGCTTCGAGCGTGAACTCGGCGCGCAGCTGCTGAGGCGCACCACGCGCCAGCTGGAGCCCACCGAGCTGGGCATGAAGCTCTACGCGCACGGTCGCGCCGTGCGTCACGAGGTGAAGGCCGCGGCCGAAGCCGTGAGCAGCCTCGGCAAGGGCTTGCAGGGAATGATTCGGCTCAGCGTGCCCAGCGGCTACGGTCAGTTGCGCATGTCGGGCTGGCTGGCGGAGTTCATGGAGCGGCATCCGGAGATCACGCTGCATGTGATCTTCGACAACGACATCGAGGAACTGGTGAAGGGCTCGGTCGATTTCGCAGTGCGCGTCATGGCAGAGCCGCCGGCACACCTGGTTGCCAGAGAGCTGGGGCGCGTGCGCTACGTGGCCTGCGCGACCGCGTCGTTCATCGCGCGGCACGGAATGCCGACGAGCCTCGAAGCGCTGAAGCAATTGCCGCTAATCACCTCGCCGCAGACCGGCGAGCGCCTGAGCATGGCGGGGGTGCAGGCGGGCGGGCACCGGTCATTGCGGACACGGCCCCGGCTGATTTCCGCCAACTTTCACTTTCTCTGCGATGCGGTCGTGCAAGGGCTGGGCGTCGGGCTGGTGCCCGACTACATGGTGCAGGCGCCCATCGAAAGAGGAGAGATGCAACGCCTGGCGCTGAAGGAGGGCGACCTCGACTTCTTGTCCACGCGGAAATTCCTGCTCTACGTTCCTAGCCGCTACCAGACGCAGGCCGTGCGCACCCTGATCGATTTTCTCGTCGAGAAGGAACACCCATAGGCCCGCGATGCCTGTCTTCAGGCGGTGTGCGCGGGTCCTTCGACGAACACGTCGGAATGGAAGTCGCGCGCTTCGAGCCCGCGATGCCACAGCGCTGCGTCCCGCACGGCATTCACCATGGCTGGCGATCCGCAGCAGTACAGCTCGTGCCCGCGCAGGTCGGGGCATGCGGCCAGCAGGGCTTCGTCGGCGCGGCCTGCAAAGTCGTCGGTGCCGGCTGCGCCGTCGGCGCTCAGCGCCGATATGAAGCGCATCCGCGGCCATTGCTTCTGCCAGCGCGCGACCGCGGGCCGCAGGTAGATGCCGTCGGCCTGCCGCGCCGCCCAGATCAGGGTGACGGGCCGGTCGATGCGGCGCTTGAGCATGTCGTCGAGGATGGACTTCACCGGCGCGAAACCGGTGCCGCCCGCCACGAACACCACCGGCCGCGTCTGCTCCTCCTGCAGCGAGAACGCGCCGAACGGCAGCTCGATGTCCAGCAGCTCGCCGGCCGCGAGCCGGGGCACGCGCGCGCTGAAGGCGCCGCCCGGCACGTGCCGCACATGCAGCGTGACGGCGTCGCTCTCGTGCGGCGCGTTGGCCATGGAGTAGCTGCGCGTGCTGCCGTCGGGCAGCGTGAGCTGCAGGTACTGCCCGGCCCTGAACTTGGCGCGCTGCCCCGCGGGCAGGCGAAGTTGCAGCACCGACACGTCGGGCGCGGCCAGGTCGTTGCGGAACACCTTCGCCCTGAAGCGCTTGCGTGCGGCGGGGTCGATGCGGCGCACCGCCAGCGGTGCGATCTCGATGTCGCCGCGCGGCGCGCACATGCAGAACAGCACCTGGCCGGGCAGGCAGGTCTCGTTGACGATGGCGCCGTGGCCGACGGCATCCACCTCGCCCTGAACCACCGAGCCGGCGCAGTTGCCGCAGACGCCCTTGCGGCACGAGTACGGCAGCTCGACGCCGGCGCGTGCGGCCGCATCGAGCACGCTCTCGTCGCCGGCGCATTCGAAGGCGATGTCGCTGCCCGCAATCGCGATGCGATGGCTCATGACCGTCCCCCCGACAGCAGTGCGATCGTGCGCAGCACGGCCTGCGGGTCGGCGATGCCCTTCCCTGCGATGTCCATGGCGCTGCCGTGTCCGACGCTCGACAGCAGCGCATCGGCGCCGATGCTGAGTGCGCTGGCGGCCTGGGGCGCCAGCAGCTTGACGGGAATATGACCCTGGTCGTGCAGCATCGCGACGTAGAGGTCGTGGCCGCCGTGCCCATGTTGTGCCAGCAGCATGTCCGCGCCGGCGGGGCCGCTCACGCGCAGGCCCTCGGCGCGAAGCGCCTGGACGGCCGGCACGACGATGGCCGCGTCTTCCGGCCCGAACAGTCCGCCTTCCGAAGCGTGCGGGTTGATGCCGAACACGCCGATCGAAGGGTCGTTCACGCCCAGCAGTGCACAGGCCTGTGCGCCTGCACGCACCGCGCTCGCCACGAGCGCCGGGGTCAGCCGGTCGAGCGCGGTGCGAACGCTTTCGTGCAGCGTGGCATGCACGATGCGCAGTCCGCCGCCGACCAGCATGAGGAACACGCGGTCCTCGGGCACGCCGCACACGCGCGCGACCAGCGACGGGTAGCCGCTGAAGGCGATGCCGGCCTGGTGGATCGCGGTCTCGTGGTGCGGGCAGGCCACCACGGCATCGACCTCGCCGCGCCGGCAGGCCTGCAGCGCGGCGGTGGCCGAGGCGACCGCCGATGCGCCCGCCGCCGCATCGATGCGACCGGGGACCGCCGCGCTCGCGGGCAAGTCGCCCGCGCCGACGCACCGCACATCGCGCAACAGCGCATCCAGGCCCAGTTGCGCCGCGGTGCGTTCGAACACGCTGGTCGGTCCATAGAGCGTGATGCGCGCGCGCTCGGTGACGGGCAGCGCGGCGAGCGCCTTCAGCGCGATCTCCGGGCCGATGCCGTTGGGGTCGCCGGCCGCCAGTGCCAGCCTCAGTGAACGGGTGTGCATGGTCACAGCGGCAGCGCAAGCAGGGTGTCGGTGACGGTGCTGTCGCACACGGCCACGCGCGATTGCAGGCGCAGCTGTCCGTCCTGCCGCACGAAGCGGTCCTGGTAGACGCCGGTGGCGAACACCTCGGTCTGCCCCGTGGCCATGATGCGTGCCACCAAGAAGGGCGTGCGCGCCTCGGCGGAGTCGGCCCCGGCCTTGTGCAGCAGCGGCATGCCCAGCAGGTGCCGGTAGCGCTGGCGTTCGTAGATGTTGGCTTCGCGCAGCGCCGCGATGCGGTCTTCGAGCATGGCGCGCGAGTCGGCATAGACGATGCCGGCCGGCAGGCCCTCGCGCTCGTTCTCGATGTGCGTGATGCGGTAGTGGCAGTCTTCGGTGAAGAAGCCGGGCCATTGCTCCAGCGCATCGCTGTCGATGGCGTCGGCGTAGGCCGCGTTGAAGGCGCACAGCGCCAGCAGGTCGATCATGGGGTGTCCTCGTTCTTCTTCGGTGGCTCAGGCGCCCATGTGCCGGCGGTAGGCTTTCCAGAAACCGCGCACCGAGGCCTCGGTGGCGCGGCCCTCGCCGGAGACGGCCGTGTCGCCGCCCATCTCGACCACGGCCTCGTGCTCGGCCGCGCCGGCAATGCCGCGCTGCACGAAACCGCCGACCGCGCCGTCTTCCATCGAGATGAAGCCCGCAGGCCCCACGAGGTTCGACTGCTTCAGGCGCACCTTGCGCTGCTCGGGCGTGTCGTCGGCGTAGCCGATGTAGGTCCAGTTGAGTTCGGTGCGCGCCGTGCCCTTGGGCAGCACCTGGCGCACGGCCAGGCAGTTCTGGATCTGCTGCAGCACGAAGCCGGGGAACACCGACAGGATCTGCAGGGTCACGCCGTCGTCGTACTCCTTGAAGCCGGCCAGCACGCTCGGGTCTTTCAGGCGATAGCGGTCGTTGTCGGAGCGAAGCGCCTGCTCCTTGTACGACGCGTCCTTTTCGGCCGCCGCGTCGATCATCGAATAGCTCACATGGTGGCCGCCGCTCTCGTCGACGACCACGCCGCCTTTCTGCGACAGGCGGTTGAGCTCGAAGGTGGTGAAGAACATGTGCAGCAGGCTGGCGTGGTAGCTGTCCTTGACGTTCTCGACGTAGAGCTTCCAGTTGTTTGGCAGCGCCTGCGTGAAGCGGCCGATGACCTCCACCGGCTTGTGCAGCACGCGTTCGATGCGCTGGCAGATCTCGTCGCCGAGGTACTCCTCGATCGACGGCACCTCGTCGCTGAAGCTGCCGAAGACCAGGCCGCAGAAGCTCGCGACGCGCAGCTTGCGCGGGCCGTGCGCTTCCTTGCAGAAGCTCGCGGGCATGCCGCCCTGGCCCTTCACGCCCTTCTCGAAGGCCACGCCGGTCAGGTCGCCCTGGCGGTTGTAGCTCCACGCGTGGTACACGCACTGGAAGTTGTCGCTGCGGCCCGACTTCTCGAGCGCGATCAGCGCGCCGCGGTGCGCGCAACGGTTCTCGAAGGCGTAGATCTCGCCGTCGTCGTCGCGCACCACCACCACCGGCGTCTCGCCTGCGAAGGTGGTGCGGTAGCTGCCTGCGTCGGCCAGCTCGGCCTCCAGGCAAAGGTAGTTCCAGACCTCGCCGCGGAAGATGCGGACCTGCTCGTCGGCGGCGAGCTGCGCGTCGCTGTACACCGCGAACGGGATGCGCGTGAGGCCGGGGCCGGACCAGTGGACGGGTTGGGATTGGATGTCGTCGTGCATGAGGAACTCGCTTATTCCATGGTGACCTTGGCGGCCTGGATGACCTTGTGCCACTTGGCCGACTCGGCCTGGATGAACTGGCCGGTGCGCTCGCTGTCCCAGCCGCGCGGCTCGGCGCCCTGTTCGGCGAACTTCTGCTTCACGTCGGGCAGCGCGAGCGCGGCGGCCATCGCCTTCTGCGTCGCCGCAACGGTGGCGGGCGGCGTGCCCGGCGGGGCGACCACGGCGAACCACGTCACCGCGTTCATGGCGGGCAGCTTCTGCTCGGCGAAGGTGGGCACGTTGGGCAGCGCCTTGGAACGCTGCTCGTCGGCCACCGCGAGGATGCGGACCTTGCCGGTGCGCTCGAACTGCAGCGACGAGGAGATATTGTCGAAGAACACGTCCACCTGCCCGCCGATCAGGTCGACCAGCGCGGGCGCGGTGCCCTTGTACGGCACATGCGTCATCTCGGTGCCCGTGAGCTGCATGAACATGCTGGCCGTGAGGTGCGACGTGGTGCCGTTGCCTTGGGAGGCAAAGCTCACCTTGCCGGGGTTCGCCTTGAGGTAGGCGATGAACTCGGTCACGTTGTGCACCGGCAGCTTCGGGTTCACCACCAGCACGTTGGGCACGGTGGCCAGCACCGTCACCGGCACCCAGCGCGCCGGGTCGAAGCCGAGCTTCTTGTAGAGGTGCTGGTTGATGGCGATGGGCGCGGGCGGCGAGGCCAGCAGCGTCTTGCCGTCGGGCTCGGCGCGGAACACCACGTCCGCGCCGATGTTGCCGCCGGCGCCGGTGCGGTTCTCGACCACCACGCCGGCCGGGTACAGGTCGCGCAGCTTGTCGGCCACCACGCGCGGCAGGATGTCGGCGGTGCCGCCGGCCGGAAAGGGCACGACGAGGCGTGCGATCTTGTTGTCGTTCTGTGCATGGGCCTGGCCTGCGAGTGCGGCAAGGCCGATCAGGCAGGCGCAAGCCGGCAGGGCGCGCATGCGCCGGGCGATGGTCTGGAACATTGGCTGTCTCCGTGTTCTTCGTGCGTCGAGGGGATTCCAGTGTCACTTTGCAGCCGGGGCGCAACAAGCTAGATTTGCGCAATGCGCAAAAATCAGAGCATTGCCCCAGGAGCGGAAGCGCCGCCCGACAAGAATTTCGTGGCCTCGCTGCAAAAGGGCCTCGACGTGCTGACCTGCTTCGGCCGTCAGCACAGCCGCCTCACCGTGTCGGAAGTGGGCGGTCTCACGCAGAGCTCGCCGGCCTCGGCGCGGCGCTCGCTGCTCACGCTGCAGACGCTGGGCTACCTGGACAGCGACGGAAAGCGCTTCTGGATGCTGCCGAAGGCGCTGCTGGTGGCGCATGCGTACCTCGCGTCGCGGCCCGCGCCCTCGCTGGCGCAGCCGCTGCTCGACGCGCTGTCGGAGCGCACGCGAGAGTCGGCGTCGCTCGGCATGCTGCAGGGCGACGACGCGATCATCATCGCGCGCTCCACCGCGCGGCGCAGCCTGAGCACGGGGCTGGGCATCGGCTCGCGGCTGCCGGCCTATTGCGCGGCGCTGGGGCGCGTGCTGCTCGCGGGCCTGCCGCCCGAGGAGGCCGCGCGGCGCGTGCGCGCCATGCCTCGCCCGCGCCTGACCGCACGCACGGTCACCGATGCCGGAGAGGTGCTGGCGCTCATTGCGCGCTGCCGCGAGGAGGGCTACGCCAGCAACGACGGCGAGCTCGAACTCGGCGTGCGCTCGATGGCCGTGCCTGTGCGGGACCGCTCGGGCGAGGTGACGGCGGCGATGAGCATCGCGGTGCGTGCGGAGCGCATGACACTGGCGGAGGTGCGCGAAACCTTCCTGCCTGCGCTGCGCAAGGCCAGCAGCAGCCTGGTGACGCGCCTGCATGCGGTGTAAGCAGGCAACGAGCTGCTCATTCAGCCGCGTCGGGAAGCTGCTCGGCGCAGATCGTCACGGACCTGTTCCAGCAGATCCGGCCCTGTCGTGCAGCGAGTGAATGCACGCATGCACCACGGCTTCTCGTCGATTGCGAGCCCGCAGTTGCGCAGGGCAGTCGACCTGTGCCGTCAGGCAGCAAGGCCCAGTTCGCGCGCCTCGGCCTCGTAGTTCGCGTAGGAGGCTTTCAGCACCGCGCCGTTGAGGATCATCTCGGCCAGCGGCTCGCGCGCCGCCCCGGGCTGGCCGTCGTAGACGCGGGTGCGCACCCAGCACGACTCGGTGCGCGCGCTCTCGCTCAGCGCGATGATTTCGCGCTCCAGCGTGTACGGATGATCGACGAACAGCGGGCCCTTGAGCAGCCGGATCTGCTGCCCCGCGAACAGCCCTACGGCCGGCCCGAGCCCCTTGAAGCCCGCCTCGCCGACGGTGCTGCCCAGCAGCACGGAGATCATCTCGAAAGGAATGATGGCGCGGCCCCATGGCGAGCCGGTGGCGCCTTCAGGCGTGTACCAGGGGCTCGGCTCGGTGATGACCTGCAGCTTGTCGGCCAGGCTGAACGGGTAGTAGTTGCCCATGTGCTGGTCGAAGCCCATGCGCACGTTTTCGGTCACGGCGCCGCGCTAGCCGACCTTCAGGTCGCGGTTGATGACCAGGCCGGCGGCCGGACGCAGCTTGGCGATGCGCTGCTCCAGTTCATGCGGCAGGCTGGCGGCGTCGCCCACCGAGGCCGAGCCCGTGAGCACCGGCATGCCGTCGCGCTTCTCTGCCCACAGGCGCACGAAGCGCTCGCCGGGCGCGGGCCGCTGCACGAAGGCGCGCACCTCTTCGCCCTCGACCACCATGTTCTGGTAGTGCGCGCTGATGCAGCCGGTCTCGAACCAGGCCTTGCCGAAGACGTCGAACAGCAGCGGATCGAACTGGCTGAAATGCGTCGGCCCTTCGATGGGGCCGGCGCGCAGGCCCAGGCCCTCGGCCATGCTGTCGTCGTGGATGGACTTGTGGCCGTCGTAGTTCTGGTCGTTGAGCATCTGGCGCGGCTTGCGCAGCGGGCCGCAGAGGGCGGGGGTGTCGCTGAAGGGTGTCGTGGGTGAGGTCATGCGGCAGCATCGGGGCAAGCGCGCCGTGGCGCAATCGCTGAGGCGACAGGCGAGGGCGCCGGCGGTGGCCCGGCAGCGTGGCTCGTGCAAGGGTCGGCGGGTGCAACTGCGCTTCGTCGCCGATGCTGCCGAGCATGAGGAGCTTGGGGGTGTCGATACCCCCGAGCCCACGACGACTTCGATGAAGAGCCGCTCGGCCGTTGTCGAAGGTCAGAGCCTGGACAGAGGGACCTGGAGGTCGGCGAGCTGTTGGACGTCGACGCGCGTGCGGCGCTCGATCAGGCGTCGCGCAAAACGCAGGTCGCGCGCCGCGTTCGGCCCCATTGCCGCGGCGACTTGGTCCCCATCGAGGAAGAACAGCACGAAGCTGTTGGAGTCCGCGTCGCCGCGCATGACCACCTGGTGCTTGGGAGTCGGCACGCCGAAGATCTGCAGGTTGACGTCGTACTGGTCGGACCAGAACCACGGCAGCGGCTGATGGTTCACCGCGGTGCCCAGCGCGGCGCGTGCGGCCGCGATCCCTTGCTCCTGGGCGTTCTGCCAGGACTCCAGTCGCATGCGGCGCCCGGCCCGGTCGCAGTGCCACACCGCGACGTCGCCGGCGGCTAGGATGTCCGGGTCCGAGGTGCGGCACTGGGAATCGACCCGCACGCCGCCTTCGCATGCCAGGCCCGCTTCGCGTGCGAGTTCATCGTTCGCGATCAACCCGACGCCGAAAAGAACCACGTCGCAAGCGAGCCTTCGTCCGTCGCCGAGGGTCGCCGTCAATTCTTCGCCGGGCCCCTGGGCCAGCTGCTCGATCCCCGCACCCAGCTCGACCTGAACGCCATGCGCGGTGTGAAGCCGCAGCAGGTAGTCGGAAATCTCCTCAGGCACCGTGCGCTCGCACAGCCTGTTCATGGCCTCGACGACCGTGACGTCCAGGCCCTTCTTCCGGGCGGTTGCCGCGACCTCCAGGCCGATCCATCCTCCACCCACGACCAGCAGCCGCTTTCCGGGGACGAGCGCCGCACCGAGCGCTGCCGCATCGCCGATGCTGCGCAGCGTGAAGACGCCAGGCAGATCGGCGCCGGGGATGGCCAGGCGGCGCGCGCGGCCTCCGGTGCACAGGATCAAGCTGTCGTAGCGAATCGGCTCGCCGCGGCTCAGGTGCAACTGCCTGGCGGTCCTGTCGATGCGCGTGGCGCTGACATCGGGGCGCCAGTCGAGCTTCAGCGCATCGAAGGCTTCCGGCTTCTGAAGGCAGGTCGTGTCCGCATGCGCATCGCCCGCGAGCACCGCCTTGGAAAGGGGAGGCCTTTCGTAGGGGCGATGAGGCTCGTTCCCGATCAGCACCACCCGGCCCTCGAAGCCCTCGCTGCGCAGCGTCTGCGCAGCCAGTCCTCCGGCCTGGCCACCGCCCACGATCACGATCGTCCGATCACTCATGGGGCCTCCGGACCGCCGAGGAACGGTAAGTCTGCGACCGGTGCGCGAGCATTGCCATGCATTCGAATCAGCCCAGCGAAAGGAACACCCGGCCGCCTTCGATCTTCACCGGATAGGAGCGGATGGCTTCCGTCACGGGAGCGCACGTCGGTGCGCCGTTGCGCACGTCGAACTTGCCCTGGTGCAGCGGGCACTCGATCTCGTGCCCCTCCAGAAAGCCCTCGCACAGGCGGGCATGTCCGTGGGTGCAGAGGTTGTCGGTCGCATAGATCTGGCCGTCCACGCTGTACAGGGCGATGTCGCGTCCGTCGACGCGCATGCCCACGACATCGTCTGCAGGAACGTCATCGACCGGTGCCGCATCGGTCCATTGGAATTCGGAATCGCTCATGGGTGGCCTTACAACGGATAGATGACGGAGTTCGGGATCATTTCGCTGTCGTAGATGACCTGGCGCGAAGCGAACTTCAGCCCGTGTTCGGTCCGCACGACGACGTCGATGTAGCGCCCGACACTGAAGACGGTCGACAGCTCGGAGAGCTTGGTGCGGAATACCGCGTAGTTGGCTTCCGACTCGATGCGGTCGGCTTCGGCTTTCAGAACCACCGGCGCGCCGACGACGTGGCGCTGGTAGTACGGGTCGTGAAACAGGGTTTCTCGAATCCCGTAGACGCGGTCCTTGAGCATTCCCTTGCTCTCGAACGACAGCGTCGCCAGTGGAAAGCCACGGTCGTAGTTTTCTCTGGGCTGCAGCCGGTAGGTGCAGTCTTCCGTGAAGAATTCGGGCCAGAGTTCCCATTGGCTGGAGCTGACGGCCTGGGCGTAGCTGGCGTAGAGCTGGGACAGCTCGAAGTAGTCCTTGAAGTCCACGTCAAGCCTCCATCACCTTGCGCCAGTACGCGTACATGCCCCGTATCAGGGTCTCGGTGACCATGTGGTCCGTGTCGCCGACCTCGCGTCCGCCAAGCTCGGCGAGCGTGCGATGAAAAGGTTTCTGCTCGAAACCCTTTTGCGACAGCTCGATCACTTCACCATCGTCCGCGGACACGAATCCGGCGGGTCCGAAGAGGTTGGCCTGACGCAGCCGGCGCTGCGTCATTTCTTCGGTGTCGTCCTCGAACCCGAAGTGGGTCCATACGAAGTCGAAGGCACCGGGGCCGCTCGGCTGGATATGGCGCGTGGAGACGCTGTTGACCTGCTGCTGGAAGATCACGCTCGGGAACAGCGTCATCATCACAGCGGTCGGTCCGCCCCACCAAGGCTCCTGCACGATGTCGAGGAAGCGGGGGTCGTTGAGCTGCATGCTCTCCTTGAAGCTCGAGACCTGGGTGACCTCGTCGGCCTTGCCGCTCGCGCCGCGCGTCGAAATCATGGCGGCATGGCGATGGTGCCGGTCCATTCGAAGCTCGGACTTGTTGTCCGCACGCCAGAGGCCGAAGGTGACGAACCACGTGTGCAGCAGGCCCGGGTGGTACGGGTCCTTGATGTTCTCCTGCATCAACTTCCAGTTGCCCGGAATGCGCTGGCGGTTGTAGCCAAGAATGGTCAGCTTCCGGCCGTTGAACAGCCGATCGAAGTAACCCAGGATCTCCGGCCCCATGAAGTCTTCGAGCGATTCGACCTCCGGGTCGAAGGATGCAAAGACCACACCTCCGCGTGTTGCGACTCTGAGCTTGTTCAGGCCATGCTCGGCCGGCTTGAAGTCGGCGGGCATCCCGCCGTTGACCTTGCCGTCCTGCTTGACGCCCCGCCGGAAAGGAACCCCCTGCAGGTCGCCGGTGAGGGCGTAGTTCCATTGGTGATACGGGCAGGTGAACCCCTGCGCCTTGCGGTTGCCATGGCGTTCGCGGCAGAACTGCATGCCTCGGTGAGCGCACACGTTCTCGACGACGCTGATGGAATCCTCGGCGTCGCGCACCATGATCACGGAGCGTTCGCCGACGACCGTGCGGGTGAAGTCCCCGACCTGCGGAACCTCGGCTTCGAGGCCGACGTAGCACCAGTGGTTGCGATAGAAGAGGCGTTCCAGCTCTTGCCGATGCTGGTCGGCCTCGGTGTAGGCCATGAAGGGGATCCGGCTGGTGCCCTGGTTTTCCCAGTGGATCTTCTGGGGGAAGACGGCCGATGTGTCATCCATGTGGTGTGTCTCCTGTGCTGCCTCAGGGGAGGGCAGCGTCTTGTGGGTGCGGCAATGATCTCCCTTCCACTCACATCGCTCAATAGAATATGAGCAATAGTTCAAATTGATTCTGCGAATGTGAGGCGCCATGGAGCTCAAGGACATCGACCTCAACCTTCTGGTCGTTTTCCAGCAATTGCTCGTCGACCGGCGCGTCTCGAAGGTGGCCAGCAGCCTCGGCCTGTCGCAGCCGGGAGTGAGCAACGCACTGGCACGCCTGCGCAAGCTCACCGATGACCCGCTGTTCCTGCGAACGCCCGACGGCATGGAGCCGACGCCATACGCGCAGCAGCTCGCGGGGCCCACCGCGACGGCATTGCAGGTCATCCACGCGGCCATCAACCAGAAGGCCTCCTTCGACCCGACGACGTCGAAGCGCGCCTTCACGGTGGGCATGACCGACATCGGCGAGATCTACTTCCTGCCCAAGCTGATGAAGGAAGTGGCACGGGTCGCGCCCCTCGTGTCGATCAGCACCGTTCGCAACACGGCCGTGAACCTGCAGGACGAGATGGAAGCAGGGCATGTGGACCTGGCGATCGGCTTGTTGCCGCAGCTCAAGGCGGGGTACTTTCAGCGCCGGCTGTTCAAGCAGCACTACGTTTGCATGTTCCGGCGGGGGCACCCCCTGGACAAGAGGACGGTGTCATTGAGCGAGTTCTCCGCGGCCGATCACGTCGTCGTGATCTCGGCGGGCACGGGGCACGGCAATGCCGACGAAATCCTCGGGCGCAAGAAGGTGCTGCGAAAGGTGGTCCTCACGGTTCCGCACTATGTGGCGGTGGGCCACATCCTTCATGACTCGGACCTGGTGGCGACCGTGCCTGAACGGCTCGCCCAGGCGCTGGCGGGGCCTTTCGGCCTTTCCTACATCCGTCACCCGGCCAAGCTGCCCGAGATTGCGATCAACCTGTTCTGGCATGGCCGATTTCACAAGGACCCGGCCATCACGTGGCTGCGCTCGCTGATCGTCGCGCTGCATGGCGAAGGCACGGCCGACCAGGATGGCCAAAACAGTCGCGGCGGGTAATGAGTGAATGGGAGTCTGCGCCGCATAGCGATCCTTCAAGCAGCCGGATGGAGTCTCGTGCAGCGAGCGGAAAGGGCGACTGAATATTTTTTCAATCAGGACTAGACGACTGGTCTACTTGAGCGCTAGAATTGCGTCATGGCGAAAACGACCACCCCCGAATCCACCGACACCCGAGACAACATCCTCGCGGCCGGTCAGCGAATGATGGCTGCGAAAGGGTTCACGGCCGTCGGGCTGAACGAGATCCTGACGTCGTCCGGCGTTCCGAAGGGGTCGTTCTATCACTACTTCAGCTCGAAGGAAGCGTACGGCGAGGCCTTGCTCGACAGCTATTTCGATGACTATCTTGCGGAAATCGACAAGACCCTGGCGCAGCCGGACCAGACCATGGCGCAGCGTGTGATGAACTATTTCGCCGACTGGCGGGACACGCAGTCGTTCATGGACTGCCAGGGCAAATGCCTGGCCGTGAAGTTGGGCGCCGAGGTTGCGGACTTGTCCGAACCCATGCGCCTGGCGCTGAAGAAGGGCACCGCCGGCATCACCAGCAGGTTGGCCAAGGCCTTGGAAGTCGGCATTGCGGAAAAGTCGCTCTCCATCCATGGGTCGCCTGAGGACACCGCACAAAGCCTTTACCAACTGTGGCTGGGCGCCAGTGTGATGGTCAAGATCGTGCGAGATCGAGAACCCTTCGAGGCCGCCTTGAAAACCACGCGCCAAATTCTTCACCTGTCCCACTGAACGGGGCGGGTCCTGGATGCACTTCGAACCGAGGTGCTTTTTTCAGGCCGGGTTACTAGTAGACCGGTCTATTGTGTTTTTAATCAACGTTTTTTTCTGGAGAAGCAACATGAAGATTCTGATGGTCCTGACCTCGCACGACGAACTCGGCAACACCGGCCGCAAGACCGGCTTCTGGCTCGAAGAGCTGGCCGCCCCGTATTACGCGTTCAAGGCGGCTGGCGCCGAGATCGTGCTGGCCTCGCCCAACGGCGGCCAACCGCCCCTCGACCCCAAGAGCAACGAGCCGTCCTTCCAGACCGACCTGACGCGACGCTTCGAAGCCGATGCACAGGCCACCGCGCAACTCGCCACCACCGTGCGCCTGGACAGCGTCTCGCAGGCCGACTTCGACACGGTCTTCTATCCCGGCGGCCACGGCCCGCTGTGGGACCTGGCCGAAGACGAGCACTCGATCGCGCTGATCGAATCGTTCATCGCCGCGGGCAAGTACGTGGCTCTCGTGTGCCACGCGCCGGGTGTGCTGCGCCATGTGAAGCTCGCCGATGGCAAGCCGCTCGTCGAAGGCAAGAACGTGACCGGCTTCACCAACACCGAGGAAGAGGCTGTGGGCCTGACCAACGTCGTGCCCTTCCTCGTCGAAGACGAGCTCAAGGCCAAGGGTGGCCTGTATTCCAAGGGCGCCGACTGGTCCTCGTATGTGGTCGCGGACGGCCTGCTCATCACCGGGCAGAACCCTGGTTCGTCTGCCGAGGCAGCGCAGTTGCTGCTGAGCAAGGTCGGCAGCTGAGGCGTCTTCCGCCCGCATTTCTACCGACCGAAAGCAGCACCCATGCAAAACCTTTCCAGGCCGACCGATCCCGCGCGCCGACACCTGCTGGCCAGCGGCGCCGCTGCCGCCGTTTCCCTCGGCCTGCCCATGGCCGCATGGGCAGCCGGCAGCACCGGCGCAACCCGCAACACCGTTCCCCTTCAACCAAGCCCGCAAGAAAACACCACCATGAGCACCATCACCACACAGGACGGCACCCAGATCTTCTACAAGGACTGGGGTCCCAGGACCGCGCAGGCGATCGTGTTCCACCACGGCTGGCCGCTGAGCGCCGACGACTGGGACGCGCAGATGCTGTACTTCCTCGGCCAGGGCTATCGCGTCATTGCGCATGACCGGCGCGGCCACGGCCGCTCGTCGCAGACGGACACCGGCAACGACATGAACACCTACGCCGCCGACGTCGCGGCGCTCACGGCCCACCTCGACCTGAAGAACGCCTTTCACGTGGGTCACTCCACCGGCGGCGGCGAAGTGGCGCGCTACGTTGCGCTGCACGGCGAGCGCGTTGCCAAGGCGGTGCTGATCGGCTCGGTGACACCCGTCATGCTGAAGTCCGCCGCCAATCCGGGTGGCCTGCCGATGGAGGTTTTCGACGGCTTCCGTGCGCAGCTGGCGGCCAACCGCGCGCAGTTCTACCAGGACGTGCCGGTTCCCTTCTATGGCTACAACCGGCCCGACGCCAAGGTGTCCGAAGGCATCAAGGCCAACTGGTGGCGCCAGGGAATGATGGGCGGTGCCAAGGCCCACTTCGACTGCATCAAGGCCTTCTCCGAGACCGACTTCACCGAAGATCTGAAGAAGATCGCCGTGCCCACCCTCGTGATGCATGGCGACGACGACCAGATAGTGCCCATCACCGACAGCGCCTTGCTCGCGGTCAAGCTGCTCAGGAAGGGCTCGCTCAAGGTCTATCCCGGCCTGCCGCACGGCATGTGCACCACCCACGCCGCAGTGATCAACGCCGATCTGCTCGCGTTCTTCAAGGCCTGAGCCCATCGGCTGCCCTGCCCACGCCAACCCATCTGACATTCACTGGAGATTTCTCATGACGATCCGCAACATCCTTTCATCCGTCGCACTCGCCACCGCTACCCTGGTCGGCGGCAATGTCTTCGCAGCCGACCTGCCATCGGTCGTTCTCGTGCACGGCGCTTTCGCCGACGGCTCCGACTGGGCCAAGGTCATTCCGCTGCTGCAGGCCAAGGGCATCCATGTGACGGCGGTGCAGAACGGGCTCGAGTCGCTGGCCGGCGACGTGGCCGCGACACGCCGCGCCATCGACAACCAGAAGGGCAAGGTGGTGCTGGTGGGCCACTCGTGGGCCGGCACCGTGATCACCGAGGCGGGCGACAACGACAAGGTGGCCGGGCTGGTCTATGTGGCCGCCTTCGCGCCGGACGCGGGCCAGTCGTCCGCCGAACTGGGCAAGGACTATCCGCCGTCGCCGGGCGTCAAGCGGCTGGTGGCCGACGCCAAGGACTGGCTCACGCTGCCGCCGCAGGCCATCGCCGAAGACTTTGCCCCGGACGTGCCGCGCGCACAGGCCGCGGTCATGGCCGTGACGCAAGGCCCGCTGCAGGCCAAGGCCCTCGAAGACAAGACGACCGTGGCCGCATGGAAGACGCGCCCCTCGTGGTTCATCGTCAGCGCCAACGACCGCATCATCTCGCCCGACCTCGAGCGCGCCATGGCGAAGAAGATCGGCGCGACCACGACGACACTGCCGACCAGCCATGTGCCGCAACAGTCGCGTCCCAAGGACGTGGCCGCAGTGATCATCGCCGCGGTCAACGCCAGCGCGAAGTGAGACCGCGGTTCAGCGCCACAGGACTGTCATGCCCAGACTCACCGAGACCCTGACGCTCGCCGATGCGAAGGCGATGGTCCTGGCCGCCGAGGCCTGCGCCTTGCGGCTCGGCATCGCCTACTCGATTGCCGTGGTGGACTGCGGCGGGCACCTGCTGCACTTCTCTCGAGGCGAGGCAGGCGTCGCCGGCTGTGCGGCGCTGGCGATCGACAAGGCGCACACCGCGGCGATGTTCGGCCACCCCACCGGCACGCTCGCTCGGCTGGCACAACCCGGTGCCGAGCTGTACGGCATCCAGCACGCGCTCGGTGGCCGCGCCGTGGTGTTCGGCGGAGGCCTTCCGATCCGCTCGAACGGCACCTTGGTCGGTGCCATCGGTGCCAGCGCGGGGAGCGTCGAGCAGGACATCGCGGTCGCGCAGGCCGGGGCGTCGGCCCTGGCCCCCTGCATCGACTGAATCACACACCCGACATCCAAAGAGCCTCCACACCATGTCCTCCAGCATCGCCCACGCCATCCCGGCAACATCGTTCGGCTCGCGCACGGCCTCCGCTGCTGCGGGGGCACCGCAAGTCAATTCGGGCATGACGCTCGCGGCCGCCATCGCGTGCATCGCACTGGTGGCCGTGGATCTGCGCCCAGGCATCGTCTCCATCGGCCCGATGCTCGAGCAGATCCGCAGCGCGTTCGGCATCTCGAACACCCAGGCCTCCCTGTTGACTGCCATTCCGAACGTTCTCATGGGGCTGCTGGCACTGCCTGCACCCTGGCTCGCGCGTCGCTTCGGTCGGGACCGGGTGATCCTGGCCGCGCTGGCGGTGCTGGGCATTGCCACCTTGTTGCGCGCCTTCGTGGGAACCACGGCTTCGCTGCTCGTCACCACCGCCGGCGTGGGCGCGGGCATCGCCGTCTCGGGTGCGTTGATCTCGGGCTTCGTCAAGGCCCGCTTCCCCCGGCATGTGTCCTTGCTGATGGGCCTGTATGCGATGTCGCTCGGCCTGGGCAGCACCCTTGCCGCCGCGATGACGGGGCCGCTGGCGGCGCTTGGCGGCGGCTGGCGTCTGGGCACCGGGTTCTGGGCGCTGCCCGGGCTCACGGCCATCGCCGCCTGGTTGTACGTGGCCGGCTCGCAAGACCCGGTCGATGCGCCCCGCGCAGTGTCGGCACAAGCCGCTTCTGTTCCCGGCGTCCCTGTGCATCCGGCGAGGTCCTCGAAGGCTTGGCTGGTGGCCTTCTACTTCGCGACCAACAACTTCCTGTTCTTTGGCCTGCTCTCGTGGATCGCACCGATGTACCGCGAATTCGGCAGCACCCACGCCTCGCACGGCACCGCCGGGCTGGCACTCGCCAGCTTCACGACCACCTTCATGCTCGCCAACCCGCTGCCCGCGTTGGTCGGCAAGTCCGACGACCGTCGAGGGGTGATCGGCTTGTTCGCCGGCATCGCGCTCGTGGGCCTGTGCGCGATGGCCATCGCGCCGGGCGCCATGCCCCTGCTCGTCATTCCCCTCGTTGCGGCAGGCATAGGAGGCTCGTTCTCCCTGGGCATGACCTTGCCGCTCGACCACACCTCCAGCCCTGACGAAGCCAACTCGTGGACATCTTTCGTGCTGTTCGTCGGCTACTTCCTGGGCGCGCTGGGGCCACTCACGCTCGGCTTGTTTCGCGACCTGACGGGAAGCTTCCATGTGTCGACCTGGGCGCTCGTCGCAGCAGGAACGCTGATGTTCTCGCTGGCACCTTTTCTTGCTCCGAGGCCAGCGCGCGGCTGAGGGCCGCGGCCTGCGGTTTTCGCGCAGCACTGGCGGGCACCGGGCGGTGCTCAGCGAGCGAGGCTCAGCGCGAAAGGCTTGAACCCGTACCGCCGCAGCACGTGCGGCACCATCAGCATCAGGGCCTCGGTGGCGCGCGCGCTCGCAATGTCGCCCAGGTCGACAATCCAGTCGGCCGGCCAGCCCAGGTCGCCGAGCAGCGCGACCACGGTCGCCTTCGCGCCTTCGTCGTTCCCCGAGACAAACACGCTTGCAGGCACCGACAGACTGCGTGGGTCGGCCATCACGCTGAACAGCATGGTGTTCAGCGTCTTCACGACGCGCGTGCCGGGCAATGCCTGCTGGAGGCGCTCGCCCAGGCTGCCCTCGGTGTAGAGCAGCCCGGCTGGCATGCCGTCGGCGCCGCGCGCCGAGGCGTTCGAGATGTCGATGAGGATCTTTCCTTCGAGCTCGGCGCGCAGCTCAGTCAGACGCGCGAGTGCGCTGTCGCCCGGTGTCGCGTTGACGACGATCTGCGCGCCGCCGGCGGCCGCGCGGGTGTCCATGTGGCGCACCGCAGGTCCGCTCCACTTTGCGGCGGCTGCGACCGGGTCGCGCGAGCCGATGGCGATGTCATGGCCGCTTGCGGCGAGCTTGCCCGCGAGTGCGCCGGCGACGCGGCCCGAGCCGAGGATGGAGATGTGGTTCATGGATTTTCCGTTGTGCGTGGAATGACAGAAGGTGAAAGGAAGGGGAGCGAGCCTCAGGCGACGACGGAAAGCGTTTGCACGGCCTCGCGCTGCAGCCCCGGCGCCGTGGCCAGGAAGTCCTCACTGTCCAGGCGCCAGGGTTTTCCGCGCAGGTCGCTGACCGCGCCGCCGGCTTCCTCGACAAGCAGGGCGCCCGACACCAGGCCCGAGCGCACGTTGCTGTGCTGCCAGAACGCATCCATCTGCCCACCGGCCACCATCGCCAGCTGGAAGGTCGCGGGCACTGTCACGCGCACCACCAGGGCTGCTTCCAGCATCGCGGTGACCGATTGGCCGATGCGGCGGTGGGTCTCGCTGCTTTCACCGGGGCGCGCCTGGCCGGTGGCCACCATGGCGCTGCGCAACTCGGTCTTGGCCGATGGGCGAAGCGGCATGCCGTCGACGAAGGCGCCGCCGCCGCGCACGGCGGTGTAGGTTCGCTCGGTGAGTGGCACATGCGCGACGGTCAGCACCGGAACGTTGTCGCGGACCAGCGTGGCCGTCACCCCCCAGTCCGGCTGGCCGTGCACATGGTTGATGTTGCCCTCGACCGGATCGGTGATCCACCACTCGCCCGGCGGCAGGGCTCCGCCTTCGAGTTCGTCCTCGACCCAGCCTGCGCCGGGCCGTGCAACCCGAAGCGCATCGCGCAGGCAGTCCAGCGATGCAGAGTCGTTGGCGTGGATGGCCGTCACGACGTCGTCGAACGTGGCGAGCGGCGCCGTGTGGCCGAAGCGCTCCAGCAACCGGGCGCCGGCCGCATGAACGGCGGCGATGACGGCGGGCAGCAGCAGGTGGTCGGTCGTCGGGGAAGTGGTTTCTGCGGGCATCGAAGCTCCTTGCTTGTTCAATGCGGCGGACCATATCAGTTAACCTCAAGTGCATCTTTGGTAGGAACGGAGTTACCTGAATGCAACTGGATCTGAACCTCTTGAGTGCACTCGATGCCCTGCTCGAAGAGGGCAGCGTGGCCGGCGCGGCGGCGCGCATGCATGTGTCGGCACCGGCCATGAGCCGCACGCTCGGGCGCATCCGCCGTGCCACCGGCGACCAGATCCTGGTGCGTACCGGCTGGACCATGACGCCCACACCGCATGCGATTGCAGTTCGCAGCGAGGTGCATGCGCTGGTGCAACAGGCAAACGCCGTGCTCTCACCGCAGCGGCCGTTGGATCTGGAGCAACTCGAACGCACCTTCACGCTGCAGTGTCACGACGCCATCGGCACGGCGATCGGCCCCGCGCTGCTGGCCATCGTGCAGGCCCAGGCACCGGGCGTGGCGCTGCGCCTGCTGGCCGAAGCCGCCACCGACACCAACGACCTGCGCCACGGCCAGGTCGACCTGGAGATCGGTGCGGCCGTGCCGTCTCAGCCCGAAATCCGCCACGAGACCATCGGCGAGGACCGCTTGGTGCTGGCCGTGCGCAGCGGTCATCCGCTGGCGAGCGGCAAGGCCGACCTTGCGCGCTATGCGCGCGCACAGCACCTGACGGTGTCGCGCCGCGGTCGTCTCAGCGATCCGGTCGACAAGGCGCTGGCCGCGCTGGGCCTGCGCCGGCGCGTCGTCGCTTCGGCGCCCACGAGCACGGCTGCGTTGCTGTTCGTGCGGCAGAGCGATCTGGTCGTGGTCGTGCCAGAGCAGATGTGCCGTTCGGCTGTCGTCGCACTGGGGCTGCAGACCTTGCCCCTGCCGCTCAAGATGACTGCGGTGCCCGTGCACCAGGCGTGGCACCAGCGCTACGACACCGACAACGCGCACAACTGGTTGCGCGCGCAGGTGCGCGAGGCGATGCGCACGGTCTTCGACGCGGAGAAGCCCGCGCGCAGCGGCCCGCGCAAGGCACGCGCCGCGCGCGCTGGCTGAGCCTTGCTGGATCCGCCGGGTTGCGCGGACCACTGCATGGCGCGCCGCCGGGCGTCAGGGGTCTGTGCCGGACCGCGGGTGTTCCGGCTGCAGCGGGCGCGTCTGCACCTCGAGGTGGTACACCTCGCGCAAGCGGTCGAGCACGGTACGCAGGTGAAGCTCGCCCAGGCCGTAGAGGACCGTCTCGTGGGTGGCCGTCACATGCTCGATGCGCAGGCAGGGATCTTCGGCTGCGAGCTTGCCAAGGGTCTCCCAGGTGCGCTGCTCGTCGCCATGGCGCCGGGGCGCCACGGCCAGACCGTGCATCGGCACCGGAAACGCCAGCGGCGCGAGATGGACATGGCTGTCTTCGGCCGCGTCGTGCAGCACGGCATCGAAATGAATGTCCTCGACCTTGGCCACCGCCACGATATCGCCCGGCAGCGCGTTCGACACCTCGACATGGTCCTTGCCCTGGAGCATGAACAGGTGCCCGACCTTGAAGGGCTTGCGGCCGTCGCCGATGTAGAGCTGGCTCTCGCGTGTGAGCGTGCCCTGGTGCACGCGCAAGATGCCCATCTTGCCGACGTAGGGGGCGTTCGTGACCTTGAACACGTGCGCCAGCACGTGCAGCGAAGGGTCGGGCCTGGCCTCCATGGGCTTGGCCCCTGCGCCCTCGCCAACGATGAAGTTCGGCGGGTTGGCCTCGCTCGGGTCGGGCAGGAGCTTGACGATCACGTCCAGCAGCTCGCCCACGCCGGCACCGCTGCGCGACGAAACGAAGCACACGGGAATCAGGTGGCCTTCGCGCAGCGCCTGTTCGAGCGGCGCATGCAGCTCGGCCGGATCCACGTCGCCCTCCTCGAGGTAGCGGTCGACGAAGGCCGCGTCGACCTCGACCACCTGCTCCACCAGCGCGCGGTGCGCCGCTTCGACGGGGCCGAAGTCGGACTGCCCGAAGCGGTTGAAGAAGCAGTCCACCACCTGCTTGGGGACCCCGGCGGGCAGGTTCAGCGGCAGGCATTCGCGCCCGAAGGTCGTCTGGATGTCGGCCAGCAGGGCCGAGAGGGAGACGCCCTGCGAGTCGATCTTGCTGACGATGATCATGCGAGCCAAGCCGCGCGAGGCCGCGTACGCCATCATGCGCACCGCCATCGGCTCGATGCCGGTGGCGGCATTGATGACCACCGCCGCCGTCTCCACCGCCTCCAGCGCCGGCAGGCTCTGGCCGAGGAAGTCCGGGCCGCCGGGCGTGTCGATGAGGTGGATGCGCGTGCCGGCATGGGTGAGGTGCATCACCGATGCGTTGAGCGAGTGCTGCATGCGGCGCTCCAGCGGGTCGTGGTCGCTGACGGTGCTGCCGCGCTCTATGCTGCCGCACGCCTTGATGGCACCCGCCTTGTACAGCAGGGCCTCCGCGAGGGAGGTCTTGCCGGCGGCTGCGGCGCCGACCAGCGCCAGTGTTCGCACCGCGTTCACGTCGGCCGCGAGGCCGTTCGACCGGTTCGGCATGGCTGGACTCCTTTGCGCGTTCGCAAGGCCGGCCCGGCGGATCGCAAGGGCTTGGGTGTTGCGCGTTGGCGTCGGGTCAGCCTACGGGATTGACCGTGCCGATGCAAGCTGATTGCGGCCGCATCCCGCGCGCTTCACTTGCCGAACAACCGGGTCAGGCGTTGCCACATGCGCAGGAAGAAGCCTGCCCGTTCCACGTCAGCCTGCGCAATCAGCGGCGCCTCGCCCACCGGTTTGCCGTTCGATTCCGCGATGACCTTGCCGATCACCTTTCCCTTGGCCACCGGCGCCTCCAGGTCCGGCTTGACCTGCACCGAGGTGCTCACTTTCTGGCCGCGCGGCACCGTTACCGTCCAAGGCGAGCCCAGGCCCGCGGCCACAGTGTCGGCCTTGCCGAAGATGATCTTGGGCGTCGCAACGACCGCGCTGGGCTGGATGGGGGTGGCCTGCTCGAAGTTGGCAAATCCCCAGCCGAGCAGCGAGCGCGTCTGGTCGGCGCGCGCCTGCATGCTGTTGGTGTTGAGGATCACCGTGATCAGGCGCATCCCGTTGCGCTTGGACGAAGTGACGAGACAGTAGCCCGCGTCCTGGGTGTGGCCGGTCTTCAGACCGTCGACGGTGGGGTCGGTGTAGAGCAGCGCGTTGCGATTGCCCTGCTTGATGCCGTTGTACTTGAACTCACGCTCCGCGTAGATCGGGTAGTAGTCGGAGCTGTCGCGGATGATCGCGCGCGCCAGGATCGCGAGGTCCCGCGCAGACGACTTGTGCTCGGGATCGGGCAGGCCCGTGGCATTCACGAAATGCGTGTGCGTCATGCCCAGGCGCTGGGCTTCGGCGTTCATGAGCTTGGCAAAGCCCTCTTCGGAGCCGGCCATGTGCTCGGCGATGGCCTTGGACGCGTCGTTGCCCGACTGGATGATGATGCCGCGCAGGATGTCGATGACCGTGGCCTGGCTATTGAGCGGCAGGTACATGCACGACTCGGTGCTCGAGCCGCGGCACCAGGCGTTCTGGCTGACCGACACGAGATCGTCCTTCTTGAGCTTGCCCGACCGAAGTGCCTGCTCGACCAGGAAGCTGGTCATCATCTTGGTCAGCGATGCCGGCGGGAGCGGTTCGTCGGGGTTGGCCGAGGCGAGCACCTCGCCCGATTCGAAGTCCATCAGCAACCATGCCTTGGAGGCCAGCGCCGGCGGCCCGCCGACAACCGCGGTTTGTCCGGCTGCGGGCTCCGCGGCAGGCGCGGCGGCGGCGGGCTTCTTGTGGGCTGCTGGCTTGGCGGCATGGGAGGCAGCGACAGCTGCTGCGCCGGGAACCAGGGCGCCGGAGGCGATTGCGAACGCGAGCGGGAGGAGGGAGAAAGTCTTGAGTTGCATTGGCTTACAGGAGGGAAAACGGAGAGTTCGGCGCGTCGAGCGAGTTCGATTGTGCTTGGAGGATCAACAAGCGCAACGCAAGTTCGCCAAACAGGCGGGTTTTCTGAAGTTGTAAGCGGTTCGACACATGGAGGATGTGGCACCGGGCGGAACCCGCCCGCCCCAGGCGGCCCCGGCTCACACGGATGAGCGCGACAGCGTGGCCAATTTCTTTCGGGCGCTTTGCAGGAAGCCGACCCGCTCGACGGGCAGCCGGGCCTTCGTCTCCCCGAGCGCGATGAGCTCGAACGCGCAAGCCGCGGAAAGCTTGGCTGCGAGCGGGTCGCGCGGCGCGAGGCCGTCGAGCATGGAAATCGATACGACATGCACCTTCAGATGACGGTGGAGGGTTTTCGAAAGCTTCTGGCAGGCCGTGGTCATGGCGGCCTCATCGGGCGTGAGCTGGCCGTGCGCGACCAGCAACTCCACGGTGCCGTCCTTGTCTTCGCCCAGCATGACGGCGCGCACGACCGAGTCCTTGAACCTGGAGCGCAGCATCGAACGGATCGGCTCGGCGGCTGCGAACGACTTCAACGCGATAGTGCGCAGCTCGGCGTAGAAAACGAAGGAACGGTCGACCTGGACAGTTTCGGCAAGCTCGGGCTCCTCCGCCACCTGCGCCTCCGCTCGCGCCTTCGGCTTTTGCCTTTTCAGCATGCCGCTGGCGACGAGGTGCTCCAGGGTGCGCGCCACATCGGCGGAATCGAGCTTCGAACGCTGGGCAAGCTCACTGGTCGAGAACTGTTGGTCGGGAGCCGCGTAGACGACCTTCAGGAGCTTCTGCACCTCGGGGGCGAAGAGGAAATCTGCTGCGCTCATTTTTTGCTGGATCCGTACAAGGGGTCCGCATTATCGAAGCGCGACCAACTAAAGTCGGCCGCAATCGACCCCACAACGCCGACGCAACGAACATGCATGGACCCCAACCCTCCGGCACCTGGACCGGCCGTGAACCGGCAAAGGCCTGGGGCCCGCTGCAGCCCGGGCGCAGCTACGAAGTGCGCGAGAGCTTTGTCGATTACGACGGCATAGAACACCCCGTCGGTGAAAGCTGGCGCTTCCTGGGCTCCAGCTTCCTGCCGTACGACGATGGGCTGTCGCTGTTCGTCTCGCTCGACGGGCGCGACGAATGGCACATCCGGCTGCAAGACAGGCCCACGGAACAGGCGTCGGTCGTTCGCAGGCTGGGCGACCATGTCGTGCCGCTCGACGCCTCGCAGCACGACGCTGCGGGCGCGCTGCCGGACGAGCGCGAATGGCATCTGGCATTGCGCCTGCGCGGGTGGCGCTGGTTCGCCGTTTATGCGGGGTCCGGCTTCGTGGCGGGAGCCGTTGGCGGGGCAGCCATTGCGGCAGTCGCGCTGCCCGACAGCCAGGTTGACGGGGCCGCTGCCCGGGCGCTGTGGGCTGGGGCTTCGATGCTGCTGCTCGGGCTTATGTTCGGCGGCATCGGGCTGGTGCTGGGCTGGCGAACACTGCGCCGCGTGCAGTGGGAGATGCTGGCTACGGCGTTGTCGCCGGGCACGCCTGCTGAGGCGGTGAGGGCTTTCCTGGGTGAGCCGAATGGGGGGCGCATCGAGCTCTTTCCTGCGTCTGCCGATGCTGCTGCGACGACGTGGGTGTATCGGCCGGCGTTGCACCAGGGATTGCGTTATCGGGGGCGACTGGCGGTGGACTTCGATATGCGCGAGCGGGTGGTCGCGCTGCGGAGGGTTTGAGAGCGCCATTCCAACGGTATGGAGGTGGCACTGCGGACAGGACTTCAACGCCTGGTTGATGGCGAAGCCACAGCAAGTTGCGCCTCGGCTGTCGTGCTTTCAAACAGCGCCGCTGTGACGACAGTTGATCGGCCGCACACCGACAGCGTGAGCGTATTCAGAGCACTCGTCGATCGGGGCACGCCAGCAGTGTGTCCCAGTGCGCAGTGCCTTGGCCCTGCCTGCTCGGCGCCCGCATTCCCAACGATGCTGACCGCGCACTGACCCCGTGAGATGCGTCTTTGGAGGCAAGGTCATTGCGTTTTTTTCTATTACGAAAGTGATAATTCCCAGCTAAGTCTTGGGTGCTAGATCCACAACCGATTGCCCCTGCGACGAGCCGTGATGTCGGCTGTCCGTACATCGTTTCTGGAGCATTCGCTGGTGATGACCGCTGCCTTTCACACACGTGCCGACACGCCGCTCGTCGCATCCAAGATGTGCCTGCACGGCAAGTTCGCAGCGGGGCGCCGGTCATGAGTGCGGTCATGCGCGAGGCGCCCCAGCTGGTGCAGGTGCACCAGGTGAACCAGGTGCCTCAAGTGCAGACACCCGCCCCATCGCCGCGACCACGCAGCCTGTCTTGCGTGTTGCCCTGCTTCAACGAGGCGCTGAACCTGCGCCAGCTGCTGCCGCAATTGCAGGCGATGCTGCGCGCCACGCAGCTGCGTTGGGAAATCATCGTGGTCGACGACGGCAGCACCGACGACACGGAAGGCGTCACGCGCGAGTGGTGCGTCACATCGGGCTTTCGCTGCATCTCGCTGTCGCGCAACTTCGGCAAGGAGGCCGCCATCACCGCGGGCCTGGCCGCTGCCTCGGGCGACGCGGTGGTGCTGCTCGACGGCGACATGCAGCACTCGCCGGCGCTGGTGCGCGCCATGGTCGACCACTGGCTGGCAGGAGCCGAGGTGGTCTACGCGGTGCGCGACGACCGCAGCGGCGAAGGGCGCCTGAAGAAGCTGGGCACGCGGTTGTTCTACAAGCTGCTGAACGCGTCCGACCGCTTCGACGTGCCCGAGAACGCGGGTGACTTTCGCCTCATGGACCGCAAGGTGGTTGACGTGCTCACCAGCCTGCCGGAGCGCAGCCGGTTCATGAAGGGCCTGTATGCGTGGGTCGGATTCCGGGCCGTGGCATTGCCCTACACGCCCGCCCCGCGCGCGCAGGGCCGCAGCCATTTCAACGGGCGTCGGCTCGTCAGGCTGGCGCTCGACGGCCTCACCGCCTTCACCACCTGGCCGTTGCGCATGGTGAGCGTGGTGGGGCTCATGCTGGCACTGCCTGCCTTTGCCTACGGCATCTATGTGGTGGTCGACCACATGGTCTTCGGCAACGAGGTGTCGGGCTGGGCCACCATCGTGGTGAGCCTGATGTTCTTCATTGGCGTGCAGATGATCTCCACCGGCATCGTCGGCGAGTACGTTGCGCGGATCTTCGAAGAGGTCAAGGGCCGCCCCGTGTACGTGGTGCGGGAGCAGAGCGGCACCGGGCTCGACGTGGGAGAGGCATGACGGCGCGTGCGTCCGGCACGCAGCAGCTGTGCATCTGTGCCGACGACTTCGGCATGAGCAGTGGCATCAATGCCGCGGTGCTCGACCTGATCGAGCGGCGCAAGCTCACCGCCACCGGCTGCCTCGTGCAGCGCGAGGCGTGGGGCCTGGGGCTGCTGTCGCTGCGGCGCGTCGAGCCCGAACGCGTGGATGTCGGCCTGCACCTGGACCTGACGCCGCCGCGCGCGCCGGGCGGCGACGAGCCCGGGCTCGGCCCCTTGCTTCTTCGCACCTGCACCCGGACCGCATCGCGGCAGGGCCTGCAGCGTGCCATTGCCGACCAGCTCTCGCGCTTCGAGGACGGCATGGGCCGGCCGCCCGCGTTCGTCGACGGGCATCGACACGTGCATCAGTTTCCCGTGGTGCGGCGTGCGCTGCTGGACGAACTGTCGAACCGCTACGGCGCTTCGCTGCCGTGGCTGCGCAACACCAGGCCGCGCACGGCGCACGGCGCCGGCGCGTTCAAGGCGCACGTCATTCATGCGCTGGGAGGTCGCGCGCTGGCACGCGAGGCGGTGCGAAGGTCGCACCCGATGAGCCACGCGCTCCTGGGTGTCTACGACTTCGCGGGCGGCCTCGACGGCTACCGCACGCGGCTGCTCGCATGGCTGGGCGCCGCGCGCAGCGGCGACGTGCTGATGTGTCACCCGTCGTTGGACGGCACACCCGCAACGCCGCACGGCGAGGCGCGCATCGCTGAATACACGGTGCTCGTCGCCATGGATTTTCCGTGGACCTCGCCCACGGGCGACCGCGTGGCGCTGGCGCCGTGGTCGCGGCACGTGGAGCCTGCCCGCGCATGAAGTCGGCCTCCGGAAACATGGCATCGGCGCGCGGTCCTTCATGGGTGCGTTCCGCCTGGCCTGCCTTTGCGCCCCTGGGCGACCAAGCGCGCATCGTGCTGGCCCTGGCGGCGATGGCCCTCGTGTGGACCTTGTCCATTGCGTTCTTCTATCCCACGCCGCCCTGGGACAACGTCGAGGAACTGTTCTGGGCCGGCAGCTTCGGGTTCGGCTACTACAAGCACCCGCCGCTGCCGAGCTGGATCATGGGCCTGCTGGTGCGGCTCGCGGGCCGCGAGCCGTGGCTGACCTATGCCGCCGGCGTCGCATGCGGCGCGGGGGCGCTGTTCATCGTGTGGAAGTGGGCGCGCGAGTTGGTGACGCCCCAGCGCGCCGCGCTGGCGCTCGTGCTGGGCACGCTGGTGACCTACCACGTGCAGCGCGCCACGATCTACAACCACAACACCGTGCAGCTGGTGTCGCTGGCCGGCTATTGGTGGATGTTGTGGCGCGTGCTCCGGGCGCCGTCTTCCCGCTACAGGGACTGGGTGTACCTGGGGTGCTTTGCGGCCCTGGCGTTCCTGACCAAGTACAGCGCGGTGGTGCAGTTCGCGGTGGGCTTCGCATTCATCGTCCGGCACGGCCTGTGGCGCGCCAGGCACGTGCAGGCCGGCCTGGCGCTCGCCGGCGCCGTGGCCCTGTTGTTGCTGGCGCCGCACTTCGTGTGGATGTTTCGCCATCCGGATCTCTCGATTGCCTACGCGCTGCACTCCGTGCATTCGAAGCCGCCCGACGTCTACAGCTACCGCAGCCTGCTTCACGTGGTGACGCAGCAGGTCGGCCGGCTGCTGCCGATGGTGCTGCTGGCCGCCTGCCTGTGGCACACGCGGACGAAAAAAGCCCCGCAGACCCGGCATGCGCCGGTGCCCGCCGGCACCGCCTTCGACAGGCGCTTCCTGGCCTGGGCGACCTTCGGCCCCGTGTGCGCGGTGCTGCCGCTGGCGGCCGTGCTGCAGATCACGCTGCTGCCTTCGTGGCTCACCACGTTCTTCCTGCCCGCGGCGTTGTGGGCAGTGGTGAATGTGCCGGGGCTGGACGCGGAGCACTGGACGCGCCGGCGCTGGCGCATCGTCGTGGCGGTCACCGTCTGTGTGCATGTTGCGGCGGCGCTGGGCCAGGGCTGGGTCGAGGGCGTGGGGAGCAAGAAGCTCGGCTACATGACGCGCGCCAATCTTCCGGCCGCGGACGTCGCGCTGGCGCTGGACGACATCTGGCAAAGCCGTGTCGGTCGTGTCAGCGGTGTGCCCTTCACGCTGCTCGTGGGCGACACCTGGTTCGCCGGTGCGGTGGCCTTGAAGATGGACCCGTCTGTGCAACTCCTCGTCGACGCGCAGGAGCGCGATTCGCCCTGGCTGGCGCCGGGCGCCCTGGCGCGCCAGGGCGGCATGGTGGTGATTCTCGACAACCCCGACTTCCTGTCCGAAGGCGTGATGCTGGAGCCGACGCTCGGCGCGGCCGACTGCCGCGGTTCGCTGCTGGTTCCCTGGACGGGGAAGGGCGCAAGCCAGAGCGTGCGCATACGCTGGGGCATCCTGCTTCCGCGCGGCGGCGCGGCGCGGCAATGCGCTCCGCCGGTTCGCTGACCCGAGCGCAGCGCCCGCATCCACGCCTTGCGCCGTCGCGCCGTCGCACAGCCGGAGTTGCTTTCGCCTACACGCGCTGCCTGCCCACCCCGACACCGCGTGCGGCCGGGTTTTGCACAAATAGCGTCTTCGCAACTTGTTGCTCACTCTCGAAAGACCGCCATGGCAGACGACGCTAAGACCCCTTCCCAACTGGCCGACGAGGCCCGCCAGGCCGGCCAGGACGCCACCAAGGCCGCCAGCGGACTGGCCGAAGAGGCCAAGGCGATCGCCGGCGACACGGTGCGGACCCTGCGCGCCGGTGCCGACGATGCCAAGGCCGCTGCTGGCGAAGCGCTGGACACGGCGCGCGGCGTCGCCGCCGACGCGAAGGACGTGGCCGCGGACGCCCTGGACACCGGCAAGGCCTATGCCCGCAATGCGGTGAACGAATCGGGCAAGAAGATTGCCAGTCTCAGGGAGCATGCGGCGCACTGGCAGGAATCTTGCTCCAAGCAGATCGCAGCCGAGCCGATGAAGTCGGTGCTGGTTGCAGCGGCCGGCGGCGCGTTGCTGGCCGGACTGCTGCTGGCGTTCGACCGTTCGCCGCGTCGCTACTTCAACTGACGCGCCGATGTCTCCCCGGCCTTCGTGGCCGTGGAACTCGAGGCCGACCAACGTGCCATGACTATCGTGCGGAACCACCATGACTGAAGCGCTCACCCCCAAGGAAAGACTCGCCCTGTCCCGTGCCAGCCTGCTGGCGGCGATGGGCTACAGGAAAGTGGCCACGGACACCGGCGAGCAGATCGTTCGCGTGGTCAAGGAACCCGAACCCGCGGCAGCCGCCGCCACCTGGAGCCGGCGCGTCGAGGACAAGATCGAGCGCAGCATGGTGGGAAGCTGGTGGCGCCGCAGCCATCTGAGCACGGTGACCGAGTTGGGCAGGCCGTTTCTTCAGGACTACGCCGCCAGGCACCCGGGCAAGCTGATGGCCTATGCGGCCGGCGCCGGTTCGTTGATCGTGCTGGTCAAGCCCTGGCGCTTGCTGTCGCTCGGCATGATCGTGGGGCTGGTGGTGCGCAGCACCGACATCGCCGGCATGGTGTCCGACTATCTGGTTCCGCAGCTGGGGGACACCGATGCGCCGCGGGACGATTTTCTCGATCAGGCGCCAGGCAGGAGCGCGTGATGGAACCGATGAAGCCCATGAAGCCGATGGAGCCCATGAAGCCCATGCCTGCGCCAGACGACTCCTGGTGGCCCGAAGGCCTGTCCAACCCGTCCAGCACCGGCGGGCAGGACGGCGTGCGCTACGCCTTCTTCCCCGAACAGCGGCGGCTGGTGGTGGCGAAAGACGGCCGCGTCAGGCAATACGACACGGGCAGCCACCAGATCTCGGGCGTCAGCCAGCAACAGCAGGATTCACAGGGCGGAATGCCGACCTTCGCCAGCCAGGACGGCCCGGTCGATCTGGGCTCGCTGAAAGAAGTCGGTTAGCAGCCGCCGAGCAGCTGCTCCTATCTTTTTCTTCAGTCGGCGAACGGAGCGGCGGCGCGCACCGGCAGGTGCAGGCACATCGACGACGCGCCGGCAGCCGACTGCAAAGTCAGCGTGCCGCCCAGTGCCGCCGCACGCGCGCGCATGTTGGTCAGCCCCCGTCCCGCGGACTTCGCGGTCACGTCGAAGCCCTTGCCGTTGTCGCACAGCGTGACTTCGATGGCCTCGTCCGTCGGCTCGGCCGTGGTGCCCTGCTGAATGCGCCGTGCGCTGAGGCTGGCCCGTGTCGCGGCTGAATGCGCCGTCAAGTTGGCGAAGGCCTCGAACAGCAGCATCTGCAACTGGTGAGACTCGCGTGCGCTCCAGCCGGCCATGGGCGGCAGGCGGCCGACGTCCCAGTGCAGGTCGATGCCGGCGGCCTGCAGGCGCGGACCCAGCCGGTAGCGCACGCTGCCCAGGGTCGAGGCCACGTCGCCCTCGTCGGCATGCATGGCGTCCACGGTGAGCTTGAGCTGGTCCACCGCGTCGCGCAGGTGCAGCGTGACGTCGTCGCGCGCCGCCCCCGGCTGCTGGGCGATGCGCAGCAGCCCGACGAGCTGGCCGCCCAGCCCGTCGTGCAGGTCCTGCACCAGCCGCTGGCGTTCCTCCAGCGCGCCGCGCGCCTTTTCTCCCTCTCGTTCGCGTGCGAAGGCAGCCTCCAGGGCGGCGTTGCGCTCGGCGAGTTCGGTCTCCAGCGCGGCGTTCATCTGCACCATCGCATGGGCGTCCTTGCGCATGCGCTCCGCAATGACCCAGGCCAGCGTGACGGCGAACCCCACCCAGGCGAAGCGTATCCAGGGCACCATCGCATAGGCCTCGGGGGAGGTTCGCATGACCCACACGTCGCGCACGCCGCACAGCACGATCAGCACCACGGCCAGGCCCAGCACGCGGTGTTCCAGCACGGCGCTGCGCAGCGCCACCCGCAGCACGACGACCATCATCGCCAGTGCGGACAGCAGGGCCAGGCCCCGCCACAGCGGCATCAACCACAGCCAGGGCACCATGATGCCCAGCACCGCCGCCACGGGTGCCAGCCAGGCCATCAGGCCCAGCAGGCGGGCCAGCCGGCTGTCGCCGCGCCCCACCACCGTCAGCGCGAAGCGGCACAACAGCGGCACCGCCGCCTGGAACGCCGCCAGCGGGAGCACGCCCCACCAGGGCCAGGGCAGCGGCACATGCGTGAAAAGCACGCGTGCCGTCTGCAGCGACCACAGCAACTCTCCGAGGCCGTAGTAGAGATAGATCGATTCACGCTGGCGCAGCCACACCAGCAGCGACAGCGCGCCCAGCACGCCGCTCACGATGGCGATGAAGCGCCCGCCGCTCACCTGCCAGAACAGGGCGCTTTCGTACAACGGAAGAATCTCGGCCTCGCTGCCCGCCACCACCAGGGACAGCCCGCCCTGGCGCGCGGTCTGCGCCGCAATGGCAACTTCCACGCGCCGCGGCGCCGCCGAACCGGTGGCCGGCAGCACGATGTACTGGGGCGTCGTGGAGGCATCGTCGTAGGGCCCGGGTGGAAAGGCACCGAAGCGCGCCACCTCCCGGCCGTCCACCGAGATACGAAAGCTGTTGCCCACGCGCGGCACGAACAGCGCCATGGGGGCGGTGGGGTCGGCCACCGGGAGCTCGAACGCGAAGTGCGCCTGCCCGTCGACCGCGTCCCGCTGGTCCCAGTCATACGGCAGGGCCACGGTCTGCGGGGCTTGGGCCTGTCCGCGCACGGTCAGCGTGAGCCTGGCGTGGTCCACCACGGTCAGCGCCTGCGCGGAAACGTGCCAGCCCAATCCCACCGCCGCGAGGAGGATCAGCAACAGCAGGCGCCATCCGAGCGCTTCATTTCGAGGACCCATGACGGCGGCAACTGTAGCAACATTCGCTTGCAAAACTGCCGTTAATTTGCGCATGTACGGCCGCAGATGCCTTGCCGGGTGCGGCGGTCGTGAGGGCTGCCACTGCATAATCGCGCCCTTTTCCCTTGGAAGCCGGATGCAAATCGAGATCGCGCAATCCACGCCCACGGCCGCCAGCATTTCGATGCTCGTGCAGGCGGGCTATGACTTGGGCGAGGTCGTCGAGAGTGAATTTCTACGGCGCAGCTTCAACCAGGTCTATCGACTGAGTTTTGCGAGCGGGAAACGCGTGGTGGCTCGGCTGTGCGCCGACCGGCCCCGCGGCGCGCCCAACGGGTTGTTCGAGTCGGCCGCGCTGCGGCACTGGGCCGAGGCCGGATGCCGTGTCTCGCGCTGCCTGCCGGCGGCCAACGGTGAAGTGGCCATCCAGGTGAAACTGCCCGAGGGCTCGCGAGCGCTGATGCTGTTCGAGCACCTGGACGGCGAGTTCACCAGCGAGGCAGGCGAGGACATCGAAGCCTTCGCGCGCGGGCTGGCTGCCCTGCACATCGCCGGCGAGAGCTACGAGGGGCCGAGCAGCGCCTACTGCCTGGACCTGGACTACCTGCTCCTGCACCCGCTCGAAGGCCTGCTGCGCGCCCCGACCATGACGGCCGAGCTGCGCCCGCAATTCGAGGCCCTGGCCCGGCGCCTGCAGGACGACATCCTGTCGCTGGGCGAACTGAGCCGCGTGCTGTGCCACGGCGATGCGCACGGCAGCAACAACTTCGTGGTGGACGGCATCGGCGCGCAGAAGGGCCGCCGCGAGGCCGTGTTCTTCGACTTCGACGAGGCCGGCCCCGGCTACCTCGCCTACGAACTGGCGGTGTACCCCTGGAGCCTGCATCCGCACACGCCCGACGGCGTGGCGAGCGACAAGGCCAAGGCCAAGTGGCTGCACTTCATCTCGGCGTATCGCGAGGTGAGGCCCGTGGCCGATGCCGACCTGGCGGCCATTGCGCGCTTCATGTCGATCCGGCAGTTCTGGCTGCTGGGCGAGTATTCGGGGCGCATCGACGTCTGGGGGTCGCAAGCCATCCCCACGGACTACCTGCGCCGCCAGATCACCATGCTGCGCAACTGGCAGACGCTGGAGCTGCCGCTGCTGCAGGGCTAGCTAGCCGATGCGGTTGACGCCGCACCAGCGCGCCATGAACACCGCCAGCACCGCGGTGACCTGTACCACGCTGTCGATCGACACCCACTCGTCGATCCAGGCGGGCCGGCGCGCCGTTTGTTGCGGATGCCGTGTCAGGCGGCCAGTGCTTCCGCCTTCGGTGCGGTCTTCGAGGCGCGGGGAACGCCCGCGTCCAGCTGCTTCGCCAGCGCGCTCCATCGCACCCGCGCCGACACCACGCTTTCTTCCTTCACATGCCCGAACCCGCGAATCTGCTCCGGCAGGCGTGCGAGCGCGAGCGCGGTGTCGAAGTCGACGCGGTCGAATCGCGCCACCACGTCTTCGACCATCGCGCGGTAGTCGGCGATCAGCTGGCGCTCCATGCGCCGCTCGGCCGTGCGCCCGAACACGTCGAGCGCGGTGCCGCGCAGCCCGCGCAACTTCGCGAGCACGCGAAACGCATTCATCATCCACGGCCCGAAGCTCGTCTTCACCGCACGGCCTTGCGCATCGCGGCGGCCCAGCACCGGCGGCGCCAGGTGAAAGCGCAGCACGGGCTTGCCTTCGAACTGCTCGGACAGCTTCTCGATGAAGCGCTTGTCGGTGTACAGGCGCGCAACCTCGTACTCGTCCTTGTAGGCCATGAGCTTGAAGAGGCCCGAGGCCACCGCCTTCGCGAGCAGCGTGGTGCCGCGCGCGCGGTGTTCGGCTGCGCGCACCCGCTCCACCAGTTCGGCATAGCCCTGCGCGTAAGCGGCGTTCTGGTACGAGGTGAGGAACGCGATGCGGTCCGTCACCAGGGCCTCGAAGCCCTGCGGCCGCTGCAGCGCCACCACCTTCGCTGGTGCGGCCTGCCGCGTGACGGCGGCCAGATCGAGCGCCGCCTTGCGGCCCCAGCGGAAGGCGGCCTGGTTGGCCTTGATGGCCACGCCGTTGATCTCGATAGCCCTGTCCAGCGCCTCGGCAGAGAGTGGCACGCAGCCCTTCTGGAACGCGAAGCCCAGCAGGAACAGGTTGGCTGCAATGGCGTCGCCCATGAGCCGTGTGGCGAGCTGCGTGGCGTCGATGAAATCGGCGCGGCCTTCGACCGACTCCTCGATCAGCGCGCGCACCTGCGCGGCGGGGAACTCCCAGTCGGGCTGCTGCGCGAAATGCCCCGTCGGCTGCTCGAAGGTGTTGACCAGCGCATAGGTGCGCCCCGGCCGCATGCGCGCGATGGCGTCGGGCGCGCCGGCCGTGAGCATGTCGCACCCGAGGATCAGGTCGGCCTCGCCCGTGGGAATGCGCTGCGCCTTCAGTTGCGCCGCGTCGCGTGCGATGCGCACGTGCGAAGTGACCGAGCCGTTCTTCTGCGACATGCCCGTCATGTCGAGCACGCTCACGCCCTTGCCCTCGAGGTGCGCCGCCATGCCGATCAGCGCGCCGATGGTGATCACGCCCGTGCCGCCGATGCCGGTGATCAGGATGTTGTGCATGCCTTCGAGCGCTGGCTGCGGCGGTGCTGGCAACGGCGGCTCTTCGGCTGCTGCCTTTGCCGCGACCGGCGCCTGCTTGCGCGGCTTCAAGCCTTCCACCGTCACGAAGCTCGGGCAGAAGCCCTTGATGCACGACTCGTCGGCGTTGCACGCGCTCTGGTCCACGCTGCGCTTCAGGCCCAGGTCGGTTTGCTTGGGCAGCAGCGCGGTGCAGTTCGACTGCTCGCCGCAATCGCCGCAGCCTTCGCACACCGCGTCGTTGATGAACACGCGCCGCGCGGCCTGCGCAAACTCGCCCTTCTTGCGACGCCGGCGCTTCTCCGCCGCGCACACCTGGTCGTAGATCAGCACCGACACGCCCTCGAAGTCGCGCAGCGTGCGCTGCACCGCGTCCATGTCGTCGCGGTGGTGCACGGTCAGCACGAAGCCGTCGCGGTCGGCGGGCAGGGGGCTGCGGTCGGCCCAGCGCGCCGGGTCTTCGGCCACCAGCGCGAGGCGCTTCACGCCCTCTGCGGCCATCTGGTGTGCGATGCGCGGCACGTTGATGGGCCCGTCGACCGGCTGGCCGCCCGTCATCGCGACCGCGTCGTTGTAGAGGATCTTGTAGGTGATGTTCACGCCCGCCGCCACCGCCGCGCGGATCGCCATCGAGCCCGAGTGGTAGTACGTGCCGTCGCCCAGGTTCGCGAACACGTGCCTGCGTTTGGAGAACCACGCCTGCCCCAGCCACGGCGCGCCTTCGCCGCCCATGTGCGTGGTCGTCTTGTTGTGCTCGGGGTAGATGGCCGTGGCCATCACGTGGCAGCCGATGCCCGCGAGCGCCAGGCTGCCTTCGGGCACCTTGGTGGAGGTGTTGTGCGGGCAGCCCGCGCAGTACCAGGCCGGGCGCGAGGGCGTGGCCACGGCCTTGCCCAGCACCACGTCCTTCGCGTCGAGAATCGCCAGCCGCATGCGGATGCGGTCGCTGGTGTGAAAGCGCGCCACGCGCGCCGCGATGACGCGTGCGATCTGCGCCACCGAGAAGTCCGCCGTGGCCGGCAGCAGCCACTGGCCGCGCGGGTGCGCGCCCCATTCGCCCTGCTCGTCGAACTTGCCGATCACGCGCGGGCGCACGTTCTCGCGCCAGTTGTACAGGTGCTCCTTGAGCTGGTACTCGACGATCTGGCGCTTTTCCTCGACCACCAGAATTTCTTCGAGCCCGTCGGCGAACTCGCGGATCGAGTCGGGCTCCAGCGGCCACGGCATCGACACCTTGAACAGCCGTATGCCGATGCGCGCGGCCTCGTCGGCGTCGATGCCCAGTTCTTCCAGCGCTTCGAGCACGTCGCGGTACGACTTGCCCGAGGCCACGATGCCCAGTCGCGCCTTCGGCGAATCGATGGTCACGCGGTTCAGCTTGTTGGCGCGCGCGTAGGCGATGGCGGCGTAGATCTTGTAGTCCTGCATCAGCGCCTCCTGCTTGCGCGCCTGCACGCCCAGCGTGTCGGTCGACAGGCGCGCGTGCACGCCGCCGGGCGGAAACACGAAGTCCACGGGCAGCCGCGTGTGCACGTCGAGCGCGCCCGCCGCGATGGAGCCCGACGACTCCACCGTGTCGGCCAGCGCCTTGAAGCCCACCGGCAGCCCGGCAAAGCGCGACATCGCGAAGCCGTGCAGGCCGAGCTCGATGTACTCCTCCACGCTTTGCGGATAGAGCATCGGGATCATCGAGGCCGCGAACAGGTGGTCGCTCTGGTTGGGCAGCGTGGAAGAAGACGCGCCGTGGTCGTCGCCCGCCACCAGCAGCACGCCGCCGTGGGGCGAGGTGCCTGCGTGGCTCATGTGCTTGAACACGTCGCCGCAGCGGTCCACGCCGGGCGCCTTGCCGTACCACATGGCGAACACGCCATCGACCGCGCTCTCGCCCGTCAGATGCACCTGCTGCGTGCCCCACACGGCGGTGGCGGCCAGCTCCTCGTTCACGCCGGGCAGAAACTTGACGGCGTTGGCCTCCAGCTCCGGCTGGGCTTTCCACAGCGCTTCGTCGAGCCCGCCGAGCGGCGAGCCGCGGTAGCCCGAGACGAAGCCCGCGGTGTTCAGGCCCGCCTGCTGGTCGCGCCATTTCTGCACGAGCATGAGGCGCACCAGCGCCTGGATGCCGCTGAGGTAGATGCGGCCTTCGGTGGCCGTGTATTTGTCGTCCAGCGCAACGCTGGCCAGTTCGTGGGATGCCATGACTGAAAAAGACTCCGGGTAGGACTCGTGGAACGCGGGCGTGGCCCCGGTAAGGAGCCGGCTCGCTGTGTGCCGCGCCGGGGTAGACGGCGGGGCAACAACGATTCTTCAGTGTTGCGAACGGAAAGTGCTTCTTCTTTTTGGCAGACCGGCCGGCTTTGCGGAAGATCTGTCTTCTAACGGCGCCATCCGCCGAAAGGATTTCGGTGAGGGCCGTTCGGCTTGCTGGCCGACAATGGCGACCCCCGCCGACCGACCGGAACCCCACCCTACACCGATGAGACCCGACCTCGATTCGCTCGCGCTGTTCCTGCGCGCCATTGAGCACGGCAGCCTGTCGAAGGCCGCTGCCGAGAGCCACATGGTGCTGTCGGCCGCGAGCCGCCGCCTGGCCATCCTCGAAGGCCACCTGGGCGTGGCGCTGCTCAACCGCAGCTCGAAGGGCGTGACGCCCACGGGCGCCGGCGAGTCGCTGGCCATGCATGCGCGCCAGATACTGCGCGACGTCGACCGCATGCGCGCCGACCTGTCGGACTATGCGCAGGGCGCCACGGGCCGGGTGCGCCTGCATGCCAACGCCTCGGCCATGGGCCAGTTCCTGCCCGACGACGTGGCGAGCTTTCGCCAGCGCTACCCCGAGATCCGCGTGAGCGTGGAGGAGCACCGCAGCGTCTATATCGTGCAGGCCATTCGCGACCGCCAGGCCGACGTGGGCGTCATCACGAGCGAGGCGGCCGACCCGGCGCTGCACTTCATTCCGTACCGCACCGACAGGCTGGTGGCCATCGTGCGGCAGAAGCATCCGTGGCGCGGGCGCGAGGTGTCTTTCGAGGAGCTGCTCGACTTCGACTTCGTGGGGCTCGAGGACGACTCGGCCATTTCACGCACCATGGAAGACGCGGCCATGAGCGCACGCAAGGTGCTGCGGCTGCGCGTGCGGGTGAAGAGCTTCGAGGCGGTGTGCCGGATGATCGAGGCCGGCATGGGCGTGGGCATCTTGCCCGAGGGGGCGGCGGTGACTTACCGCAAGGAGATGAAGCTGCGCTTCATCAACCTGACCGATGCGTGGGCTTCGCGGCGCATGTACCTGTGCACGCGGCAGGAGGCGTTGAGTTTTCCGCAGCGCCGGTTGGTCGATCATTTGTTGGCGCGGGGCATGCCTTAGGGATCGGATGCGGGTTTCGGGGCGGCGCTCACGCCGCCGGGGTACCTTGCTCCGCGAATGTCCCCCGGGGCTTCGCCCCTCCTCCTTTATTTCGCTGCGCAAGGCACCCCATCGACGTGAGCTTTCAGCGCAGCGGTGGACCGCCAGTCACGTCGCGGCTCGCGAAGCAAATGTGGCCTTTCGTCACGCGCCGGCACGCACCCATGAAGGCCGCGCGCGACGCATTGCGGAAGCTGCATTTGTTGGCGGTTGCCGAGACTTTCGTGCCGCACGGAACGGCAGTTTCGGTGGGCCGTTCTCTAAAGTGGACGCCCCTGTCACTCAACCACCCATCAAGGGAACACGGAAGGCGCTGCACACACAACCACTGAAATTCTGGAAGGCTGCTTGCCTCGCGGCAGGTTGTCGGTGCGAAAGCACCGATGCGTATGCGAGGTATCAAAGGCGACGGCCGGGGTGCGGTAACACCCCGACCGTCTAACCAAATCAGTGCACTTACCTCTAAAGGACCGCACAAAAATGGCTACCAAGACTATAGCCCGGCCACCCACGCCCGGCGCTTGCGAAGACAACGCCCAAGACCCGGCGGATCGTCTCGAAAACACGCTCTCCCAACTCGAAGCTCTCCTGTGGGTCTGCCACGGGGAATTCATCGACTGGTGCAGCGGCAGTGGGCCTCGACAGCTGGACAACCTGCTCTGGCTTGCGGCTGAACTTGCTCGCAAGGCGGGGGAACTGTTTCAGTTGAACGAGAAGGCGCGAAGCGGAACGCCTGAGACCGGCGGTTAGCAGCTGGTCTGCGGGTCGCGGATTTCGCGGCCCGCCTGAAGAGCGGGGTTCGTTTGGGCGCGACGATTAAAGCTTTCGCGATGGACCGAATTCGATTCGGTTGAGGTTGTTCGTCGGGGACGTCTCAGCGGAAGCTATCCGCCCTGTGCTGTTAGCCTTACATGGTCGGCAGGCCTCTGCCACGCCAACTTCGGCCATCGCGCCCAATTTTTAGAAGTGAACTCACTATGACCAGCCCGCTGTACAACGCTTCCGTTCCCGTCATGCAGCAGATGCTGCGCGCCCTGTCCGACGTGCTCAAGAAGGCCGAAGACCACGCGACGCAAAAAAATATCGATCCCAATGCGCTGCTGCAGGCGCGGCTGTTCCCTGACATGTTTCCGCTGGTACGTCAGGTACAGATCGCCGCAGACTTCTCCAAGGGCATTGCCTCCCGCCTGGCTGGTGCCGAGGTGCCGTCCTGGCCCGACACTGAGGTCAGCTTCGCCGACCTGCAAGCGTTGATCGCCAAAGCATTGGCCCATATCGGCTCCTTCAAGTCTGAGCAATTTGATTCAAGCGAGAGCCGCGAGATCGTATTGCGCCCCGGCACCCCCAAGGAAAAGAAACTGACCGCAGGCGCATATCTTCTGCACTATGGACTGCCGCAGTTTTTCTTCCACGTGACCACCACTTACGCGATCTTGCGCCACAACGGTATCGAGATCGGTAAGCGCGACTACATGGGTGCCTACTGACCCAAGACAGACCGGAGTTCAGCCACTCTGGCCACTGCCGCTCGATCGCAACCAGAGCCTCGGTCGCTGCGCGATTTCGGCTAACTGTGGATGGAGGCTTTATATAACCTGATTTGCTTGGCGCCTGGTCAAAGCTGACCCAATGTCTGGTGCGTTAGTCTGTGAATGACACAGTCGACCCGCTGCGAGCGTTCGACGTTGGTCTGCTGATGGCGGCTATGCAGCGGAAGCGGGCTGCCGTTGGTCGAGGCCAGACTTTCGGGCTCGGTCAGGACCGGTCATTCATCCTCGAATCTCAACCAGCGTCGCTCGCAAAACCAACGTCGGCCGACCGGCCGAAGGCATTCATCCCATGAGTTCACATCGCCTTGAGATTTTCGCCGACTACTACCAGTTTTATCTTCAAGACGCGACAGCCGAAGGAAGTCTGTCGGACGTTTGGGATGACGCTGCAACACGCCGCATGCTTGCTGTCTCGACAGGCGTGGTCGGTTTTGGGACCGCACGCAATATGAATGTTCCGGTAACGCTGGAGATTCTCGAGGCTGAGCCGTTCTGCGAGCTCGGCAGCTTCGATCACGTTGTTGAGGGTTCACTGGTCGTTGCGACTGGACCGCTCGTGATAGCGGGGTGCACTGACTATTTTCCCGATGCGCGACGGTTCGACGTGCAATCTGGCGCATTCAGAGTACGGCTGTCCGCATCAGGCCTGAGTTCGCTATCGACAGATGAGCTCGAGGGCGACGACCACTACCTCGTGCAGCTCTGGCCGGGCGACCCTATCGAACCTGTTGTGCTCAAGCAGTGGGAAGGGTGAGCATACGAGCCGACCCATTGGCCGCAAACAGCCGTTCGCTGTACCAACACAACTCGACGAAATCGGGCTGTGTACGGTCAAGAGACGTTCTGAACGACCCAGCTCGCATCGAACATCTTTCATTGAATCACGCACATCTTCTTTCTGCGAAGCGGCATATTCCCCTTCATGAAGAACTACGTCCTTGCCCTTGATCTCGAAGGTACCTTGATCTCAAACGCAATGAGCCAGGTACCCCGGCCAGGTCTGGCTGAGTTCCTGACTCGTTGTGCCGAACTTTTTCCTCGCATCGATATGTTCACCACCGTCAAGGAAGAACGATTCAGAAAGATCGCGCGCTTGCTGGTGGAAGAGCAGGTCGCGCCCGCCTGGTTCGCAGATATGGAGTACATCACTTGGCATGGTGAGACAAAAGACCTTCAATTTGTCCCTGGCGTGCTTCCGCAGCAGGTGTTGCTGGTGGACGATTTTGAGAAGTACGTTCATCCAGGCCAAGAAGCACAGTGGCTGCAGATTGAATACTTCGACTACCCCTATGGCTCAACGGATACCGGCCTCGCCAAGATGCTTCAAATACTTGCGGCGCGTATTTGATCGATGATTTCGTAGCGCACTGCTGCGGCGAGAATCGGCCACAAGCGGAAATTCATGCCCGTTTGCGGAGTCGATAGAACGAGACAGAACCCTGGTCGATTTGGCGGACATGCCGCTGGGATGGTCTGCCCTGCCTAGGGACATAAATTCGCCGTGGATGCGCCGGGTTAACGACGTCGAGCCTGCAGCATACGACCAAGAAAAAGACGTTGAAAACTCAACCGCCTCGTCGATCGGAGCCTTGAAACCATGCAACTTCTTGTTCGTACCATTGCCTCAATGCTTGCCGCGGGGATCATGGCAGCACCCATCTGGCTTGCCCTATTTGTCGCCAGCGCGGAGCCGGAGCGCCCAGTTCGAATAGCGTGGGCCGCGCCATTTCTTCTCGGAGGTTTCGTCGCGGCATTGGGGTACTTGGTCGTCGCGCTTGCCCCGAGTAGGATTGCAAGTGGCGTATTTGAGCTTCGTCTATTCGTTGCGTGCCTGATGGCGCTGCCGTGCACGGTTGTGGTCTATTTGATTTCTGTCACTAACGCGGGTGCGGTGGTCCTCTTATGTGGGACGCTGCTCGTCGCAACGGCATGGCTGCTTTCGGCGTGCATCTATCCGGCTTGGTTGCAGAGCCCTCAGGTCAACCGAGTCGATACGCCTGCATGACGTATCTCCCGGTTGCGTGAGGAGCGGCGGCTTCCGCGACGTGTGTAGATCCCTCAGGGCTCTATGCGCCGGCAACCCGGACAGTGACAGTCTCATGACCAATTCCATTCGGTGCCTCTCCCGGGATGAGGCGGCCTCGCAGGCAAAAGCGCTCGCCGTGGAGTTCGCAAAGTCCAGCGGAATGGAAGGTTCGCTCCTGGACATCCAGCCTGACCCTGTGCTGAGCGAGCGCGAGGGAAAGACGCCGGTCCACTGGTCCGCCGTCTTCACGTCGTCACACAGGGGCGTCGAGCTCGAAGGTCCGACGGTCTTGCTTGTGGACCTACGCGCTCAGAAGGTCGCGTTCAACGAATGAGGCCGGCAGGCAGAATGCGGCCAGAACCGGACCTTCCCGCCCACCTTCCAGTAAGACCATGCAACGACACACCCTGTATGCGTACTTAGACGGCTCTGACCTAGAAGACGTCGCCGCGCCCATCGAGGAAAGGCTTGTCGAACTTGCAGTTGCGCCAGGCTGGGTCACTTCAAGGCCGACTGTGGTGAATCAGAAGGCAGATGTGTCTGGCAGCCACCCTGACGACCTGCCCGACTGGGACCTTGGCATCAACTTGGCACTGCCTGACGCAGGCGACGAGCCTGAAGGATGGTTCGGAGACGTTGAGCGCGTTGCCGGGTACCTGGCGAAGCTGCACTCGACATTCGCCCGCGAGTTCGTCATCGGCATTGCCGACAATGTCACGGGTGTCACCGAGGATCTCTTCCTCGTCGAGTCCGATGCGCCGGACCTTGGCAGGCTGCGAAGCGCCATCGGTGTTCGCGGCGGCTAGCATCAGCGCCTTCCGGCCAAGATCAGACCTTCGTGGTCGGGGCAGAATGCGCTTAAAAGCAGCCGTTCCCGGGGCAAGAAATGAAATTTCGCATCGAACACATCTTTCACCAGCAGCGCCCTGTGTCGCTCTTTGCGCGACAGCTCGAACCGGGTGAGTTCGCTGTTTCTGAGAGGTCTCGCTTGGGTGGGGTGCCCATCAAGCCTTACCTATCCCAACCTCGGGCGCTGACCGCGGACGGGCAGCCGGACATGACGGTCTTCACGTTCGTGCTCGCCACTGCTAACGACTTGCCGAAACTTCAGGTAGGCCAAGATGCCGAACTCGAAGATGCGTGACGCGTCTCGGCCAACTGCGGACGTTGACCGACCACGGTCAAACCCGCCTTCGAGATAGCCAGTTGCGACAGCATTCCCTGTCGGAAGCACGGTAACATTCCGCCGTCATCCGACACCCACCCTAGTCGGACCAATACGAGAACAGCGACAGCTCAGGGTGTCACCCGAATGGAGCAACCCAATGTGGAGCATCTTGGCCGATCTGTGCATCGGCTTCTTCGAACTTGTTATGGATGTCTTGGTGTTCAGGGGGCAGCGCAGCAAGCACGGTCGCAGTCCCCGCAGTGTTGGCGAAGACACGTGCGAGGTCGCGCGCTTCAATTTCGTCACGTTAATTTTCATCGGGCTGGTCTGTGCCGGGTTGATGCTGCTCCTGTCCCTCGGGTTTGGGTTGTCGGTCGGCTTGAGCGTCGGCATTGGCATCACCGTGGGAGCGATCTGGGGAGTCTGGCAATATTCCCAACTGGTTCGTGAGCGATGAGCGCATCGCGGCGCTGACCTTCTCCCCGAACTAAGACCGCCTTGACTGGCGGCATGGGCATCGTCAACGAACTTTCCCAGCTCGAAAAGAGCCGCGTCACTCCCGCCGAGCAACTTGGCAAGTAGATTGAGGGCGAAGTTGGATGGCTGCGCGACCGGCTACCGTCGGCTAGATGCTGAAGTTGGCCGTGCCCCTCCTATTCGCCGTTCAACAAAATGCACAAGTCACCCCTCTTTCGCAAGGAGAACACAACAGCCCACCGGCCCCATGTAGCGGTCGGTGGAGACTATCGCGACCAGCGCAACACAAAGAAGGAAGCCCCCTCCGATGCGAAGCGAAGTTCAATGCACGGCAAAGAGCATCGCGGTCGTGACTACACGCCTCTTTTCAAGTTCCTGCTGTCGCATGTAGGCAAACCTTGGAACGAGGTTCACTCCGAGGCGGTTAGCCGGCTGGATCGTGTCGAGCCGATTTTCTGGTTGGTCGCATTGACCGAAAGCGACCGTTGTGAGTTCGTTCGCGTGGGAGAGTCGTCGTACTACAGCGGTCTCTATGTCGACGACAGCGGCCTCCTGCAGCAGGTCAATCCAAAGCTTGGGCCATCCAGCCTAGCTCCGAGTTGCAAATGCTGTACACACACGTTCAACGGCGTCCGCTTCACTCAGTCGTTCGGTTTGTCGGAATCCAGTCTCGAGCCAGGTTCAAAATCTGGGATCTAGGCGTATTGCTTACCTCGACGTCTTCGGGTCGAGCCGTCCGCCTTGGGCGTTATTCCACTCGACGGGTGAGAGTCTGGTTTAAGCGGGTTCGAAGGATGCCTATGGCCCATCGCTCCATTCAAAACAAGGGCTACAGTCGGCGCCAAAAGCAGACATCCCGCAGTCAAGGCAAATCGACCATGCTAAGCATCAACAGATACCTGCCATCCCGTCCGACCGTCCTCGCTCTTGTCCTGCTGTGCGCGACACCAGCGTGGTGCATATCGCCTGCAAGTTATCTTATCGAGGCGAAGTTCATTCCTGGAACACTTCATCTTCAGGCAGGTCATGAAGCGCAAATTGAGAAGGAATCGAAAGATCTCAAACAGCCGTCAGCCAAACCTAACTGCGTTCTCGATATGTTCGTCCAGGTCACTGCGGACTCTCAACGCGTGGGCATATCCGACGACGGCCAGCGTGCACTCGCACTGGCGCGTGGACAAGTTTTTAAGCGCGTCCTCGAAAAGTCTGGTCTGCAAGGCGCCGCACTTGCGCCAACCTATGTGAGCTTCACCGCAAGAGCCTCTGAGTTGGACACTGCGGTATTCATGTTCAGGCTTAGGCCATCGATAAAGTACGCTGCGACCGACGGTATCGAGGTCAATCCTGAGCTCGCAGACTGCACGCGACGCTGACTCGGCTCGCACGTTCTCAGTGGCCGCTTCGGGCCCGTTCACGACGGCGGCTTGAACGGCTAAAGTCGGCCACAACCAGCCGGTCGCAGCGTGGGGCAGAATTCACCAGAAGCGGACGTATGCACGCATGACCAATCTCATCACCATCGATCTCTCTGAGGCAACAGACGGACTGCAATTGCTTTCTGCAATGGGCGAGCAGCTATGTTTGGGAGGCCCCGGCGGAAATCACCCTGTGTCTGCGGTCGACGGTGGCGGATGGGGCTGCAATTGGAACGCATTGGCCGACTCGCTCTGTTACTTGGACAGCGGGGGTATCTGGGGCACCAGTCCCGTTCAAACGTTGCCGCTGTTGCTCCGACTCTCTGGCACAAAGAGCGTGGCATCGCATTGCCCCGACGCTCTCGACATGCTGCAAGAAATTCTGCTCGAAACCAAGGAAAAGTATGCTCAAAGAGGACTTGAGTTCGCCTTCGAGCTTGACACACAAGTGAACTGATCGGCCAGTTGCTATGGGCCCAGCCGCGGTTTGGCTACAGTCGGCCAAGTTCGGACTTTTGCGTGCAACCGCGGACGAAGCCCATATGAAGACCCAGTACTGTCACCTCTGCCACAAGGATTGCCGCTGCGAGTCGTGGTACCTCCAAGCTGGAGGTGGATACGTAAGGTTCTCCGATTACTTGCCTCTTCCTGAAGGCGCGGCTGGGCACCCTCGATCCATGGAATGGTTTTGCCCTGTCCACCTGCCAGCGGCACGGGCTTTGGCATCTAAGCCGTTGAGTGACGCCATGACTTGCTTGAAGCAGGAGTACGGTGCCTTCGAACCTCCTCTCTCTTATGGTCCATGTCCAGATCCGGAACTCTGGCTGACATCCATTGGCCAAAATCGATCAAGGGTGTTCAACATCATTCGTCGAGTCACAGGCCGCAGCCCGAGTGAAGTTAAGGCGTTGCTCGAAAACGGCAATTTCAGGATCAAAGCAGGGTGGCCAGTAGACGCGGAGCTCCGACCTATCGCTGAGGCCCTTGAGGCTATTGGTGCGTCGGTGGTTTTGCGTTGCCCTTAGCTGCGGACGTGGTTTCCGATTGGGAGAACGTCTGCTCTCAAGCGAGTCGCAAGACTGCTCAGGGCCCAAAGCGGGCCTAAAAGGTGCTCCAAAGCGGTCTCTGGGCGACGATTTTTCCTGCCGCTCGTCAGCTAGAACGGCTCATTTTGAGCGAGCTGCATCGGGACGTAAGCGATGCCCTTCGTCTCTACGAGTGCACCGACCGTGTGAAACCCCATGCGCTCATAAAAAGACAGTGCAGAGGGCGTTGAGTTGACCGTGGTCGCCACTGAGGCAGAAGGCCATCCATAGGCCTTTTTAATGTGAGACCAAAGCGCCCTTGCAACGCCCCCTCGTTGGAAAGGATGGCCAACGAAGAGGTGGAATAGATGGGTTCCGTTGCGAACGGCAATTACTCCCATCAACTGGCCGGCGGCCGTGCCAACGTAGTAATCGAGCTCTGGGGCACCGATGTTTCGTGCAATGCCCTCAGGCTCAAGCGAAAGCAAGAAACCTTCTGCACCTGAACCGTCGGCTCGCAAGAGGAAATGGTGCGCCAACGAAAGAATCAGCGCGCTGACTGCCGAAGCGTCGTCGAGCGTGGCTTTGCGTATGTGCATGGATTCGGGAGAAACGGTCGCGTTCATCTACGTAGGTCCGGTGATGGCCGACAGCCGCTATGCCTTACGGAACAGCAACATGTCAGGGGCGTTTGGTTGCGTCAATCGGTTCAGCATAAGCCCGCCACTTTTTGGCATCGACAAACGCCACCAGGCGCCGTTCGGTTCCGCATAGAACGTTACGTCGCCCTCATCCAGTGCTTGTCCAAGATACGGCGACGGAAATCTCGCAGGTACTTCGTAGACGCCCAGCTTGCTCATGTGGCACCTGACCAACCATACAACCCGGTAGTGCTCGCTGATGCTGGACTCTTCGGTACTTGGCAGGGGATATGGCCCAGCCAGTTTTCTCCTGTGTTCGATTGCCCAGGGTGGGGGTTCACCCGACTCAATAAATGCATACAGCCCCCGCCATGACTCAGGTTCCGGCCAGGTCTCTCGGTAGCGGTGGCGCTCTTCTTCCTTCAAGGCCAGAAAGAAAATTCTCCATTGACCCCAGTACGCCTCACCCCAGCCCATGCGCCACCCGACGCTACCCCATGGGATGTCAGGATGCTTGATCCACAGCGGTGACATCGCGACTGTCATGTTTCTGTGATTGGCGAGTTGGGGTGGAAGGTAGACCGAGGCGGTGAAGGTCGGCTACTGGCCGATAGTCGCCGAACGACAGTGGCAAAGCCGGGCCTAAACCAGTCATCACACCGAGTGGTCGGCTCGCCGCCAAGTGGCCCAAGCCAATCCTGCTTCTAATCATTGATGACAGCAGTAGGCAGACGCAGCGTAAATGTGCTTCCCAGACCAATGCCGTCACTCGCTGCTGAAATGGTACCTCCATGGAGATGGACAAAGCGCTCCACCAAAGCCAAGCCAACCCCCAGCCCACCCCTGTCCTTCAATTGTCTTCCCGGTACCTGCACAAACATGCCGAAGATGCTGGGCAGCGCCTCGGAATCGATTCCGATGCCATCATCACTCACTTGGATCGTCAGCTCAGCTTGCGAAGCCTTGGCACTGAGAGTGATGTGGCCGCCCTCGGGCGTGTACTTTGCCGCGTTCACCAACAAATTACAGACAACCTGCACCATTCGAACCGAATCGACGTTGACGTTCACTTCTGCCGAAGGCAAATCCAAGATCAGTTCGTGCCGGCCGTGTTCGATTTCCGGAAGACTGGCTTCCAAGGCAGAGGCTAACAACTGCTGCAGATCAACGCTGCGCAGCGCGACCTCGACCTTGCCCGCTGAAACCTTCGATGCCTCGGTAAGGTCGTCAATCAGGCGCACCATGTGATCGACCTGGCGTTCGAACATTCCCTTGACTCGCTCCACCGTGGCCCAGTTTTCCTTGGAGAGTTTCAGCAACTGTGTACCGCTTCGCATCGCCGAGAGCGGATTGCGCAGTTCATGAGCGAGGGTCGCCAGAAAGTCTCCGCGGCGCTGATGCTCCAATTCGAGGGCGGCATGAACCTGTCGCAGCCTGTGCTCGCTCTCATGCAGTTCGATGGCAGCACGTCGGCCTTCCAGCGCCTTGACGGCCGCATGTGCAAGATGCAAAAGCACCTTTCTCTGCTTGTCGGTCAGGACACGCGGCTCGCGGTCGATGACGCACAGCGTGCCCACGGAGTTACCGTCGGAGAGGATCAGCGGGGCTCCGGCGTAGAACCGGATGTCCGGCTCGCCGGTCACCAATACGTTGTCGCGGAACCTCGCATCGAGGGTGGCGTCTGGAACTTCAAGCAGCTCTGCGCTGTGAATGGCGTGCGCACAGAACGCCGAGCCTCTATCGGTTTGAGAGGCGTCAGGCAAACCCACATTGGCTTTGAACCACTGCCGGTCGCGATCGATCAGGCTGATGAGTGAAATCGGCGCGTCGCATACCAACGATGCAGCTTGAACAAGCGCGTCGAACTCCGCTTCTGGTGCGGTGTCCAAGATGCCGAGCGCGAGCAGACTTCTCAGGCGGGCATCTTCGTTTTGCGGAATGGCTGCAACCCCCAAGCTCGGATTCCTTTCAATGTGAAGGCAAGCACGGCGCCTTTGTCAGCACGGGCTGTAAACCGCCTTTTGATGTGCGCATTTTAAGTAATGACTGCTTGTGGCCGCATTCTGCCTTTCCTGGACCGACGACAGCGAGCCCGGAGATCTTCGCTTCCCGCAAACGTTAGGCAAAAAAGTGGCCGGGAGGGCGGCCGCTACGTTCGCAGGTAGTGAAGCATGTACGTTGAGGGCTCAAATGCGCCGCTGTCCACCGCAAGCTGAAAACACTCGCGAAGTTCCTCTTTCGAGGTGAAGGTGTACTGGCTCAGGCGGTCACCTGCGAAGCGAGCAAGCCGCCAAAAGTCGAAACCATCTGTCTCGCCGTTCTGGCCGAAATCGAAATCCACCAATCCAGCCTCAAGCTCGACGCCGATGCCATATCCGTGCTTGATGTATGGCACGCCGCCTGGCAGGACGCCGCTATGCGGAAGGCCATTGCAAGCCCAGGCAACATTGCTTTCGGGCATCGCAACGCCTCCCTCCTTGAGGAGATTCACGGCTGTTGCAACCGCAGCCAAGAAGTCCTCGATGAGGCTGCGAAGGCGTGAATCCATTTGGGTGTGCATTTGGCGGTATCAGAGGATGGTACTGACCGTCCGGTTCTGGCCGATTGTTGTCGAAGACCTGATCAGTGCGCTCGCGCTTCAGGAGCCTGATTGGCCCGCCCAATCTTATCGGCGCCCGCGCCGACTGCTCTTGAGAGGCGCTGGAGGCGGTTTCCAGCCCCAGGGATTTTTTCGGTCGCGCCATTCGGTACCATTCCGAGATGGCATCCGTCACTCCCTTAATTCGCATCGGCCTTGAGAAGGCCTGCAAGGCATTTTCCGTATCCGCGCAGGGCTTGGGGTTTGCCAGAACCAAGAAGATGTTCTGGACGCGCCGTCATTCACACACGGTGGACTTCGTTCACTTTCATCGTTCGGGTAGTTCGTATCCAGCCATCAGTGCGACAGTCGAAATCCAGGTCCACTTCGGCATTCGCGTGCTCAACGACACATTTGCCGCTGCAGCGCTGAACGGCCCCTTCAGCGATCCGGACAATCTGCGTGAAGGACGCTATCACCTGCGCTTCAATGCCGAAACAGGCAGCACCTACGAGCGCTGCGTCGACGATCTGGAGCGCTTTTTAAGAGAACAGGGTGAGCCTTGGTTCCGACAATTCGCCAGCCCCGACAGCCTGCTGCTGCATGCAGACTCCCCACTGCGGGCCGAGGAAAAGGTCTCGCTGACTGAGGCAGTGGCCGGCCACACAAAGCCCGAGAGCATCGCAGTCTCCCTGAAGTTATTGGGTCTGTAGCCGGTTGATACGAACCCGGTCCCACTGACCTCATCGCCTCGGGCAGCGACGACCAGAATTACCAGTTCGGCAAGTTTGGCAAAACTAGCGACGCAGGCCCCTCAATGGCGTGCCTCGCAGTATTGAGCGGCCTGAGTGAAGGTCCGGTTCTGGCCGACTGTAGCCTGTCGTGCTGACGTCTTAAGCGGGCCCGTTCGCATTTAATGGCAGCAATTTTTTTACTATTCGCGTATTCGACGTTGCTTACATCAGTTACTTCGCCTGACGAGTTACGCGATTTCTTAAAAGCATTACGAAGTTCTTCGACAAAGAGGACCGGTTGCTCCCAAGCGGGGAAATGGCCGCCCCTGTCAGCAACGTTCCAGTAATACAGCTTCGACCACAGTTGCTGCGCCCAGGCCCGAGGCGGGCGAATTGTTTCTTTGGGAAAAACGGTCGCCGCCATAGGGAGATCGATCGGCCCGGCATTAAGACTGAATGGCTCGGCGCTACGAATGTTCTCCCAGTAAAAGCGGGCGGCGGATCCAGCGGTTCGCGTGAACCAGTAAAGGGAGATGTTGTCGAGCATCTCGTCGATCGGCAGCGCGTCCGAATCGTCTTCATGATCGGTCCAGTCGTGGAGCTTTTCATAGATCCAGTTTGCCTGCGCGAGAGGCGAATCAACCAACGCATACGCGATGGTCTGAGGACGTGTCGCCTGCTTCCGAAAATAGCCCGCTAGCTTGCCGCGGCTGTCGGCATGGCGCTGAACGTCCGCATAGACAGTGCTTTCTTCCGTCGTCATGTTTTCTGGCGGATGGGTCGGCACGACGAGTTGCCAGTTCACATGCGCGGCGATCAAGCCAGCCGGCCGTTGCTGCGCAAGCGCATGCGTGATGGTCGAGCCCCAGTCTCCTCCTTGAGCAACCCACTGGTTGTATCCAAGCCGGGACATCAGCTCGCCCCAGGCGCGGGCGGTACGAAAACGGTCCCAGCCCCCTTCGGAGGGCCGTTCGGAAAAACCGTGGCCAGGCAATGAAGGCACGACAACATGAAATGCATCCGACGCCTCGCCACCGTGAGCGACCGGATCGACCAATGGCTCGATCATGTTAAGGAACTCAACAACCGAGCCAGGCCAGCCATGAGTTAGCAAGAGGGGAAGCGCATGCGGATTGGCGGACCGCACATGTAGGAAGTGAATGCCGAGTCCATCAATTCGAGTGAGGAACTGCGGAAATGCGTTGATCTTGGTTTCAAAAGCACGCCAGTCGTAACCGTTGCGCCATCGCTCGACTAACGCCTGCGCCCGGGCCAGCGGAACGCCTTGGCTCCAGCCGTCGACGGTTTCACGATCCGGCCAACGTGCTGCGTAGAGGCGCCGCCTGAGATCATCGATTTCCTCCTGGGGTACGGCGACCTTGAAGGGGACGATTTCATTGACCGCACCAAGTTCATCGAGAGCGACGATGTGCTTCACGGTTTCCCTCCTATGCTACGCGGCCACCGGCGCATTCGCGTCGATCAGGCGTTCGGCCTTCAGCTCGGCCCAGAAGACGTCGGGAATTGCCTGAGCGAGCAAGCTCACGCTGGTCTGCATCTCGGCGATTGATCGGGCCCCCGGAATGATGCTCGCGACGAGCGGGTGGCGAAGCGGAAACTGCAGTGCCGCCGCCTGCAGCGCAACGCCGTGCCTTGCGCAGACGGCTTCGATCCGGCCGACCTTGTCGAGGATCGCCGGCCCGGCCGGCCGGTAGTTGAAGGTCGCGCCATGCACAGCGCCGGTGGCGAGGATGCCGGAGTTGTAAGGCGCGCCGATGATCAAGCTGACCCCACGTTTCTCGCACAGGGGAAACAATTCGCTCAGCGCCTCCTGATCAAGCAGGGTGTAGCGGCCCGCGAGCAGGAAGTAGTCGAAATCCCCGGCCTCGGCAAAGTCGCACAGCATCTGCCATTGATTGATCCCGACGCCGACGGCCTTGATGACGCCCTGGCGGCGAAGGTCTGCCAAGACCGGATATGCACCCTCCATTGCCGCCTTGAAGTGCGAGCGGCTGCATGGGTCTGCGCCACCGAACACATCCACCGCTTCGTCCGGATCATGGATCGCCAGCATGTCGATGTGCGAAGTGCCAAGGCGTTGCAGGCTCGCGTCGATGGAGCGCAGCACTGCGTCACGGCTGAAGTCGAACTCGGTGCGCATCGCCGGTGTGTCAGCCCACAGCCGTGAAGCAACGGCCGAGGGATCGACGGGTACTAGGCTGTAGCCAACCTTCGACGAGATGACGATGTCTCTGCGCGGAATCTGCTGCAGCGCTAATCCCAGACGGGATTCGCTCAACCCGAAGCCGTAGCTCGGCGCCGTATCGAAGTATCGGATGCCGCTGACCAATGCTGCCTCGACCGTGGCTTCGGCGGCGCCAGGCGCCACCGCGGTGAACATGTTGCCGAGCGGAGCGCAGCCGAGGCCGAGCGCCGTCACTGAAAGTTCTGTTTGGCCGATGCGGCGATGCGCGCCAATGTATGACATGTCTGTTCCTTGACCGTTTTCGATGGCCGGGTCGGTGTGTCGAGGGGAATTCTTAATGAGCTCGGGCCGCACCGCCCAGGTAGGTGGCTTCCACGCGAGGGTCACATGCCAGTTCCGCGCTGGGCCCTTCTAACTTGATGGTTCCAGTCTCCAGCACGTATCCGTAATCGCTCACCTGCAACGCGGCACGGGCGTTCTGCTCGACCAAAAGGATGGCCACGCCGCTGCGTCGAAGGTCGGCAACGATCCGGAACACCTCTTTGACAACCAAGGGCGCCAGACCGAGGCTAGGCTCGTCGAGCAGCAGTAGCTTGGGCTTGGCCATGAGCGCGCGCCCCAAGACAAGCATGGCGCGTTCGCCCCCCGAGAGGGTGCCAGCGAGTTGTTCGCGGCGCTCCTTCAGTCGCGGAAAGCGCTGGAACACATCGTCCATATTCTCTCGGTGGTCACGTAGTCCCTTGCGGTGGCGGGCATAGGAGCCGAGCAGGAGGTTGTCTTCGATGGTCATGGTCGAAAACAGCTCGCGTCGCTCGGGTACCAAGCTCATACCTGCCACGACCCGCCGCTCGACCTTCACGCCGGACTGGCTCTTGCCGATGAACGACACCTCCCCGGCGCAACCCAACTGCCCCATGATGGCAGATAGCATGGTGGTCTTGCCTGCTCCGTTGGGACCGATCACAGTGACGATCTGGCCTGCGCCGACATGAAGGTTAGCGCCATGCAGAGCCTCGACCTTGCCATAGGCGACGCTCAGATTGCGGACCTCAAGTAGGTTGCCGGCAATGACGGTATTTGCCTGCGTCTCCATCATTGCGCACTACCCAAGTAAGCTTCAAGGACGGCCGGATTTGCCTGGATTTCGGCCGGCAGGCCTTCGGCGATCTTTTGGCCAAACTCCATCACCACGATGCGGTCGACCAAGCCCATGACGAAGTCCATGTCGTGCTCGACCAAAAGAATGGCCATGCCTTCCGAGCAGAGTTTTCGCAACAAGTCAGCCAGCGCCTCCTTCTCCTTGAAGCGTAGGCCCGCTGCAGGCTCGTCGAGCAGGAGCAAACAGGGATCTGCGGCGAGTGCCCTGGCGATTTCCACGATGCGCTGGTCGCCCAAGGGCAGGCTGCCAGCGGGCAGATGCTTGCTGGCGGTCAGGCCGACGCGGTCGATCTGCCGCGAGGCTTCGGCAAGCAGTTCGCCTTCCTCACGCCGTTCCAAGTGGAGCGCAGAGCGCAGAACACCTGCATGGCCCCGCAGATAGGCCCCGATGGCGACGTTCTCAAGCACCGTGAGGTGGGACAGTAACTTGACGTGCTGGAAAGTCCGGCTCATTCCCAGCCGTGCGATCTCGTGAGCCTTCAACTTGTCGATCTCATGTCCCAGGAAGCGCACTGTGCCGGAAGTGACGGGCAAAATGCCTGAGATTAGGTTGAACATGGTGCTCTTGCCTGCACCGTTTGGTCCTAGCAAAGCCAGGATTTCGCCAGCCCGCACGCTGAGGCTCACGTTACCCACGGCCACGAGACCGCCGAACTTCTTGGTGGCCGCATCGACTTCGAGGATCGTCTCGCCTGCCGGTGGCAGAGCACGTCGCTCCAATTGCGCCGCCGCAGGCAAGGCCAGGGCTGCGCCACTCCGGCGCGCGAAGCGCCTAGCCACGAGTGGCCAGATTCCATCCGGCGCACGCTGCAGCAAGACGATTGTGAGCACCGACAGCACGATCACCTCGTAGTTGCCACTTTGGCCCACTAGTTTGGGCAGAACGTCGACCAGCGTCTCCCTGAGCACCGTGATAATGGCGGCGCCAAGCACGGCTCCCCAGACGTGACCTGCGCCGCCTACGACCGCCATGAACAGGTACTCAATGCCATAGTCAAGGCCGAATGGCGTCGGGTTGACGAAGCGTTGCAGGTGCGCGTAGAGCCAGCCCGATACGGCGGCTAGCACCGCCGAGATGAGGAAAACAATGACCTTCATTCGATGGATGTTCACGCCCATCGATTCGGCCATCACGCGGCCGCCCTTCAAACACCGGATCGCGCGGCCCTCCCGCGAGGAAAGTAGGTTGTGCACAAACACCACAGCAGCGAGCACGGCGGCCCAGATCAAGTAGCTCGATCGGCGTCCGGTGTCGAACTCAATGCCGAACAGGCTGATCGGCGGCAGGTTGCTGATGCCGGTGTGACCACCCAGGACGTCCAGGTTGCCGGCGACGAAGTACAGGCTCAGGCCCCAGGCAATGGTGCTGAGAGGCAAATAGTGACCCGCTAGACGCAGCGTCAGGCCTCCCAGAGCGAAAGCGACCATCCAACTCGCGGCCATCGCGATCGGCAGTGCGATCCAGGGCGACACGCCGGACACGGTGGTGAGATAGCTGGTGGCATAGGCACCGACGCCGACGAACGCCGCGTGACCGAACGAACTCATGCCACCGATGCCCGTCAACAACGCCAGTCCGATTGCAACCAGACTGTACATGCCGGTGTAGTTGAGAATTGTGATGAGGAATTCGGGCAACACCTGCGGACCAATCAGGAGCAGTCCAAGCAGAACGGCAACGCCGATGCGAGCGGGCTTCATTCTTCGTCCTCGTCGACGTGGTGTGCCTTCAGCGAACGCCACAGCAGGACCGGCAGAATCATCATGAACACAATCACCTCCTTGAACGCACTCGCCCAAAAGGAAGAATAGGACTCAAGCAGGCCGACCAAAAGAGCGCCTGTGGCGGCCAGCGGATAGCTAACGAGGCCGCCGATGATGGCCGCCACGAAGCCCTTGAGCCCAATCAAAAAGCCTGTGTCGTAGACGATGGTCGTGATGGGAGCGATCATCATCCCGGAAAGCGTCCCGATCGCAGCCGCCAGGGTGAACGCCAGGGCACCGGCGCGCGTCGTTTCGATGCCCATCAGCTCTGCGCCGACGCGATTGACCGCCACGGCTTTGAGCGCTTTGCCGTGGAGCGTCCGGTTAAAAAACCAATAGAGCGCAAGAATGGTGACCGCGCTGGCGCCGACAACCCACAGCGATTGCCCGGTGACCTGCAGACTTCCCAAGTTCCAACTCGATTCGCTAAACGGCGTAGTACGTGTGCCTTCAGGCCCGAACACCACCAGGCCAGCGCCAGCCAGCGCCAGATGCACGGCCACCGAAACGATGAGCAGCAACAGCACTGAGGCATGGGCCACCTCCTGGAACGCGATGCGGTAAAGCACCGGGCCCAGGGGCACAACGAGGGCCATTGTCATCAATGCCTGGACTGCAAGCGGCATACCTCGCGGCGCCAGCCACCACACCGTTGCCGACAGCGCAGCGGGCAGCGCGCCGTAGGCGAGGAGCCCGCGAACCACACGGCGCTGGTCGCTATTGCGCCAGCCGGCCCACACTTCCATGGCGGCAGCGACACCCGACAAGGCGAGGAGCAGCCACATGGTTCCGGGAGCCTTGCTGTCCTGCAGCGACGCCATGGTCAGCGCGCTGAAGGCCACGAATTCGCCTTGGGGCACGAACACCACCCGGGTCACCGTGAAGACCAGCAGGATGGCGACGGCGAGAAGTGCATAGATCGCACCGGTAATGACGCCATCCTGAGCGAGCAATAAGGCGATTTGAGGATTCATAGGTTTCTTCCAACAGGCAAAAGCAGACGTCTCGTGGCGATCGAGGACCCGGGCCGCTACTTCACCAACCTCCACTCGCCGTTCTCGGCGCGCAGCAGCACTACCGCTCGAGCGTCGACGCCTGCATGATCGGTGGCAGTCATGTTGTAGACGCCGTGTGTGCCAACGACTTCCTTCGACGACTCAAGGGAGTCGCGAAGGGCTTGCCGAAACTCCGGTGTGCCGGGCTTGGCCTTTTTGACGGCATCGGCAACGGCACGGTTTGCCAGCAAATAGGCGTCGAAGGAATAAGCGGAGGTGGAGTTGCGTGTGCCGGCGCCGTAGGTGTTCTCATAGAGCTTCGTAAACTCCATGGCAACCTTCTTGGTCGGCGCCTCATCAGGCAACTGTTCAGCAACGACAACCGGCCCAGCGGGAGCGAGAGCGCCTTCCCAACTCCTAGCGCCAACGCGAAGGAACTCCCTGTTGACCATCGCATGGTTATGGTAAATGCGGCCTTTGTAGCCCCGCTCGCGCAGCGTGATTTGAGGCAATGTGCCCGGCGCGCCCGAGCCGCCGATGACAACCGCGTCGGGGCTGACGGACAACACCTTTAGGACCTGGCCGGCGACGCTCGTGTCCAGACGGGCATAACGCTCTTCTGCAACGATCTTTACCCCGGCCGCGTCAGCATGGGCCTTGAAGCCGTTCAGTACCGCGTCGCCCCACGTGTCAGCGAAGCCGATGAAAGCCACTGTCTTGACTTTGTTGGCCTTCATGTCCGAGGCTACAGCGCCCATCATCAACTCCGACGGCTGGACGACCGTGAACACCCAGGGATTCCGGAAGACCGACGTACCCAAAGAGGACAAGACGATCTGCGGCGTCTTCAACTGGGCCGCTACATCCGACATGGCGATTGAGGAGGGCAGGCTGCTCGAGCCAATCAGCAGGTCCACCTTGTCGCCGACGATTAAATCGCGGGCGAATTTGACCCCGTTGGTCGGATCGGTGGCGTCGTCTCGAAAGATGTACTCGACGGGCTGTCCTCCAAGCGTCTTGGGTAATACGGCGAACGTATTCTTGTAGGGAATTCCTAGAGACGCACCCGGACCGGTTGTACCTAGAATCACCCCGACCTTCACCTGCGCCGTGACAGGCAGCACGAACAGGGCTAAAGCCACCGCTGACACGATATATCTCATTGCCATTTTGTCTCCTGGACTTTTTTCAAGATGAAGGATTGTCAGAAGGGACCCTTGTCTTCAGCGAGCACCTCCGAGTTTTTGGGCACTAGGTGCACAACAGCGGGCCAGCACCAGGAGGATTGCACGGTGGTGGGAGCGAGCCGCTTGCCCCCAACCAGCGGATCAGCGCAAAGTCCGAGAGCACGCGCGTAAGTCCTCGGTAAAGAGTTCCGGCTGTTCGAAAGCGGCGCAGTGCCCGCCGCGGAGCGGACATTTTTGGCCTGGCCTTCCATTCAACTGCGGACAGGTGGCAGCATCTACCTTGGGTAGATGGCCACGCCGGCGGGATTCTTGCCCGGGCGATCGAGCCGCTTGTGGCCAAAGCTCTCCCTGTACAGCCGCGCCTAACAAGTGGCAGTGCCAGTGACCCAGTAGCGCATTACGTTGGCGTCCTCCCCGACCAAGCCACACAAGCCGGCAGTGATGGATGATCCCCAATCGCCTCCCCGAGCGACATAGCGCGCGTAGCCAAGCCGTGCCGTCCTTGGTACCCAGCTTGATGCGATGCGGTCGATGCCCGAGCCAATGACAGTCGGCTTCGACGAAAATCAGAAATCAGGCAGCGACGGGAAGTCCGCGCGAAATGCGTCGTTTCGCTGCCGCCAAAGCCAGTTGGGCCCACCAGCGGTTCGATTACCTCCTAAGTCGATCGAGCCTGGCCAGCCGCATGTAAGCAGCAGCGGCAACGCCTCCGAGTGCCGCGCGCGGAAATGTATGGAGTGCACGGCGATGCCGTTGATGACAATACGATGCTGCGCAAAACGGGTTAAGCGATTTCTCGCTTGCCCGCCAATCGTGCGCCTCTGCCAGGGGTAGGCAAACGTCTTGCATCCACGTGACCGGCGCACCCTGGCTCAGTCGTCGACCAGCTGCGCATCAGGCCATCGTGTCTGGCGCAGCCGTGCGCACAGTTCATCGAGCATGGCCTCGGGGACCGCGATACGATGGATGATGGCGTCGGTCAAAGCATCCCAGCGACACTTTCTAAACCGGATGGAATACGCTATTCAGGTTTAATGCCAGCCTCTTTGATGACCTTGCTCCAGCGCGCGGTCTCAGCGTTCATCGACGCAGTGAATTCCTCTGGCGAGGTCGATGTTTTAAGAACAACGCCTTGGTCGTTAAACCTTTTGATGAGCCTGGGGTCAAGCAGCGCGGTCTTGATCGTCTCGTCGAGGGTTTTCACGATGGCGCTTGGCGTGCCGGCCTTGACGACAACGCCGTACCAGAACCTCGGCACGATGTCGACGTAGCCCAGCTCCTTTAGCGTCGGTACCGATGGGAACTGCGCAAGCCGCGTGTCGTTGCCAACCGCGAGCGCGCGCATTTTTCCAGCTTTAACATACTGGCCTGCCAGGACTGTGTCGTACATGAAGTCCACTTCCGATGACATGATTGCCTGCAGCCCGGGAGTCGATCCCTTGTAGGGAACGTGGACCATGGTCGCGCCGATGCTCTTTGCGAACAGCACACTGAAGAGCTGCGCGCCGCTGCCGATGCCCTGCGACGCATAAGTGAGCTCCTTACCTGACTTCGCCGCGGCGATGAGATCTCCCAGGGTCTGGTATGGGCTGCTTACGGGAACGACAAACATACCCGGCAGCACGGCGAATTCGGTGACCGCCTGCAGTTCCTTTTGCGGCCGGTATGTCAGGTTCGGGAACAGGCCGACGTTGGTCGCCAAGGTCGGCAGGTCGCCGAGGTACATGGCATGGCCGTCGGCCGGCTGTGCCTTCAACGCCCCGACCGCAATCTGACCCGCCGCACCGGGCCTGTTGTCTACGACGACCGGCTGGCGCAACGTTTCTGACATTACCGCGCCAAGGTATCGGGCAAAGGTGTCGGTGGGACCTCCAGGGGCGTAGGCGACGAAGAAGCTGATTGGCTTCGACGGATAGGTCTGGCCAAACGCGAAAATGCTACTCAGGCCAAGCATCCCGGCCAGGAGTCGTGAAAAGAACTTCGACATTGCTGTCTCCCGGGTGGTCGGATGCTTTCAGACCGAGCTATAGCCGCCATCGACGGCATAGAACGAGCCCGTGGTGAAACTTGACTTGTCGCTGCACAGCCAGGCGATTAGCTCAGCAACCTCATCGGCCTTCGCAAGCCGCCCAAGCGGGTGCAGCTGTGCATAGGCACGGCGCGTCTCGGCTGGTTTGTAGTGGAGCAGCGGCGTGTCGACGTAACCGGGTCCGACGGCATTCACGCGGATGCCGTGCTCGGCGCAATCGAGCGCAGCCGCCTTGGTCAGGCCGAGCACCGCGTGCTTGGAGGTGACATAGGCGCTCAGCTTGGTGCGCGCGACGACGCTCATGACAGAGCCGACGTTTACGATTGAACCGCCACCGCGCTTAATCATCATCGGCACCGCGGCGCGCATGCCGTAGAAAACGCCGTTGACGTTGACGTCGAGGATGCGTTGCCAGTCGGACAGCTCGGTGTCCTGGACGGTGTGCTGCAACTTTGAGGGACCGACGCTGATGCCGGCGCAGTTCACCGCGATGTCGAGTCCGCCATAGAGGCGCTCGGCTTCGGCGACGGCACGAGCATGCGCCTGCGCGTCGGTTACATCCATCTGAAACGGCATTGCAGCACCGCCCGTGGAGGTGATGAGGTGGGCCGTCGAGGCCGCCGAGTCAGCGTCGAGATCGCATACCAGCACCGATGCGCCGTCGCGCGCCAAGACTTCGGCGGTCGCGGCGCCAATGCCCGATCCGCCGCCCGTAACGATGGCCACTTTTGCATCCATAGTTCGTCTCCTTGAAGTTGTCTGACAACCCACCAGTGCCGCAGAGCGGTGTGCGAGGTGAATCGGGCGCGGGCGGCACAGGCCAGCGGGCTGCGCCTGCGTCGTTCACGCGTTCTTTGGTGAAGCGCGGAGCGTCAGCGAGGCAACTGCATCATCTCGATGGTGTGACCCTCCGGGCCGCGCGCGTAGGCGACGCGCATTCCGTTCGGGTACGTCTGTGGCGCGCCGAGACGCTTCCAACCGGCCGACTCGACACGATCGAGAAGCTTGTCGATGTCGGTCACCGAGAATGTTAGGTGTGCCGAGCCAACGTCGCACGAGCGCGGCCGGTAGATCATCCGATCATCCGGCTTGTCGTATTGCAGCAGCTCAATCTTGTGACCACCCGGCGCGACCACTACCGCGATCTCGAGTTCGGTGCCGGGCACGCCAACGATGCTGTCGAGCGCAGGGCCAGAGGCCAGCTTCTTCCTTACATCAAGCCTGCATCCAATAACATCGCACCAGAACGCGATAGCGTCGTCGAGCGATGAAACAGTCAGACCGGTGTGGATTGTGTCGAGGACGAGTTGGTCGGCCGTTGCGTGCGTTTCCATCGTCGTCTCCTCAGGACACCAATTGGCCGCCGCTCGCGTCAAGCACGGTGCCGGTCAGGTAGCCGCACTGCATCGCAAAGATGTAGGCTAGCGCGATCTCGTCGGCGGCGGCGATACGCTTGAGCGGGACGACCGCGGTGATGCGCTGGACAAACTGTTTCTTAGCGTCGGGCTGCATCGCGTCGTACGTCGTCGTCGCCGTGACACCCGGCGCAACTACGTTGATACGTCGCGGTGCCTGTTCCTTGGCGAGCTGGCGCGCGCAGGCTTCAACCGCTGCGTTCACCGCAGCGATCGTCGAATGATTCGCCATGCTGGCGCGGCTGGCGACACCCGAGGTCAGTGTGATGCTGCCGTCGGCGGCGAGATGCGGCAGCGCCGCCTTGACAACGCGGTACTGGCTGAAGAACTTGCCGTTGGCGTACTCCATGACCGCGTCGAGACTCATTTTGTCCGCGGTGGTGTCGATGCCAAGCCGAGCCGCAGACTCGTGCACCGTCATCGCGACGTGATCGACGTGGCCGATCGTTTCGAACAACGCAGTCAGCGACGCTTCGGACTTCGCGTCGCAGGAATGGTACGTCGCGCCTGGCATTTTTTCGGCCGCGGTAACACCCCGCGAGGCAATGTGGACCTCCGCGCCGAGATCTATAGCGATCCGCGCGACTTCGAGGCCGATCCCTGCGCTGCCGCCGATGACCAAAACGCGCTCGCCATTTAGGTTCTTCTGTGTCATGAAATCTCCTGTGTTGTGTATGTAAAAAGGCCCCTGTCAGGCCAGCGCCGGCGCGTTCGGCATCGGCGCGGGCTCTGCCCAGGCGACAGCAAAGCCGGCGATCCATTCGGGTACGGGCCGGTAATAGTCGATCGACACTTCGAGCTGCTCTATCGCCTCGACCGCAGACATTGCCGCTAGCCAAGTGCGCACCTCATGCGCTGAGTTACCGGCTTCGCGGCTGATGATTTCGTCGTGCTGCGCGTCGAACTCGGCCCAGCGGCGCTCGCGGATCAACTCGAGAAACTCGCGATCCCACCGCGGGTTGAGCGGCTTCACCTGCTCATCCTGCGCCGCGAGGCGATGGGCCGCATCCATCAGGCGTGCACGGCGCGCTTGGGTTGCCTGCTCTGAAGGATTTCGTCCATTGATCAGCCGTTCGGCGACCTCTGGCGTGGCGCCCGCGAACTGTGGCACCGGCGGTTCGTGCGAGAGGCCGCCCGAGCCCACGATCAGCACCCGCTTGCCCAATCCCGCGGCGAACATGCCGATTGCGCGACCGAGCGCGCGCACGCGTGGAATCGGCGGCATCGGCGGCGCCACTGAATTGACGAACACCGGCACCGTCGGCACCCTGGTCATCCCGCCAAGCAAATCGTGAAGTGGATTTGCAAAGCCATGATCGACGCGCATACGGTGGGAAACGGCCATGTCGATGCCCTGTTTCATCAAGAAGTCCGCGCATTGGGCGGCGAGTTCGGCTGGCACGTCGATCGCACCGGCGGGCGACCCGAAGTCGCCGATCGCCTGCGCTTGCGTGCCGATGCAAAAAGGTGGCATCAGGTCATAAAAAAAGCCGTTGAAGTGATCCGGCGCAAACAGAATAACCAACTCGGGATCGAAGCCCGCGATGCGCTGCCGGATGCGCTCGAGAACCTGGTCGATCTCGTCGACGACGCTGGAGTGCGGATCGAGCATTCCGCGCAGCGGTGTGTGCGACAGACAGGCAACTCTCAGTTCGCTTGCAGGGGCTTTTGATTCCATGCACTCAGTGTCACGATCGTTAGATGCGTAGACCAGCGCGGCGTCGCAAATGTGCACCCTGTGCCCTTCAGTGGGGCGCCGAGCGGCGTCCTTTACCGCGGCCGGGTAGGCTGTTGACGATCAGGGCTACCGTGACTGTGGCGATGCCGATGAAGCACACCGCGCGCCAGCCGCCCTGCGACCATGCCAAGCCAGTCAACGCTGCAAGCAGCCCGCCACCGATGTACTGACCGACGATGTATACCGTCACCATGCGGCTGCGCTGGACACCGCCGATGGTCAATAGCGCCGACTGCTTGGCGATATGCACCGACGTCGCACCGACGTCCAGCAGCACGACGCCAAACGCGAGCGCAGGTAGCGAATGCTCGAAGACCGCCATCACTGCCCATGCCGCAGTGGTCAGTGCTATGCCAAATCGCGTGACGATGTCCGGGCCAAAGCGATCGATGAGCCTGCCTACGCGCGGGGCAACCGTCGCAGACACGAGGCCAAGCAGTCCGAACAGGCCGACAATGGCGCTGCTCAGGCCGAACGCATCGCTTTGGATGTGCAAGCTAAGGGCGATCCAGAGAGAGCCGAAGGTGCCGAACATCAGCGCCTGCGTCAGCGTAGCGCGCCGCAGCACCGGCTCCTTGGACAGCAAGACTGGCAACGACGCCAGCAACTCGCGATACGCGACGGACGGGGGTAGTGCCGCGTCCGGCATGCGGCGCGCCTGCTTCAGCAGCAGCAACAGAGTTGCGATCGCCGCCACAAAGTAGACGGAGCGCCAGCCCGCATACGCGCCGACGATACCGCCGAACGCCCTCGCGAACAGGATACCAAAGATGAAGCCTTGCATAATCGAGCCGGTGAAGCGGCCGCGTTCGCTCGGGGCCGTAAAGCGCGAGGCATAGGCCGGGATCAGGTATGGCGCAATCGTCAGCAGCCCGAGCGCTGAGCTTGCGAGAAGAAAGGCGGTGAAGCTGGACGACCAAGCCACCAACAGCATCGAAGCTATCTGGCCTGCGATGCACGCGGCCACCATCCGCCGGTTGTCGACGACGTCACCGAGCGGCACCAGCAGCAGCACGCCGAATCCGATCGCGATCTGGCCGATCATTGGAATCAACCCAACCTGCGCCCCACCAAGGCCAAACGACGCGGTGATCGCGACAAGCAGTGGCTGCACGTAATACGAACTGGCAATGGACGCGCCGCAGAGCGACGCAAGCCCGCGCGTAGCCGAGGCATCGGCCCGCGCCGAGGATGGGTCAGTCACTTTTGGACGCGCTCAGCGCGCGCCGTTTCCCAGCAGGAAATCGATGTGCAGACGGTTGAATTCGTCGGCATTCTCGTATTGCGGCCAGTGCCCGCACTCGTTCATCACGACGTACCGCGAGTCGGGAATCATGTCGGCAATCTGCTTTCCTTCCGCCGGGGTTGCAGTCGGGTCGTGCGAGGTCCAGACGACGAGCGTGGGCGCCTTGATCGACCGGTATTGCGCTTCGGTGATCATGTTCGCGCGCCGCAGATCCATGTCTTGCAGGCACATCACCCGCTGCATGGTGTCGGCATAGCCGGGCTGTGCATAGATGGCGCGGCGTGTCTCGATCAGGTCGTCATTGACCTTGGTCTTGTCATGCATCAGAAACTCGAGGCGGCCGCGGATTCGCTCCCACGACGGATCGGCGGCCGCCTGGTTGGAGATCGACTTGAGCCGGGCCATCACTTCGGGGTGTGCGGTCCAGCCAGCAGAAGTGTTCAGCACCAATTTGTCGACCTTTTCGGGATGGTGGACGGCGAGGTGCGTCGCGATCCAGCCGCCGATCGATTCGCCGGTGAGATGCACCTTGTCGCGGCCCAGCGCCTTCATCACGTCGAGCACGTGGCGGGCGTAGTCGCTGATTTGATAGTCGATGGGTGGCTTGTCGGTCCAGCCGTGCCCCAGCAAATCGATCGCCACCATCCAGAAGTGCTCGCCATGCGCGCCGAAGTTGCGCGTGTATGCCTCGGCATGGCCGCCGACGCCGTGCAACGCTAGCAACAGCGGCTTGTCGGGCGTGCCCGACGAGATATAGCGGGTGCGGACGCCGCCAGCGTCGAGAAACCCTTGCGAAAAAGAGACTCCGCGCAGGTCCGACCAGGCGCTGGAAAATTTCTGAGGTGATGTGTTCATCGTATGCATCTTGACAACCGGGGCCGCCAGTGTCTGCATCCGGTCATCTAATGACCACTACCGCCGCAAAAAGGTGCACTCAGTGCACTCGCTACGGTCACAGCGCTTTTTCAATACGCTTGGCGGCTGCGCGCAATGGCTCCAAGTATTTGGCCGCAAGTTGCTGCGGCTTGGTGGCGCGGGTGATGGCAACGACGTTGACGCAGGCGACGACGGTGTTTTGTTCGCCTCGGACGGGCACAGCGATCGCCGCGACCTTCTTGTCGTCCGTCCAATCGCCGAAATTCGAGCCGTAGCCGTCTTCCTGGGTTTTGGCAAGGATCTGCCGAAAAGTCGATAGCGACATCAGCGGCACTTCGCCCAATTCGTACCGCGCGGCGATCAGGTCGAGCGTGCGCTCACGCACGACATTAGACGAGAAGGCAAGGTAAGCACGGCCCATCGAAGTGAGCAACATCGGTAGCCTGCGCCCGATGACGCCACGGTGGAACGATAGCGGGCTTAGGTGATGTGTCGCGGCGCGAATTTCCATCATGTGCTCGTAGGGCGTGGCTAGCGAACAAGGCCATGTCACCTCGGCCGTGAGGTCGCGCAGAACCTCGGCGGCAGCCGCGGCGACATTGTCGAAGACACTGAAGTTGTCGGCAAGACGCTTTATTTCTTGCGTAAGCTGGAACGCGCCGTCGTCTTCTGATCGCTCGACGAAGCCTTCAACTCCCAACGTTTCCAGCAGGCGGCGCACCGTCGTCCGGTGCAGCTTGGTCGCGGCACTGATGTCGGATATTTGAGCGCGGCCATTGGCGGACGCGGTGAGCGCTCGCAGTACCGCCAAACCGCGCGTCAAGCCCTGTACCTGCTTGTACGAGGAATCCCCTAGTTCGTCCGCCATAGCCATCCCTGTCGTGCAAAGTTGATGACTGTGCGGAAAGAGCCCCGGGGCTGTCAATAAGTTGAACTCAGAGCCATGTCGCGCGTGCACTGGGTGCACTTGCGTCACAAAGTGATCTGTGGGAGACGACAACGGGCGTTAACGTTGTGCCACACGAGGAGCAACCTGCATGATTCAACCGCAACAACCACAGATCGCCGCGTGGGCCGAGCGCCTGCGGCACGCTGAGACCGAACGCGTACCGATCGCGCCGCTGCGCGAAGAGTTGCCGGCGGACGACGGTGCCACTGCTTACGCCATACAGCAAGCCAACGTTGCCCACTGGCAGGCGCAGGGTCGGCGGGTGGTTGGCCGCAAGATCGGCCTGACCTCGTCCGCCGTGCAGCGGCAGCTCGGCGTCGACCAACCCGATTTCGGCACGCTGTTCGCCGACATGGTGTACGGCGACGACGAGGAAATTCCGCTCGCGCGCACTCTGCAGCCCAAGGTCGAAGCAGAGGTCGCATTGGTCCTTGAGCGCGACATCAACCTGCACGATGCAACGCTGGTCGACCTGATCGGCGCGATCGCCTATGTGCTTCCGGCCATTGAGATTGTCGGCAGCCGCATCGCCAACTGGAATATCCGCTTTGCCGACACCGTAGCCGATAACGCGTCGAGCGGCTTGGTCGTGCTCGGAGGGGTCCCAAGGCGTCTTGATGGGCTAGACCTGAAACTGGTCGATATGAAGATGACTAGCGGGGGCGTGCAGGTCTCGGCCGGTAGCGGTGCGGCGTGTCTCGGCCACCCGCTCAACGCGGCGGTGTGGCTGGCTCGCAAGCTCGCCTCGCTGGGCCAGCCATTACGCGCTGGCGACCTCGTCCTCACCGGCGCGCTCGGACCGATGGCAGCGGTCCAGCCAGGCAACCGATTCGAAGCTCACGTCAGCGGCGTAGGCACAGTCCACGCACGCTTTTCGGCAGCGTGACACTAACTCCAGGAATACGAAATGACCGAGCGTAAACTGAAAGCAGCGATCATCGGCTCGGGCAACATCGGCACCGATTTGATGATCAAGGTGATGCGCCATGGGCGCAACCTGGAAATGGGCGCGATGGTAGGGATCGATCCCGCCTCTGATGGCTTGGCTCGGGCCGAGCGCTTGGGTATCGCGACCACCGCTAGAGGCATCGACGGGTTGGTAGAGCACGAAGTCTTCAAGTACATCGACATTGTTTTCGATGCTACCTCCGCCGCTGCACACAAACGTCACAACGACGTTTTGCAAGGCCACGGCGTGCAGGTGATCGACCTTACTCCCGCGTCGATCGGCCCTTACGTCATCCCAGCGATCAACCTCGAGGACGAAAACGCATCCAACATGAACATGGTTACCTGCGGCGGGCAGGCCACGATCCCGATCGTGGCGGCCGTCTCGCGCGTGGCCAAGGTCTACTACGGCGAGATCGTGGCCTCGATCTCCAGCAAGTCCGCCGGCCCGGGCACGCGCGCCAACATCGACGAGTTCACCGAGACCACGCGCGCCGCGATCGAGAAGCTGGGCGGCGCCCAGCGCGGCAAGGCCATCATCGTGCTGAACCCGGCCGAGCCGCCGCTGATCATGCGCGACACGGTGTTCGTGCTGTCCGAGCTCGCCGACACCGCCGCGGTGGAACGCAGCATCGAGCAGATGGTGGCGAGCGTGCAGGCCTATGTGCCGGGCTACCGCCTGAAGCAGCGCGTGCAGTTCGATGTGGTGCCGCCCGAGGCGCCGCTCAACATCCCCGGCCTGGGCCTGCGCCACGGCCTCAAGACCTCGGTGTTCCTCGAAGTCGAGGGCGCCGCCCACTACCTGCCCGCGTACGCCGGCAACCTCGACATCATGACCTCGGCCGCCCTGGCCTGCGCCGACATGATGGCCCGGCGCCGCATCGCCGCCGGCATCGCGCGCGGCCTGAAGGAAGCAGCATGACCACCGCCAAGAAACTCTACATCTCCGACGTGACGCTGCGCGACGGCAGCCACGCCATCCGCCACCAGTACAGCCTGGCCAACGTGCGCGCCATCGCGGCCGCGCTCGACGCCGCCGGCGTCGACAGCCTCGAGGTCGCGCACGGCGACGGCCTGGAAGGCTCGAGCTTCAACTACGGCTTCGGCGCCCACACCGACGTGGAGTGGATCGCCGCCGCCGCCGAGAGCGTGCAGCAGGCGAAGATCGCGACCCTGTTGCTGCCCGGCATCGGCACCACGCACGACCTGCGCAACGCCTACGACGCCGGCGCGCGCGTGGTGCGCGTGGCGACCCACTGCACCGAGGCCGACGTCTCGCGCCAGCACCTGGAATACGCGCGCGAACTGGGCATGGACCCGGTGGGCTTCCTGATGATGAGCCACATGACCACGCCGCAGAAGCTGGCCGAGCAGGCCAGGCTGATGGAAAGCTATGGCGCCACCTGCGTCTACGTGGTCGACTCCGGCGGCGCGCTGGGCATGCAGGACGTGCGGGATCGCTTCCGCGCCTTCAAGGAGGTGCTCAAGCCCGATACCGCCACCGGCATCCATGCGCACCACAACCTGAGCCTGGGCGTGGCCAACTCCATCGCCGCCGTCGAGGAAGGCTGCGACCGCATCGACGCCAGCCTGGCCGGCATGGGCGCGGGCGCGGGCAATGCGCCGCTGGAGGTCTTCATCGCCGCGGCCGCGCGCCTGGGCTGGAACCACGGCTGCGACCTCTACCGCCTGATGGACGCGGCCGACGACCTGGTGCGCCCGCTGCAGGACCGCCCGGTGCGCGTGGACCGCGAGACGCTGGCGCTGGGCTATGCCGGCGTGTACTCGAGCTTCCTGCGCCATGCCGAGGCCGCGGCGCAGAAGTACGGACTCAAGACCGTGGACATCCTGGTCGAGCTGGGCCGGCGCAAGATGGTCGGCGGCCAGGAGGACATGATCGTCGACGTGGCGCTTGATCTTCTCAAGACTACCGAGCACGAACGCGCGCTCGCTGAGCCGACGATGAGTGAGGCAGCGTGAGAGCCTCCCTTAATCCACTCGACTTCATTTCGCTAATTCTGCACGCATGGCCGAACCGGCCGGCACGAGTTGGCGCTGTGCCAGCAGCCACTTGTGCAGCGCTGAGGCCACCCTTCGCGACTTGCGCTGCCGGACGCATCGTCGCTCTTGGGCTGTGGCTGCGGCGATGTCCTCCTCGATCCTGAAGAGCACCTGGAAGTACCTCAGCGCCTGCTGACCGACCTTGCTGGCGTGGTCGGCCCACAGCTCGTGGAACTTGCGCCGGGCATGCGCGACGCATCCAGCCTCGGTGACGCCGCGCTCGAAGCTGGCCTTGTAGCCGGAGAACCCGTCGGTCACCAAGGTACCGCGCCAAGCCTTTTCGCCGTTGCCGTCTTGGCGCAGGAAGCCACGCACGTTCTCCACGCCACGGGTCTGCAACGCGACTTTTGCGCAACCGCTCCGAACCGGAGATGGACGACGGACGTCACCGAGTTCAGTGTGAATGGCCACAAGCTCTATCTGTCGGCCTGCATGGATCTCTACAACGGAGAGATCATTGCGCACCGCATGGCAAGGCGTCCGGTCTTCGAACTGGTGCCAGCACACTTCAGGCAGCGCTATCTCCGACCAAATGCGCTGCCGAACTCATTGTTCACTCGGATCAGGGCTGGCACTACAAGATGAAGCCCTAACGAGCGATGCTCGAGAGACGAGGGGTCAAGCAAAGCATGAGCCGTAAGGGCAACTGCTTCGACAACGCAGCGATTGAAAGCTTCTTCGGCACGCTGAAGGCCGAGTATTTCCATCTTGCAGCGCCCGATAGCATCGATGCGCTCGAAGCGGGCGTGCATGACTACATCCACTACTACAACCACAAGCGCATAAAGCTTGGACTGCAGGGACTCAGCCCGGTTGATTGCAGGCTGAGAAGCACCGCCCGATCAGCGGGATCGTGACCGTCCAACTTCTGGGGGTCAGTTCAATCCTGGGGCGATTCAGATCGCTCAGCGCCGACCGAAGCTCACTTGACGTTCTTGTCGAGGAACGCGCGGATGGCGGTGCCGATCTCCACGCCGTTCGTTTCGAGCGCGAAGTGGCCCGTGTCGACGAAGCGGATCTCAGCCTTCGGGATGTCGCGCTTCCAGGCTTCTGCGCCCGCCGGCAAAAAGAACGGATCGTTCTTGCCCCAGATGGCCAGCAGCGGCGGCTGGTGCTTGCGGAAGTAGGTCTGGAACTCCGGATACTTCGCGACGTTGTTCGCGTAGTCCAGGAACAGATCGAGTTGAATCTCAACGTTGCCCGGCCGCGAGATGAGCGCGGCGTCGAGGGCGTACGCCTCTGGCGCAATCAGGCTGTCGTCAGGCGTTCCATGCGTGTACTGCCACTTGATCGCGTCGATCTTGAAGAAATCGCGCAGGGCATCGCGGTTCGCCTTCGACGGATCCTTCCAATACTTTTGGATCGGGTTCCAGCCTTCGCTTAGGCCTTCTTCGTAAGCGTTGCCGTTTTGGGAAACGATGGCGCTGATGCGATCGGGGTGGGCTGCGGCCAGGCGCCAGCCAACCGGCGCGCCGTAGTCAAACACCTGCAGCGCGTAGCGATTGAGCTTGAGCTGGACCGTGAACTGGTCGATGGTCTTGGCAAGCTGATCGAACGTGTAGGCGTACTTACCGCGTTCTGGGGCTTCCGTGAAGCCAAAGCCCGGCAGATCCGGCGCGATCACGTGGTACCGGTCCGCCAGCATCGGGATCAGATTGCGATACATGAATGACGACGCGGGGAAACCGTGCAGCAGCAGGACTGTCGGCAAAGCGCGGCTGCCCGCCTCGCGGTAGAAGACTTTCACGTCGCCGACTTGTTCGAATCGATGATGAATCGCGGTCGAGGCCGTCAGCGAAGAGGGGTCTGCTGCGGCGGCTTCGCCGGCGAGCAGTGCGGTGGCCAGGCCGGCAGCGGCGATCAATTTGCTGGAAGTCATGACAAGCTCCTAAGTAACCGTTAACGTAAGCTATGAAGGTTACGTTAGAACAGGTAACCCGTCAAATGTATTTTTATAGGTGACACTGCTTCCATGAGCTCAAACACACCTGATGCCCCTGGGCCGCTCTTTGTTGCGGACAACTGCGCGCTCGACTTCATCAATACGGAGTACGGGGGAGGCGCTAGGCATTGCGAGTGCTTTGTCGATGACGAAAGCGTGGTCGACTGGTTGAAGCAAGCTGGGCTGTTGCCGCAGGCGCCTAAGAAGGCCCCGGAGGGGCTGCTGGCGCTCGCCCTGGAGATGCGCGCGGCCGGCAAGGCGATGGTGAAGGCGGCTAAGGCCGGGCAAAGGGCGGACGCTGATGTCGTGAACCGAGTGTTGAAGTTGGGCAACCCGACCCGAGAACTGCAATGGGATGGCGAGACAGCAAGCTTCAAGGTGGTCAAGCGCCGTGACACCACCAACGCGATGGGGCTGCTCGAACCGGTCGCCGATGCCATGGTGAACCTGCTCGCAGCGGAGCAACTCGATCTAGTGAGACAGTGCGAGGGCGAGGATTGCACGTTGCTCTTTCATGACCTCACCAAGTCGCACCGCCGTCGCTGGTGCAGCATGGCCGTGTGTGGTAACCGCATGAAGGTTGCCGCCTTCCGCTCGCGCAAGAAAGCCGAGTAGCGCGCGAAGAGCCGAGCGATGGTCTGTGACCTTGCCTGGGTTTGATGTCGACACGCTCTCCAGCTACCTCAAAGGCGTCCTGATCACGCGGATCAAGACCGAAATCGCCACTTGCATCGCTCGCGCAGGCATTTCGATTCTGGAGGTCGCTACGCAGCTTGATACGTTGTCGGCGTCTCTCAAGGCCGCACTTATCCCGGAGCTTGCCGAGTATGGCGTTGCGCTTGCCCAGTTCAATATCCACTCTATCAACGTCCCGGAGAACGACGAGGCGGTGATCACGCTGCGCAAGGCGCTCGCCAAGCGCGCCGAGATGGGAATTATTGGTTTCACGTACCAGCAAGAACGCAGCTTCAATGTGATGGAGACCGCCGCAGGTAATGAAGGCACTGCCGGCGGTGTGATGGGCGCGGGCCTGGGATTGGGGATGACGAGGAGCAGTACGTCATCCTTTGGGGCGAGGACGAGGTGACTACCGCCAACGTTGACATGGAAGTTGCAACGCACGCTCCGGGTTTCGTGGCGTTCGCCGGGAATGGGGGTGGTGAAATCTACGCCTTCGACGAGGCCGGTGCAGTCTTCTTGCTGCCTATGATTGGAATGGCACCAGACCTTGCCATCAAAGTAGCTGACGACTTTCCCGGTCTTGCCCGAGGATTTCGGCGTGGGGCTGCGGTTGGGAGCTGACGCTTGACCAACCTGCAGCACGCGGCTCCTAGCAGACCCTCACGACTCGACTCACATGTCTAAGACCAAGCTCTTCAGCGCATCGATTCTGTTGTTCGCCCTTGTTGGCACATCGGCCGTGCAGGCAGAGGGTACTGCAGGAGAGCTCTTTCCCCGGATAGTCAAGGCAGACGGCGCCGTGCAGAAAAGGGGGCAACTGACCGCTCGTTCGACTTCTGCCACATTCGCCTATGTGGGCGACTTGGCGGTGGTCCTCGCATTCCAAGGCGCAAGTGAAGTCTCAGATGCCTCTCGCGCAGACCTTGACCGGCTGCATTTCAGCGATGCCTTGGCAGTCAAAACGGCTCTTGATAACTTGATGCGTACCTGCCCGCCGAAGTTCGAGAGGTTTGAGGGAAATCTGTGGTCGGTCGATACTCCGTACCGTTGCCAGAGTGCACCCTACCTTTTGCATGACAGTCTATGGGGCGGGGTCGGACAGAAGCTCGCTAACGGAATTGTTGCCGCCTTGCCAACGGTGGACGGCCCAATCTTTTTTGTACCAGCAGACGACAAGGGGGCAGTTGAGCGGCTGAGCCGGTTGGTCCAGACCGAACAAGGACGGTCGATGGCACGACCGCTCTCACAGCATCTGTACCTGAATCGCGGTGGGGAATGGTCAATGCTTGAAGGCGCTGCCAGTAAGTAGGACCGAGCGACTGCCACTTCCGAACGCCAGCTACGTTGCGTTTGCGAACGCAGCTAGCGGCCGCTTTCGGGTGTTGCGTGATGTCCGCTTTGGAGCGACTTGAACTTCGGCTTCGGGCCCAAAGCGGAAGTTGCGACTTCTCGAAAGCGGACACAATTCAATCGCTTGAGTTCGCGTCGTTGGCCGCCCTGAATCGTCGCTGCAGCCTGTCGAAGCTGCCTGAGGCGCGGGCAAGTTCACCGCCGGCCTGCAGCAATAGTTCTTCCGCTTGGCCGTCGAATTCAGGCCCTTGGCGCACCAGAGCCTCCGCCTCAACAAGCGCTTTGCGGCAGAGTTCGTACACCTGAATTTTCTCTAGTTGGCCACGTACCGCCTCCAACTCCTCCATAGCTCTCGGCAGCCCATGCGACAGGAAAAACTCGTTGATGCCCTTCCGGTACAACGACACGTTGCCCGCCATGCCCATCAAGGTGCCTTCAAATCGTGAAACTGTGATTCGTTGTTTGCTCATTCGCGAATGTCTGGAGTTGGCCGCATGCTGCTCGTTGTCGGTGTCACGCGGTTTGAACAAGCTCCAGTTCATCGGCAAGGAAGTCACCCAACCAGACTGTCGTGCCGTTGCCGTCGCTGCTCTCAACGACGTACCGGTCAGCAATGCCAGGCGCAGCTAGGACATCGAGCAAGGTTCCAATGTCTCCAACGGCGGGAGCCCGTTGGTTCACTTGCCAGCCGTCATATTCATCAGCTTTGCCGATCAACCTCAGAACACGCACGACAGCGTAAGGCTTGAGAATTTTGTCCATAACTTACATGTCTGGCGACGACGCGAACGGCCGGTTGTGGCCGACTGTAGCCTCTCGCGCACTTCATTCGTTGAAGATTGCAGACGAGAAATCCTGTAGCCGATGCGCCGCCGCGACCCTTTCGCCGGACCGGTAAAGCGCGAGGCTCTCGTCGAGAATGAATTGCAGTTCGCCGCAAACTTGCCGCTCCGGGAAGTCGGCTTGCACGAGATGCACGCCGGCTCGCAGCTCCTCGAACGCCTTGTCCAGCGTCAACTGCTCATCGTCTCGCAAGTAGTCCTCTCGCGGGAACTGGTCTGGCGCCCGAAGCACGACGTACCCGATGAAGTTGTACAAGCTGTTGACGTCTCGAACCCAAGCCATCGAAAAATTCTCCTCAGTAGCCGCCCGCGTTGAATGACCGGTTGTGGCCGACTGTAGCCTGTCGGCTACCAGGCGCTTCGGGCCCGAAGCATCCGGTCGGATCGCTCCGTAGCGGACATTCGCGCCCAACTACAGGGACCACTTCGCGATGAGGTCTTGCAAGCGTCTCGTTGTTGCTGCTGCCTTTGCAACGCCTGCGTGTCCTGTCTTAACGAGCGCGAGAGCTGACTCTTCAGCCAGCTCAAAGTCCGCGCTGTTCATGTTCTCCACAAGCGCTTTGACCGATGCAACCTCAAGCGATCCGAGCGCAGCTAAAGCCCTCACTGCCGTCGTGTGGCCATTCGACGCGTCCGTGGTCAGCAAACGCTCCAGCGGTTTGGCGTTCGGCCCGAGGCGAACCGCCATTTCCTGAGCACACTGTCGCGGAAGGCCAAGGCGGCCGTAAGCAACACCGAAGGCACTTGTGGCGCTGTCGTCCAGGATTGCTGTGAGCACCGGAACGCAGGCTGCGCCACGCGATAGAAGCTCCTGCTCCGCTTCCATCATCGTTGTCGGGCTGTTGAGTCTATCGAGGAGCGTGACTTCGTGGTGCATTTGAACTTCTGCTACTGGCCGACTGTAGCCGGTCGCGCCGCTGTCGTGAACGGGCCCATCTGAGACATTGGGCCTCGTCCGAAGCAGCCGGTCGCGAGCCCACAGGTCGATCCAAGAGCGGCAAAAAAACGCGGGTCCAATCGCGCGAAATCAAATTTGCGAAGGTCCAACGGCGCGGTGCGCAAAGGTTGGATGGCGCCAGCGGGTGCAATTTACGGATGGCCACGGGGCCCTACCGCTGGGGTTACTGGCGTGCCGCAACGACGTTCGCAGACCGCTTATCTAATGGCCATGTTCTTTGGCAAAGGCGTCGTTTTTTTGATTGTTTCAAAATGTGTTTCTTGAGAGAATTACGGATCGCTGTAGCACTGCAATTGCAGGTATCGACATGTCCCGCCGCAATTTCGGACGCTTCGTCCGCCGTCTTGGTCTTTCGTTGTTCTTGCTGCCCCTGGTGATGTCAGCCTGCGGCGGTGGTGGCAATGATGGCGGAGTACGGGCGGGATCGGCCGCGGATCCTGCAACGCAGCCGCTGCCGGCAGCCTTGATGCGCGCCATGAAGGAGAGCACCGGGCTCCAGTGTGCTGCAGGTGGCCTGCGTGTCGACGCGGGCGTGGACGTCAACCGTGACGGAGTGTTGGCGGATCAGGAGGTGACGTCGACCCAGTACGTCTGTAACGTCGCCGGGTCGGCGGGACTCGCAACGCTGGTCCGGATGCGCGCCGAACCCGCCGGCGCGAACTGCGTGCAGGGCGGATCGCAGGTGCTTGCAGGCATCGACACGAACGCGAACGGCACGCTCGAGGATGCCGAGGTTTCCACCTCCGCCTATGTGTGCAATGGCAGCCCAGGGGCGACGGGCCCCTCGGGTTCATCGGGCCGTGACAGCCTGATCTCCTTCGCGGCCGAACCGCCCGGTGCCACCTGCCAATACGGCGGGCAGCGCATGGCCTCAGGACTGGATCTCGACGGCAACGGCGTCCTGGGCGCCGGCGAGGTGAGCTTTACCGCCTACGTGTGCAGCGCCGCGCCCGCCGACACGCGATGGATCGACGTGACGGGCGCGGCCATCCAGGCCGAATCCAACACGGGCTACTTGGCGAACTCGAGCGCGAAGACCGTCATCACCTTGCCAGCCGCGCCAACTGTGGGCGAGTGGGTCAAGGTCAGCGGCGTGGGCACGGGAGGATGGACGATCGCGCAGAACGCGGGCCAGCGCATCAGCACGCTTGGACTACCCGGCGGCCTGGACATTCGCTGGGCGACCGGTTCGATCACAGGCAATTGGGTTGGTGTCGCCTCCTCGGCAGACGGCGCGCGGCTCGTGGCCGCATCCGCCAGCGGCGAGCTCTACACCTCGATGGATCAGGGCCTGACCTGGACGCTGAGGCTCATCGGGCAAACCTGGAGCAGCGTCGCGTCATCGAGCGATGGGCTCAGGCTCGTCGCCACGACCAACGGAGGCTCGATCTTCACCTCCACGGATGGGGGCGCCAACTGGGCGGACGATGGATCAGCGCGTGCATGGAGTTCGGTGGCGAGTTCCTCTGACGGCATGCGCCTTACCGCGGTGGCGTACCTCGGCCAGGTCTGGACCTCGGGTGACGGCGGTGCCAGTTGGACGAGCCGTGACAGCAATCGCGCGTGGCGCACCGTGAGCATCTCGGCCGACGGACGGGTTCAGGTGGCGGGAACGAACGGCGCCCAGCTCTACGTGTCGACGGACTACGGAGTCACCTGGACGGCCAGGGCCAGTGGCAACTTTTGGTGGGCCGTGAGGGTGTCGGCCGACGGAAGACGTATGTATGCAACGGTCGACACGGGCACCCTGTGGAGATCGGAGGACTACGGAGCGAGCTGGGAGGCCGAGGACACTGCTCGCGACTGGCGCGGTCTCGCGACTTCATCGGACGGGCGCTTCGTCGTGGCAGGGACGGCCGGAGGTCGGATGTACCAGTCGGACGACTTCGGCGCATCCTGGCGAGCTACAGGCAGCAGTGGCCAATGGCAAGGAATCGCGATCACCGCGGATGGCCTGCGCGTTATTGCGGCGAACGCCGGGGCCGCCCTGCAGAGCGGGATGCGCAGGACATCCACGACCGTGGGTGCGGCGGGTTCCCTTTCTGGAGCGCAAGGAGATTCCATCCAACTGCAATACACGGGAAGCGGGGTGTTTGCGCCCATCGGATACGTGAATGTGGGTATCGATTTCGGGATTCAGTGAGGGCAGCAGCAGCAAGCGCTACGTTGTGCTCGTCAACGCCTAGTTACCTAAGGGTTGCGTCCGCACTCGATTCACAAGCGAACGCTAACGGTGCAAGCTGGTCGCCCTGTGAGCAGCAAGCTCGCGCGTTACGTCGAACTTCATCGCTGGTGTCGGTTGTCAGCTTTGAATTTCAGCCTCGTCCCGGAACGTCCGCTTCTGGCCGTCTACTAACGAGGGAGAGATAGGTTCACCATGCATAAAACTCCGGCCCGAAACTCATAGTGGGTCCAAAAGTCCTCAGCCTCAACGCGCGCCCACGCCGTTTGAAGACGGAGCGCGGGAATATCCGCATCACCCATAACAACGCGAAGGCCCACCTCGGTCGATGCACGCTGTATCTCGTCGCGCGTGGCATAGAGCGGAACCCCTAGAAGCCTGGCATCGATTGCCGAGAAGCCATCCACAGGCACGACGTAGCAATGGATGGTCTTCAGCGTTTGCGCCTCGTCAAACCGAATCGCGAAGCCCTCGCCGAGAACTTCGAGCCAGTACGAATCCGGCGTGCCCTCATGCAGGCGGTCAAATTCGTAAGTGACCGGACCGGCCTGACAGTCCTCCAGTAGTTGGAGCACCTCGTCGTCCTTGAGCTTTTTCCCGAGCATTTTGGGCAGAGTCATCTTCTTGCGACAGATTTTCGAGGCCGGTCAATGGGTAGCGACTTTAGCCGTCGCCGACCAGGCCGACAAAGCATCTACGCGAAAAATTGAACGGGGATCACTAAGTTCGGCTTCTGGCCGCATTCTGCCGGAGACCCACGCCGTCCAGCAGGCCCGGGCGGCCGCCCGCTTCAGGTGTCGGTCTGCTCCGCCAGCTCCAGCGCGCGACGCACCTCGTGTTTGAACGCCGCACCCGCTCCTTGGTAAAATTCACCATCAGTTGGAGAGACTCGATGCGTGACGTTGTAGATGGATTCCTGCGGTTCCAGCGAGAGGTGTTTCCCACTCGCAGGGAACTCTTCCAGAAGCTCGCAACCAAGCAGGAGCCGACGACGCTGTTCATTTCCTGCTCGGACAGTCGCATGGTCCCTGAGCTGGTGACGCAGCGCGAGCCCGGCGATTTGTTCGTCATCCGCAACGCCGGCAACATCGTTCCCTCCTTCGGTCCGGAACCTGGGGGCGTGTCGGCAACGGTGGAATACGCAGTCGCCGCCTTGAAGGTCACCGACATTGTCATATGCGGCCACTCTGACTGCGGTGCGATGACAGCCGTTGCCACCTGCGCGTGTCTGGAGCACATGCCGGCGGTGAAGAACTGGCTTCGCTATGCGGACGCGGCCCGCATGATCAACGAGTCGAAGCACCACAACAGCGAGCGCGCGCGCGTCGACAGCATGGTGCGTGAGAACGTCATCGCACAGTTGAACAACCTGCGCACCCATCCTTCCGTGGCGCTCGCGCTGGCGCAAGGAAAGCTGACGATACACGGATGGGTGTACGACATCGAGTCCGGCTCCATCGTGGCCCTGGCACCCTCCGGCGATTCCTTCGTGCCGCTCGAGGACCACCCAGCGGCGCTCTAAGTCGAAAGCCCTTCGCCAACGACGGCTGTTGGCCGATGGGTGCCTTATGCAACCTTGTTCAGCAGGGGTCGCTCGCGCGCCGAACAAGCGCCATTCCAATCGACTTTGGTGCAGTGGCGGCAAACCCGAAGCCGGCGTATAGATTTTGGGCGAGTCCATCAGCAATGAGGCTCACGTACCCGCTTGCTGGCACGTTGGCTTCAACGTAGCTCATGATTTCACGCATGATGACCTTGCCGAGGCCCTTTCCCTGGTGCGAGGGAATGACCGCAATGTCTACAACCTGGTAGAAGCAACCCCCGTCGCCCACGACCCGGCCCATGCCGACAACCTCTCCATCGAAGACGACCTGAACGGAGAAGAGGCTCCCTTGCAGACCTCGACTCGCTGCTTCTTCGGTCTTTGAGCTCAGACCAGCTGCGGCTCGGAGCCGGCAGTAGACAGCGACAGAGGGAGCTTCGTTGCGAACCGAGTATGAATTTGTCATGCCGATGATGGCCTCTGTAGCGTCTCTAGAAGCGACTGCCTTGGTCGCGTTGTGCCGGCGAGGAAAACGGCCGGTTCTGGCTGATTCTGCGGCAGCCCGCAAAGGACCCTTGTGGCCGGCTGTAGCCACACGACCCATCAGCGCAGAAGACCGTGCGCTGTCTCGCGACAGCGGCCTTCAAGTGACGTGTTGACCCGCGTGTCGACGCTGTCCGATAGCCGCATCTGGGAATGGCCGCCGCACAACTGGGCATCGGCCGACCATCCCTTGCCATCATGGGAAGGTCAAGTCCAAACCGAGCATGCTGCTGAGGCCTAAGGTGAGAAGCGAGAGGCCCAGGAGCGACAGCACGAAGATTGCGGCCACCTTGCCGCCCGCGCGCAGCACCGCGCTCTGCTTCTCCTTGTGCTTCTTCCCTCGCTCATAGTGCCACTTGATGGCGAAGAACATGCCCGTGCCGAACACGAGAACCTTGAAAGCAATGAAGACGACAGGGACCCAATCCATCATTTTGAGTATTTCCAGACCATGACTTGACACTCGCTATTGTGACGAGCACTGGTCTGCAACCCGTCTGCAAGCAGACATCGAACGCAGCCACGCCAATCTCGGCCGGGGCCGACGCCCGCCCTGCGAAATCCCGCTTGCCTGCCCGTCTCAAGCGCACGCTCATCAGCGTGCCGGCGCATATCAACGACCTGTAGTCCGTCACAGCAATTGAACCGCCAACGCCACGGCAGCACTCACCGTGCGCAGGGCGTCGGGTGCTTCACGCAGCGAAATAAAGGAGGAGGGGCGAAGCCCCGGGGGACATTCGCGGAGGGAAGTACCCGGCGGCTTGTGCACGCGCCCTGAACAGAGGGGCGATGCACAGGGAAAAGAAATCAGCGCAGTGCTTCGACCAGATCGAGAACCATCCGGTCCCCACCAAACTTCTCGACACCTTGCGTCAGCAGCGCATCCACAGCCTGCGCAATGCCATGACTGGAAGAAGACTGCTCCGCCATGTCGTTGTAGTACCCCAGGTCCTTCTTCGCATTGGCCATAGAGAACTTCAGCGAATCGGTGCTGCCGGTGAGCAGCTTGGGCTTGACGCGTTCCAGCGCCACGCCGTTGCCGCCGCCCTTGGCCAGCACGTCGACGAACACATCGGGCTTCACGCCCGCGCGTTCGGCACACGCAGCCGCTTCGCACAGCAGCGCAACAGTACCCAGCGACACGAAGTTGTGCAGCAGCTTCATCGCGTGGCCCGCACCGGTGCCGCCCACGTGCGTGATGTTCTCGGCAAAGCAGCGCAGCAGCGGCAGGCAAGAGTCGAGCACGTCGGCATCGCCGCCCACCAGCAGGTTCAACCGGCCTTCGGCCGCTTCCTTCGCGGTGCGCGTCATCGGCGCATCGAGAAACTTGCCGCCCTTGGCGCCCACCGCCTCGGCCACCTTGGCGGTGGAGGCGGGCACGGCCGTCGAGCAGTCGATCACCACCGTGCCCGCGCGCAGCGTGCTCAGCGCGCCCTTGTCGCCCAGCATCACCGCCTCGACCTGCGGCGTACCCGTGACGCACAGGATGAGCACGTCGACCTGCGCGGCCAGCGCGGCCACGTCTTTCACCGACGTGGCGCCCGCCTTCAGCAGGCCGTCCATGGGCTGGTTGCCCGCATGCTCCAGCACCGTCAGCTGGTGGCCGTGCTTGACGATGTTGCTGGCGATGCCGTGGCCCATCAGGCCGACGCCGACGAGGCCCACGCGGCGTGGAGTTTGTTGTTCAGTGGTGGTCATGGTGTCATCCGTGCTTGATTGCGATCGTCTTGAGGGTCGTGAAGCCGAGCAGGGCCTCGAAGCCCTTCTCGCGGCCGAAACCGCTCGATTTCACGCCGCCGAAGGGCAGTTCTACACCACCCGCCGCACCGTAATTGTTCACGAAGACCTGGCCGCAGCGCAGCTTGTGCGCCATGCGCAGCTGGCGCGCGCCGTCGCGCGTCCACACGCCGGCCACCAGGCCGAAGTCCGTGCCGTTGGCCAGGCGCACCGCCTCGGCCTCGTCCTTGAACGGCATCACCGCCAGCACCGGGCCGAAGACCTCGCGCTGCGCCAAGTCGCTGTCGTGCGGCACATCGCGAAACAGCACCGCCTCCTGGTAGAAGCCGGTGGCCGACGCATTGGGCGACACCGTGCCGCGCGCGGCCACCTTCAGGCCGCTGGCCTCGGCGGTGGCGACCATGTCGCGCACCTGGCGGAACTGTTTTTCGTTGATGAGCGGGCCCATGTCCAGGTCTTCCGCCGGCGTGCCCGCCTTCACGGCCGCGAAGCGCTTGGCCAGCCGCTGCACCACCTCTTCATACACCGACTGCTCTACCAGCACGCGGCTGCCCGCCGAGCAGGTCTGCCCCGCGTTCTGGATGATGGCGTTCACCAGCACCGGCTCGGCCGCGTCCAGGTCGGCATCTGCGAACACGATCTGCGGCGACTTGCCGCCCAGCTCCAGCGTCACCGGGCAGTGGCGCTCGGCCGCGGCCAGGCCTACGCTGCGGCCGGTCATGGTCGAGCCCGTGAACGAGATGTGGTCGATGCCGGGGTGCGCGCACAGCGCCGCGCCGGCTTCCTTGCCGTAGCCCGTCACCACGTTGAGCGCGCCCGCCGGAAAGCCCACCTCGGTCGCGATCTCCGCCAGGCGCAGCAGCGAGAGGCTCGCGTCCTCGGCCGGCTTCACCACGCAGGCATTGCCCGCAGCCAGGGCCGCGCCCACGCTGCGGCCCGCGATCTGCATCGGGTAGTTCCAGGGCACGATGTGGCCCGTCACGCCGTGCGGGTTGCGCACCGTCAGCACGGTGTAGCCGCGCTCGTAGGGCAGGGTGTCGCCGTGCAGCTTGTCGCAGGCGCCGGCGTAGTACTCCATGTAGCGCGCCAGCGCGGTGGCGTCGTTGCGCGCCACGCGCAGCGCCTTGCCGGTGTCGCGGGCTTCGAGCTGCGCGAGCTCTTCGTGGTGCTCCAGCACGGCGGCGCCCAGCTTGGCGAGCAGCCGGCCGCGCTCCAGCGCGGTCGTCGCACCCCAGGGGCCGTCGAAGTTGTCGCCGATGGCCCGGCGCGCGGCGCGCACGGCGGCATCGACGTCGGCGGCCGTGCCGCGCGCGATCTCTCCGAATTTCTGGCCGTCGCTCGGGTCGATCACGTCGATGGTGGCGTTGCCTTCGGAGGGCGCGCGGCGCCCGTCGATGTAGTGGGTTGCGTTCATGTGTCTTGTCTCCTTGCGGTCGGCGTCATTGGACGCCGAGCTGTCATTTCGGTTCCGGCCAGGGTCTTTGCGCGTCGCGGATCTGCTCGAACGCACGGCTGAACTGCAGCACGCCCAGGTCGTCGAAGCGGCGCCCTGCAATCTGCAGGCCGATGGGCAGGCCCTCGGCCGAGTAGCCGCAGTTGATCGACGCGGCCGGCTGCTCCGACATGTTGTACGGCACCGTGAAGCCGATGTGCTCCAGCGGGCGCATCGGGTCGTTGGTAGGCGAGGCATGGTCGGCGGGCGCGGGCAGGTTCGGCGACACCGGCGACAGCACGAAGTCGTAGGCCTTGGTGGCGGCCACCGTGGCCGCGCGCGTGGCCACGAACTGGCTGTAGCCGTCGAAGACCTGGGCGCCCGAGAATCCGGCCGCGCTCTCGGCCCAGTCGCGGATGTACGGCAGGATCTTCGCGCGCTGCTCGGCAGTCATGGCCTGCATGTCGAGGCACGAGCGCATGCGCCAGAAGTGGTCCATGCCCTGCAGCATCGCCGGCGTCATGAAGGCCGGAATTTCTTCGATGTGCGCGCCCGCGGCCTCGATGCGCCTGGCGGCACGGCGAACGGCCTCGGCGATCTGCGGGTCCAGCGGCAGGCCGCAGCCCGCGTCCATGTGCAGCGCCACGCGCTTGCCGTTGAGAAACGACGGGTCGACCTCGAAGGCGTTCCAGTCGATGGTGGGCGCGGGCAGTTCCGAATAGTCACGGTCGTCGGGCTGCGCGACCGAGGCCATCATCAATGCGGAATCGGCCACGGTGCGCGTCATCGGGCCGGCGCAGCGGCCCATGTAGGGCGAGCTCAGCGGAATGCGCCCGAAGCTGGGCTTGAGCGTGTAGATGCCGCACCAGCTCGCCGGCAGGCGCAGCGAGCCGCCGATGTCGGTGCCCACGTGCAGCGGGCCGTAGCCCGCGGCGGCCGCCGCGCCGGCGCCCGCGCTGGAGCCGCCGGGCGTGCGCGACAGGTCCCACGGGTTGCGCGAAAGTTCATGAAAGCTCGACAGGCCCGACGACAGCATGCCCAGGTCGGGCATGGTGGTCTTGGCGACCAGCACCGTGCCGTCTTCCTTCAGGCGCGCGGCCGGGGGCGAGTCTTGCGTCTGCGGCACGAGCGCGTAGGCGGCGGTGCCCAGGGGCATCGGGTCGCCTTCGGTCGCGAGGTTGTCCTTGATGGTCACGGGCACGCCGTCGAGCGTGCCGCGCGGGGTGCCGGCCAGCCAGCGTGCCTCGGACGCGCGCGCCTGCTCGAGCGCGAGCTCGGGGCGGAACAGCCATGTCGCGTGCAGCTCGGGCTCATAGGCCGCGATGCGTTCGTTGACCGAACGCGTCACCTCCACCGGAGACAGCTCCTTGGCGGCGTAGGCGGCGTGCAGTTCCTGCACGCTCAGTGAATAAAGAGGCTTGGTCATTGCATCAGCTCCACGAAATGGCGGCCAGGTCGTTCACCACGATCGGCATGCTCGGCCACAGGCCCTTCACTTCCTTGCGCGCGATGGTCGGGAACACGGCCTGGTACAGGAAGCCGTTCACTGCATCGGTCGCCAGCTGGCGCTGCGCTTCGGCCAGCAGGTCGGCGCGGCGCTTCTTGTTCTCTTCGTTCTGGATGGTCACGAACAGGTCCCGGAACTTCTTCGAGTCGTAGCCCCAGTAGTAGTCGGGCTCGGTGTACTTCACCAGGTCGAAGGGCTCCACGTGGGCCACCATGGTCAGGTCGAAGTCGTGCGCGCCGCCGAAGGTGCTGTTGAGCCACTGCGCCCATTCGACGTTCTGGATCTTCACGTTGATGCCGATCTGCGCCAGCTGCGCCGCGATCATCTCGCCGCCCTGGCGTGCATACGAAGGCGGGGGCAGTTGCAGGCGCAGTTCGAGCGGTGTCTTCACGCCCGCCTCGGCCAGCAGCTTCTTCGCCTTCTCGATGTCGAAGGGGTTGATCGCCGTGGTGTCGATGAAGCCCGGCGCGCCCATGGCGTAGTGGCTGCCCAGCGGCTTGCCGAAGCCGTCCGCCGCGCCCTGGATGATCGCGTTGCGGTCGATGGCCGCCAGGATGGCGCGGCGCACGCGCACGTCGTCCAGCGGCTTCTTGCGGTTGTTGATGGTCAATATCACCTTGCCGCGCGTGCCCACCTCGATCACCTGGAAGCGCGGGTTGCCCTTGAACTGCGCCACCGAGCGCGTGCCCGCGCGCGGGAAGATGTCGATGTCGTTGGCCATCAGCGCGGCGGTCTGCGCCGCGGTGTCCGACATGAAGCGGAACACGAAGCGCTCGGTCTTCGCCAGGTTCGGGTCGCGGTAGGTGGGCGACTTCACCAGCGTGCACGAGGCGCCGCGTTGCCAGGCCGCGAGCTTGTACGGGCCGGTGCCCACGGGCGCGGTGGCGTTGGTGTCGGCGCTCTTGGGCTCGACCAGGCAAGCGGTCGACTGGCCCAGCATGAACGGCAGGTCGGGGTTGGGCAGCGTGCTGTTCACGCCCACGGTGTATTCGTCGAGCACCACGGTGCCGATCTCGCTGAAGAAGCGCTTGTCCTTGTTGGTGCTCTTGGCGCCGCCCGCGCGGTCGAACGAGAACTTCACCACCGCCGCGTTGAAGGGCTGGCCGTTCTCGAAGCGCACACCCTTGCGCAGCTTGAAGACGAAGGTCTTCATGTCGGGCGACGACGACCAGCTCTCGGCCAGCATCGGCGTGACGGAGCCGTCGGCGTTCACCTTGGTGAGCGTCTCGAAAATGTTGTATTGCGTGATCTCGGCAATGGCCGAGGCGGCGCCCGTGGTCGGGTCCAGGCCCGGCGGTTCGAGCGGCATGCCGATCGTCAGCGTGTTCTTGCCCGCCTGCGCGCGCGCCTGGGGCAGGAAGACACCCGGGATTGCCGCCGCCATGGCGGAAGTCATGAGTGTGCGTCGCTTCAACATTCGGTAGCTCCTGGAGGTGGGATGGAAAAGAGAGCGCCGGCCGCGGCTAGCGGGACGGCGTGTGCAGCACGGCGGACAGCAGCGTGCGCGTGTACTCGTGCTGCGCATGCGCGAACAGGTCGGCGGGGCGGCCGCGCTCCACGATGCGGCCCTTGAAGACCACGCAGACTTCGTCGCACAGGTGGTTGACCACCGCGAGGTCGTGGCTGATGAGCAGGTAGCTGATGCCGAACTGCTGCTGCAGGTCTTGCATGAGGTTGAGCACCTGGGCCTGCACCGACACGTCGAGCGCGCTCACCGGCTCGTCGGCCACGATGAGCTTGGGGCGCGTGATGAGCGCGCGCGCAATCGCGATGCGCTGTCGCTGGCCGCCCGAGAACTCGTGCGGGTACTTGTCCATGTCGGTGGTGCGCAGGCCCACTGCGGCGAGTGCTTCCGAAGCGCGCTCGCGCTGTTCGGCGCGGCTGGTTTCGGCCAGCGCCTCGAGCGGCTCGGCGACGATGCGCGCCACGGTCTGGCGCGGGTCGAGCGAGCCGTACGGGTCCTGGAACACCATCTGGAAGTCGCGGCGCGCGGTGCGCAGCTCGTTCTTCGACAACGTGTGCAGGTTGCGGCCTTCGAGCGACACGGAGCCCGAGGTGGGTGTGTCCAGCGCCATCACCAGCCGCGCGATGGTCGACTTGCCCGAGCCCGATTCGCCGACGATGCCCACGCTCTGGCCGGCCCGCACGTCGAAGCTCACGCCGTTGAGCGCCTTCACCGTGGGTGGCGGGCCGAAGAGCTTTTCGCGCGGCAGCGCGTAGTGGCGGTAGAGGTTGTTCACGGCCAGCAGGGGCTGGCCGGGGGTGGTCGTGGACTGGCTCATGCGGAGAGAACCGTGGTGGCGGCCTGGGCGGTCCTGGCCTCCAGGGCTGCAATTTCACCCAGCCGCAGGCAGCGCACGGTGTGGTCGTTCGGCAGCAGCGTGGGTTGCGGCCGCGTGCTGTGGCACAGGTCGATGGTGTGGGCACAGCGCCCTGCGAAGGCGCAGCCGCGTGGCATGTCCACCAGCTCGGGCACGCTGCCGCGGATGGTGGGCAGCCGCCCGGCGCGCACGGCGCCGAGGGCAGGGCGGGCCGCGAACAGGCCGCGCGTGTAGGGGTGGGCGCGGCCGGCGAAGACCGTGTCGGTCGGCCCGCTTTCCACGGCGCTGCCGCCATACATCACGAGCATGCGTTGCACACTGTTGGCGATCACGCCGAGGTCGTGCGAGATCAGGATCAGCGCCATGCCCATTTCCTTGACCAGGCCCTGGATCAGGTCGAGCACCTGCTTCTGGATGGTGACGTCCAGCGCCGTGGTGGGCTCGTCGGCAATCAGCAGGTCGGGGCCGCAGGCCAGCGCCATGGCAATGCCGATGCGCTGGCGCTGGCCGCCGGAGAACTGGTGCGGGTAGGCGTCGAGCCGCGAGGCCGCATCGGGTATGCCCACGCGGTCGAGCAGGCCCAGTGCTTCCTTGCGCGCCTGTGCTTTCGTCAGCCCGCGGTGCAGCTGCAGCGGCTCGCCGACCTGGCGCGCGATGGTGTGCACTGGGTTCAGCGCGGTCATGGGTTCCTGGAAGATCATGCCGATGCGGTTGCCGCGCACCTGGCACATCTGCTTTTCGGGCAGGCCGACGAGTTCCTGCCCGTCGAGCTTGATGCTGCCCGTGACCTTTGCGCTCGAGGGCAGCAGGCCCATGAGCGACATCACGGTGATCGACTTGCCGCAGCCCGACTCGCCGACGATGCCCAGCGTTTCGCCGCGCTCCAGTGAGAACGAAATGCCGCGCACGGCCTGCGCCGGCCCGCGCTGGGTCTGCAGGCCGATCTGGAGGTTGTTGACTTCGAGGAGGGGCATCGTGTTCTCAGCGTGCGCGGGCAAGGCGTGGGTCGAGCAAATCGCGCAACCCGTCGCCGAGCAGGTTCAGCCCCAGCACCGCGAGGGCGATCGCCATGCCGGGGAAAACGGCCAGCAGCGGCTGCTGGAACATGAGGGTCTGCGCCTCGCTGAGCATGCGGCCCCACGAAGGCTGCGGCGGCTGCGTGCCCAGGCCCAGGTAGGAGAGCGCGGCCTCCGCGAGGATGGCGATGGCGAAGCGGATGGTGATCTGCACGATCAGCACGGCCGAGATGTTCGGCAGCACGTGCTGCATGGTGATGGCGAACGGTCCCTTGCCGCAGGCGCGCGCCGCAGCCACGTACTCGCGTGACCAGATGGCGTTGGCCGATGCGCGCGTGATGCGCGCGAAGGTAGGGATGTTGTAGATGCCGATGGCCACGATGGCATTCACGATGCCCGCGCCGAACACGGCGGTCATCATGATGGCCGACAGGATTGCAGGAAACGCGAGCGTGAAGTCCGACAGGCGCATCACCGCTTCTTCGACCCAGCCGCGCTTGGCAGCCGCCAGCAGGCCCAGCGCCGTGCCGACCACGAGGCCGATGCCGACTGCGATCACGCCCACGAGGATGGACGCACGCGCGCCCACCAGCAGCAGCGACCCCACGTCGCGACCGAATGCATCGGTGCCGAGCCAGTGCGATGCGGAGGGCGCCTGCATCTTGTTGGCCATGTCCATCGCATACGGCGACCACGGTGTCCACACGAAGGACACGAGTGCGGCAATGAGCAGCAGGGCGGCGAGCACGCCGCCGATGACGAAGCTGCGATGCTGCAGTGCACGGCGCCAGAAGCCCGGCACCTTGAGCGCGGCGGCGCTTGGAGCTGTGATGCTGCTCATATGTCGCTGGCCTTGATGCGCGGGTCGATCACGGCGTACAGCACGTCGACCACGAAGTTCACGATGACCACCATGGCCGCGAGCAGCATCACGCAGTTGCGCACCACGATGAGGTCGCGGTTGCTGATGGCCTGGAAGATGAGACGCCCGAGGCCCGGCAGGTAGAACACGTTCTCCACCACGATGGTGCCGGCCAGCAGCTCGGAGAACTGCATGCCCATGACGGTGATGACCGGGATCATGGCGTTGCGCAGCACATGGGTCCACAGCACCATGCGCTGCGACACGCCCTTGGCACGCGCGGTGCGCACGAAGTCTTCGCGCATCACCTCGAGCACCGCCGAGCGCGTGATGCGCGCGAGGATCGCGGCCTGCACCACGGCGAGCGACAAGGCAGGCAGGAACAACGACTTGATGCCCGCGAAGAAGCCTTCGCCCCAGCCCTCGAAGCCGCCGGCGGAGAACCACTGCAGCTGCACCGAGAACACGAGGATCAGAAGAATCGCGAACCAGAAATTGGGAATGGCGATGCCGACCTGGGCCATGCCCATGAG